>JAAFJG010000072.1 GCA_013298075.1 Cytophagales bacterium | reverse complement strand
TCATCACTTTCTCCATCGTGTCTAAAATATTTTGTAGTTTCTTTGTCATCAATAAAATGTTTTTGCTCAAAAAGACTCAGCAATTTATCTAATTTAGTTTGATAACTGTTAGTAATTCTTTGTACTTGCACCACAAAACTATCGTGAGTTAATTTTTCTATAAATTCACTCGTTTCAGTAATGGGGTTTTGATTAACCAAATCTTTATAGTTTCTCTCGATTTTGACACAAGGCGTTTTAATTTCAGGTAGATTAAAACCTAAAATATAAATGGTTGTAATGGGTAAAATTACTTTTTCGTTATTGATTAAATCTTGTTTTTTGTATTGTTCTGCCAAATAATTCCTAAAACGCATCAAATCAATCTGATTTTTTGCTTTTTGCACTTCAATCAATATTTTTTTGAGTTCGCCTGTTTTGGTTCTTATCGTAGCAATGAAATCCAACCGAAAAACAGCAATACCTATCAATTCACTCACAAAAGTAAATTCTTGAGGTTTCACTTCTATATTTTCGATGACTTCATCTAAAAGAGTTCCAATAAAAAACTTAGCAACTTTGTCATTTTCCATTAATCTTTTGAAAACAACATCATAAATTGGATTAGCTATCAACATAGTTTTATTTTTTAATATACCTCTGCAAAATTAAGGAAATATATTGAAATAAAAAAATAAAAATAATCAAATCTATTGAGAAAAAACGTTTTTACGATTATTTAAAAACCTCAAATTCTTTATTTTTTTTTGCTTCTTCGTAGATATTTTTCTCTAAATTTCTCAATAATTGTGCTTTTTTTTGATTGATAATCATACTAATTATTCTATTTTTTACAAATTCGAGAGGCGAAGGTTGATTGATGATTTTGAAATCTCTCAAATATAAATAATACACAAATTCACCTTCATCACTTTCAGAAAATTTATTGTATTGAATAAAATTTGTTTTATTAGCAATAGATTGAAAAGGCGTTTTTTTGACAAAAACATCAAAATCAATCCATTTTTCATTCAAAATATAACTTTCTGTGGAGGCTTTTGCTATTTGTTCTGTTTCGGTTTTAGGGTCATTAAGCATTGCTTTTAGTTTATCTTTTTCAGAATTATCTTTTCTAGTTTTTGCCCAAATTCCTTTGACAATATTTTGTTTGAGTTCAAAATTGGCGGTATTTTCATCATAATATTTTTGAATTTCTGTAGGTTTTACGACTGTATCCAAATTTTTTTGAATATAATTTTTTTCATATTGATAAGCAATCAAATCGTATTTATAATCTTGTAATTTTCTTTCAATTTCATTTTCATCAATTTTTACTTCTTTGTTTGCTTTTCCTAATAAAAGTTGTTTTCTTACCCAAGTTTCCACGTATTTTTGTATCATAATCGCACTATCACTTTTGGACGTTCCGATAGGAATAAATCCAATTAAATCATTGATTTTTAATTGTTTATTATATACTTTTGCTAATATTTTATTGTTAGATGTTGCTCTATTATCGCTGCCACAACCCGCTAAAAATAAGCATAAAAAAATAAGAATGAAAAAAAATTTCATAGTTGATTTGGATTTTTTAATATAAAAAAATGATTGAATGGATATAGAATAATTGATTTTCAAATTCACAAAAAATAAAAATGCAAATTTGAAAATCAACTAATATTTTCAACCAAATTACGCAATCGTAATTTGGTTTTCTAAATAAACATCTTGAATGGCTTGCAAAATCTCAACGCCTTCTTTCATTGGTCTTTGGAACGCTTTACGCCCCGAAATTAAGCCCATTCCACCTGCACGTTTGTTGATAACGGCTGTTTTTACCGCTTCTGCCATATCTGATTCTCCCGAAGAAGCACCACCAGAATTGATAAGTCCTGCACGTCCCATATAACAATTTGCTACTTGATAACGGCATAAGTCAATCGGGTGATCAGTTGTTAATTCTGTATAAATGCGTTTGTCAGTTTTTCCGTAAGACGAACCGCCCATATTCAACGCATTGTAACCACCATTGTTTTCAGGTAATTTTTGTTTGATAATATCCGCTTGAATTGTAACTCCTAAATGATTTGCTTGTCCTGTTAAGTCAGCAGAAACGTGATAATCAACGCCATCTTTTTTGAAAGCATCATTACGCGTATAGCACCATAAAATAGTCGCCATTCCTAAACTATGTGCTTCTTCGAATGCTTTGGCTACTTCTACAATTTGGCGACCAGAGTTATCAGAGCCAAAATAAATCGTCGCTCCTATGGCTGCTGCACCCAAATTCCACGCCTCACGAATAGAACCATACATTAATTGGTCTGCTTTGTTTGGGAATGTCAAAAGTTCGTTATGATTGATTTTTACAATAAAAGGAATTCTGTGTGCATATTTTCTTGAGTTTATTGCCAATGCCCCAAAAGTGGTTGCTACGCCATTACAGCCGCCTTCGATGGCTAACTTTATGATATTTTCTGGGTCAAAATAAATTGGATTTTTGGCAAAAGATGCACCCGCACTATGCTCGATTCCTTGATCGATAGGCAAAATAGATACATAACCTGTATTCCCTAAACGCCCTGTACCAAATAAACTTTGTAAATTACGTAAAGTTTGTGTGCTTCGGTTTGTGTTGATAAATACTTTTTCAACAAAATCAGGACTTGGTAAATGAATTTGAGATTTATCAATCGTTTTACATTGATGGGCTAATAATTTTTCAGCATCACCACCTAATAATTCTACAATTTTATTGTACGACATACTACTTATTTTTTAAATTTTTATACCTTATATTTCAAAAAGGCAAAGATAAAATAAAAAAATTAGAATTGTAAATTTATTGTTATAAAAATGAAAAAAAATCGTATTTAAAAAAAATAATTTTAAAATATAAACAGAAAATATAAAAAAATCACACTAAAATTACATATATTTGCACGCAAAAATTAAAGTCTTTACATTTACTTTTTATATTTATCAATGAGTTTTTTAGTAAAATTACAAAAAAAATGGCAATTACAAGGTTTAAAACAAGTCATCATTGTTTTAATTGTTTTTGCTTGCACAGGAACTACGGTGCTATTTATCAAACAGCCTTTGTTTGCTTTATTGGGCATTCAAATTAAAGGTTGGGTTGGTTTTTTATTATATTTAGTGTTTATTCTTCCTTTATATCAAATTCTTTTATTAGGATATGGATTTATTTTTGGGCAATTTAAGTTTTTTTGGGAATTTGAAAAACGCACTTGGCAAAGATTATTCAGAAAAAAACAACCCAATATTCCGCAATCTTAACCGATAAAAATTGTATGTTTATCAATCAAAATAAAAAATATTTCTTTTATATTATCCAAAAATATTTGATAATTTTAGGAGTATTTTTTGTTTTTTATTCGAATCAAATCAAAGCACAAATTATCATCAATCGAGATTCGAGTTATCAACATTACAGAGAAGAAACTGATTATTGGAACGAACAAGGAAAAGAATATTTTGAAAATGATGATAGCAACTGGCGAAAAGCATTGCAAGCACACGAAAAAGCCTATCAAGTAGCCGCTTTAATCGATTATTCGAAAGGAAAAGTAACAGCATTAAGACAAAAAGCAATGTTAGAAAGCCGTTTTGATAATAGATATAGAGCCGAAAAATATTTTTTAGAAGAAATAAAACTCAGGCGTAAAATCAATAATTTAGAAGAATTAGCCATTACTAATTATAATGTTGGACTTTTTTATGCCAATGTGCAAGGCGATTATGAACTCTCTATTGGTTATTTATTACAATCTTTTTCGATTAACCAAAAAATATTTGAGGATTCCACTTCAAAAATGAAAAAAGATTATGAAGCCATTATCAAATCAGGTTTACATTTAGAAGAAATAGCGAGAATAAAAACATTTCAAGATAAATATTTGGCTTTGTATTTTGTGGCAGAACAAAATTTCTTTGAAGCAGCACAACTTTGTGTCGATTGGGCAAATAAATATATCCAATCAAAAGACTACGAAAATGCGTTTTATTTCATCAAAAAAGCAGAAGTTTTTGCCGAAAAACTGCCTATAAATCATCAATATAAAGAATATTTTGAGGAACATAAAAAAGATATCGAACTAAAATATATCAACGAACGAAATACTATTTATCGAACAAAATTATTAGCCTACGGATTAGTCGTGATGGTAGTTGGCATCGGATTAGCAAGTTTTTATTTTTCTTGGAGAGTGATTTTATTGCGTTCTAAAAAATAATTTTAAAATATATCTCCAAAAATTTGGAAAGTAAAAATAAAAGCCCTACCTTTGCACACAATTAAAAAAACCCGCTCTGTTCGTCTAGGGGTTAGGACGTATCCCTTTCACGGATAAAACACGAGTTCGATTCTCGTACGGAGTACTAAAGTATAAAGTAAATGTAATAAATTTTAATTGTAAATCCCCGCTCTGTTCGTCTAGGGGTTAGGACGTATCCCTTTCACGGATAAAACACGAGTTCGATTCTCGTACGGAGTACCAAAACTATCTTATTTAATATGAGATAGTTTTTTTGTTTTATATTTGAGACGTTTTTAAGCTGATAATAAATACATAAAACAATAATAATCATAAAAATTCGTTATCTAATTTATTGTTTTTTGTTTTGTTTTATTCATTTCTTATGTTAAAAATCATTCAATTATTTTTATTGATAATCACCATTATTCCTTTGATATTGGCACAAGAAGGAATCAGTGAAAAGGCAATTTATGGCGAAAAAATGCTTTTACGCAATCAAATGGTACAATTAGAAACCGCTAATGCGATGAATGATTTGTATAATTTTAAATTTGAAAGTGCTACTACGCAATTTTTATGGTTCAAAGATAAATATCCAACACACCCACTTCCTTATTTTTTGTTAGGTTTGACAGAATGGTGGAAAATAATGCCCAACGGAGACATTACTAAATATGATAAAAAATTTATCGCTTATATGGATTCAAGCCTTATTTTTGCTCATAATTTATATAAAGAAGACAAAGATAATTCTGAAGCAAGTTTTTTTCTCTCGGCTGCTTATGCTTTCAAAGCTCGCTTACACGCAGAAAGAGGACATTGGACGCGTGCTATGAATAATACTCGAAGTGCGTTGAGTTATATGCGATTATCAGAAAAAAAAAATGAAGAAGTTATCAATCCCGAATTGATGTTTGGAGAAGGTTTGTATAATTATTATTCTGTTTGGTTGCCTGCTAATTATCCATTGGTTCGACCTATTATGGCTTTTTTTAAAAAAGGAGATAAAAATAAAGGTTTAGAATTGATAAAAAAAACAGCCAATAATGCGTATTATACTCGACAAGAAGCGTTGTATTTTTTGGTTCGAATTTATAGATATGAAGAAGAAAAACCAGCATTGGCTTTGCCAATTGCAGCAAGTTTGTATCAAAGTTATCCTGATAATGCTTATTTTCAACGAATGTATGCAAGTTTGTTGTTTTCATTAGGTAATTTTTATGAGTTGGAAATAGTTTCGAAATCTATTATGGACAAAATAAAATTAGAATATGCGGGATATGAAGAAGTGAGCGGCAGATATGCGTCTTATTATTTAGGTCTAGCCCATCAAAATAGAGGACAAATCAATGACGCAGAAATTTATTATAAACAAACTTTGGCTTTTGCAGAAAAATTAAAAGTTTTTGATTCTTTTTATTATCTTTCGGCTTTGCGAGAATTAGGTAGATTTGCGCATACACGCAAAGATTATAAAAGTGCCAAATATTATTTTGCGAAACTCAAAAAATACGGCTCTAAAAAAAATGGTACAAAAGAAGCAAAAGAAAGATTAAAAGAATATAGAAGATATAAAGACGATTAAATAGAAAAACAGACCACGATTTTCAAGATTTTCAGGATTTATTGACTTCATTTTTGAAAAAAAAATCTTTCTAAAAAATTTATTTATTTTTAGAAAGATTAAAAGATAACAATAAAACTTTAGTATAGTATAAATTTAGTCATATACACTAAAACGCAAGGCACGGTCGCTATATCTTTTACGTAATTCTTGAATACTTGATATGCTTTCAGCAATATCGTTGTCAATATTACCAGAGCCGATAATTCCTTTTCGAATATCGTCAAAGATATAATTTTCAGATTTAATCAATAAATTTGATGTGTAGTTGTAGCGTTTGTTGGCTCCGTTGAGTTTGGCATCTTTCATATAGAATTATGATTAAAATTTTGAAAATAATTAAATTAAAATTTTGTGTTTATTGATTTTAACGATATAAAATTATACACTATCTATTAAAAAAGCAAATTTTATATGCTTTTTTTATTGAAAAAAAATAAAAAATTTGATAACATAAAATTAACAGTTAAAATAGTAAAAAAATAGTAAAAAATTAAACTAAAAAAATGGAAAATCCTATCACTTTGGCTATTATTTTGATTTCAGCCATTATGAGTTATTTAGCAGAAGAAAAACCTTACTACAAAAGTAAATGGTTAGTTTCGCCTTATTTTATAAAACATAGACAAGAATATTACCGAATGATTAGTGGTGGTTTTATCCATCAAGGTTATTTACATTTGGGTATCAATATGTATGTTTTGTTTATGTTTGGTAAATATTTAGAACTCAAATTTATATCTTTATTTGGGTTTGAATTGGGTTTGGTTTTGTATGCCACTTTATATTTGTTCGGAATTGTTTTTGCGAATTTATTATCTTTGTATAAATATCGAGATTCGCCACATTATGCGGCTTTGGGTGCTTCTGGAGCGGTATCTGCGATTGTTTTTTCGATGATAATGTTTGACCCTTTGCAAGGTATTGGAATTATTTTTATTCCTAATTTTTATATTCCAGGTTTTATATTTGCGGTTTTATATTTGCTTTATTCGTCTTTGATGGCAAATCGTGGACAAGATAATGTGGATCACGGAGCGCACTTTATGGGAGCAGTTTTTGGATTTTTATTTACGGTGGCGGTTTATCCACCAATTTGGCACGAATTTTTAACGAAGATATTTGCGTGGTTTAATAATGTATTTTAATATATTATTTTTTATATAAATCACTAAAATCGTATAAATCTTGATATAAAATGACAGCAACTTTATCTTATCGTTCCAAAAGAATTGTAAATAGTTCTTTTTTTCAAAATTTTATGTTACTTGTAATTATTTTAGCCAGTATTTTAGTAGGTTTAGAAACTTACGATACAGGCTTTAGTACGTACATTAATTTTTTGGATAGAATAATTATGTTAATATTCTTATTCGAAATTATCTTAAAAATAATGGCAGAAGGCAAAAAACCTTGGCAATATTTTAAAGATGGTTGGAATTTGATAGATTTTTTTGTGGTGGTCGTTTATTTTTTACCTATCAATGCAAAATTTGTTACGGTTGCACGTATGATACGCTTGTTGCGTGTGTTGCGTGTGATTACATTTTTTCCGCAATTAAGATTGATAGTTAGTTCTTTATTAAAAGCAATTCCTTCGATGATATATGTATTTGTTTTGTTGATTTTACATTTTTACATTTATGCGTGTGCGGGAACGACTCTTTTTGGACAAAATGATCCTTTTCATTTTGGAACTTTACATATTTCGATGTTGAGTTTATTTCGTGCTGTAACTTTGGAAGATTGGGCGGATATTATGTACGTCAATATGTATGGTTGTGATAAAGTAAGTTATGAAGGTTCGAGGCTTTGTACCACTCCACAACCACAACCTTTTTTAGCGGCTATGTTTTTTGTATCTTTTATTTTTACGGGTGCGATGATTATTTTAAATATGTTGATTGGGGTGATTATCAATGGCATAGAAGAGGTAAAAGAAGAACAAAATCATAAAGATATTATCAAAAGAAAAGAAGCAGACCATTTTACCATTCAAGATGAAATGTTTTTGATACAACAAAGATTAGTCGATATTAGCAGTGAATTTAAAAATCTAAATGTGAGAATCGCACAAATGCAACATCAACATAATCAAAAACACAAAAGAAAAGATGGCACATTAAGAGAAAAAAAAGATACAGAATGGTTTGATGATTAGGAAAATAAAAATAGTAGAAAACTATTATTTGTATATTATCCTCCAAATAAATCTGGAGACAATTCAAAAGATAAAAAAATCTATTTTGATTTCATTCTTTCTTTTTCTTCTTCCAAAGCAGTTTTTCGTTCTTTTTTATTTCCAAATAAATTTTTTCCAAAACGATAACTAAATGCTAAAGTAAACACGCGCGTATCGTGCCTATACATACCTGTGGCATCAATATCAGCAAATTTTGTTTCATTTCTATATATTTCTGCCCAAAAAATATCGTTCATAAAAGCTTTCAAAGTACCATTTCCATTCCAAAAACTTTTTTGAAAACCCGCACTCAACAACCACATTGGTCTTTGTTGCATAATTCCTTGTGCTTGTCCTGAGTTATAATTGCCCGAAATTTCAAAAGTAATTTTTTTAGGCAATGTAATTTCGTGTTGCCAAGTCAAAGAATATGCCCAAGATTGATTTTTT
Source organism: Cytophagales bacterium (assembly GCA_013298075.1). Taxonomy (GTDB): domain Bacteria; phylum Bacteroidota; class Bacteroidia; order Cytophagales; family Microscillaceae; genus RDXZ01. The sequence goes on along the minus strand of JAAFJG010000072.1, from coordinate 9,600 downwards.
AAAGGAATATCCAAATAAATACCTGTATAAGAATTTTGAAAAACATTGACAAAATGATTGATTTGCCATTTTTTTGTAATCGGCAAAGAAACATTGGCACTTATGCCATAATTGATAAATTTAGCCAAATTATCTTTTGTATAAACCATTTCTCTTGTCGTAGAATTTTGTTTTAATACATCAGTCAACGCAAAATCTGTTTGAGAATAATTCAATGTAACCTGCAACCATTCATCAAAACGATAATTTCCTTCGATATGATTGGTATATTGTGGCGTAAGAAATGGATTTCCAGCCTCCGAAGCAAATAAATCTAAAAAATAAACAAAAGGATTTAACGATTTATAATTAGGTCTATCGATTCTTCGATTATAATTGATTGCCAACGCATTTTTTTGATTGAATTGATAATCTAACGAAACTTGCGGAAATAAATTAAAATAATTACGCGTAAACACTTGATTAGTAATCAGTTGTGTTCCTTTTGTGTCTGTTTGTTCGGCACGCAATCCAAATTGATAAGCCAATTTATTTTTTTTACCTGAAAAATTGATATATGCCGCCAAAATATTTTCCGTATAAATAAAATGATTAGTTCGCCTTGTATCTACCGTTTCGATATTATTGATAGTTTGCAAAAAACGCATATCATTATCAGTATTTACCCAACTATATTTTGCGCCCAATTCTACTTTTGATTTTTTTATTTTTCGAGAATAATCTGTTTTAAACGCATAAATATCCATCAAAGTTGGAACTTTACTATTCAAAATAAATGCAGGTGAAATTTCTGTACCTATTTGATTATAAGTTCGAGTAACAAAACCTTGCGGATTTCTTTGGTCAAATTTGGCATAATCAGCATCAAAAGATAATTCTGATAAACTATCTTTTTGATAACGAATATAAAAATTACTTGAAAATTCTCTAAAAAAATCTTTGCTAAAATCTTGTGTAACGAGCCTCTGTGTCAATCCAATATCATCATAAAGTTTGGTTTCATTGCCTCCTAACCAACTATTTGAGGTCTGCAAACCTTGTCCTTGTACGCCCATCATAAGCGTAGGCGAGAGCATAAAATCAGCCGCCAATTTTAAAGTATGCGTTTCGTTGGGAACTCTATAATAAGCATCTTGATTAAAAAAAGTATTGCCTTGTGTGCCAATAATTTTTCTATCACTTTTATAATTATTCATCCAAACATCATAACTAAAATCATAATTTGCCATCAAATTTACGATTCCTTTTTTATAACTCAAATGCAATCCTGAATTTTGTTTCGAAAACCAACCTTGTCCTGCACTCAAATTAAGCGTTCCGTTGAGTCCGTTTATAGCATTTTTTTTGAGTTTGATATTGATATAACCTGCATTTCCTTCGGCATCAAATTTGGCAGAAGGCGTAGTAGAAATTTCTACAGAAGAAATTTGGTTGGCGGGTAAACTTTTTAACAAACGCCCCACTTGTTCATCGGTCAGATAAGTTGGTTTTCCATCTATCAAAACTAATACTTCTTTTTTGCCTTTCAAAGAAAGTCCACCATTTTGGTCTACTGCTACGCCGGGCGCTCTTTTCAAAATATCAGAAGAAGATAATCCATTGCTAAAAACGCTGTTTTCGACGTTTAAAATTGTTTTATCGGCTTGATATTCTATAAAATTTCTTTTACCAATTATTTCGACACCTTCTAAATTTTTTACATCTTCTTCTAAAATAATTTCGAGGTTTATATTTTTTTCAGTTTGATTAGAAAATACAGAAGAATATTTGTTGATATAACCAATTTGGCTAACTTTTAAATAATAATTGCTTATTTTTGCGGGCATTTCAAAACTAAATTTCCCTTCTATATCGGTTAATTGTCCTGTGATTACGCTTGAATCGGGCAAAATATGCAAACTAACATTGGCAAATTCGACAATTTGTCCTTTTTCTTGTTTGATTTGTCCTGAAATTTGAGCAAATGAATAAAAAGTAATAGTAAAAAATAATATGAAAAGTAAAAGTAAACGCACAGTTGTATAGAATTAAAAATGATAAGGATAAAAAATATGGTTTTCTATGTGAAAACTTATCATTATAACATTTTTTTTGAACGTTTTGTTTCTTATCAAAAGTTAAAAAATGAATAAAAAAAGGTTGCTCCAATTTCTTGGGCAACCTTTTTTATGGATATTTATTTATATCAATGAACTACTAATTTTTTAGTCACTGTTTTTCCATTATGGATAACTTTTACTAAATATATACCAGTAATCATTCCTTTTGTACTAATCATTACACGATTTTCGCCATTAGAAGTAGTCATTTGAGTAGTCATCAAACGCGTTCCCATCATATCAAATACGCCAATATTAGCCATTCCTTCTGATACATTAAAACGAACTTCTACTTCGTCGTTTGTTTTGACAGGATTAGGAATTAGTTTTAAATCAAAAGTTTCGATGTTATTTAATCCTATTGAAATCAGATTAGAAAAACGAGAATAACCACTATTTTCGATGATATTCAAACGATAATATAAAGTTTTTGCACCCGCAGGCAATTCTCTATCGGTGTGATTATATTCAGCAGTAACACCTGCTAAAACTCCTCTTGCGTCTTCATAACCAACAGCATAAAAGTTAGTTCCATCGTGACTTCTTTGAATTTCATAACGCAAAGTTTGGTCTTCTTTGGTCGTAAGCCAACTCAAAACTACTCTATCGCCCATCAATCTCCCTGAGAAATCTAACATACTTGCGCCCAATAAAATATCCACAGATTGCGGATTATCAGTCAATTCGCAAGGATCACCTTTTAATAATTTATCAAAAGTTTCTGCATCAGGATTCAAACATTCGTAGAAAGAAATATCATCAATGGCAAAGTCATTTCCATTTTGTGTCAAAGATAAATTTTCTAAACAAATATTCATCTCAACAACACCTTGCGGTGCGCGATATACACAACGAATTGGTTTCCATCTATCAGGAGTTTCTGTTACTAAAAACGAGGCTCCTAAAGTTTTCAAACGTCTATCTCTTGCTTCTGAACTTAAGTTACAACTCATAGCAGCGCCATACGAAAAATCGACTCTTGGTGCTTTTACTCTGTCCACAGGTGGAATAGGAAAATGTTGTACTTGATTAAGTAACGCTCCAGTAGTTCTGTTTAATACATCAGTAACACCGGGTAAACGGCTTAATCTTGTATTAGCAGCACTTGGATCTACATCTACTGAAGTAGGGAATGCGCCTGTGAGGGGGTCTTCCATATCGCAAACGGTCATTCTCATCATTGGTACATCAAGGTTTCGTCCTCCGCTAATCATATTTTGTACCCATACAGAGAATATATAATAACCTACTTTTCCTATACTTGATGCTCCTCTGTTGATAGTTTGACACCACACTTTTCCTGGTGATAACGTGCTATTTGGGTCATAAGAACCATTAACAATCATAAAATTTGCTTCTTTGGTATCAGGTAATGCTCTTGGTCTTTCAAAAAATACTCCGGTATTTGTCCATCTTCCTTCTAGGTCGTTATATGTCCCGTTGGTTGTTCCAAATCTTACCCCTCTATTGATAGTAACACACGCTTCGTCGCCAAAACCTTGGTTCCCAGCCGAACAGTATGAATAAGCAGTACCGCCGCCACCCCCGCCACCATAACCAGAATATCCATTGCCATAGCCATACCAATCCCCTTTGACAGTCCAAGGAGTTTGTCTGATTAGATAACGTCCTTCAGGATTTAATTCTCCTTGTTCTGACCTTGCTTCTGCGTAGGTGAGTATAGTAGAGTTCCCTAGACCTGTAGTGGGTAAATTTTCATTACTAATATCTCTCACATAACCATAATCTGTCGCAAAACGAACTATTCCTGTTGTACTATTATTATCCAAATTATTAGGATAAGCATCATCAAAATCAACGTTAGGCGTTTGTAATACATAAGCATCTAATTTTGTGTCATAATTATTACGAGCTGCTATCATAGCATTGTCTTGTGCTATTGTCGTCGTTGCCGCTATAAAGATTGGAGTAGTATTATCTGCTCTTGTAGCTCCTGTTAAAGGGGTTGATGTTAAACCAGAGGGTGATGTGCGTGTTGTTAGCACTGTTCTTATATCAGGCCACATATCAAATTTACCATCCGTTACCAATTCTGGACCTGGGCTACATTGCGCAAATGGAAACACACGAATTAAACCATTCAAATCAGAAGGATTAGCTACATTGTCCACATTCATGACTCTTACATAATAAGTTCGTCCTTTTTGTATGGTAAATGTAATCGTTTCAGGTCCTTGAAAAACCGCATTAGAACATGCTAAATATTGAACTCCATTAGGATCGGTTGATGATACAGCAACACAATTAGCATCACGTACTGCTTGGGGAGTTGGAGGGCAAATATTACTCGCTGTTTGCGAAGGCATATTAGGGGCAGTATAAATTGCGATGGCTGCATTGGGGTCATTGCCTGAGGTCAAATCGTTGTTATATTGCACACTAACGGCTGTATAATTGGCAGTAGCTGGCACAGTAAATGCCATCCAGCCTTGAGAACGAATAGGATTTGTAGCATCTGATGATGGACTACTTCCGCCCGGTGCTACACAATTTGGAATAGTTCGCGAGGGGGTATTGACATTGACATAAGTTCCTCCTGGTACATTAAAAGGTACAAACTCGCCTTCTAATTCTCCATAACAATTAGTAGGAGGACAAGTCGTACTACTTAATGAAGAACCATACATCAAACACAAATTACCATAAGCACTTGCTGTAGCACTTTTATTGATAATACGAATTAAGTAAGTTTTACCTGCTGTTGGAAAAGTAGCAGGGGCAGTTAGAGGCGTAGAAGGGGCAAATTGGATTGTAGCGGCTTCAATTCCCTCGCCCACACTATCTGAATATCCTACACATTTGTACGTATTTTGATTTCTACAATCAAAACCACTAACAGAGGCATCATAGATAACCATTCTTACATCTGTGGCAGGTGTCAAAAGACCATCTCTATTGTCATATTGTACCGTAAAAGTATTAGGAAACGTAGGTCTAATGGTATTGGCAGGGCAAGAACAAGTATTATTAGAGGTATTCCAAATATAACCTGCTCCTGTACAAGTAGCTTGTGTAGTAAAACCTGCCGCAGTTGCTGGATTACAAACAGAAGGAATAGTTACGGTTGCCCATACATCTCCGCCTACGCAATCTTTATTACCTTGAGCGCAATCCGTTGTGCTTATGCCATTGTAGTTAGGGGTAGGTAATGTAGTAGAAGTTCCTCTAATTTCAAAATCATCTATGGTATAATCATTGGATCCAAATCCATCTCCTGTATTACTCGAAGTGATACTAAATCTAAATTGTAAATTAGGAATACCCTCTGCACCTGCAGGAAGTACCCCAGCATTTACCAATGCCCAAGTACTATTATTGGTTACATCAGTAAAGCTAACAGGAGTCCATGCGCCTGCACCAATTCTCCATTCAAAAGTAGTAGCAGGGACATTACCACTTTTTCTTGCTCCCCAAGTAACGTTTATTCCAGTAAAACCTACAGTAGATATAGGATTTGAAATAAGCGTACAAACTGTGCCAGAAGTCGTAGAATTACGCATACGCATATTGTTTCCACCACTTGCCCCTGCGTATCCTGATGAATTTCTATTGCCATTGAGAGCCCAAGCATTATTATTATTAGGGTTAGCTACCCAACCAGTAGGAAAATTAGCAAATCCTTCATTGTATATTGATTTTACGCCTGTTACGGTGGTAAATGTATTAGGTACAGAACAAGTATTTAAACCTGTTACAATATTCATAGGAATACTACATTCTCCAATAGTTACTGACCTTCCTGACGGACCAGGTAAACCACCGCCTGAATTAATGCAAGGGTCTTCATAATCTTGTCTTCCTCTCGATACACAAAGTTGTCCTGTCATCCCTGTGCCTGTTAAATCTAATATCCTCACTAAATATAATTGCCCTGCGTTGGTCGTAAAAGTAACTGACTCAGTTTGAAGACCTGGCGTAGCAACTCTATTCGTACAAGCATATTGATTAGCCGCTGTTCCATTGCCTGCGCCATCTAATCCAGACCCACAATTAACAGGTCCTGTTGCTTTTAATGCGGTATATACAATAAGAGACGGATTAGAAGTTGCTTCTTTATTATTATAGAGTAAGGTTATAAAATTTCCATTCCCAATGACTCTTATCCAAGCATCTTTAGCAACACTTTGATTAGGAAGAAGTGCATCATTTGTTGCCGCTAAGTTTCCATCACAAGTAGAAGCATAATCAGGAAGTATGGTTTGACCACCATTTGGTTCTGTGATTGGAAATGTTTGTGCAAAATCTCTATAAGGAACAGGGATTGTACCTCCTGATAATGTACTATTATCAAAAGTTACAGGAATATTAAATGGTAAATTACAATCACCTACCACGCGTGTTACCATATCATTATCATCACAAACATCGCGCTCATTGTTGTTATAAATACAAACATTACCATTAGTGGTTGTATTGACTAAGGTCATAACACGTACATAATACGTCAGACCTATAATAGAATTAGTTATTTTGATAGTTTCTATGCCATCATCGGGGTCAGCATTGATACAATTTATATAAATTAGATTGGAACAAGAACCTCGATACACAGCTAAGGCTACATCCGCATCACTTTTATATTCTATGGTAGTTTGAGTAGAAGTAGCAGTAAACGACATCCACCCATCTTTGACAAAGCCTGTCGATGCCACACAAGAGGGAACGGTAGGTAATGGTTGGTTTCTAGTAAAAGTCAATGGAACATTAAAACTTACATCACAACTTCCTACTAATAAACCTGTTGCATTGCTACATAAATCACCTTGTACGACTGAGTTATCACGAATACATAATGTACCTACGGTTGAGCCTGTTACTTTATTGGCAACACGTATAAAATAATGAGAACCTGCAACGATATTTGTTCCTGTCAAAGTTAATGTTTCCACTCCTTCTACCACATTATCTGCACACATAGTATTGACTAACTGCATATTTGCTCCAGTAGCACCCGGATAATAAATTATTAATTTTCCAGTTAGAATAGTTGTGCCTACTTTTATTACTCTAATATAATAATCAACATCTGGATCAATACCTATATCTTGACTACCAATTTGTTTTAATCCTAATACCTTTGGATTATTACCAACATCAAAATAAGAAAGATCATTAGCAGTAGAAATATTGCCTGTAGTCCTATTAACTTCAAAATATTCTAAAGCGGCAGTCCCTGTGGCAACTTCAAGTCTTACTCTACAAGTCTGCCCTACACCAACAATCCTAAACCATTTCTCTCCATCTGTACCAGGATTAAATATATTATCATTAGGACTATCATCTCCTGCAACCCCATCTAAATCACCTGTGTTAATTCCTGTTGTAGTAATACTAATATCACTTTCTGAAGATACTTGCCCATTATTCACATTAACAGTAGGGGCAGACCTAAGTGCTGCATAAGTTGCTCTACCCTTACCTCCAAAATCAGCTGCCAATGTAATAACTGGAGTTCTATATATAGATAACATCACATCATTAGCAATAGAAGAAGATTTATTATCATTATTATATTCTATAATATAAGTACCACCTACCATAGGTGTAAAAGAAGCCCAACCATCATTGGTGGCATTTTTAGTAGAGGCGCAATTAATAGTATTTAGCGAAGAACCTGTAATACCATTATTTTCATAATTACGTAGTAAATTAAATTGAATCCCACAATCTGACCCTGTATTACTTAATAAAGCAGAAGTATGAAAATAGTCTTCTGATTTTTTATCACTTTTGTATAAACATAAAAGATTAGACGCAACACCAGCAAAATATGCCCTAATAAAATATCTTCTGCTAGGATTAATTTTAAGAATAAAAGAAGCAGAAGTAGAAGAACCAGCGGTAAGTGTAGCAGGCTGACCATTAGTTAGTTTTGCATATAATGATGGAGTTAAAGTTTGTGCTATATCTGAACAAAAACTACCAGGACTACTTGTTTCATACACAGCAAAACGAATCTGATTATTTGACGTAAACTCTAAAACATAAGAATCGGTAACAGATCCTGAATCAAAATAAGTCCAAATATCACCTTCAGTAGTAGCACCTGCATCATTATTAGTATTGGTTAGAGTAGGAGTAGCACTAGAAGTTATATCAAAAGGCACACTACAATCTCCTAGTTTGATACCTGGTATTGCATTCGTACAAAGGTCTCTCGCTATCAACTCAGAGATACACAAAGTACCCGTCATAGTATTCCTATCTGTCCGATTAGTTACTCTGATATAAAAAGTACCTGCTGAGGCTGAGGTAACATCTACAAATTCAGTTATAGGAGTCCCTGTGGCTGTTCCTACATTATTTCCGCAAAATAGTTGTGTTAAACCTGTACAAATAGTTGCATTTGCACCACCTGCACCGCCACTATAAATAGTAATTTCTGCATCTTTTGTGGTATGTGTATAAGAAACTCTAATTGCTTGATTTGGGGTTAAATCAATTCTTGCCCAACCATCTACAAAATTAGTCGATGTGGGAGGCGTATTCAGTGATACACAAGATGGAGTTGTAGTTCCAAATCCGTCATTATGAAAAAACCTTGCATTAATATCAAAAGGAATATTACAACTTGTAGTAGAAAGGGTACGCGTAGTAGCACCTGAATCAGTACATAAATCACCTACAGAAATACTTCTTGGACCTGTATAAACAGAAACTTTACCCGTCATAGCCGCAGAAGCACCTGATACTTTAATCACACGTACTAAATAAGTCGTTCCTACCGTGGCACTGACATTAGCAGTTTCAGTAACTCCCGCTCCATATAAATTGGCACATTGTAAAAGAGTTTCTGTGGGATTAGCCAAAGGACAAGTATTTTGATACACAGCAATAGCCACATCTTCCGCTGTGGTAGGTGTATAAGAAACCACCATAGACGTGTTCACCGCTGTAAAAGAAAACCAACCATCTTTTTGACCAGCAGCAGCACATCCAGGTAGAAAAGGACTACCATTCATAGTCATCGTTGCCGTTACGTCAGCACTTGCATTCAGATACGTATTAGCATTTGCAAACGGTAGTGTACCGGGCGTTACATTGGTAATACCTGCGGTGTTACACTCGTCTGTGAGTGTAATAATTTGTGCTTTTAACCCACTCACTATAAACAATAGCAAAAATAGTTTAATAAGCCATAGAAATTTTGTTTTCATATAATTTTAATGATACGATACTAATTATTTTTTTTTTGTATATATAAATTCAATTATTTTTTCACAAAGATACAATAAAATTGATTATATTTCATATATTTGATAACGAATTAACATTTTTTTTAATAAATCTGTTCAAAAAAATATTTTTTAATGACGTTTTTTTATACCTTTGCATCTATTTAAAATATAAAAATGAAAAAAGAAGAATGTTTTTTATTGGGTTATGTACAAAAAGCACACGGTTTGAAAGGAGAAATTGCTCTTTTATTAGATACTGATTCACCTAGTTCTTATACGAATTTACAATCTATTTTGTTGTT
>JAAFJG010000071.1 GCA_013298075.1 Cytophagales bacterium | reverse complement strand
ACCTGAAAAGGTAGAAAATTAGGTTGATTTTGGATGAAAAAACGAATGTATTTTTAGCACATTCTGAACAGCCTACCTTGAAGGAATCGTACTCGGTGGGTATATTATTTGCTACTTAGTCCCTAAATATTGTGTTTTAAGTATATTTAAGCCATAAATTAAAGATTTCTGAAGTATTCAGTAGATTGATTTTATAGTTTTTTTATGCTCAAATCATTTAAGTATTTATAACATTTTTTATCTAAAAAAAGTTTGTTTATTTTTTCTTTTTTTGAGAGCATTTTTCTTTTCTACTTGGTCTGTGTGCCACAGATCAAGGATTAAGATCATAAAATAATATTTAACAACGAAATAATAAAAATTTAACAAAAAAAATTTGGATTTCTCGTTTGCTTTGCTTTGCTTTGCTTTGCAACATTAAACATAGTCGACGATGCTTTAGTTTTTAAATTTTTTATTAAACTTAAATTTGTTAAAATTATGAAATTTGCTTTTTTAATTGTTGCGTTCTTTTATTTGTCATTGGGTGCATTAAGTGCGCATACTTTGGTTAGTATTCCTCAAACTAAAACATCTACTGTTGGTTGTGATTATACAATTAAATCATTTAGTGTTACTTTTGGAAGTAACTCAAGAGGTAAGTATGTTAAAATTTCATGGGTAGCTACTGCTGATTGTGGTGTTCTTGGAATTTTTGACACTGCTGGCAGTGCATCATGGATTTATAGTCAAAGAGCGTTAGTTGGTGATATAATGCCTGACAAAGGTACATATATAGATCAACCACTTGTTGATTTATTAACTGAATTGGTTCAACAAGAATTATTAAATTCTGATACTAAATAGTTAATTATTTGATGTTAGTTCTTCTATAAATATTATTTATTTTTAGATAATATTTATAGAAGTTTTTATATTTATTTTTTAATTTAACTCTAAATTTTTTTACATTATCATGAAAAACATCATTTTATTTTCAGTTTTATTTTCTTATGGTATATTTAATTTTTTGTTTCCATTTATCGAAAAAAAATCTACCAATGATTTACAAATAGCAGTACTTAAAAAAGCAGAGGGAGTAATAAAATATAAGTTATACCATGGTGCACCACGTGATAAAAATTTAGAAATAGATGCTAAATTATCTATAAAAGCACGATTTTATAGCTTTAAAGATGATAAATTGCTTTGTGAATCTTTTGATACAAAAAAAATGCCTTATGGTTTTTATGATTATTCTAAGAAAAAAACATTGCCAAATTGTATAAGCAAATCTTGTAAAATTGTTGATATAGATAGCAGCGATGATAGAAAATATACGATTAAAAAAATAGGAAACGAAAATATAAATGGATATAATTGCGAAAAATATAAGGTAACAAGTTCACATCCAACTGAAAAACATATAGAAACGCAATATGTTTGGACTACCCAAGCATTTGCTAAATTTAATTATTATTTACCCAGCCAAGAAAGATTCTTTAGTCAAACAGGAATGTTAATTTTTAATCCAAAAATTAAAGGTTTCCCTGTTAAAATAGAAACGCCAATGTATATGGAACAATTTAGTTTTTATACTAATCCTTCTGATGTCTTGACAGTAGTTTATGAATTAGAGTATTTTAAAGAACAAAAAGTAGATAAATCTATCTTTGATAAAGTAATTAAATTGATGGATAGATAGTAAGATAATATTTATTTCTCTAAAATAAAAACTATAAAATCTTAGATTGATTTTATAGTTTTTTTATGTTCAAATGATTTAAGTATTTACAACATTTTTTATCTAAAAAAAGTTTGTTTATTTTTTGTTTTTTTGAGAGTATTTTTCTTTAAAATATCAAAATAAATTTTAAAAGTTTATAGAAGTAATACAAAAAATATCAAACTATAGATACTAAAAAATGTTCCGCAATAATTTCCTAAGAACCATAAAAATAAAATATCGGCAAAATTAAATCATTTTCAAATAAACAACTTTTTTTTCCTGAAAAAATTCTTCTTCAAAAAAATCATCAATATTCCACGTTTTTACTTTCTTTTCAAAAGGTTTTAATTCTGCTTTCAAATCTCCGCCTTTTAAGCAAAAAATACCATTTTTATAGGCGTGATTGTACATTTTAAAAAACTTTTTATCGCACCAATCCGCTAAATCTGACAAAGGAGCAACGGCACGACTGACCACAAAATCAAATTCATCATTTATTTTTTCGGCTCTTTCGTGAATGGTTTTTACATTTTTTAGGTCTAATGCTTCGATGACTGCTTGAGCAACTTTTATTTTTTTTCCTATCGAATCTACCAATAAAAAAGAAGTTTCAGGAAACATAATTGCCAACGGAATTCCCGGAAATCCGCCGCCTGTTCCTAAATCCATAATATTTGCACCACTTTTAAAAGTAACTACTTTTGCGATGGCTAAGGCGTGTAATACGTGTCTTTCCATCAATTCTTCTACATCTTTTCGAGAAATCACGTTTATTTTTTCGTTCCATTCTTGATATAAAGCAGGTAATTTTTCAAATTGTGTGCATTGAATTTCGGTTAATTCAGGGAAGTATTTTTGTAGTATATTCATATACTTTTTTGGTTTTATTTTTACTAATTTTTTAGGTTCTTAGGAAATTTGTGCTGAAAATAAAAATATTTTTTTGAAATATGTTGTTTGAATTGCCTCCAGATTTATCTGGAGGATAATAAAAAATTCAATCATTGGCTTTAGCCGAAATCTCTGTACTTTTCAAATTGATATTTCTTTAATAAATGGCATAAATGCCATTTCTATTCATACAAAATAAAATTATTATCCGCAATAATTCCCCATAAACTATTTTTTTTAAACAAAAACAACTTTATCAAAATAAATTTATTTTGATAAAGTTTGAATAATAGATAGTATTTTTTTTAACAATCTTTGACAGGACAAGGGATTCTTGCACCTTTTTTAAGTTTTCCTTTTGGTTTTTTATGATGTGGTAAATTGGAGCTACCACAAGATACTAAAAAGAAACTTGCTAAAAAAATACCTATCAAAAAAACATAAAGGAATGATTTTTTTTTCATTATCGTTTTGATGGACGACTACTCAAATCCGTTTTTTTATGTTTACGTGGCAACCAAGTTTGATTTCCAGAACCCGAACTTGCACACGAAGCTAGTAACATTATACCAACCAAAGAAAGTAATATTATTTTTTTTCTCATAACTTTATTATTGAATAAGACTTAATTATTTTAATATGTAAACGTAAAAATAATAAAAAAATCTAAAAAAATGACTTTTTTTTCTAAAAATAAGATATTTTTTTGTGTTTAATTTATTTTTGTCTATAATTTTTAACGGTTTCGATGAATAATTTTACCTTTTCAGGTTGAATATCAGGATAAACTCCGTGTCCTAAATTGACAATATGTTTATCTCCAAAATCGTCTAACATTTTTTTTGTTTCTGCCACCAACACCTCATCACTCGCATACAAGGCACATGGGTCTAAATTTCCTTGCAATATTTTTTCTTTTCCAATCAAATTTCTACTTTCTTTGATGTCCATTGTCCAATCTAAACCGATAGCAGTACAAGGTAAATTCCCTAATTCTTGGCGTGCAAAAAACGCTCCTTTTGCAAACACAATCACAGGAACTTCTGTAATGGCTTCGCAAATATAACGAATATATTTGAGAGAAAAATGATGATATTGTGTAGGAGATAAAATTCCCGCCCAAGAATCAAAAATTTGGACTGTATTTGCACCCGCTTTGATTTGTCCTTTGAGATAATTGATAGTGCTTTGCGTGATTTTTTCTAATAATTTTTCGGATAAAGCAGGATTTTGATATAAAAATGCTTTGGCTTTTGAGAAAGTTTTTGAGCCACTTCCTTCTATCATATAGGCAAAAATTGTCCAAGGAGCGCCTGCAAATCCAATCAAAGGCACACGATTTTTCAGTTCTTTTTTCGTAACTTCTATGGCTTTAAGCACATAATCTAAATCATCGGCTTGAGCAATGCGTAAATTTTGAATATCTTTTTCTGTTTGAATTGTTTTTGGAAAATTAGGTCCTTTTTTTTCTTGCATTTCATAAGGAAGTCCCATCGCTTCAGGGATTACCAAAATATCAGAAAAAATAATGGCTGCATCTACTTTAAGAATATCAACAGGTTGAATAGTAACTTCTGCGGCACGTTCTGGAGTTTTTACCAATTCGATAAAATCTTTTAAATTTTCTCTTATGGCTCTATATTCGGGCAAAATTCTTCCTGCTTGACGCATCAACCACACAGGTTTTCTTTCCGTTTTTTGTCCTTGTAAAGTTCTTAAAAACAAATCATTGTCTAATTTTTCCATTTTCTTATTTTAATATTTTTTGCAAAGATAAATAAAAAGCACTTATTTTAAAAATAAGAGAAAGAATTATTTTTTTGGTTGATTTTTTTAGTGTATAAAAAAACTAAATTTTACAAACTATTTTCAATCAATACACGACTTCGATTTTTTAATAATTTTGGTTTTTAGGAAATTTGTGCGTAAAATGTTTTTTTTGAATTGCCTCCAGATTTATCTGGAGGATAATAGAGTTTTTTAAATGGTAGCCAAAGATTGACAAAAATCATTAAAAATTCAAGAAAAAAGAAAAAAAATCCGTATTAATCCGCTAAATCCGTGTTATCTGTGTGCTAAAATCTCTTTCATTTAAAAAATACTATTTTCAAAATAAATAGTTATTCACAATTAGAATAAAATTCACTCCGCAATAATTTCCCAAGAACCAAAAATAATTTTTCTATCAACTCAAAAAAAAATCAGTTCTACCAATCAATTTTTTTAATTTTTCTAACAAAATATTCCCAAACAATACTTTTTTTCCAAAGTTTATTTTTTCCTTTGGATTTATCTAATTTTCTTTTATTCGAATATATTTTTTTTCTATTTTTTGAAAATAAATACAATAAAAAATGAAAATAGGCTTTAGTAATAGAAAAAGCGTATTTTATCTGTCCTTTTGATATAAAAACCAACCAAGCCAAAGTATCCAAAAAAAATCGTATCAAAAGAATAAAAAAATAGTGTGGATGATTTTTAAAAATCATCACTAAATTATTCCTAAAATTCAAATATGTTTTAAAAGGATTGGTTTTATTGAGCGTTCCTCCGCCTACGTGATACACTTCACTCGCAGGAATACAATAAATTTCGTAGCCCAAATTTTGCAATCGCCAACACAAATCAATTTCTTCCATGTGTGCAAAAAAATAACCATCTAATTCTCCAGCTTCAAAATAAGCGTCTTTTTTAATCACCAAACACGCACCTGTCGCCCAAAAAATAGGTAAATTATTATCATATTGTTGTGTATCTTTTTCACAAAAATCAAAAATCCTACCTCTGCAAAAAGGATAACCATATTTATCTAAAAAACCTCCCGAAGCACCCGCATATTCAAAATATTCTTTTTGATGATAACTTTTAATCTTAGGTTGAACAGCCGCAACTTTATCATTTTCCACTAAAAAATCTACCAAAGGCGAAAGCCAATCACGTGTAACTTCAATATCAGAATTTAATAACACAAAAATATCTCCTTCTATTTCTTGGAGTGCCAATCGATACCCTTCCGCAAAACCAAAATTTTTAGCGAAAATCAATAAGCGAATCGAAGGAAAATTTTGTTGTAAAAACAAAACAGAATCATCATTAGAAGCGTTATCTGTGACAATAATTTCAGTATTGGGCGTATTGGCAATCAATGTAGGTAAAAATTGTTCTAAATATTTTTTACCATTATAATTTAAAATGATGACGATAGTTTTCAAGACAAAATAAATTTTATTTTTAGCTGTGTTTTTAGGTTGATAATTTTTTATCAAACTAAATCATTTCGATTAATTTTTTAGTGGGCGTATTCAAATCCATTTGATTGGCAGTTTCTTTATCGACCCAAATATATTCGTGAGCTTCATCATTCAAAATAATGTCAGCAGGATTATGCGTAAAACACGAATAATTCAAGAAAATAAAATGTTTTGGTGTATGAAATTCCTCCGAAAAAATACAATCTTGTACCAAAATAAGCGTTGCATTTTCGATAGATAAATTTGTTTCTTCTTTTATTTCTCGATATAAAGCATCGATAGAAGTTTCACCCATATCGATTTTTCCGCCCGGTATTCCGTATTTTCCTTTCCATTTATACGTTTTTACCAATAAAAATTCTTTTTTTTCATTAAAAATTAAAGCACCAACGGTTGTAATAGGATATTTTTTTTCAGTCATAAAAGTAAATAAAAATCAAATATTTTGTTTTTTTTATATATTTGTATTAGAAATGAAAATAAATTATGTTTTTTACGTCCACTGAGAGTGAGTGCCAGTTTGATAATCACATTTCTTTTATGTTAATCCTTGCTCTGTGTGCCACAGACCAAGGAGAAGACAGCCATATCTTCAATTTCTGGAATCCATCGAATTAATTCTAATTTTTTTTTGCGTTTAATTGTTTCATTTTTTGCTTTTTTGTCTTTGTTTTTATTTTTTGTATTCGAATAATTCCTTTCATTTTTAATATTTTTTTTTAATAGAGTTTTTTAAATGGTAGCCAAAAATTGACAAAAATCATTAAAAATTCAAGAAAAAAGAAAAAAAATCCGTATTAATCCGCTAAATCCGTGTTATCTGTGTGCTAAAAATCTCTTTCATTTAAAAAAATCTAATATTTTTTATTTTTGTTCAAATAAACTTTCGGGCATTATTTCTTCGATTTTAATTTCAAAACCATTCAAAACAGAAGATTGAATAACGCCATTTTTTTTACCTTTTGAAAATATTTTGTATTGATTATTTTCTAAAACTTCGACAATAATTTCACGTTTTTTTGGAAAAATAGTCCAATATTCTTTCACGCCTTTTTGCTCATATAAATCGTGTTTTGCGTTTCTTTCTTTCTTTTTATTGCTTGGCGACCATATTTCTACCACCATATCGGGCGCACCATCAATATAATTTTCTTTAATAATTTGATAACGCGTAATGGCAATAAATAAAATATCAGGTTGAACGCCATTATCATCGTCTAATTTTGTGTCTATTGGAGCAGTTAAAATTTCTCCTAAATTATTATTTTCTACAAAAAAACTAAGTTCTCTCGATAGTTTCATTGAAATTTTTTGATGAATAAAAGAAGGAGCAGCCATAATGAGTAATTTATTGTTTAATATTTCTACTTTGTGTTTTAGATTTTGTGGAAAGTGAAGTGATAAATCATCAAAGTTCCATTTTTTATCGATAGGAAATTGTTGAGAAATTTTTTGTAAATCCTCCAATGAATAATAACTTTTGTCTTTGTCTAAAACAATATTTTCTACAATGTTTCCATTATTTACACTTTCATTTTTTGCACTTTCATTTTTTATTTTTAATAAATTTTCTAAGACAGCCATATCTTCAATTTCTGCAATCCATTGAATTAATTCCAATTTTTTTGCGTTTAATTGTTTTGTTTTTTGCTTTTTTGTCTTTGTTTTTATTTTTTGTGTTTGAGGAATCCCTTTCATTTTTTTTGATTTTTTTTGATATTTTTATTTTTGTTCAAATAAACTTTCGGGCATTATTTCTTCGATTTTAATTTCAAAACCATTCAAAATAGAAGATTGAATTGTGCCATTTTTTTTACCTTTTGAAAATATTTTGTATTGATTATTTTCCAAAACTTCGACAATAATTTCACGTTTTTTTGGAAAAATAGTCCAATATTCTTTCACGCCTTTTTGCTCGTATAAATCGTGTTTTGCGTCTCTTTCTTTCTTTTTATTGCTTGGCGACCAGATTTCTACCACCATATCGGGCGCACCATCAATATAATTTTCTTTGATAATGTGATAACGTGTAATGGCAATAAATAAAATATCGGGTTGAATACCATTATCATCATCAAATTTTGTGTCTATTGGAGCAGTTAAAATCTCTCCTAATTGATGTATTTTTATAAAAGATTTCATATCAAAAAATAATTCGCTTGAAATTTTTTGATGAATAAAAGAAGGAGCAGCCATAATGAGTAATTTATTGTTTAATATTTCTACTTTGTGTTTTAGATTTTGTGGGAAGTGAAGTGATAAATCATCAAATTTCCATTTTTTATCGGCAGGAAATTGTTGAGAAATTTTTTGTAAATCCTCCAATGAATAATAACTTTTGTCTTTGTCTAAAACAATATTTTCTACAATGTTTCCATTATTTACACTTTCATTATTGATGCTTTCATTTTTTATTTTTAATAAATTTTCTAACACGGCAACGTCTTCAATTTCTGCAATCCATTGAATTAATTCCAATTTTTTTGCATCTAATTGCTTTGTTTTTTGTTTTTTTGTCTTCGTTTTTATTTTTTGTGTTTGAGGAATTCCTTTCATTTTTTTTGTTAATATTTTTCTTTTGCACAAATGTATTGATTTATTTTGAAAAATCAAAAATAAATTTTAATTTTTAGTAGTTTTTTCAGTTGTCAATGTCGAAGACTTGACAATCTGAAAAAACGGCTTTATTATCTGAAAAAACGGCGTTGTCATTCGGAGATTGTCAAGTGCTTCGCACATTGACGACTCCGAATGACAAACTAAAAACAAATATTTATCTCAAAAAAAACGACCTAATAAATTGAAAAAATGACATAATAAACTGAAATATTATCTACTTAAAAATTCTTTCCGCCACCTTAAAAAACCTAAAAACGCCATTAAAATAAATACAAAATATAAAACCATACTCGAATATAAACCCAACGAAAAAAACATACATATATATAAAATATTGGCTATTATCCAAAAAAACCAAGTTTCTATTTTTTTAATTGCCAATAAATATTGACCTATCAAACTTAAAAAAGTAGTAGAAATATCTAAATTAGTAACATAAGAAAAAGATAAAAAAACCATTATCACCACAAAAATTATATTGATGCCTAATAAAATCAATATTTGCGGTACAATAAGAGAAGAAATTTGTATGATTTCTTTTTTTTGGTGGATATTTTTTTTCCAAAGCCATTCATATAAACCATAAAAACTAATCAAAATAAAACAAAATTGCAGCCCAAAATTCGCCCAAGATTTGCTCTCGTACATCACGTATGCGTACAACAAACAAGCAACAATAGACCAAATCCAAGCCTGCCATTTTTCTTTGATATTATAATAAACACAAATAAAAGACGTAATTACTGCTAAATATTCTACCATTATTTAAAAATACATACTTTAAAACTGCTGAAAATAACCTAAACTCAATACATACTCTCTCGATAAACCTGAAGGATTAACCTCATTATTACGAACTTTTAGCCCATGTATAAATTTTATTCCTTTATCTACTGAAAACTTATATTCAAATGTATTCAACCAGTTTATTACCAAACCTGCACTTCCCGTAGCCCGCACACGCTTACCTGTTGGGTCAGTAAAAATATCTTCTGCTGTATGCCAAATATTTAATAAACCTGTATGCCAAGAAAATCTCGAAAATCTAAAACTTCTTTCAATTCTTAACATGACATCAGGCATTCTTGTCAATTCTTTGGCACGTGGATATTCTGAAAAATAAGAAAATCTATCCGTATTTCTCCACGCCCCCCACAAAAATTGATTTTGATTTGGATTTTGTAACAATGGATATTGCAAACCTGTCGCAAATAACCAATTTTTAAAAACCGCAGACACGCCCAATACCGCATCATGCGTACCTAATGAAGTTTGATAATACATAGGCAAAGCGCGTCCATCATCACTTTTTTGGTCGTTTCCGTTGCCTGTGGCTATTTTTGCTCCCAAAGTAGCATTGATTTGAAACGCATCATTGCTAAATATTTGTCTGGTATAACTCAAAGATAAATCACTCATGCCTTGCGTAGATTTCAGATGTCCAACTACATAATAATAAGGAAGTTTGACTTGAATAATTTGGTCATGTTTGCGTCCGACACTAAAATTTGCCTCTACATTGATAGCATATACATTCAAATCAAATTTTGTTCTGCCCATATATTGTGATACTTCGATGCCTCTCAAACGAAATAATTTTTCTTTTTGAAAATTTTGAGCAGGTTTCATCGCACCCATCGTACAAAAACCAGCATCACTGCAACCTTGTGCCTTTGTTATTTGTGTGATAAAGCACAAACTTATAAAGAGTAATATATATTTTTTCATAATCGTTCAATGTTTATTGTCTTGATATATTGATTTTTTTGCTTTTGTTTAGTAACTCGTAAAGGTAACAATTTTATATCTAAATATACAAAATTTTTAAAAAAAATAAAAAAAAATGATAAAAATCACAAAAAATCATTTACTTTTTGTATCTTTGCGTAATAAATAAAGAAATAAGCATATTTCCCCCTTCAAATCAACCATAAAAATATGCTTAAAAAATTATATCCACTATGAAAAAAAATTACATTTCTATAAAAAGACAAAACTTTTTATTTGTCTTTTTTATTGCTTTGGCAAGAATATATCCACCGAGAAAACAAATTCATAAAATTTGGCAAAGTCCATTAAAATATACACAAAATATATAATTTGTCTTATTTTCTATCATTATTTTCTTTATGTTATCCATTTATTAACCACTAAAATTTTTATTTTTCAATCTTTTTACATTACTTTACTCTTTATAACTAAAACTATTTATAGTTTTTTTACGATAATATAAATTTCAATAATAAAACATTATGAAATACAGCTATAAAATTTATCAAATAAATAGACTTGTCTGCAATTTAAGTCTACTATTAATGTTTGTCTTTGGTCTGCAAACAACATACGCACAAACCGCGGGAGACTATCGTAGTACTGGCAATGTCAATTTTAGTTCTGCTACGAATTGGCAACAATTTAATGGAACTACTTGGTTAGCTGCAGCCGCACCTACCTCTGCAAATGGAATTATCACCATTCAAAGTGGTAATAACGCCACCGTAACTGCTAATATTACCCTTGACCAATTAGTCGTACAAGGAACTTTGACAGTAAATACAGGTATTACTTTAACGTTGAATGATGGCACAGGCGATGAAATTACATTACAAGGTACAGGCGGAATTTACAATCGTGGTACGATTACTAATTGTACAGGAACGCTTTCTCCTGCCAATGCTTTTGAAACAACTGCTTGGGCTTCTCCCAAAGGTACTTATAATACCGCTAGCAACACAGCACCGACTACTGAAGCAACTGCTTTGTATTTTAGTCAGGCAGCTACCACAGCCCATATTTATTGGACAAATGGTAATGGAAAAAGACGTGTAGTAGTCCTAAAACCTACTACTGCAGTGAGTGCTAATGCTTTAGTGAGCGGCACTACTTACACTGCCAATACTGCTTTTCCAAGTGGAGCCTCAGTAGATGGTGGTTCTGTGATTTTTAATGGAATAGGTAATCAAGTAAATGTTACAGGTTTGACTAATGGCACTACCTATCATATAGCAGTTTTTGAATACAATGACAATTGTGCTAATGCGTCCCCTACCTATAAAACAGGAAGTCCACTTACAGGAACTTTTGTAGCGCAAAATAGGGCTTTTATCACTACTTGGCAAACTACCACAAATAATCAATCTATTACCATACCCGTCGGAGTGGTATCTTCTTATGATGTAGATTGGGGAGATGCAAGTAGTATTACATCTCATGTAGTCAATGCCACCCACACTTATACGACAGCAGGTACTTATACTGTAACTATTACAGGTAATTTTCCTCGTATATTTTTCAATGGTATAGCAGGAAGTAGTAATATACGTACCATACAACAATGGGGAAGCCAAGCATGGGGTTCTATGGCTAATGCTTTTCAGGGCTGTTCTAACCTTACTTATACCGCTACTGATGTACCCAATCTAAGTGGTGTAACAGATATGAGTTCTATGTTTCGTAGTTGTAGTATTTTTAATGGCAATATAGGTACTTGGAATACCAGTGCAGTAACAACTATGGATAATATGTTTTTTAACGCTAGTTCCTTTAACCAAAATATAGGTAATTGGAATACCAGTGCGGTAACAAATATGAGTTACATGTTTAGTGGAGCCAGTGCTTTTAACCAAAATATAGGCGGTTGGAATACTAGTGCGGTAACAAATATGCGTTTTATGTTTCGTGATGCTAATTCCTTTAACCAAAATATAGGCAGTTGGAATACCAGTGCAGTAACAACTATGGGTTCTATGTTTAATGGAGCTAGTTCTTTTAACCAAAATATAGGGAATTGGAACACCAGTGCGGTAACAACTATGACTGATATGTTTAATGGAGCTAGTTCTTTTAACCAAAATATAGGTGGTTGGAATACCAGTGCGGTAACAACTATGAGTGGTATGTTTTATCTAGCTACTGCCTTTAATCAAAATATAGGTAGTTGGAATACCAGTGCAGTAACAAATATGAATGGTATGTTCCAGGATGCCAGTTCTTTTAACCAAAATATAGGCAGTTGGAATACCAGTGCAGTAACAAGTATGAGTGGTATGTTTCAGAATGCTACTGCCTTTAACCAAAATATAGGCAGTTGGAATACCAGTGCAGTAACAACTATGGGTTCTATGTTTAATGGAGCTAGTTCTTTTAACCAAAATATAGGTACTTGGCAATTAAATAGCACCGTAAATCTTGCTAATATGTTAGATAATTGCGGTATGAATAGCACCAATTATGAAGCAACTTTAGCAGGTTGGGCTGCCCAATCCGTAACAGGTCGTAGTTTAGGAGCAGTAGGGCGTAATTATTGCAATGCTGCAAATAGAAATATACTGACTGGTAGTAGGGGTTGGAACATTACAGGCGATGTTGTGTCTTGTCTGCCTTTTATCACTACTTGGCAAACCACCTCAAATAATCAATCTATTACCATACCTACCACAGGGACAGGTTATTCTTATACTGTAAATTGGGGAGATGGGATTACCGATAATACAACTTATACAGGCAATTCCTCCCGCACTTATGCGACAGCAGGCACTTATACGGTAACTATTACAGGTGCTTTTCCTCGTATATTTTTCGCTGGAGTAGCACCAAGTAGAACTAATATACGTACCATACAACAATGGGGAAGCCGAGCATGGACTTCTATGAGTTATGCTTTTGCTGGGTGTTCTAATCTTACTTACACTGCGACTGATATACCTAACCTAAGCAATGTAACGGATATGAGTTTTATGTTTAGTTGGTGCAGTGTTTTTAATGGTGATATAGGTGGTTGGAATACCAGTGCGGTAACAAATATGAGTGCTATGTTTTATGTAGCCAGTTCTTTTAACCAAAATATAGGCAGTTGGAATACCAGTGCAATAACAGATATGAGTTCTATGTTTAATGGAGCCAGTTCTTTTAACCAAAATATAGGCAGTTGGAATACCAGTGCGGTAACAAATATGATTGGTATGTTTAGTGGTGCTAGTTCCTTTAACCAAAATATAGGCAGTTGGAATACCAGTGCGGTAACAGGTATGGTTTATATGTTTAATGGAGCCAGTTCTTTTAACCAAAATATAGGCAGTTGGAATACCAGTGCGGTAACAAATATGACTTATATGTTTGAGGGAGCCAGTTCTTTTAACCAAAATATAGGTAGTTGGCAATTAAATAGCACCGTAAATCTTGCTAATATGTTAGATAATTGCGGTATGAATAGCACCAATTATGAAGCAACTTTAGCGGGTTGGGCTGCCCAATCCGTAACAGGTCGTAGTTTAGGAGCAGTAGGGCGTAATTATTGCAATGCTGCAAATAGAAATATATTGACTGGTAGTAGGGGTTGGACAATCACAGGCGATAATTTGACGTGTGTTTCTATCAATCTACAAGGTAATAATACTAATATTGTTCCTAATTCTGTAACTCCTTCTTTGACTAATTTTACTCTTTTTCCAAGTGTTCTAGTAGGGAATAACGTAGTTCGTATTTATACCATTCAAAACACAGGCACAGGAGTTTTATCGGTTTCGAATGTGGCTTTGGGTGGAGTAGATGCAGGACAATATAGCATTTCAGGGCTTCCTACTACTCCTTTTAATATAGCCGTAAGTAGTTCGCAGACTTTTAATGTAACTTTTACGCCTACCACTGCAGGCGTTAAAAATGCTACTCTCACCATTACTAGTAATGCTGCGAATAGTAGTTATGTTTTTGCAATACAAGGCACAGGTGATGTGGTGAATAAAGCATTGAATTTTAATGCAACAGGAAATAATTTTATCACTATTCCACACAATAGTAATTTTAATAGTCCAGCCGCAGGTTTTACCGTAGAAGCGTGGATACGTACCACACAAAACGCACCAGAGGCAACTATTATCAATAAATATAATGCATCAGGAAGTGGTTGGATGTTGGCGGTAGATAATGGACGACTTATGGGTTGGCATCAAGGTTTTTCATTTGTTACTTCGACTGCTGTTGTTAATAATGGACAATGGAGACACGTGGCGATGGTACTAACTGCGAATCAAAGAACTTTGTATGTTGATGGCATACCAGTAGATATATCATCAGGCACTAAACCAACTCTTCCTATAACAACTAATATAGATGTTACGATAGGCAATTATCCAAATGCAGGTTCACGATACTTTAATGGAGATATAGATGAAGTTCGAGTTTGGAATGTAGCCCGTACTTGTGGGGAAATCAAATCAACCAAAGATAGAGAATTAGTAGGCAATGAAGCTGGTTTATACGCGTATTATAATTTCAATCAAGGTGTTGCTGGTGGTAATAATACTGGTCTAAATTCATTGACAAGTTTACCTTCGGGTAGTAATGGGACATTGAATAATTTTACATTATCAGGTACAACTTCAAACTGGGTAGATGCTACTACCAATGGCGTAATTGTGGGCGCACCTATTGCTCAACCTACTTTTATTAATTTACAAGGCAATAATACAAACATTACTAATAGTTCTGTAACTCCTTCTTTGACTAACTTCACAGATTTTGGAACGGTTTCGATAGGTGGTAATAATGTAGTTCGTACTTATACTATTCAAAATAGTAGTGCCTCAAATTCTTTATCAGTTTCGAGTGTGGTTTTGAGTGGAATAGATGCGAGTTTATATGTTATTTCAGGTTTGCCTGCTTTGCCTTTCAATATAGTGGCAAATGGTTCACAGACTTTTAATGTAAATTTTAGTCCTTCTAATTCTATCGGCTTAAAAAATGCCAATGTAGCTGTTGTTACTAACGATTGTGCAAATAGTAGTTATAATTTTGCGATACAAAGCAATGTTAGTTTAGGTAATTTGATAGCTTTATCAGCCAATAATATTACCAATACTACTGTTACTGCTAATTGGACAACTATTCCAGCTGCTGATAAATATCGACTTGATGTATCTGAGTTTGCTAACTTTACTACTTTTGTATCAGGATACAATAATCGTGATGTAGGCAATGTAAGTTTTGTTAGTATTACAGGACTTCAGTCCAATAAAACATATTATTATAGATTGCGTGCCGAAAATGCTAGTAATATCATTACTAATAATTCAAACGTAATACAAGTGCGTACTTTGATTGATGCGCCTGCTACTCTTTCAATAGGTACGCCTATTACTTCCGTTAGTTTTCCAATTACTTGGGGAAATGTACCTGATGTAAGTGGTTATTATATATTTGTATCTACCACGACAGGCTTAACTTTTGAGGCTAATTTATTGCCTACTTATAATAGTTTTGCAGTTTCAGGACAAGCAGCGGGAACGGCAGGAATAGTAATTTCAGGTTTACAACCTAATACACAATATTATGTAAGAGTAAAATCGTATGTGGCACCACCTCTTGAGAGTGTAGTAGCATCAGCCTATAGCACCGAAGCAAATGCCTTGACCGCACTCATAGCGCCCATAGCTACTGCTGGTACGTTTATCACAAATATTACAGCGACAGCTAATTGGAATATAGTGGCGGGGGCAACTAATTATACTTTAGAAACTTCTACTAATAATTTTGCAACGATTGCTAATACTTTTGCAGGTTTGACTACTAATAGTCAGGCTTTGACAGGACTTGTAGCCTCAACTAATTATCAATATAGAGTAAGAGCAACAAGCAATGGTACTATATTTTCGTTTAATTCTAATATCATTTCATTTACGACTTCGCCTGCTCCACCCGCTACGCCAACAGGTTTTGCGATGACAAGCACTTCGCTTAACAGTGTTTCGTTGAGTTGGAATGGGGTAATAGGTGCAAATGGTTATTATTTAGATTTGGCAACAGATGCTGCTTTTACGAATTTCGTACCTTCTTTTAGTCCTCAAGATGTAGGTTTAAATCTCACTACTACTATCAATAGTTTATCAAGCAATACTTTGTATTATGCTCGTTTGCGTGCTTATGCGGGAGTGGGAGCAAATTTAGTAAGTTCGGCTAATACTTCCTCTTTAATCATCAATACTTTACCAACTATTCCAACGGCTTTGGCGGGAACTTCGGTAACGAATAATTCATTTACAGCCAATTGGAATGTGATTGCAGGAACTGCTTTGGGCATTCGTTATAATGTACAAGCAAGTACAAACCCAACTTTTTCGGCAGGCGTGATTACACAAAATAATGTAGTAGGAACATCTACAAACTTTACAGGCTTGAGTGCGGGAACGGTTTATTACTATCGTGTTTTTGGAAATAACGATAGCAATTCTCCTTCTTTGTCTTCGAATATAATTTCTCTGATAACTACTCCGATAGCTACGGCTGCGAATAATATTGTTACGAATAGTTTTAGAGCTAATTGGAATATTGTCAATGGGGCGAGTGATTATTCTGTGGAATTAAGTTTAGTGAATACTTTTGCCACTTTGGTAACTTCTCAAAACATTGTAGGAAGTGCAAATAATAATTTTACTTTCACAGGTTTAACCAATAATACTAATTATTTTTATAGAGTATTTGCTAAAGTAGGCAGTGTAACTTCGCCTGCTTCGAATATAATTAGTGTAAATACTTTATTGACTTCGCCTAATCCGCCTGTGGCTACTGCGGCAACATCTATGACAACTACTTCTTTTGTAGCGAATTGGAATGTGGTGAGTGGCACGAGTGTAACTTATACGATAGAACTTTCTGATAATAATTTCACTACGATTTTATCTACACAAACAGGGATTACAGGGTTGAGTGCTACTTTTTCGGCTTTATTATCTAATAAAAGTTACACGTATCGTGTGCGAGCAATCGATAATAGTATTGTTTCTTTAAATTCAAATTCAATCAATGTTATTACGTTGCCAGCACCGAATGTTGTCAATGCAGCTACATCTATTACAACCAATTCATTTACAGCGAATTGGACAGCATTCACAGGTACAAACTTAGCCACTACTTATACTTTGCAAGTTTCTACTGATAATTTGTTTGCTAATATCATCAACACACAAAGTAATTTAACTACTTTGAGTGCTAATTTAACGAGTTTAACTTTTAACACGAATTATTTTTATCGTGTGATAGTGGTGAATGCATCGGGAAGTTCAGCGTTTTCAAATGTTTTGAGTGTTCAATTAAATTCAATTCCACCTATTGCTCAACCAGCCACTGCTATTACTGATATATCATTTACAGCGAATTGGAATGTAGTAGCGGGGGCAACTAATTATTTCTTTGACCTTTCTACTGATATAGGTTTTAGTACATTTGTAGGTTCGTATAATAATTTATCAGTAGGCAATGTTAATACCTTCAATATAACAAGTTTAACCGCCAATACACAATATTATTATCGTGTAAGAGCGAGAAATGCTTCCTTGAATGTATCAGATAATTCAAATGTAATCCAAACGGGTACTTTATTAGCACCTATGCCTTTGGCACCAACTATTACTAATATTACAACCAATAGTTTTAGACTAAATTGGGCTACACAATCAAATATTACAGGTTATTATGTATATGTGGCTACTGATAATTCAAGTGCGGCAAGTTTTGAGGCAAGTTTAGTACCTAATCTTAATCCTTTTGTGGTAGCAGGACAAGGGTCTAATTTTGCAGATATTACAGGATTAACAAGTAATACTAATTATTATATCAAAATAAAAACCTATAGTGGAGTTTTGACTTCTACGTATAGTCCATTTGCCACTATACTTACTTTGCCATCATCTCCTGTAGCTAGTCTACCTGCGTCTGTTACTTCTAATTCTTTTCAAGCGACTTGGAATCCAATTAGTGGCAATGGAACGTTTACTTATGAAATTCAATCTATTGCGGGCAATCAATCAAGTATTTCAAATACATTTTTTGATTATACAAGTTTGACACCAACCACAGGAGGTGGAGCCTATACTTATCGTGTAAGGGCAACTAACGCATCTGGTTCTTCTAATGTTTCCAATGAAATTAGTGTCATTACTACGCCAACAGCAACTTCAGCAACCGTTCCTACTTTATCAGGTTTTACGGCAAATTGGAATACAG
>JAAFJG010000070.1 GCA_013298075.1 Cytophagales bacterium | reverse complement strand
TTTTATAATAGGATGTTTTTTCCATTCGATTTTTTCTTCTATCCAAAGTCCCTTGAATAAATCTTTTTTTCCTTCAAATAAATAATATAAAGTATTGACTAACAATGATTTACCAAACCTACGTGGACGTGAAAGAAAATAATAGGCACCTTGTAACATTTCGTAAATGTACTTTGTTTTGTCCACATATACATAATTTTCTTCTCGTAATTTAGCAAAATCTTGTATGCCAATTGAATACTTTTGGTTTTCCATAATTTCTTTTTATTGATGTTTTTCGACTAAAATATCTTTGATTTCTTTTTCAAAACAATTTACGCCTATCAAATAAATTTCCTTATTCGGTTGTAAATATTTTTGAAAATATTTTTTTTCTTTGATTTGATTTAACGCAATTTCAGGAGTTTTATTGACTTTAAATTCGAATAAAAAAACCGCATTATCAAAATCCAAAACCGCATCGATTCTACCTCCCGAAGTTCTAACTTCTGCTTGCATTTTATAACCTAATAATTGAAAAGTGAGGAAAATAATAGCGTGATAATAACTTTCTAATCGTTGTTCAAATATCTCCGCAGGAATACTACTAAACAATACATTTATTTGCTGTTTTAATAATTCAAAATCTCGTTTTAATAAAGCCTGTTCGATGTAATAAACCACTGAAGAAGACGCATTAGCCACATTGCTAAAATCATTTAATAAATACCTAAACATCGACTTTTTTACCTCCAAATTTGGATAAGTCAATACATATATATCATCATTTTTTTCTTTGATAGTTAGATAACCTGCTTGATAAAGTAAGGTAACAAAATTTATTTTTTCTATCGAGAAATTGCTTATCAAATCATCACCTGCTACCAAATTATCTACATCAACCACCACTTTTTCACGCATCAATTTCACCAATAAAGAGGGAGTTCCTGTCTCAAACCAAAAATTATTAAACTCCCCATGGGACAAAAAACGAAGCATCGAAAAAGAACTATAAACTGTTTCTTCGCCACGCCAATTATACCCATTATACCATTTTTTTACTTTCTCTAAAAAATCGATATAAGGTAATTTTTCGCTGATAGCAATTTCTTTCAATCTTTCAGAGAAGTAAAACTCTAATTCTGTTTGTGTATAACCTACTAATGCTCCATATTTTGGGTGCAAAGTCAAATCATCTAAATTATTCAAATCAGAAAAAATAGATACTTTCGCAAATTTTGTGATGCCCGTTAAAAAGAAAAAACGAATATGTGAATCCAATCCTTTTAATGTACTATAAAAATTTTTAAGAATATCTCGATTTTTGACGGCAATATCTAATTCCTCTTTTTCTAAATAATCGCCAATCGGTTTATCATATTCATCAATCAAAATAACTACTTTTTCTATTTTTGATAATTTGATAATAAGTTCATTGAAAATAGATTTTATATCCTCAGTATTTATCTCGATATTATACTCTTGAGCAATATCTAATAATCTTTTTTTGAGTGAAATTTCTAAACCTAATTCATCATAACTTAACAAAGTAAAATCGATTTTTATAATGGGGTATTTTTTCCATTCGATTTTTTCTTCAATCCAAAGTCCTTTGAATAAATCTTTTCTTCCTTCGAATAAATAATATAAAGTATTGACTAACAATGACTTACCAAATCTACGTGGACGAGAAAGGAAATAATATTTTCCTTGTAGCATTTGATAAATATACTTAGTTTTGTCCACATACACATAATTTCCTTCAATTAGTTCTGCAAAATCTTGTATGCCGATTGAATATTTTTGGTTTTCCATAGTTTTAATTTATTTTATTTTTTTGTTTTTTTTATAAAATTATTTTCGCCTTGCCCCAACAAATATCCATACGGGTTTAATGAAGGAATATTATCAAAAATCACTTTTGCCATTGCCGTAAAAGGCGTAAATAAAACCATACCCGCAATTCCCCAAACAGATGCCCCAATCAATAAAGCCAAAATTGCCACCAAAGGATTTAAACTAATTTGAGAACCAACAATATTAGGCGTAATGATATTGCCTTCTAATGCTTGTACAATTTGAAACCAAATAAAAATTGCCACAGGATAAAAAAGGCTATCTGTCATTATCAATGCAAACAAAATTGGCAAAGAAGAGCCAATAAAAACACCAATAAATGGAATTACTATCAACAAAGCCGCAAAAGTTCCAAAGAAAATTGCATGCGGAATCCCTAAAATCAACAAACCTGATACATTCAAAATCGCCACGACTAACATTACAGTCAATAAACCTATTAAATATTTTTGTGTAACTTCGATAATTTGTAATTCTATTTTAATTGCTTTTCGCCTATGCGATGCTCGCACCACACGCACAATAAAACCCTTGAAAACGTGCCTATAATACAACATAAAGTAAATATATAACAAAACAATCACCGTTTGAGAAAGAAAATTAGTGGCAGAAGCAATCAAATTATTGATAAATTTACCTATAAAACTCAAAAAACTATTCGAGTTTTGTTTTAACCAATTTAACTGACTTTCTGCGGGCATATTTAATGCTTTTTCAATCGTTGTTTGTGTTTTTTCTATCAATAATAAACTTCTTTTTTTCATTTCAGGTAAATCAGACGAAAAAGTAAGAATATTTTGATAAATAATGAGAAAAATAACACCTAAAATTAGTAAAACAACTAATAAAGCAATCATTACACTTAAAAAACGTGAAACTCCTTTTTTTTCTAATTTTATGACCAAAGGATATAAAGTTAAAGAAAAAATAAATGCAAAAGCCAACGGAATTAATAAATCAGCCGCAATAATAAGTCCTCCAAAAAATAAAAAAATACCCAATAAAGTTGCCGTAAAAGTAACAGAAAAAGGAAGTTTCGTTTCCATAAAAATTATTTATTTTATCGCCCAAATCTTTTTAAACGTTCAAAAAGCGTTAAATCTTGCTCATTTTTTAATAATCCTCCCAAATAAGGTGGCGTTTGTGTAACTACATCTAAATCTCGAATGGTAACAAAATCTTCTCCATATTTTAATAATTTTATCCAATCTATCAATTCACTCGTAGAAGGCTTTTTTTTCAGCCCTTTTATTTCTCTCACATTATAAAAAACTTTCATTGCATCGTCTATTAGATTTTGAGAAAGGTCTGGAAAATGTACTTTTACGATAGATTGCATCGTAGGAATATCGGGAAAAGTAATGTAATAAAAAAAACATCTACGCAAAAAAGCATCAGGCAATTCTTTTTCATTATTCGAAGTAATAATAATAATTGGTCTATGTTTGGCACGAATTGTTTTTTGAGATTCATACACAAAAAACTCCATTTTATCCAATTCTAATAATAAATCATTTGGAAACTCAATGTCTGCTTTATCAATTTCATCAATCAATAAAACTACTTGTTCATCGGATTCGAAAGCCTCCCATAGTTTTCCTTTTTTAAGATAATTTTCAATATTTTTTACCTTTTCATCACCTAATTGAGAATCTCGCAAGCGTGAAACCGCATCATATTCATACAAGCCTTGCTGTGCGACCGTGGTAGATTTGATATGCCAAGTAATGATTTTTTTTTGAAAAGCCTCTGCAATTTCGTGTGCTAAAAGCGTTTTTCCTGTTCCCGGTTCACCTTTCACCAAAAGCGGTCTTTGTAGATGAACAGCAGCATTGACTGCTACTTGCAATTCTTTGGTGGCAATATATTGAGCCGTTCCTTCAAATTTATTTTGCATAAAATTTTAATTCTATTTTGGTACAAAATTACGATTTTTTTTTATTTTTATACCTTTTTTGTATTTTTTTTATTTGGGTAACTTTATTTATCAAAGTAATATATTTAAACTACTCAGAGAAAAATTAAAAAATATTTGAATAGTTTTTTAATTTTTAGCCTTTATTTATTTTGCTTATTTCAATATTTTTGATTATTTTTGCGTATCAAAATAAACAAAAGTAAATATTTTTATCATCAATTTTTACGATATTCTCAAAAAAAGCATACATGGAAATACAAAATAAAGGTTTAGTAATGCGTTCTACGGGTTCTTGGTATGAAGTACAAACCGAAACAAAGCAAATAATTAAATGTAGATTGAAAGGAAAATTAAAATTAAAAGGCTCAAAAGTTACTAATCCTGTGGCGGTGGGCGATTATGTTAATTTTAATTGGGAAGACGAAACCAAAATTTTGGGTATGATTACGGATATTATCCAAAGAGAAAATTATATTATTCGTCAATCTGTCCATAAAACTGAACACGCACATATTTTGGCAGCAAATATTGACCAAGCAGTTTTATTGGCAACTTTGGCGCACCCCAAAACTTCTTTAGGTTTTATTGATAGATTTTTAGTAACAGCAGAAAGTTTTAGAATCGATACCAAAATTGTATTCAATAAAATAGATTTATTAACAGAAGAAGACAAAGAATATTTAGATTCTTTAGCCATTATTTATAAAAAATTAGGATATGATTGTTACTTTACATCTACCACGACTCACGAAGGAATAGATGAATTTAAAAAATTATTAGCAGGAAAAAAAACGTTGTTGTCAGGACATTCAGGCGTAGGAAAATCTACTTTAGTCAATTTGATTGCTCCTAATTTGGCTCTTAAAACAGCAGAGATTTCTGATTTTGCAGACAAAGGCGTACACACGACTACTTTTGCTACTATGTTTGAATTTGAAGAAAATAGTTATTTAATCGATACGCCCGGTATCAAAGAATTGGGATTGATAGATATAAAAAAAGAAGAATTATCGCATTATTTTCCTGAAATGCGAGAACTTTTAGGGCAATGTAAATACCATAATTGTTTACATACCAACGAACCAAAATGTATTATTTTAGATAAGGTAAGCAAATATGAAATTTCTCCTACGCGTTATGCGAGTTATTTGAGTATGTTAGAGGGAGATGATAATAGACGATAAATAAAAAAACCTATCTCGTAAAAGATAGGTTTTTTATTTTATTATTCTGCTACTTCTTCATCAACTTGGCGTTTTTCAGCCTCGTCTTCTTTAGATACTTCAGCGTCTTTATCTTTTTTCTTTTCAGAAATTCCTTCTTTGATAGCTTCAGCGACCGCACTCAAAATAATTGAGATAGATTTGAAAGCATCATCGTTAGCAGGAATTGGATAATCAACTAAATTTGGATTAGAGTTTGTATCCACAATAGCAAACACTGGAATACCCAAACGTTGTGCTTCTGCAATAGCAATATGTTCTCTTTTCACATCAATAATAAATAAAGCTGCAGGTGTTCCTTTCATTTGAGAAACGCCACCTAACAATCTTTCTAATTTTTCTTTTTCGCGAAACATCATCAAACGTTCACGTTTTGCTAATTTAGAATATGCTTCATCTTTCATCATTCTATCAATATTAGATAGTTTTTTCAAAGATTTACGAATAGTAGCAAAATTAGTTAACATTCCACCTAACCAACGTTCTGTAACATAAGGCATGTGTAATGCTTCTGCTTCTCTTGCAACGGCTTCTTGTGCTTGTTTTTTAGTAGCTACAAACATTATTTTTTTACCTGTGCGAGCAATATTTTTAATTTCTTTGCAAGCATCTTCTAAGCAAACTAATGTTTTGTTGATGTCAATTAAATGAATACCGTTTTTTTCCATGAAAATATACGGTGCCATTTTAGGGTCCCACTTGCGCGTTAAGTGTCCAAAGTGCGCCCCTGCATCTAATAAGTCTTTATACGTTATGTTTATCATAAATTTTTTGAGGGGTGAATATTAACGTTTACTAAATTGGAAACGACGGCGTGCTTTTCTACGCCCTGGTTTTTTACGCTCAACCATACGAGAGTCACGAGTTAAGAAGCCTTCTTTTTTCAAAGCAGGTCTATTTTCTTCGTTTTCTTGGCACAATGCACGTGAAATAGCCATGCGAATAGATTCCGCTTGTCCTGTAATACCACCACCTTTTACGTTTACATTAACGTCATAAGTAGCTAGAGTATTGGTAGCTTTAAAAGCTTGTAATACTGTATTTTGCAAAATTTTTGAAGGGAAATATACTTCTAATGCTTTTTTATTAATAGTAATATCACCTTTTCCTTGAGTCATATAAATACGGGCTACTGATGTCTTACGACGACCTATTTTATTGACTGCCTTTTCTTTTACTTCACTCATAAATAAATTTTAATGCTTTAAAAAAATTAAATATCTAATTGAATGGCTGTCGGTTGTTGTGCCTCGTGATTATGCGTGGCATCATCATACACCTTCAAATTAGTAAACATACGGCTACCTAACTTATTTTTAGGTAACATACGACGAACAGCCATTTCTATCAAAATAGAATATGATTTTTTCGTAGCGATTTGGCGAGGGGTAGCAAAACGCTGACCGCCCGGATATCCTGTGTGGCGAATATAGACTTTGTTTGTCCATTTCTTGCCTGTAAGTTTTACCTTTGCAGCATTAATAACGATTACATTATCTCCACAATCAACATGAGGAGTGTAATTGACTTTATGCTTACCTTGTAAAATTTTTGCTACTTGGCTTGACAAACGCCCCAAAACAGCGTCTGCTGCATCTACCACAACCCAATTTTTGTCTGCAGTAGCACTGTTGACGTATTGGGTTTTATAACTTAATTGATCCACAATTTTATATTTTTATGGTTTGCTTTTTAAAATTTCTTTATATACTTTTTTATAAAGAGTTGCAAAGTTAAATGATTTTTTTATATTTACAAAATAAAATACAAAAAAATATATATTTATTTTTTTTATGTTTTATTTTGTAGATAGAAAATTATTCTGAAAATTATTCTATAAAAAACTAAAAAACACATTATTTTGTCAATTTTAAGAAAAAACAAGGTGCTTTTAAAATGTATTAAACCGAAAATAAAACTAAACAATTTTCAAAGTAACTTCAATATTACCACGCGTAGCCACTGAATAAGGGCATAATTGATGAGCAGTTTCTACCAATTTATGTGCTTCTTCATTCGATAAATTGGGTAATTTTACTTCTAAAACAACCGCCAAACCATAACCACCCTCTTCAGATTTTCCAAAAGTAACTTTGGCGGTAACTTCTGAACCTTCTACATTGCGTCCTTGTGCCACTGCATTGATAGCACCATTGAAACAAGAAGAATAACCTGCTGCAAAAAGTTGTTCAGGATTTGTATATTTGCTACCTACTGCGGGCATTCTTACGTCCATATCTAACACGCCATCAGACGTGTGTACGTGTCCTTTTCTGCCACCTGTGTTGGTAGCATCTGTTGTATAAAGTACTTGCGAAATTTTAAACATAATATTACATTTTTTAAAATGATAAAGATTTTAGCGCGCGGATAACGCTGATTTTACGGATTAAAACGATTTTTTTTTCTTTTTTCTCTAATTTATAACATTAAAAAATATATCAAAACAAAAAATAAGAGAACAAAATTATATATTTTAACAAACCACTAAATTTTCATAAAACTCTTCTACTTCTTCTAAAGTAGCTAAAATATCGGCATAAGTTTCTTCTATCACCAAACGCGTTCTAAAAGGTTTAAAATTTTCAAAACCTCTAAAATAATTGGTATAATGCCTTCTCATCTCCACCAAACCACGATGTTCGCCTTTCCATTCGATAGACCTTTGCAAATGTCTTTTACAAACTTGTATTCTTTGTTGCAAAGTTGGAGCAGGTAAATGTTCGCCTGTTGCCATAAAATGCTTAATTTCGTTAAAAATCCAAGGATAACCAATGGCGGCTCTGCCAATCATAATGCCATCAACTCCATATTTATTTTTATATTCGAGTGCTTTTTCGGGAGTATCAATATCACCATTGCCAAAAATAGGAATTTTAATATCTTGACAATTTTTAACTACCTCAATGTAACTCCAATCTGCCTCACCTTTGTACATCTGTTGGCGTGTGCGGGCGTGAATAGTCAATGCTTTGATGCCCACTCCTTGCAAACGTTTGGCTACTTCGATAATTTTGATGGTGCTATGATCCCAGCCCAAACGAGTTTTTACGGTTACAGGCAAATTAACTTGTTTGACAATTTCGGCTGTCATTCTTTCCATTTTTGGAATATCCAATAAAATTCCTGCTCCTGCTCCTTTGCACGCAACTTTATGAACAGGACAACCATAATTTATATCTAAAATTTCAGGTTTTGCTTCTTCTGCGATGGCAGCCGCCATTCTCATTGATTCAATATTTTCACCAAAAATTTGTATTCCGATTGGTCTTTCATAATCATAAATATCCAATTTTTCCATACTTTTATGGGCATCACGAATCAAACCTTCAGCTGCAATAAATTCTGTGTACATCAAATCTGCCCCATTTTCTTTGCAAACGGCACGAAAAGGTGGATCGCTTACATCTTCCATCGGTGCAAGCAATAAAGGAAATTCTCCAATCTCTATATCTGCTATCTTTACCACTTTTTTAATTTTTTTTGTGCAAAATTACGCTTTTTTTTCTTTGAAATCAAATTTTTGATTTGATTTTTAATATAAATCCCAATTTCCTCTCAAATAATATTTATACAAAACAGGATTATGAATGGTATTGATGTTGGCACTATCAGACAGAAAAAAAGTTTCTTTGCCAAAAGAAGTCATCATTTGCATCGCCTCGTGATTGAGCCATTTGGTCTGAATATCTTTAAAATCTAATCGTTGTAAGGCTTGTTTGAGTTGGGTTTTTGATAGACTTTTGCTACCAATATTCCAGCCCCATTCTCCCAAAGTTAAAATTTGATTATGCAAAGGTACAACTTCAAAACCAGCCGATTCTAACGTATAACGAATACAAGTAAAAGCACGAGTCGAATAATAAGGACTTCCCGATTGGGTAATCACCAAGCCATTAGGTCGCAATCTTTTATGGCACATCATATAAAATTCTTTGCTGTATAATCTGCCCAATTCTACGGTTCGAGGGTCAGGCAAATCGATAATAATCGCATCAAAAAATTGTTTGCTATCATCTAAAAATTTATATCCATCTCTGTTATACACTTTTAATTTAGGAGAGTGCATCGAATTTTGATTGGCGTATTTTAAAATAGGGTGATTTTTTCCTAAATTTGTCATCGCAGGATCTAAATCGACCATAATAATTTCTTTTACGCTTGGATATTTTAAAATTTCACGCACCGCCAAACCATCTCCACCGCCTAAAATCAAGATATTTTGAGGATTTGGAGTCATTTTCATCACAGGATGAACCAAAGGTTCGTGATACATTACTTCGTCAAGTGTGCTAAATTGTTGGCTTCCGTTGATAAATAACCAATAATCTTCTTTCCATTGTGTGATAACAATTTTTTGATATTTTGATTGTTCTTCATAAATAATTTGGTCTTTGTATCGTTTTTGTTCGCCAAAAAAAATGATAGGTTTGGCAAAAACTGCTCCCAAAATCAAAATGGTAAACACAGATAAAGATAAAAAATTGAGTAAATAACGCAATTTTGGCAAGGCTAAATTATAAAATTTGATATATAACCACATTGCTACGCCAAAATTGACCATCGCCAACACAAAAGGCGTAAAAGTAAGTCCCAAATAAGGCAAACCCACAAAAGCAAAAAATATTCCTCCCGCTAAACTTCCGTAATAATCATATTTCATAACCGACGAAATATTATAACGCAATTCTTCATATTCTTCGTTCAGGCGAGTTACCAACGGAATTTCTAAACCAATCATCAAACCAACCGAAACGCTCAAAACGTAAATAATTGCCCCTGTGTAGGCAGTAAAAGCTGCCACAGTATAGACAAAAAGAGCCGAAAAACCGACCAAAGTAGATAAAGCTAACTCAATAACAATAAATTTTTCTAATAAATTTTCTTTAAAATGCCTACTCAAATGACTTCCTAAGCCCATCGAAAACAACATAAAAGATAAAACTAAAGTCCATTGCAATATAGAATCGCCCAAAAAATAGCTGGCTAAAGTTGATAAAATATATTCTGCGACAATGCCCGATAAACCTGTGGCAAATAAAGCAATTTTTAAAATAAGAGATTTTTGCATTTTTTTTGTTTTAAATTTGGTGTAAGTCCAAAATAATTTTATTTATCTTTCATAAAAAAAATCGTCTGCAAAAATAAACTAAATTCATCAAAAAACAATTTTTTTATGGAAACTTCGAAAGTTTTGTTACTGTAATTTTTCGTGTGTATTTTGTTAAGATGCTTTTTTCTTTCGATTAAGATACAAAGATCTGATAACACTAAGCGCATGGCTTCCATTAGTAGACCATGCAATAGGTTTATTTTTCTGTCTTTGTGCTACTACTAAGTCCACGCCTTTTTCGGCTCTACCAGAGCCTATACTTTTTTTAGCTTCTTTTCTTTTTTTGTAATTTATAATTTCATTTTCATGTTTGAGTAAGTAATTTAAAAATTCTTATTACTGTAATTATTCGTGTGGTAAACAAATAATAGAAGATTTACTTGTAATTTTATGCAAATAAATTGAGTTTAATTGTTAAAAAATTGTAATTATTTTAGCACAAAATAATTTTCTACACTTTTAATTACAGTAACAAAGTTTATTTTTTCAGAAAAGATATAAAAAAAGAAAAAATTGAATATCATTATTGAAAAAAAATAAATATTTTTTGATGTTTTTGTATTTTCTGCACTCTTTTTGTATTTTTGTAAGTATATGAAAACAAAAATGAAAAAAATACACAAAATAACTATAAAATTATGCTTGTTCAAAACGTAGAAATTATATTCCAAGGCGCAAATTCAGTCGTATATTTAGTCGATGACGTACAATTAAACCAAAAAGTAGCGGTAAAAGTCATCAGAGAAGAACGCCCGAATGCAGAACAAATTCATACTTTTTTTAATGAAGTAGAAATTGTAGAAAATTTACCTATCGATGGCATCAGAAAAATTTATCGCCGTGATACGTGGGATAACAAACCTGCGATGGTAATGGAATATTTAGAAGGCTCAAGTTGGGATAATTATTTCAATGAAACGCCTTTTAATATGCGTGATTTTTTGGGAATTGCTATTCAAGCCTGCCAAATTTTAGGAGAAGTTCACAAAAATAATATTATTCACAAAGATATAAATGGTAGAAATATTTTTATCAACTCACAAGGAAAAGTAAAAATTATCGATTTTGGTATCTCTACTAAAATCAATTTAAAAACAAGAAATTTAGGAAATCCCGAAAAATTAGAAGGAACTTTAGCATATATCTCTCCCGAACAAACAGGTAGAATGAATAGAATGGTCGATTATCGTACCGATTTATATTCTATGGGCGTGGTTTTATACGAAGTTTTGACAGATAGATTGCCTTTTGTAAGTGCTGATGCAATGGAATTGGTACACGCACATTTGGCTCAAATTCCCGAAAATCCAAAAAAATTTAATCCTCGAATGCCTGATGTCTTATCGTTTATTATTCTAAAATTATTAAGAAAAAATGCAGAAGACCGCTATCAATCCGCCTTTGGTTTGAAAGCCGATTTAGAAAAATGTTTAAAAAGATTAGAAGACAAAGGACAAATTGATGAATTCGAATTAGCCCAAGAAGACTTTTCAGGAAAATTACAAATCCCTCAAAAACTATACGGAAGAAGCGATGAATTAGGAAAAATGATGGATAGTTTTGAGCAATCTTGTCAAGGTT
This sequence comes from Cytophagales bacterium, assembly GCA_013298075.1. Taxonomy (GTDB): domain Bacteria; phylum Bacteroidota; class Bacteroidia; order Cytophagales; family Microscillaceae; genus RDXZ01. The sequence goes on along the minus strand of JAAFJG010000070.1, from coordinate 7,112 downwards.
CTGCCGAAATGCTGTTGGTTTCTGGTTATTCAGGCGTAGGAAAATCTGCGCTAGTTCACGAAATTCATAGACCTATCACCGAAAGACGTGGCTATTTTATTGAAGGAAAATTTGACCAATTCCAAAAAAATATTCCTTATTCTGCGTGGGTACAAGCACTCAAAGGTTTTATTAGTAATTTATTAACTGAAAATCACGCAAAATTAGATTATTGGAAAAACAAAATTATGTGGGCTGTTGGCAACAATGGGCGTGTTTTGACAGATGTTTTTCCTGATTTAGAAATGATTATTGGTGACCAACCAGAAATAACAGAATTGGGCGCTTCAGAAGCACAAAATAGATTTAATTATATTTTTCAAAATTTTATCAATGCCATTTCACGCCAAGAACATCCGTTAGTTATTTTTCTTGATGATTGGCAATGGGCTGATTCTGGTTCTTTGAATTTATTAAAATTAGTTTTAACGAATTGTAATGAAGATTATTTGTTGATTATTGCGGCTTATCGAGATAATGAAGTCAGCGAAACGCATCAATTTCAAATGACTTTAGACGAACTATACGAAGACGAAGTAAAAATTACCAATATTGAGTTAGATAACTTAACTTTGGGCAATTTATTAGATTTATTGTCTGATACTTTGGGACTCGAATATAATGCTTTGGAAGATTTGGCACAGATGATTATGGAAAAAACGCAAGGCAATGCTTTTTTTGTCAATCAAATGCTAAAATCTTTGCACGAAGACGATTATTTGTTTTTCGATTTTGATAAACGCCATTGGAATTGGGATTTAGAAAAAATAAAATCATTAAATATCACCGATAATGTGGTGAATTTGATGGCAAATAAAGTTCAAAAATTAGAAATAAATGTACAAAAAGTATTACAAAGCGCGTCTTGTATTGGCAATCGTTTTGATAAAGATTTTTTAGATTTTATTTATAGGAATACTTTACATTTAGCAGATATTTCAGTACACGACCATCTGGAAACCGCCCTCAAAGAAGGCTTAATTATTCCTTTGGATAATGATTATAAATTTGCTCACGATAGAATCCAACAAGCCGTTTATTCGTTGATAAATGAAGTCGATAAAAAAGAAATTCATTTGCATATTGGGCGTTTATTGGTTAAATATATTCCTGAAGAAGAAAGAGATGTGCATATTTTTGACATCATCAATCAAATGAATTTAGGCGATGAATTGATAGATAACGCAGAAGAAAAGCACTTTTTGGCAGAATTAAATTTATTAGCAGGAAAAAAAGCAAGAGATGCAGGTGCATATCGACCTGCTTTTGATTATTTATCAAAATCGATTATGCTTATCGATGAAAATGCTTGGCAAGAAAAGTATCAATTTACTTTAGAATTATATTCTCAAATAGTAGAAGCGGCGTTCTTAAAAAATGAATTTGTTTTGACTGAAAAATATATACAAGCAATACTTCAAAATGCTCAAAATATTTTAGATAAAAAAGCTGCCTACGAAATTATGATGCAATATCATATCGCACAAGGCAGACAACAAAAAGCATTAGATGCAGGCTTAGAAATGATAAGTTTGTTAAATATTGAAATGCGTGATACCCCACCAAAACGTAGTAATGCTATTCATTTATACAATCTTCCCGAAATGAAAGATGAATATAAATGTGCAGCTATGGAAATTATGGATAGCATCATCACGCCTGCGTGGTCGAGCAATCCCGAATTATTTAGAAAAATTACTTATACGATGGTCGATTTATCCATGAAATATGGCAATTCTGCTTCTGCGTGTGTAGGTTATGCGTTTTATGGCGGTTTGTTGTGTGGAGATATGGGCGATATTGAAAGAGGTTATCAATATGGAAAATTGGCTATCAAATTATTAGATAAATTTGATGCAAAATTTTTCAGAGCAAAAGTTGATAATTTATATATTTCAACCGTAATGCATTGGAAAGAACCTGCAAGGTCATTAAGAAAACCTTATTTTGAGGCAGTACAAGTAGGTTTAGAAACAGGTGAAGTAGAATTTGCTTGTTATAATATTGTAGAAAGTTGTCATTATCATTTTTTGATGGGAATGGAATTGGAAAATTTAGCCAATAAATTTGCTAAAGATTTGGCTTTAGTAGAACAACTAAACCAAGAATTTCATCAAAATTATTTAATGCCTTGGCGACAAATGATTGCTAATTTAATAGGTAATAGTAAATCTACTTTGGCGTTGAAAGGCGAATTTTTTGATGAGGCTTTTTATTTACCAAGATTTATCAGAGATAGACAATTAACGCTTTGTTTTATTACTTATCAAGCCAAATATTTTTTAGCTTTTCATTTGGGCGAGATAGAGTTGGCGCATCAAAACGTAACCGAAGCCGAAAAATATATAGAAGGAGTTGTGGGAATGTTTCATTTGCCGATTCATAATTTTTATCATTCTTTGATTTTATTGCGTAAATTTTATTATGTTGAATCACAAGAAGAAAAAACGTTGTTGTTAGGACAAGTATTAAAAAATCAAAAAGCATTACATAATTGGGCATATCATTCGGCTGCTAATCATCAACATAGATTTGATTTGGTGCAGGCAGAATTGATGCGAATGGCAGGGCAATCGTTAAAAGCCATGGATTTGTACGAAAAGGCAATTCTAGGCGCAAATACCAATAAATATATACACGAAGAAGGTTTAGCTTATGAATTTGCTTCCCAATTTTATGCCCAAATTGGCAAAGAAAGAATCGCCAAAACCTACATGGAAGATGCCCACCATAAATATCAATTATGGGGAGCAAACAAAAAAGTAGAATATTTAGAGTTCCAATATCCGCAATTTTTAAGAGGAAAAACCAATACCAATCAAACCGTTAATACTCGCAATACAACTACGATGAGCGGAAGTGGAGGCGGACAACAACTCGATATGCATACCATTATCAAAGCCTCGCAAACGCTATCGGGACAAGTTATTTTGAGTAGTTTGTTAGAAAAAATGATGAAAATTGTGGTCGAAAATGCAGGAGCAGAAAAAGGTTTATTGATATTACCTGAAGGAAATCGTTGGTTTGTAGAGGCTGAATATTACGCCAATAAAGGAGATGTAAAAGCCTTGCAAAGTATTCCAATTGAAGAAGTTGATGGCAATACAGATACGCCAAAACTTTCGAGTGGATTGATAAATTATGTGATTAGAACCAAAGAAACGATTGTTTTGCACGATGCAGGCAGTGAAAAAAGTGTTATCGGACCTAATTATGTCAAAAAAGTAGGTGCAAAATCTGTTTTGTGTATGCCTTTGATGTATAAAGCGGAACTTTCAGGTATTTTATATCTCGAAAATAATTTGGTAACTGATGCTTTTACGCCTGATAGATTAGAAATTTTAGAAATTTTATCTACTCAAATTACGATTTCGATTCAAAATGCTCTTTTATACGAAACTCTAGAGGATAAAGTAAATGAACGCACGGCTGAAGTAATGGCTCAAAAAGAAATTATCGAGAAAAAAAACCACGATATTACTTCGAGTATCAATTATGCGAAACGTATTCAAGATGCGACTATGCCAAAAGTAGAAAAAGTAAAAGAACTTATTCCTGAAAGTTTTATATTTTTTAGACCGAGAGATATTGTGAGCGGTGATTTTTATTGGATTACAAAATCGGAGCCTGAACCTATTTATGAAGATTTTACGCAAGGCGAATTGACTCAACAAGTGTTGAAAGGATATGAAAATTCTAAAATTATTTTTACCGCCGCCGATTGCACAGGACACGGAGTACCGGGCGCTATTATGTCTATGACAGGTATGCACTTATTCAATGAAATTGTAGAATTAAAAGGCATTACTTCGCCCGATAAAATTTTATATGAATTGCATAAAGGCGTAAGAAATGCCCTCAAACAAGCAGAAACAGAAAATAGAGATGGTATGGATTTGATTGTTTGCACGATTGATGAAGAACAAAGAATCGTGGAATATGCAGGAGCAAAAAATTCATTGATTTATATCGAAAATGGTGAATTATTTGAAATAAAAGCAGATAAAATGCCGATTGGTGGCTTGCAAAAAGAAGCAGAAAGATTGTTTACAAAGCATATCATCAAACCAAGCACAGATGCGCCAATTACTTTTTATATGTTATCAGATGGTTTTCAAGACCAATTTGGAGGCGAAGAAGGACGTAAATTTATGATAAGACATCTTAAAACTTTGTTATTAAAAATTCATTTAAAAGAAATGGACGAGCAGAAAAAAATCTTGCAAGATACATTTAGCGATTGGATTTTTGGACATAAACAAACCGATGATGTTTTATTGATTGGTTTTAGAATTTAGTTTTTGAATGGGCAAATGGGATTTATTTCATTTGCTTATTTTATAAAATATTAAAACAAAAAAAACAAAAAAAATCCGTTTTAATCCGTAAAATCTGCGTTATCCGCGTCCTAAAACCTTTATCATCTTAAAAAAAATGAAAAAAAACTCAGAATACGAAAAAATTCCTAAAAAATTTCAACAATTTGGATTTACTGAAAAAGAATTGAATGAATTAAATAAATTAAAATGGATTGTAACTGAAAAAGTTCACGGCGCAAATTTTAGTTTTGTATATGAAAATAAAAAATTATTTTTTGCAAAAAGAAAAGAATATTTGACATGGAATGATGATTTTTTTGGCTTTCAAAACGTTGTGAGCGAAATAGAAGACAATATTTTAGCCTTATTCGAACAATTAAAATTAGATATAAAAGCGGATAAATATGTGATGTATGGAGAATTATTTGGTGGAAAATATCCACACCAAAAGGTAGAAATATACCCCGAAATTGAAGCCATACAAACAGGAGTCTATTATTCGCCTACGATTAATTTTTGTGCTTTTGATATTGCTTTCGAAATTGATGAAAAAAAATATTATTTAGATTATAAAAATGCTGTTTCATATTTTGAAAAATACAAAATATTTCACGCCAAAATATTATTCTCAGGAAAATTGAATGACGCAATCAATTTTGACATCAACATCAATTCAAAAATTCCTTCACAACTCCAATTACCTGACCTTGAAAATAATATGATTGAAGGAATTGTCATCAAACCGTTTACTCATTCTGAATTAAAAAACGTTTCACAAAGACCGATTATCAAAATTAAAAATGCTGCGTTTGATGAAGAAGACAAATTTCATCAAGCAGAAAAATGGTCTTTTATTCCTAAAATAACTTCTAATTCTGAAGAACTTTCATTTTTAGTGGCGGAAATAACACATTATATCAACAAAAATAGATTGGATAGTGCGGTCTCGAAAATAGGTAAATTTGATGTTGATGATGCCATAAAATTACAAAAAATTGAACAAGAAATTTTAGAAGATGTTTGGAATGATTTTAATTTTAATCATCAAAATTTATTAAATGAACTCAACGAAATACAAAAAAATTGGCTCACACAAAGAATAAAAGCATTGATAAAAGGATTTATTTCAAACGCTTAAAAATAGTTAAAATTTGCAAAAAATAGTAGAAATATTGGTAATTCCTTTAAATGTTTATTTTTTTCTAAATCTTTTTATCATAAGAATAAAAGCAATATAACAAACAAAAAAGACAAAAAACACGTATAAACGAAATATTTTTTGTCTTTTCTTAGTGCTATACACCCAATATATTTTTCTAAAAATGTTTCCAACCTTGTGCTTTGATAGGCACAATAGTTCCTGCTTTTGATTGTAATTGAATGATAGATTTATCTTCTAAAATCTTTCCAATCGCAATAATATCAATATATTTTCTTATTTTTTCGTAATGATTTGGATTGAATGTAAACAATAATTCATAATCCTCTCCCCCATTCATCATACAAGTCAAAGGGTCAATATGAAAATCGATAGCCGTTTGATAAGTGAGTTGGTCAATCGGTAAATTTTCTTCCATAATCAACGCTCCCACGCCTGATTGCGTACATATATGAAATAATTCAGAGGCTAATCCATCAGAAATATCAATCATTGCCGTTGGAATAATATTTTTTTCGTTCAATTCGTGAATAAAATCCATTCTCGCCTCTGGCTTTAATTGCCTTTGCAACAAATAATCAAAACCAACCAATTCTGGCTGCATTTCTGGATTCGATTGATAGACTTGTTTTTCTCTTTCCAATACGTGCAAACCCATGTAAGCCGCTCCCAAATCTCCTGTTACACAAATTACGTCATTAGGTTTGGCGGTATTTCTATACGTAATTTTATTTTTTTGTACTTTTCCAATCACCGAAATAGAAATAATCAATCCCGAAGTAGAAGAAGTTGTATCACCACCCACCAAATCAACTTTATAATTATCGCAAGCAATTTTCATTCCTGCATAAATTTCTTCGATGGCTTCGATAGAAAAACGATTACTAATTGCCAAACCCACCGTAATTTGTTCAGGCGTGCCGTTCATAGCCGCAATATCCGAAACATTGACCGCAATCGCTTTGTAACCTAAATGACGCAAAGGCACATAACTCAAATCAAAATGAATTTTTTCTACCAACATATCTGTCGAAATAATGGTATAAAAATCAGTTCCATTATCAATCACCGCACAATCATCGCCTATTCCTTTGATAGAAGATTTATTTTGTAGGTTTATATTTTTTTTGAGCCTTTCTATCAACCCAAATTCGCCTACATCTTTTAATTCCGTTCTTTGCATATATTTTTTATTTGAAAACCTATCAATTTATAAACAACAAATTTTCTAAAACATTATATTTTAGAAAATTTGTTGTGGTTGTTTTAGAAAATAATGAATTTACTTTTAAGAGATTATCTAAAAAATAAATTATACACTCAAAAAAGTCTGTTTTTAGTTCCCTCACCGCTGGGGAGGGTTAGGGTGGGGCTTTTTAATAAAATTATGCCCCACCCCAGCCCCTTATCTTGTAGGGGTTATTTGATAGTTATACTTTTTTTTGTTTTATTTGCTATTTCTCTACTTGCTTTTGCGCCTAATTTCATAAAATAAAATCTTTCTAAGGCGCTTGCTAAGACTTTTACGCCTGGTAAAGGTTGTTTTTTGGAGGGAGTAAAACCGACAAGTTTAACTAATGCCAAAACTCCCTCTT
>JAAFJG010000007.1 GCA_013298075.1 Cytophagales bacterium | reverse complement strand
TAAGGGAGCATATAAAAAATAAACTACCCACTCAAAAAAACTTATTTTTAGTTCCCTCACCGCTGGGGAGGGTTAGGGTGGGGCTTTTTAGTCAAATTATGCCCCACCCCAGCCCTCCCCAAAGGTGAGGGAGTTTTTTTTGGGTATAATATTTTCTACTTAGTCCCTAAAAGTTTATTTTTATCTAAAGAAAAATATTTTTTTAGATAAAAAGTGTATATATTTGCATAAAAAATAAAAAAAATAATTATTATTATTATGCAAAAAAATCTGTTGTTATCGTTTCCTAATACCCCTTTTCAAACGCCTCAATTTACTTCTATTAAAGATGAAGATTTTGCGCCTGCTTTTGATATTTTGGTAGATGAAAGTAAAAAAAATATCCACCAAATCATCGAAAATATAGAAAAACCAACTTTTGAAAATACTATCGAAGCCTTAGAAAATGCAGGACGACTTTTAGAAAGAGCTCAAAGTATATTTTATAACCTCGAACACACAGACAATAATGACGAAAAACAAAAAATTGCTGAAAAATACTCGTCTGTTTTTTCTGAATATGAAAATGATATTATTTTGAATGAAAAATTATTTCAACGCATTGATGCGATTTGGAAACAAAAAAATACGTTCAATTTATCAGCAGAACAAGAAATGTTATTGAAAAAAACGCATACAAGTTTTATCAAAAATGGGGCAAATCTTGATGAAAATCAAAAAGAAAAATTGAGAGAAATTGACAAAGAATTGGCAGAAACAACGCTCAAATTTGGTAATAATGTATTGGCAGATACGCAAAATTTTATTCTCGAAATTGATAATGAAAAAGATTTGGAAGGCATACCCACTATGTTTATAGAGCAAGCAAAAAATACAGCAATCCAAAAAAATATGCCTGAAAAATGGATTTTTACTTTGCATTTTCCAAGTTATATGCCTTTTATGATGTATGCCAAAAATCGTGATTTGCGTCGTAAACTTTCTGTCGGCTATGGCACACGCGGTATGCGAGAGAATAAAAATGAAGAAGTTATCAAAAAAATTGTTAATTTGCGTTATCAAAGAGCAAATTTATTGGGTTTTGACTCTCATGCAGCTTTTAATTTGGCAGATAGAATGGCAAAAACGCCCAAACAAGTCAATGATTTTTTAGAAAATATCGTACAAATTGCCTATCCAAAAGCAAAAAATGAAGTCAAAGAATTAGAAGATTTAGCCAAAAAATTAGACCAAATCGAGCAGCTAGAAGCGTGGGATTTTGCTTATTATAGCGAAAAATTAAAGCAAGAAAAATATGCGTTGGATACGGCAATGTTGCGTCCATATTTCAAATTAGAAAATGTGATTGAGGGCGTTTTTAAAGTGGCAGAAAAATTATTTCAACTACAATTTATTCCTCGAAAAGATATTGATGTATATCACGAAGAAGTAAAAGTATATGAAGTAAAAAATGCCAAAAACGAAACCATTTCTATTTTTTATGCTGATTTTTTTCCACGTGATTCGAAAAAACAGGGTGCCTGGATGACAAATTTTAGAGGACAAAGTAAAAATAATAACGAGTTTCAACCTTCTCACACGAGTATTGTTTGTAATTTTACGCCTTCTTCGCCTTCGCAACCTTCTTTATTGACTTTTGATGAGGTTACTACATTTTTTCACGAATTTGGGCATGCGTTACATTTGATTTTGTCTGATGTAAAATATGAAAATTTATCAGGAACAAATGTGGCTTGGGACTTTGTAGAATTACCTTCTCAACTCATGGAAAATTGGGCATATACGCAAGAAGCATTAAGTTTATTTGCTTTTCATTACGAAACAAACGAAATAATTCCACAAAATTTGGTTCAAAAAATTAAAAATTCTGCTAATTTTCAAAGTGCTTATCAAGCAGTTCGACAGGTTAATTTTGGGCTATTAGATATGGCTTGGCACGCACACAATCCTGCCCATATCACAGATGTATATGCGTTTGAAAGTGACATCACAGACCGATTTAGATTATTGCCTAAGACAGAAAAAACGATAGCCAGTACTTCTTTTAGTCATATTTTTCAGGGCGGATATTCGGCGGGTTATTATAGTTATAAATGGGCAGAAGTTTTGGAGGCTGATGCTTTTGCTTTATTCGAAGAAAAAGGCGTTTTTGATCCTGAAACGGCAAATGCTTTGCGTAAAAATATTTTGAGCAAAGGCGGAAGTATAGACCCAATGGAATTGTATAAAAATTTTAGAGGACAAGAACCTGATGTAAAAGCATTGTTGAAAAAAACAGGTTTGATTTAGATTTTTTATTACATAATTTTTGAGTTGTCAAGGCTAAATTTACTTGGCAACTTATTTTTTTTGGCTCTTTAATAATTTACTAGAAAAATTAGCAAAAAAAGTCCAAATTTCTAAATATTTTTTTAAAAATATACACTTTTTTACATAGAACAGAAGTTACAAATTATCTTTTAAGTAAAATCATAAAGAGTCTTTAAAATCAATATATTTATTGATAAATTCCAAAAATGACTTAAGGGAACATCTAAAAAATAAATTACCCACTCAAAAAAACTTATTTTTAGTTCCCTCACAGCTGGGGAGGGTTAGGGTCGGTGTTGTTAAGTTCTAATATTTGTCAGGTAAATTATTTTACAAATCAAAATATAATTTGCCAAATCTATAACATTTTCAAAAAATTATAGATTTTTTACAGAATATTATACAAGTTAATTTCTATTTTATTTGTTAAAAAAAAAGAATTTAACAACACTGACCCCAGCCCTCCCCGAAGGTGAGGGAGTTTTTTTAGGTATATTATTTTTTATTTAGTCCCTAAATAGCATAAAAAAAATCATCAAAATTTAAAAGATATAAATGCTAAAAATAATTCCACAATAATTTTCTAAGAATCTATTCGTTAATCTCAAAAAAATATACTAACTTTGTATTATGAAAAAAATAATACATTTTTTAGCAATATTTTTATTTGCTTATTCTTCTATTGCATCAGCACAAGAAGAAAAATCCACTAAAAAATTTAGAATCGGAGCAAGTTTTAATTACGGAATCCCTATGGGAGATTTTGGAACTATCAATAAAAATGGCTACGGAGCAAGCCTAACAAGTAAATATCAAATCAATAAACGTTGGGTATTTACACAAAATATAAGTTTTTTGGCGTTTGGGCGTGCAGGCGATGACTTAGGAAAGTTCGCAGAAGCAATCGGTTTGAGCAAAAATACGTCTGATTTAATTGCTCTTTTAAATCTTCAAAGTCCTGAAAGTGAAAGAATAAAAGTACCCAAAGTTAATTTTTATATGATCAATATAGGTTTCGAATATCATATTTTAACTGAAAAAATTAGACCTTATGTGGGTTGTGATGTGGGCATATATGTACGAGATACAGAAAATATCAAATTAGATTTAGGAAGATTCGCTGTTTTGGCTAGACAACCTGCATTCTCTACGTTGGGCGTAATAGAATTGAATGGAAATGCGACTAATTTTGGCGTAGCACCTGTGGTGGGTTGTGCTTATTTTATCAATAAACACGTTAATATAGACTTAAATTTGAAATTAAACGGCATTGCAGTTCCAGAAAAGAAAAGTTATGCGAATGTTTTGACTGTTAATTTAGGTGGATTTTATAATTTTTAAATCATATAAAAAATACAAAAATGTTAATTATTCAAGGAAAAGAAGAACTTTTTGCTAAAAAAGGACAAGATTTAGGCGTTTCTGATTGGCTTTTGATAGACCAAGCTCGTATCAATCTTTTTGCAGAGGCAACAGGTGATTATCAATTTATTCATGTCAATCCTGAGATGGCAAAATTTACGCCTATGGGAACGACGATTGCACACGGTTTTTTAACGCTTTCTTTGATGCCTGTTTTATTAGATAAAATTTGGGAAATCAAAGGCGTAAAAATGGGCATCAATTATGGCACAAATAAAGTTCGATTTACGGCACCTGTTTTGGTGAATAGCAAAGTGAGATTGAAAGCCAATTTATTGGAAGTAGAAGAAGTTCAGAATGGATTGGGAGTTCAAATCACTGTAAATTGTGTTTTTGAAATAGAAGGACAAGAAAAACCTGCTTGCGTGGCGGAGTCTTTGGTGAGGTTATATTTTTAAAAAAATAATAAAAATAAAAATTTGCATCAAATAATTAGGTTAAAATTCTGTTATTTTTAAAAATGGCACACTAATTGAATTTTTGAATAACAAATAAATTTTTAACTTAAAATCTAAATATTTTCTATGAAAAAAATATTTGTAACGCTTTTAGCATTCTCATTATGTTTTGGAGTAGTATCTGCACAAGACGAGAAAAAAGAGGAAAAAAAAGAAGAAAAAACTAACGGAGGCGCATCACTTGAATCGTCTGAAGGTGTACTTATTTTGCCTGAAGAAGGAGAATGGGGTTTAGGTATTTCTGCCAATCCTTTCTTTAATTACTTAGGTAATTTTTTCAATCAAGCAGGTAGCAATCAAGCTCCAACAAATAGTTTTACGCAAAATCCATTTAATAATTTAGCATTATTTGGAAAATATGTAAAAGACGAAACCACTTTTTATCGTGGTCGTTTTCAACTCAATATTGGTTCGGTCAGTGATAAAAATGCAGTGATAAAAAATGAATTACCTGCTCCTTCATTTCCTAATTATGTAACTGATACACGTACCTCTTCTAACACAGGAATTTTATTAGCGTTTGGTATCGAAAAACGCAAAGGTGCAGGACGTGTGCAAGGTTTTTATGGGGGTGAATTTTTAATTGGGTATGCAGCCACAAGACAAAAAATTTCTTATGGCAACGAAATGACTACTCAATTTCAAGCACCCAATTCTACGACCAATTTTAATGCATTTTCTTCTGGTGCTAGCGCAGCACGCCTAAAAGAATCAAAATTTGGCAATAAATTTATGGTTGGTTTGCGTGGATTTGTAGGCGTAGAATACTTTTTTGCTGCCAAAATGTCAATCGGTGCAGAATTTGGATATGCTTTTACAGCCGTAACAGCAGGAAAAGGAAGTACAACGACTCAAATTTGGGACGCTGCGAGCAGTTCAGCGAAAGATGTGAAAGCAGATGTGTATGATGCAGAATATAGCAGACTTCAAATTGGAGTAGGTTTAGATAATTTGAATGGAAATATCAATTTATTATTTTATTTCTAATTTATCTATATTCACAAAAAAATAATGACTTTAAACCTATTAGACTTCAAAAATCTAATAGGTTTTGCTTGTATCTAATAAATTTTAAAAAATCAAACTAAAAAACTAAAAAAAACATCAAATTATTTAAAAAAATAAAAAAATGTCAGATAGAAAAAAAGATGCAAACATACTTTTTAGAGTAGTTTTTCCTTTGTTAGTATTGGGAGGAATTGCTTATGTGGTTTTTAATCCTAATTTATTTAATGCTGTTAAACTTCCTTCTGCTATCAAAGATATGGGAGTTAGTAGTGATGCTTTGCCCAAAGACATGCTTTCTTGGTCTGAATTAGAAAAACAAAAAAGATATACAGATTTAGATGAAGCATTGAAACAACCGAATGACGTAAAAATTTTAGATTTATCAGGACAACATCTCAAACATTTTCCGAAAGATATTGCTTTATTAACAAATTTACAAATTTTAGATTTGCAAAATAATCGTTTGCAAGATATTCCTAACGAAATTCAAAATCTAAATAAATTACAATATTTATATCTTAGAAAAAATCAAATTACCAAAATTACGCCACGCGTAGGCAATTTAACTTATTTAAAACAATTAGATTTAAGTGGTAATCAATTAGTTTCTTTGTTTCAAGAAGTGGGAAGTATTGTGGCTTTACAAGAATTAGATATTACGGATAATAAAATTATTAGACTTCCTGATGAACTTACTAAATTAAAACATCTTAAAATATTGCGTGCTGGTAGCAATGCTTTGAGCGAATTGCCCAAATCAGTAACGCAATTAGATAGTTTGGAAACTTTTGATATTAGTCGAAATACTACTTTATCTATCAGACCTTCTTTGGAATTGGTCGGAAAAATGAAAAATTTAAGGCGATTAGAAATGAGAAATATGGGCATCGTACACGTACCCAATGCGATTTCGCACCTAAGTAATTTAAAAAATTTGAATTTGCAAGGCAACAAATTAACAGAAACAGAAAAAAAAGAACTCAAAAAAATCATTGCTAATGTGGATGTTGATTTTTAGAAAATCAAGAAAATAAAATGGTTTTTGAGAGATTATTAATGTCATTTATTTTAAAAATATAGAAAAGTATCAATTTGAGAAGTATGAAAATTTCGGCTAAATCCAACGATTTAATTTTATATTATCCTCCAGATAAATCTGGAGGCAATTCAAAAAATAGATTCCAAAAAATAAATTTTTCATTTTGCATAGCAAAAATATTTTTTTATTTGCTATGCAAAATCTATTTATAGGCAAAAAATATTTTGTTTTCAAAAATATATCACTATATTTGCACCTCAAAATAATTTTCAAATATTTTAATAAAAAATAAAAATCAAAGTGAAAACATCACAAATTACTCAAATTGTATTAGCAATAGCCCTTGTTGTTTTATATATTTTACATTTTACAAAAGGCAATTCTAATAATAATACTCCTAAAAATGCTGCTCCTATCAAAGTAAGCAACAAAGATAACAAAAATAGTGAAGCAAAAATTGCTTATTATAACGTAGATTCATTAATGTCAAAATATACTTATTATATTAATGCTAAAAAAACCAGTGAAAACGAAGGAAGAATTATACAATCTGATCTGAATGCTCGTAAAGGTGCATTAGAAAATGCCGTTGTTTCTTTTCAAAATAGTGCCGCTACTATGACACAACAAAAAATTGAAGAAACCAAACAAGGATTGATGATGAAAGAAAAGGAATTGATGCAATATGGTCAATCTCAAGAAAATGAAATGATGAAAAAAGAACAAAAAATAGCCGAAAAAATGGTCGATAATATTGCAGAATTTTTGAAAAAATATGCAGAAGCAAACGGTTATTCGATGATTTATGCGTATTCGAAAACAAATTTTACGGTGGGTTTGACTTATGCACAATCAAGTTATGAAATTACTGACGAAATCATAAAAGGTTTGAATGAAGATTATAAAAATCAAACTAAAAAATAATGAAAAGAAAATGCTATTTTGAAAAAAGTAGCATTTTTTTTGTAGATATTAAGAAAGTATCAAAAAAGTATCAAAAAATTCAATGTTTTTGTATCAAAAATATTGAATTTTTGCTTTTGTTTCGTATATTTACAGCATTTATAACAACTTTTTATCGTTTTTGACGTTATCATTATATAAATCATTATCAATATGAAAAATCAAATATTTTATATATTTTTTGTAGGTATTTTATTAACTACATCTTGCCAAAAACGTGCTTTGTGTCCTGCATACGTAGATAGACATAAAGGAACGGTCAGTAAACAAGACGCACAATCAATGAGTGCAGAAGAATTGCGTGGACAAAGTTTGAAGTTATTGGACGCACAAGATACCTATATTCAAGTCAAAAGAGATAAAACTACAGGTTTGATAAAAGGAAAAAGACGTGTCAAGAAAAATAAAAATAATAATTTAACTGATAGAGGTTTTGGACAAGACCCACGCGTAGGAATGGGTATGGATACCAAACAATCTAAGCCAAAACTTAATTCGTCTGAAAAAACAAAATAATTTTTTTTAGTAATTTTCAGTCTTAAAATAATCTAAAAATGAAAATATATTCTCTTTTTTTACATCATACATTGAAAATAACCTCTTTTTTGGTTATTATATTTTGTTTGTCTAATTATTCTTTATTGGCACAAAAGGTAAATCCTATCGAAACAAAACCTAATCAAGAAAAAAAAGTAGATAGAAAAAGAGCAGGTTATTTAGGAAAACAAATCAACAAAAAAAGAAATGACCAGGGAACAACCAAAATTTCTAAAGGCTCTGCTGTGCCAAGTGAAGACAAAAAAATCAATAATGGCAAGGAAAAAAACGGGCTTTCTGGACAAGTAATCCAAAATAAAAGCCGAGAAAATAGAATTAGAAATAACGATAACAAAAGAAACGTTTATAAAGGAACTATCAATAAAAATAATTTCGAAAACAAAAATCGAGACAATCGAAATGCTGATAAAGAAAAAGGCGATGGTTCTGGGAATATTGTTGTCAATAAAAATCGTGACAATAGAATCCGTGAAAACACTGAAACAAGGTCAAATTATTCAGGAACGGTAAATAAAAATAAAGTTGATAACAAAAATCGTGATAACCGAAATCATGATAAAGAAATTGTTAATAATAGTGGAAACATTGCTATCAATAAAAATCGTGACAATAGAATCCGTGAAAATACTGAAACAAGATCGAATTATTCAGGAACGGTAAATAAAAATAAAGTTGATAACAAAAATCGTGATAACCGAAATCGCGATAAAGAAATTGTCAATAATAGTGGAATTATTGCTGTCAATAAAAATCGTGACAATAGAATAAAAGATGGAGATGAAAATAGGGCAAATTATTCGGGAACTATTTCTGCTGCAAAAGTAAAAAATAAAAAACGTGATAGGATAAATGAAGAGAAAGAAATATCTGATTTTTCGGGAAATATTGCTGTCAATAAAAATCGTGTCAATAGAATAAAAGATGGAGATGAAAATAGAGCAAATTATTCAGGAAGTATTTCTGCTGCAAAAGTAAGAAATAAAAAACGTGATAGGATAAATGAAGAGAAAGAAATATCTGATTTTTCGGGAAATATTGCTGTCAATAAAAATCGTGAGAACAGAATAAAAGATGGAGATGAAAATAGAGCAAATTATTCAGGAAGTATTTCTGCTGCAAAAGTAAGAAATAAAAAACGTGATAATTTGAATAAACAAAAAGAAATGTCCGATTTTTCAGGAAATATTGCTGTCAATAAAAATCGTGAGAACAGAATAAAAGATGGAGATGAAAATAGAGCAAATTATTCAGGAAGTATTTCTGCTGCAAAAGTAAGAAATAAAAGACGCGATAATCTCAATAAACAAAAAGAAATGTCCGATTTTTCGGGTAATATTCTTGTCAGTAATTCTCGAAAAACCAGAATTGAAAGACAAGATAGAGAAATGGCAAAATATTCGGGTGGCATTTCTTTAGCAAAAATTGATAGAAAAATGGCAGAAAATAAAAGAAAAGACCAGCAAATGGCTAATTTTACAGGAAAAGGAACGGCTAAAATTTCTATTGCTAAACTAAGACGCAAAACTTTGGAAAGGCGTGGAATGGATAAAGAAATTGCTAACTTTTCAGGTTATACGCCTTATGTGAATAAACAAAAATTATATAAAAAGAAAAACGAGCAGGCAGCCTCTTTTGTGGGTGGAAAAAATGCGTTGCGTATTCCTAAAAAACCAAAAGGAATGTTTAGCAGACCTAATCGCGCTCCTAATCAAAATCGTTATGCGTCTTATAGTAATACTCGATTCAAATCAGGAAGACGTGTTAAATATTCTGAATTGGCTAATTATCAAAAAGAAAAAAAGAAAAAACCTAAATATAGTTCGCGTGAATATGAAAAAGTTTGGACTGTGGGCGAAATAAAAAATAAAGAAACAGGCGAAAAAGTTCAATTACGTGCCTCAAGTCGCAAAACACTTGACGAAGTAAAACGTGAAAGTAAATCAAAAAAACGTGCTTTGAAAGAAGAGCAGAAGGCAAAAGAAAAAGAAGGAGAGTCTATCAAAGAGAAAGAGGAGAAATTTTAAAGCTAAAAAACTCGTTTAAATTTTACTTTAAACGAGTTTTTTATGAGTTAATATTGATGATTTTTTACGTATTTTAAGCAATAATATTCTCCAAAATTTCTCCCGAAACTTCATCTTCTAAAGCCAATACTAATACTTCTTCCGCTCTGCTGACGTAATTTATTTTTAAATCACCTAAAAATTCGACATTGATTTCTTCAATATCTTTTTTATTTTGATGACACATCACAATTTCTTTAATTCCTGCCCGTTTTGCGGCTAATATTTTTTCTTTAATTCCTCCCACAGGCAACACGCGACCTGTCAAAGTAATTTCACCTGTCATCGCCAAATGTTGTTTTACTTTTCGCCTTGTAAAAACAGACGCTAACGCAGTAAACATTGTGATACCTGCAGAAGGTCCGTCCTTTGGCACAGCACCCGCAGGCACGTGAATATGCAAATCTAATTTATCAAAAATTTCACTTTTGATATTGAATTTTGAGGCAATAGATTTAAAATAAGAAAGAGCCGCCGAAACAGATTCTTTCATTACATCACCTAATTGCCCTGAAATCGTCATTTTTCCTTTTCCCGCACTCACAATGGCTTCGATAAACAAAATTTCACCGCCCACTTGCGTCCAAGCCAAACCTGTTACTACGCCCGGAATTGTAATATTTTGATATTTTTCTCTATCATAAGGTTCTGCTCCTAAAAATTCTTTGATTTCTTTGGTGGTGATATTTTTACTATATTTTTCTTCGTTGGCAATAAATTTAGCAATTTTTCTACACACCGCTCCAATTTGTCTTTTCAAATTTCTGACACCAGATTCTCTTGTGTAATCTTCAATAATTTTCACCAAAGAAGCCTCGTCAAATTTCACATCTTTCGTTTTCAAACCGTGTTCTGTGCGTTGTTCGGGGATAAGATGATATTTTGCAATTTCTACTTTTTCCTCTGTTGTATAACCTGACAACTCGATAATTTCCAATCTATCACGCAAAGCAGGGTGAATTGTATCCAAAGAATTTGCCGTTGCAATAAACAAAACATTCGATAAATCATATTCTACTTCCATATAATTATCGACAAAACTATGATTTTGTTCCAAATCTAACACTTCTAACAACGCAGACGCAGGATCACCACGAAATACATTAGAAGCAACTTTGTCTAATTCATCAAGAATAAAAACAGGATTTGAAGTTTGTGCTTTTTTGAGATTTTGGATAATACGTCCTGGCATTGCCCCAATATATGTGCGTCTGTGTCCGCGAATTTCAGCTTCATCATGCAATCCACCCAAAGCAATTCTCGAATATTGTCTATTCAAAGCCTTTGCGATAGATTTTCCGAGTGAAGTTTTACCAATTCCAGGAGGTCCGTATAAACATAAAATAGGGCTTTTTAGATTATTTTTTAGTTTCAAAACTGCCAAATATTCTATAATTCTTTCTTTTACTTTTTCTATTCCAGAATGGTCATTGTCCAAAATTTCTCTTGCTTTTTTCAAATCGTAACTATCGGTAGAGAAATCGCCCCAAGGCAAATCGACTAAGGTTTCTAAATAATTATATAAAATTGGATAATCTGGTGACATTTGATTGGTGCGTGCTAATTTTCCAATTTCTTTATCAAAATGTTTGGCAACTTTATCGTTCCATTTTTTATTTTTTGCTTTTATTTTTAGTTCTTCGACTTCATTTGATTCGTCTTTGAGTTCGTCTTGAATGACTTTCATTTGTTGTCTCAAAAAATAATCTCTTTGTTGTTGGTCAATATCCGTAAAAACTTTGCTTTGAATATCTTTTTTAATTTCTAATAATTGAATTTCTTTTTGCAAAAATTCCAATAATTTGGTTGCTCTTTCTTCGCCTTCGTTTATTTCTAATAGCGTTTGTTTATCCGTTACTTCTGTATGAAAATTGGCACTCAAAAAATGTGTTAAAAATGATAAACTTTCAATATTATCAATGGTAACGCGTGCTTCGCGTGGAATATCGTTGTTTAATTCGATAATTTGGAATGCTTTTTCTTTCAAAGAACTCATCAATGCTTTTCCTTCTCCTTTTTTATGTGGTGGAAAATTTTCAGTTAATACGTTTACTTTTGATTCTAAATAAGGTTCTTCTGCCAAAACTTCCCCCATTTCAAATCTATGTTTTCCTTGAATTAAAATCGTAACATTGCCATCGGGCATATTAAATAATTTTAATATTTCTGCCACAGTGCCTACTTTATATAAATCTTGCGAAGTTGGTTCTTCTATATTATTTTGTTTTTGAGTTGAAACGCCAATGATTTTGCTATTTTTATAAGATTTTTTTACTAATTTGATAGATTTTTTTCTTCCGACTGTAATTGGAATGACAACACCTGGGAATAAAACGGCATTCCTAAGTGGAAGAATGGCTAATTTTTCATGTTGTTTTGATTCTGTATTTTGGTCGTCTATTTTGACTTTCAAAACGCCAGATTCTTCGTTTTCTTCTTGATTTTGCAAAGCTAAAAGACTAAATATTAATTTATTATGATTCATTATTATTATATTGAAATTGTTATTGACAAAAATATCAATAGTAAGAAAGTGTATCGATATAAAATTACAAGCCTTGTGCCAAGTCAAAAAATATGACAAATTGACAGAAAAATAAGATTTTTGTTTTTTTGGTTATTAGAAAATTATTGCAGAACTATTTTTTAGATGTTGTTATATATATTTTCAAATTTTGATGTTTTCTTCTTTACTTTTTAGCATTTATTTATATGTTCAGTTTATATTTTTGGAAACTGCACGATAGAACTATGCTAAGAAATGAGAATTAATTTTACATAACTATTTGTTAATTTTAATATTTTCCTTGTTAAAAATTTTATATTTATTTACAAATTAAACAGAAATATTATAAAAAAATTTTTAAAAGCTAATGAAAAGCCTACAAAAGTTTAGCATAACCTTTTCGTTCAGTTTCAAAAATTTAAGTGTTAAAAATTCATTAAATAATATATGCAAAAGTGAAACAAAAATGTATAACTACCAAAATATATGTAATATATTTTTTGTTAATTTTTTTGATAGGTTGTTTTTGATGCAAACGATTGCAATTTTGAGCAAAAAAAGGAATAAATGTTTACTTTTTTAAATCGATGTTATAACATTGAATTTGTTTTTTAAAATTATTTATTTTTTTTAGGCGTTACTTATTTATATTTTTTTTACTAAAAATAAATCAAGGTATTTTTACTTATTTGGTTCATAGGAAATTATTGCGGATTTAATTTTATTCTACTATAAATAGCCATTTATTTTGAAAATATAGAAAAATATCAATTTGAAAAATATAGAGATTTTGGCTAAAGCCAACGATTGAATTATATATTCCTCCAGATAAATCTGGAGGCAATTCAAGAAATACATTTCAAAAAAACCATTTTCTATTTTTCGCACAAATTTCCTAAGAACCACTTATTTTAATATTTTTTTTCACTTTTATTTTTTATTTCGAAATAAATAAAAGTGTTTTCAAAAAAATATCTAATTCGTTATCTTAAAGTAAATCTGAAAATATATGAAAATGTATGATTTTCTGATGTGTATATCTTATTTTTTGTTAAAAATATACATAAAAAAATTGATACAAATACAAAAAACAAACAAAAATCATTCTACAAAAAAAACTCTTACAAACGTTTAAAACGAATTGTAAGAGTTAAAATAATTTATTTTTGAATATATTTTTAACTATTCAATGCCCCTGCAATCGTGCCTGTCATCATACACGCCAAACTTGCTGCCAACAAAGCACGCAAACCTAAACGAGATAAATTTTGTTGTTGTTCGGGTGCCATTGAGCCAATTCCTCCAATTTGAATCGCAATCGAACCAAAATTAGAAAAACCACAAAGCGTATAAGTCGCAATAATAATCGTTTTTTCTTGTAATACGCCACTTTTTTTCAATTCAGCCAAATTCAAATAAGCCACAAATTCATTGATAGCCGTTTTTTGTCCTACCAAACTACCCAAATATAAAGTTTGATCCCACGTAACGCCCATCATATACGCAATCGGTCGCATTATTTGTCCTAACACATATTCCAACGAAAAAGCATTAAATATTCCGCCTGTTGAAGTTTTGATTATATCATTGACACCTATCACACTTCCAAAACCTTTCAACATAAAATTAATCATCGCAATCACAGCAATAAAAGCAATCAACATTCCACCAATATTCATCGCCAATTTTAAGCCGTCCATTGCTCCAATAGAAAGTGCATCTATTAAATTGATACCCAAACTTTCTTTGGATAATTCTAATTTTGTAGTAATTAAATCTTGTTGAGTTTGTGGAACAATCATTTTTGCCATCACAATCGCAGCGGGTGCATTCATAATCGAAGCACTCAATAAATGAGCAGCAAAAATGGCTTGTTGTGCAGGGTCAGAACCTCCCAAAAACGAAATATAAGCCGCCATTACGCCACCTGCAATGGTCGCCATTCCACCTGCCATCAAACACATCAATTCTGAATACGTCATTTTTGCGATAAAAGGCTTTATCAACAAAGGTGCTTCGGTTTGTCCTAAAAATATATTTCCTGCAGCCGACAAACTTTCTGCTCCCGAAAGCCGCATTGTTTTTGACATTACCCAAGCAATTCCATAGACAATTTTTTGCAAAACGCCCAAATAATATAAGCCCGCAGTGAGCGTAGAAAAGAAAATAACGGTGGGTAAAATTTGAAAAGCCACTACAACTCCTAATTGATGTTTGCCCGTTTTGTCTTTTGCCAAATCGCCAAATACAAAACCTGCTCCTTCTGCCGTAAAACTCAATAAAATAGCAAAACCTTTGCCTATTTCTTGAAAAGCATAGTTAATATATGGAACTTTGATAACCAAAACTCCAATCACGACTTGTAAAATTACGCCATATAACACCAATCTCCAATCTATTGCTTTTCGATTGGTAGAAAATAAATAGCCTAAAACGATAAAACCGCAAATGCCAAAAAATCCTTGTAGTAAATTCATTCTATATATTATAAATGATAGTTTATTTTTCCACAAAGATAGATTTCTTTTTTGAATAAATCAATTCATTGGTAAAAAAAATCAATAAATGATACTAAAGTTTATATGATTTTAGTGATTTTTAGGATTTATTATCTTGATTTTCAATGATTTATATTAAAAATTGATAAATAATTATTTTTGAGTGTAGTTGGTAAAAATAAAAGAAAGGCTTACTTTTGGATTGTTTTTTGTTTATTGAAATGATAAGATTTTGGTATTTGTATATTTTTTGCTAAATTTTTAAAATATATTGATAAAATTAAAAATAAATCATATATATTTGCACATTATTTGAGAAAATAAAAGCAAAATAAATAAACCAAAAATACAAAACAATTTTATTTATATTTAAGTTTAAAAACAAGATGCAATCAATAGTTTTTATCTTGTAAGATAAAAATATGGTTCTCAGGAAATTTGTGCGGAATATGTTTTTTTTCAATTGCCTCCAGATTTATCTGGAGGATAATAAAAAATTCAATCGTTGGCTTTAGCCAAAATCTCTGCGTTTTTCAAATTGATATTTTTTTAGTAAATGGCATAAATGCTATTTCTATTCATACAGAATAAAATTATATCTGCCATATTTTCCCATAAACCAAAAATATACATCAATAAAAAAACATAATTAAAATTTAATACTAATTTTTCATTCAAAAATAATGTTAAAAAAAGAACTCATTTTAGAAGAAAATAAAAGCAGATTTGTGCTTTTTCCTATCAAACACCCAGAAATTTGGGCAATGTATAAGCAAGCAGAAGCGTCTTTTTGGACAGCAGAAGAAATTGATTTAGCCCCAGATTTGAAAGATTGGGAAAATCTAAATAAAGGCGAAAAACATTTTATTTCACACGTATTGGCGTTTTTTGCAGCAAGCGATGGCATTGTGAACGAAAATTTAGTAGTCAATTTTATGAAAGAAGTACAACTTCCTGAAGCACGTTGTTTTTATGGTTTTCAAGTGATGATGGAAAATATTCACGCCGAAACGTATTCTTTGTTAATTGATACATACATCAAAAATAACGAAGAAAAAGATAGACTTTTTAATGCAATGGAAACTCTCGAATTTGTGAAAAAGAAAGCAGATTGGGCGTTAAATTGGATCAATAGTCCAAGTTTTGCAGAGCGTTTGATTGCTTTTGCAGTCGTGGAAGGTATCTTTTTTTCGGGTAGTTTTTGTGCTATTTTTTGGCTCAAAAAACGTGGTTTGATGCACGGTTTAAGTTTTTCGAATGCTTTAATTTCGAGAGATGAAGGTTTACATTGTGATTTTGCTTGTTTGTTGTATAATAAATATATCGAAAATAAATTGAGCAAAGAAAGGGTTTTGTCGATTATAACCGAAGCAGTTGAGATTGAAAAATCGTTTGTTACCGATTCTTTACCTGTTGATTTGATAGGTATGAATAGTCGTTTGATGAATCAATATATAGAATTTGTGGCGGATAGATTGTTGAGAGAATTGGGTTTGAATAATCATTATAACGTCGTAAATCCTTTTGATTTTATGGAAGCAATTTCTTTGCAAGGAAAAACTAACTTTTTTGAGCATCGAGTAAGTGAGTATAAAAAAGCGGGAGTTCCTACCTTTGCTTTAGATGAAGATTTTTAGTTTTTTTGTGATTTATTTGGATAAATTTCAATAAAAATAATTTTGAACGCTTGAAAAAAAATCTTATAATTGTTTTCAAGTGTTTTTTTGTTGGAATGAATATTATCTCAAAATAACCAAAAATTTGATTTTCTGAAATAAAAAAACTTGCCATTTTGTCATATTTTTATAAGTTGGAAAAGGAATTGTATTTTTTAAAATAAGAAAAAATAAATAAGCAAACAAAATTATGAATTTTCAAAACTATACGCTCAAAGGTCAAGAAGTTGTGCAAAGGGCTTCGCAAATTGCGATTGGAAACAGCCAACAAGTTGTCGAAACTGCCCATTTATTAAAAGCAATTTTGGAAGAAGAAGATACTTTGATGAGTTTCCTTTTTAAAAAATTAAATATATCTCAAAATTTATTGACAACCAAATTAGCAGAACTCGTAAAAAATATTCCTACTAATTCTGGCGACCCATATTTATCGAACGATTTAGTATATGCTTTACAAAAAGCAGAAAAATTTACAAAAGAATGGAAAGATGATTTTATTGCAGTGGAACATATTTTAGTAGGTTTGTTTGCGGGGCGAGATAGAATTGCGAGTTTATTAAAAGACGTTGGTTTTACAGAAGAATATCTTAAAAAAGCCATTTTAGAACTTCGTGGCGGTAGAAATGTCAATAGTCAAACTACCGAAACACAATATAAATCATTAGATAAATACTCGATAAATCTAAATGAATTAGCTAAAAATGGTAAATTAGACCCAGTCATCGGGCGCGATGAAGAAATTAGAAGATTGTTACAAATTTTATCGAGAAGAACTAAAAATAATCCTATTTTGATAGGTGAACCGGGCGTAGGAAAAACGGCTATTGCAGAAGGTTTGGCACAAAGAATTATCGAGGGAGATGTACCTGAAAATTTAAAATCTAAAGTGTTGGTTGCATTAGATATGGGACTTTTGGTGGCGGGAGCAAAATACAAAGGAGAATTTGAAGAAAGATTAAAATCGGTCATCAAAGAAGTTACGGATAGCGAGGGAGAAATCATTTTATTTATTGATGAAATTCATACTTTGGTAGGTGCGGGAGCGAATAATGATGGGGCAATGGACGCAGCCAATTTATTGAAACCAGCCTTAGCCAAAGGAGAATTACACGCCATTGGAGCGACTACTTTGAAAGAATATCAAAAATATATTGAGAAAGATAAAGCCTTAGAAAGACGTTTTCAGACTATTTTGGTTGATGAACCTGACGTTCAAGATGCCATTTCTATTCTTAGAGGATTGAAAGAAAAGTACGAATTGCATCATGGTGTGAGGATTAAAGATGAAGCCATTATTGCCGCAGTTGAGTTATCTAATCGATATATTAGTGAACGTTTTTTGCCTGATAAAGCCATTGATTTGATGGACGAAGCAGCCGCCAAATTACGCATCGAAATCGATTCTATGCCTGAAGAATTAGACGAATTTAATCGTAAAATTATGCAATTAGAAATCGAAAGAGAAGCAATCAAACGTGAAAATGATACAGAAAGAGAAAAACAACTTTCTTTGGATATTGCCAATTTATCCGAAAAAAGAGATGTTATCAAAGGAAAATGGCAAATAGAAAAAGATTGTATCAATAACATTCAAAAGGAAAAAGAAAACTTAGAAAAGTACAAATTAGAAGCTGAAAGAGCAGAAAGAGAAGGCGATTATGGAAAAGTAGCCGAACTCCGATATGGAAAAACTCAAGAAGCAGAACGAAATTTGGAAATTGCCAAAAAAGAAATTGAAATTTTGAGAAATAATAACTCAAATATGCTCAAAGAAGAAGTTACAGCGGAAGAAGTAGCGGAAATTGTAGCCAAATGGACAGGAATTCCTATCACAAAATTGGTGCAAGGAGAAAGAGAAAAATTATTATATCTCGAAAAAGAATTAAGCAAAAAAGTTGCTGGACAAGAAATGGCAATCAAAGCAGTGGCAGATACGGTCAGAAGAAGTCGAGCAGGTTTGCAAGACCCTAAAAAACCGATTGGCTCATTTTTATTTTTGGGTAGCACAGGCGTAGGAAAAACCGAATTAGCAAAAACTTTAGCGTCTTTTTTGTTTAATGATGAAAATGCCATGATTCGAATCGATATGTCTGAATATCAAGAAGCCAACAATGTAAGTCGTTTGGTGGGAGCGCCCCCCGGTTATGTGGGTTATGAGGAAGGTGGGCAACTTACAGAGGCAATCAGACGCAAGCCTTACTCGATTATTTTATTAGATGAAATCGAAAAAGCACACCCTGATACGTTTAATATTTTGTTACAAGTGCTTGATGAAGGGCGTTTGACAGATAATAAAGGTAGAACAGCGAATTTTAAAAATGCTATAATTATTATGACTTCGAATATTGGAAGCCATATTATTCAAGATAATTTTAAAGAAATTACGCCTGACAATGAATTTGACGTGATTGAAAATACGAAAGAAGACGTTTGTGAACTATTAAAAAAGAAAGTAAAAGTCGAATTTTTGAATCGAATTGATGAAATTGTTTTATTCAAACCTTTGAATAAAAAAGATATGCAAAAAATTGTTGTGATTCAATTTGCACAAATTCAAGAAAGATTAGCAGACACTAATATTAGTTTGGTGGCTGATGAAAAAGTGTTAAAAGTATTAGCAGAAATTGGATTTGATGTAGAATTTGGAGCAAGACCTTTGAAAAGAACGCTACAAAAATATATTTTAAATGATCTTTCAAAACAAATATTAGCAGGAAAAATACAAAAAGATGCTACTATTGAAATCAAAACCGATGAATTTGATAGAATTTATTTTGAAAATAAATAATTTTTATGGTTAATTTTTGAGGCTGTCCCAATTTTGTTGCAAATTTATTTTTATGTTGAAAAAAAATATCTATTAATCATTTTGTTTTAAGGGACTAAGTAGCAAATAATATACCCCACCGAGTACGATTCCTTCAAGGTTTTTAAAACCTTGAAAGAACTTTTCCGATAAAAAGCGCTTTTAAATGGGTATTATATTTTTTAGAAAATCCCTTAAATCTCTTGCAATGTATTTGGGATAGTACCTATTTATTGATAAATAATTAAAAAAATATTTTTATTATTCATAATGCGTTCTACTCAAAATACTTCTGCCTAATGTAACCTCATCGGCATATTCTAATTCACTTCCAATAGAAATTCCTCTGGCGATTGTGCTTAGTTTTATGCCCAAAGGTTTTATTTTTCTGGTCATATAAAAAGCAGTTGTATCGCCTTCCATAGTTGGGCTGAGAGCAAAAATAATTTCTTTGATAGGTGAATTTGGCAATCGAGCCATCAAACTATCTATGTTTAAATCTGCAGGAGAAATACCATTCATAGGTGAAATTACGCCGCCTAACACATGATACAAACCTCGATATTGTTGTGTATTTTCGATGGCGATAATATCCTGCATATTTTCTACCACACAAACCAAACTTTGTTCACGATTTGGATTATTACAAATATTACAAATAAAAGAGTCTGAAATATTATGACAATTTTGACAATATTGAATATCAGTTCTTAATTTTATCAGCGAATTAGTCAAAGTATTTGTATAAGATTGGTCTTGTTTTAATAGATGCAAAACCAAACGCAAAGCCGTTTTTTGTCCAATACTTGGCAATTTTGAGATTTCTTTGACTGCATTTTCTATCAATTTTGAGGAGAATTCCATATTATTTTTAATTTATCGTTGAATAATATTGACTAATTATCTAAATCATATTGTTTTAATTTTCGATAAAGTGTTCTTTCTGAAATACCTAAATCAATGGCTGCATTTTTTCTACGATTTTTATTTTTGAGTAATGCTTTGATGATAAGTTCCTTTTCTTTTTCCTCAATAGAAAGTATATCTTGCGTTTCTTCGTGAGCAATATCTTGAATATATTCGTTTTTCTGCTCTAAATCGGGTTGCAAAATCTCAATTATGTTTTTTTTTTCTATATTTTGATTTAAAATAATGGCATCATTGGGCGAAAAATTATTAGAATGATTATGATTGTCTTTATTTTCAAATTGATGCATCATCTCTTGATAAATAGGATAATTTTCAGGATTATGAACTGAATTACCATTTTGTAACATTTGAAAAACTAATTTTTTTAGTTCTGTAACGTCATTTTTTAAATCAAACATAATTTTAAATAAAATTTCTCTTTCTGAAAAATTATTATTATCATTATTTTGGCTCGATAAAGTCAAGGCTTGGCTTTGTAAAGGTGTATTTGGTAAATATTCTTTTAATTTTTGGGCGTTGATAATTCTATTTTCGCTTTCCAATAACGAAATTTGATCGACCAAATTTTTAAGTTGTCTTACATTGCCCGCAAACCTAAAATTTTGCAAAACTTCTTTAGCGTCTTCGGTCAAGGAAAGAATTGGTACACGATATTTTTCAGAAAAATCAGAAGCGAATTTTCTAAAAAGTAAACTAATATCTGCCCCACGTTCACGCAAAGCAGGTACAAAAATAGGAACTGTACTTAATCTATAAAATAAATCTTCCCTAAATTTTCCATTTTGAATTGCCTTTTCTAAATTGATATTGGTGGCAGCCACTACTCTTACGTTAGTTTTTAAAGGTTTTGAACTGCCCATTCTAATAAATTCACCATTTTCCAAAACCCTCAAAAGCATTGCTTGTGTGTCTGCATTCATTTCTCCTATTTCATCTAAAAAAATAGTTCCACCATCAGCCGTCTCAAAATATCCTTTCCGTACATCGGTCGCACTTGCGCCCGTGTAAGCACCTTTTTCGTGTCCAAATAATTCTGAATAAATAGTTCCTTGTGGCACTGCACCACAATTAATGGCAATAAATTGAGCGTGTTTTCTGGTACTTAATTGGTGAATTATTTTAGAAAAAGATTCCTTCCCTGTACCGCTTTCGCCTGTAATTAGCACACTCATATCTGTTGGTGCAACTTGTACGGCTCTTAAAATGGCATTATTAAGTAGTGTAGAATTTCCAATAATACTAAATCTTTGCTTGATGCTCTGAATTTCTGTTTCGTTCATAATCAGGTTTCTAAAATATATGTTTGCAAAAGTAGTTATTTTTTAAAAAAAATACAAAAAAAAACATCATTTTTTTTGTATAATATGAAATTTTAGATAGCAGGAAATTATTGTGGAATTGCTATATTTGAAATAAAAAAAGCATTTATACCATTTATATAAAAAGATGGGAAATTATAAAATTTCGGCTTTAGCCAACTATTACATTATATACTATCCTCCAGATAAATCTGGGGGCAATTCAAAAAAAAACATTTCAAAAAGTATATTTTTATTTTCTGTAAAAACTTTCTAATAACCAAAAATACTAACCTAAAAAGGATAACCAATTCCCAAATTCAAAACCACTAAATTTTTGCGAAATGTATCGGCTAATTTAAAACTTTCAATTACCCAACGTTGTTCAAAACTTCTGGCTGGGTCATATACTTTTAATCCAAAATCAAAACGTAACAATAAGAAAGGAAAATTCATACGCAAACCCATACCCGAACCAATCGCCACTTGTTCTAAAAATCTTGTTGGTTGAAATTGCGCCCCTACCCTATTTTGGTCATCTTTAGTTGTCCAAATATTGCCTGCATCTACAAAAAATGCCCACCTAAAAAAACTAAATAAAGGCATTCGATATTCAATATTTCCTTCTAAAATAATTTCGCCCGGCTGTTCAATATAATTAAAAGTGCCATCTGCATTGATAGAAGGGCTATATTCGCCAGGTCCCAAACTTCTTGGTCGCCACGCTCTAATGCTACTTCCCCCGCCTGCAAAAAAGAATTTTTCATAAGGCAAAGTTTTTGAGCCACCAAAACTTTGTGCCATTCCAGCATTGACTCTAAAAGCAAATAAATGACTTTTCTTTCTCAAAGGTAAATTATAACTAAAAGTTGTATTCAATTTCCAATATTGAAAATATTGCAAGCCAAATATTTTTCCATCATTAGGAATACTACTATTTCGATTGATAAGACTAAATACATTCCCACCCGTTTCTGCCAAAACTCTAATCAAATGAGAAGGTTTGCTTTCATTTCCAGTATTGTTATTAAAAGTATAAATAAAATACATACTACTCACCAAAGCCCGATTAAAACTCTGAATAATAGGTACACCTTGCCTTTGTAAATCTTGTAATAACCTTAAAAAATCATCTCTAATTTCTGTTGTATTCACCAAACTTAATTCACTTAACGTAAAATTATAGGTAGAATTACGCATTTGACCGCGATAAGTAATCGCAGCAGTCAAATTTTGTCTTGTATATTCAGGACGTTTTACAAAATTATACCCTAAACTAATGCGTGTGCTTGGACTAAAACTTTCAATATTTGTTCTTGCTTTTGTGGGTAATAATTTTCTAAAAATCAAAACTCTTGGAAAATTTAAGGACGTACTCAAACCAATTTCTTGATTGGTATAAAGTTGTTTATCTTGCAAAAAACCCGTTTGTCCATCAATGGTAAATCTTAAATTAGTTTCAAAGACTTCACAACCTTTAAAAGTATTTCTATTTTTGAATGAAAAATTAACAAACGGACCTGGTAATCCTTGTAACACATTAAAACCAAATTCATTTTGAAATTGATGGCGGTCTAAAGGCGTTAAAAAAATATTCGTTTTTAGTTTTCCACCTGTTGTATCTTCTCGCAAAGTAATAAATTTAAAAATATCCATTGAAGTTAAAAGCCGTTGCGTATCCATTTCTCGATTAATATTGAATGGTTTTTTAGGCAAAACTTTTATTCTTTGGTCAAGAACTCGAGGCGAAAATTTAATTTTTTCATTTTTATCTACGTATAAAATTCCTGTTCTTTTTGACAAAATACTATCATTTAGGATTCCTTTTTTCTTATTTTCGTGCAAAATAGTTACCAAAACTTCCTCTACGTCCCATTTTTTATGGCTTCCTTTTTCAGGTTCATTAATAACAATCGTAACATAAGCATCACGTTTATTTTTTGCAGCACGAGCAACCAACAAACTATCTGTTCTGATTTTATTCATTCGAGCCAAAAGCGTTGTATCTTTTAGTTTTTTGGTGGTGTCAATTTTAAAATTAAAATGCAAAGTATCTACTTTAAAATTAACAAATTGCTGATTGAAAAATAAATATCCGTTTTGCTTTAATAAATCAACAATTCTTTTTCTTTCTACGTCAATTTTTTCACTATTATACATACTATTTTCTTTGAGTTCAGTAAATTTTAGGTTTGCTGATAGCACAGAATCGATATGTTTATTTTTTGTAACGTGAATTGGAGTCGCAAAAAAAGTAGGTTGTTGTTCATCAATTTTATAAATAACTGTGGCTCTTTTATGTTTCAAATATTTGATTTCTGCGGTAACTTTTCCTTGAAAAAAGCCTTGTTTATGCAAAAATTCTTGCATTTCTTGAGCAGTAATTCTAACCAAACTTGTATCTAAAAAAACAGGTTTTTCGCCCACCACTCTCATCAACCAATTTCCTTCTTGTCGTGCATTTTCTTGTTTTTTAATTTTTTTTGCTTTTTTTGCTTCTAATCTTTCTTCTTTTTTAGTTTTTCTATCTGCTTTGGCATCACTAATTTTTTTATCATATTCTTCAGTAATTTTTTCTATATTTTTTTGATAAATCAGTGGATTAAATTTTTTGGAGGCTGATTGATAAATAGCCGCCCAAATAGGTTGCCCAAAAAAACGTCTATTGGGTTTTGGTCGCATAAAATAATACAATCTATCATAAGGTGCTTTTTTATAGCCAACAATTTGTGGTTGTTTTAATAAATACTGCTCCTCTGTCCATTCTTTTGTACTCAAACAACTTGACAAAAAAACAAGAAAAATAAGAAAAATAATTTGTAAAATAAGTCTGAATAGATAATTTAATTTCATTTTTTTTAGTCTGATATTTTAAGATATGCAAGTTACAAAATTAGTTTAATTATTCTAATTTTACAAATATTCTACAAAAATTCTACTTTTTTATAAACAAAACATTGAAAAAATAGTTATCAATGTTACATTTTATTCTAAAAATATGACTTGGTGGCGTGCTTATCCTTTTATAAGATTTACATTTTTTTTCGTGGTAGGTATTTTGTTAGAATCTTATTTTCATATTTATTTTTCAAATATTGTATGGATTTTTAGTGGATTAGTATTGCTTTTTATAGGCTTTTCGTTTATAAAAAAAGATGTTTTTATGCAATTTAAAAGTATTGCCATAGGTTTTTTTGGGAGTATAATTTTAGTACTTTTTGGAATTATTTATACGCATTATCACACAGAAAAATACGATAAAAATCATATTTATCAACAAAAAGAAGAAATAATTGCCTACCAAATTGTCGTTCAGCAAGAAGTAGAATTAAATAAAAAATCATACAGAACAATAGGAAGTATTACCTCTATTTTAACTAAAAATAATACAAAACAAACTTGGAAAAACGCCAAAGGAAAAATTTTATTATACTTTAAAAAAGATACAAATAATACAAAAAATATCAACATAGAATATGGTGATAAAATAATTATTAAAAACTCTCCCCAACTTTTAACGCCTCCACACAATCCAAACCAATTTGATTATTCAGGTTATTTATCTGGTCAAAATATTTATCATCAACAATTTGTAGATAAAAACGACTACCAAATCTTATCAAAATCAATTCCTAATTATTTTTTTTATTATTCTTTACAATTTAGAAATTGGTGTAGCAATACTTTAAAATACTTTGTAAAAACAGAAAGAGAATCGGCTATTGCGGTTGCGTTGCTCTTAGGCGTGCGTGAGCAAATGGACAATGAAGTATTAGAGGCATATTCTGCGACGGGTTTGATGCATGTCTTGGCGGTTTCGGGTATGCACGTAGGTTTAATATTATTTATTTTAGATTTACTATTTTTCAAAGGTTGGAAAAATCATAAAAAAAATATTATCCGCTATCAATATACAATTATTATGTTGTTTTTGTTGTGGTTTTATGCTGTAATTACTGGTCTTACGCCTTCGGTTTTGCGTGCTGTGATGATGTTTTCTTTTATGATTGTGGGCAGTGCGATTAGTGCGAGGCTTTCTATGTATAATAATTTGGGCGTTTCTTGCTTTGTTTTATTGTGTTTTAATCCATTTTTGATATTTTCTGCAGGCTTACAACTTTCATATATGGCGGTTTGGGGCATTGTATATTTTCAACCAAAATTGGCTTTTTATTATCAACCTAAAAATAGAATTTTAAAAGAAATTTGGTTAATTATTACGGTTTCTATCACCGCACAATTAGTAACTTTTCCGTTAGGTTTACTATATTTTCATCAATTTCCTAATTATTTTTTACTCTCAAATTTGTTAATTATTCCTTTGAGTACCGTTGTTTTGTATATAGGTTTAGCAACTTTGGCTTTTTCTTGGCTTCCTTTTGTCAATACTTTTTTAGGTGGTGCTTTGTATTATGGCATTTGGTTGATGAATTTTTTAACTTTTCAATTACAAAAACTTCCTTATTCTGTTACTGATGGAATTTTTATTAGTAGATATGAATTATTTTTGATATACGGAATGATATTTTTATTTGCTTTATTTATCAAATCTAAAAAGTTATTTTATTGGAAGTATATTTCGTTTTTGGTTTTAATTTTATCTATTTCAAGAATATTTTATATCTCTCAAATAAAAAAACAAGATTTTATTTTGTTATATCATTTTAATAAAAATTCGAGTTTACAGATTACAAATGCACAAAGTCATTTTATTTTGGTAGATAGTATTTTTAAAAAAGAGAAGAAAAATTTTGATTTTGCTACCAAAACCAATTTGATAAAAGTAGGTGCAAAAAATCCTATACTTCATTCTTGGGAAATACAAAAAGAAAATTATCAATTTTTAGGAAAATATAGCGTGTTGAATTGGAACGAAAAAATCATCTTAATTTTACATCAAAAATTAAAACAAAAAGAATGGAAGTATTTCAATGATATTGAACCAAATTTTGTGATTATTCGGAAAAATGCGTTGTTTGATTGGAATCAAATTCCTTCGCATTGGCACAAAACTTCTTTGATTTTTGATGGCTCAAATAGTCTTAGAAGAATTAAAAAATTAGACAGCACCAAAACTACACAAAAAACTCATTTCACGCATATTGATGGGGCTTGGAAAATAGAAAAATAAGATTTTTTCCATTCGCAAATGTTTTTCAGTCCAAGATTGTCAATTCTTCGATATTGACAACTCCAACAGAAAAACAGAATACAGATAATTATTTCGGAAAGAAAATACAAAGATTTTTTTTATGATAGTAGTTTTTTCAGTTGTCAATGTCGAAGACTTGACAAACTGAAAAAACGGCATTTTTAAGGATTAATTACGAATATAATTTTGTTTTACTATGAATAATAATAGTATTTACGCTGCTTTATTTTGAAAATATAGAAAATATTAATTCGATAAATATAAAGATTTTGGCTAAAGCCAACAATTAAATTTTATATTATCCTCCAGATAAATCTGGAGGCAATTCAGATAAATCTGGAGGCAATTCAAAAAAATTATTTCAAAAAAATTATTTCAAAAAAATTATTTCAAAAAAATTATTTCAAAAAAAATTATTTTTATATTTCACACAAACTTCCTAAAAACCAAAAAAAAATCAAACCATATCCCAACCACAAATTTTTCCATCATCACCACAATACACAACTTCTTCTTCAGGCTGAATAGGTTCGCCTGTGCGTGAATCTGTCGAAAAAGCACGATATAAGTCTTCAGAGTCAATATTTTCCCAATAAATAATATCTGCTGCATCTATGGCTAAACGATAACCCCAAATCTCATAAATTGGTCTTTTGTTCAAATATTTTTGGTGCATAGTACATCTCAAAACCAAAGCCATATTTTCATATTTTTTTAGAACCTGTATCAAATATTCTTCCAAAAGTTTATCTCCATCTTTCTTGCCATTAAAATAACAATGATTTTCTTTTTTTTCTGCGTCCCAAATGGCACTTCCTTCGTCATCTACAAGACTTGGAACAATAGTAATGGCGGCTTCGTAAGTAATATTTTTAGCTAATATATGAATAAAAGAAAGTAAGTTTTCGGTTGTTGTTTGATGAATCATAAAAATTTTATTTTATTTTTTTTGTCGATAACTATTAGGTACGGCAAATGGAAAAGATAATTTATCATAACTAAAAATCACACTTTGATAACGAATATTGATAGTGGTTTTCGCAGGTTTTCGGGTATTTTTATCGATATAATTGACTAAAATAGATACATTTTCAGGAAACCAAATCAAATTATGTGCTTTATAATTTTGATAAACAATCTCTAAACGATGTCCTGTTCTGTTATCTAATAAAAATAATTTTTCTAATTTTTTATGCGTTGGATTTAAGTAATTTTCGATGCTAATATATTTTACTTTTTGTTTGATAAGTATTTGATTATTGACCATAGTTTTGTTGGTTGTATCAAAATCTTTCAAAGGCATTTCTGCCAATAAAATTCCTTGCAACATCATATAATCCACGTCAAAATTTAACAAACGGCTCAATGTATCAAAACTATTTTCTGTATATTTTTTGTTTATTCTATCAATAATAAAAATTGAATCTTCTCGAATAGTTGCTCTCAAACCTTCAATGCCCAACGGACCCGTAATAGAAAGCCAAATTTTCTTATTATTTTGAATCCTTACTCCCAATTTAAAATCGTTGCTTTCTTTGGGTGATTCAAATTCAACTTTTGCTTTTGAAGAAAAATATACAAAACTACTATCTTTTGAAGGCGTGATTTTGGCGGCTGCTTCTGAATCATCATTGCTATTTTTGATGCTCGGTGTTCTTTGACAAGACGCAAATATCACGCACAAAAGTATAAAATAAAGTGAATAATTTGAAAAATAATGCGTTTTTTTTTTGAAATTTTGAAACATTTTTTTGTAATATAAAAAGTATAAAAATATTGTTTTCTAAATAAAAATATAAAGTATGATTTCTTTGAAAATATGAAATATAAATATTTCACGTTTCAAAAAACCTCATACTTTATATAAAACCAAAAATTAAGCAAAAAAGTTTATTCCCAAATCAAAATTTCTATTCTTCGATTTTCTTGTGCTTGCCATTTCTCTTTTTCTTGTCTCCAAATAGGTTGTGATTTTCCCAATGGATATACTTCCAAACGAGCAGGGTCAATGCCTTTTTTGATGAAATATTGTTTAATTTCATTCGCTCTTTGTCCTGATAAAATCATATTTTTTTCGCTTGTACCGACCAAATCAGTATGCCCAAAAATATCTGCTTTTGCATTCGGATTTGATTTTAAAAAACCAATGACCGATTCGATATTAGCCGTAAAAGTTGGTTTCAAATTTGCCCTATCAAAATCAAAAAATGCTATTGCTTGTGGTGGAACAATAATTTTTTTATTCATTTTTACGCCTTTTTGATTGATTGTACTCGTATTATAATAACTTTGTTCGTAGTCATCAAATTTAAATTTATCATTAGTTTGATAATTGGTAAAAGTGGTGATAGTTTTTCGGTTATTAAAATATTTTAAACCAATTTGTCTTTTTCCTTCTTCTTTATTGCCACTTACGATAGGTTTATAAGTAATTTCATAATAATTTTTAAACAATCTTGGCAACTCTGAATAGGCTTCATCAATCAAAGAATCAGTAGGAATAATCATCGCTTTTCCGTCAGTTATCCAGCCCAATGCGTTCAAAAGTTCTACATTTACGCCATCACCCAAACCCATTGGATATAATTTAATACCTCTTTTACGTGCCTTGCGAGCCAAATCAATCGCTCTAAACAAACGTCCTTTTGATGCGTGTGAGAAAGAAGAATTTTCGTTGCCATCTGTAAAAATAAATAGATTTTTTTGTCTATTATTGGCAGTTGCCGTACTATCAAAAGTTTCTAAAGCCTCATCTATGCCCGCATACAAAGCCGTACTTCCTCCAAATTTATCTAAACCTTTCCATTCTATATCTTTGATTAATTCATTGATAGAAAAAGTCAATTTTTTTTCTGTTTTGAGTTTATCATCAAAACGAACCAAAGACATTCTGTCTGCATCATCTTTTTTATTCAAAAATTTTCTCACTGCATTTTCCAAAGGTTGAATACTCATACACATCGAGCCGCTATAATCTAAACACAAACCAATGTCATAAGGCGAAGATTTTAGTTCGTTAATTTCTTTTACTTTGAAATCCGTAATCGTTTGTTGTTGCGCCCCAATACTTTCTACCAATTCGATAAAAAACTTTTTCGCTTCTTTTTCTGTGATAGCAGGCGGAGCCAAACCACGTATAAAATTCCCCAAAGTATCCGTGATTAAAATACGTAATTTGATTTCATTTGGAAATTTACTTCTATCGACTTGAAAAATATCAAATATCAAACGTTTTTTAATTGCTTCTTTATCATCTTTTTTAAATGTTTGATAATCAATGGCATTTTTAATAAATGGTCGTCTGTCTTCACATCGAATCAGCCATTTTATTTCGTGTTCTTCGTCATATTTATCCTTTACAATTAGTTTTACTTCTGTATTTTTGCTTGCTGTAAAAGTATGTTTTCCTGATGGTTCTAAGTCATCATATACATCATTGCCTATCAATAGTTTTACTTTTTTTGCACCTTCAGTTTTCCAAGTTAGTAACACTTTTTCGTATAAACTTACTCTTAATTTTGAGGGAATTAAGACATATTTTACCCTTACAACGGCTATAGAAATTGGTACTTTAGTTTTTTTATTGTTAGGATAATTAACGGTCATCTCCGCTGAAAAATTTCTATCTTCTTTTTTAGGAACGATAATATGTGTGTCTGTGGCTTTGAATGTACCCATATTTTCAATTTCAACAGATTCTGCGCCTGGGAAATCCCAAGTCAATACATTATTTTCTCCTGCTATCAATTCAGGTGAGCCAAATTTATTGCTTACTCTGATATTTCCCTCTAATTTTCTAACTTTAATTGTATGTTGTGCGGTAGCCGAATCTCCAAATTCACCGATTGCTAAAAGTGTAATTATTTGTGTTGTATCAAGATTAATTGGCATAAAAAATTTACCCTTTTCTTTATCAACCTCTTCATTATAGTTTTTAATAAATACTTTTTTTGCTTTTCTAACTTTCCAAGTGATAGAAGGCGTGGCTGCTTTTTCTCCTACAACATATTCAGTTGTGCCTTTAAATTCATCAATAATCGGTGGATTTTTGACTACTTTTCCCGAAAATTTCTTTTCGATTATTTGTTTATTTTTGTCTTCTATCACCAAAGTATAAGCAAAATCTGTTGTAGGTTTGAACTGAATTTTGTTATCAGCTAAGCTCATTAGTCTTTTTTCATTGGTAATGCTATCAATTAGATATACTTTTTTGGCATTGCTGACTTTCCAACTCAAAGTCGTTTTTTCTCCTTGTGGTACTTTTCTATTCCCAGAAAAACTATCAATAGTTGGCAAAGATGACTTACAAGCCATCATCATTTGACTTATCAAAACAATAAGCAAAAGGATTTTAAATTTGAACTTCATAAAAATTTGATTTAATTTGTATTAACACTTTATTTATACTTTATTAAAACGTTGTTTAAATTTTTTTGTTAAGGTTATGTAAGAAAATAGTAATAATTTATTTTTTTGAATAGTAAAAAATAAATAATAATAATAGATTTTTTTAAAATTTTTAGTTATTTTGCCTTGTGAAAGCATTTTTATATTTTAAAAGTAAATTTAGATGGTTCAATAATATAATATTGGAGAGAAATGGACAAGTAAGATTACAATCGTATCAAGATTTTGATTGTATGAATAAACTACTTAGTTCTTAGAAAATTTTTGCGGAACTAATTTTATTCTAATATGAATAGCTATTTATTTTAAAAATATAGAAAAATATCAATTTAAAAAATACAGAGATTTCAGATAAAGGCAATGATTAAGGTACTCAGTAGAAAATATTATATCCAATAAAAATCTCATTTATATTCCATCTAAAACGGCAATGTTAATGCTCTCATTTTAGAAGTATGTATTTCTAAAATAAGGTTCATGGAAAATTTTTGCGGAACTAATTTTATTCTATTATAAATAGCCATTTATTTTGAAAATATAGAAAAATATCAATTTGAAAAACGGAGAGATTTTTGGCTAAAGCCAACAATTGAATTTTATATTATCCTCCAGATAAATCTGGAGGCAATTCAAAAAACACATTTCAAAAAACATTTTCATTTTCCGCACAAATTTCCTAAGAACCTTTTTTGTTTTTATGATTTTGCAGGCAATACAAAATTACTTACCTCACCAAAACCGATTCTTTTGCCATTTTTTTCACAAAATCCACGCATAATTACCGTGTCATAATCATTGATAAATTTTCTTTCTGTGTTATCGTGCATTAAAATTGGTTTTGTGCCGCGCCAAGTTAATTCTAACATCGAGCCATAAGAATCAGGCGTACTTCCGCTAATTGTTCCTGATGCACACAAATCACCCACATTCATATTGCAACCATTCACAGTATGATGGGCTAATTGTTGGCTGATATTCCAATATAAAAATTTGTGATTGCTTGTAGAAACCAATTTTTCTTCTGAATTTTGTGGTTTTATAAACACTTCTAATTGAATATCAAAACTTTTTTTACCTTTAAATTTCAAATAATCTAAGACTTCACTTTGTGGAGGCGTTTCGACTTTAAAATATTCTAAAGCCTCCATCACAACTACCCAAGGCGACATTGCAGACGCAAAGTTTTTCGCTAAAAACGGACCTAAAGGCACATATTCCCACGTTTGAATATCTCTTGCCGACCAATCATTAAACAAAACCATTCCAAAAATATGTTCTTCTGCATTTTCTGTGGTGATATTTTCGCCTAAATCAGTTCCTTTTCCTACAATAAATCCCATTTCTAATTCAAAATCTAATAATTTTGTAGCTTGAAAAATTGGTTTTTCTGCGTCAGGTGCTTTGGTTTGTCCTTTTGGTCTATAAATATCCGTTCCCGAAACTATAATCGACGATGCTCGCCCGTGATATGCGACAGGCAAATGTAACCAATTCGGTAAAAGTGCATTATTAGGGTCTCGAAACATCGTGCCTACATTCGTGGCGTGTTCTCGACTCGAATAAAAATCGGTATAATCACCAATTTTGACAGGGAGATGAAAAATAGCATTTTTTTGTGGAATAAGTATTTGATTTTGATGGTCAAATAAAATATTTTCTGAGTCTGCAGTACCATTTTCTTTTTTCAAATCAAACATTATTATTTCTCTAATAGTGTTTGTGATTACTTTGCCCAGACTAATAAAATCATTCAAAGCATCGTTTAAAAAAAAATTTTGAGGGAAATCTATACCATCAAAAAAATTTAATTCTTGTGCTTGGTGCAAATCAATCACATATTCACCAATGCCAATGCCTATTTTTTTGGTGTGATTATCAGCAGTAGAAAAAATGCAATAAGGCAAATTTTGTAAAGAAAAATCAGAATTTTTAGGAATTTCTACCCAAGATTCCCAGCTAAATATATCTTCGTTTTGTAACATTATTTTTGATTTTTATGCCAAGATTTATATGATTTAAGTGATTTTTAAGATTGATTTACTTGATTTTTAAAGATTTATATCTTAAAAAAGTACAAAATAAATCTTTTTTTTAGTTTATCTTTTTGTAACATTAAAAAAATAAAAAAAGTTCCTATTGTTAAATTTTAAATAACAGAGTTTTGGGTTATTGAAATAATTTTAGGTTTATTGTTTATGATTTGATTTTTATTGCGTATTTTTGTAAAAAATATTCGTTATTTATTCTTATTTTATTACCAAAAATAAATAAAACTATCATGGAAAAACAAGATTTTAATTCTTCGCAAGCACCCGAACCTGTAGGTGCGTATCCGCATGCAAAGCGTGTGGGAGATTTTTTATTTTTATCAGGCGTAGGTCCACGACAAAAAGGAACAAAAAAAATACCGGGCGTAGAATTGGACGAAAAGGGTAATATTATCAGTTATGATATAGCAATACAATGCCACGCTGTTTTTCAAAATATTAAATATATTTTAGAAGATGCAGGAGCAAAATGGGAAAATATTGTTGATGTTACCGTTTTTTTAACCAATATGAAAGATGATTTTTCGATTTATAATCAATTATATGCGGAATATTTTAAGGAAAATAAGCCTTGTCGCACTACTTTAGAAATAAATTGTTTGCCAACTCCGATTGCTATCGAACTGAAAGTAATGGCATACGTAGGAAAATAATTTTTTTATTCCAACTTTTATTTCATTTATACGTTTTAGTAAGAATAAAACGATTAAAAATATTTTCAAAAAATATGTTCAAAAAAAATATGCTGTTATTGTTAATTATCTCGATATTGTATGCTTGTGGCGGCAGCAATACCAAAGAAAATCATTGCAAAAATCAAGTTGATGTTTCAAATATCAAAATAA
Source organism: Cytophagales bacterium (assembly GCA_013298075.1). Lineage (GTDB taxonomy): Bacteria > Bacteroidota > Bacteroidia > Cytophagales > Microscillaceae > RDXZ01. The sequence goes on along the minus strand of JAAFJG010000007.1, from coordinate 81,717 downwards.
ACACAAAAGTAATTCGATTTGAAAAGGAATTATTTGCTCAAAAAGATACAAATACTATCAAAAAATTATTACAAAAATATCCACTTATCAGAGATAGATTTTTTGGAATAAAATTTACAAAAGACAGTATCAACGAAGAAAAAAAAATAATCAAGTCTTTGACAAAAATGGTCAATGATAAATATTTAGATACTTTGTATCAAGATTGCGAAAAAGCATTTGGAGATTTTAAAAATATTGAAAATGAATTTGCAGAAGCATTCAAACATATCAAACATTATTTTCCAGATTTTAAAGAGCCAATTATTTATACAACTATCACAGGGCTGAAAAGTTTTGGCGGACTCGAATTTTATGTCGATAAAGATATGATAGTGATTAGTTTGGAGTTTTTTTTGGGTAAAAATGTAAGATATAGACCTCGCAGAGAAGAATATCCCGATTATATTTGGCAACATTATCACCAAAAATCTATCGTTCCGTTTTGTTTGCTTTTTTTGGCAAATGGTTATAATCAATCTGATTTAAGCGATAAAACAATGGCGGCAGATATGGTTTATTATGGAAAATCTTTAGAATTTGTCAAAAGAGCGATGCCTTGTTTGCCTGATAGTTTGTTGATGCGTTATTCTCAACAACAAGTTAAAAATATTAGTGATGAAAAAAATCGTGTTTTTTTATGGAATCATTTTTTAGAAAAAAAATTATTATTTTCTACCAAAGATTTAGATAAAAAAGCGTATCTCGAAGACAGACCTTATATTGCTGAAATTAATAAAGAATGTCCTGCACGCATAGGACAATGGTTTGGTTGGAGAATAATCCAAAATTATTTACAAAAAAATAAAGATGTTAGTTTTCAAAAACTAATGAAAACGCAAAACGCTCAACTTATTTTTGAAAAAGCAGGGTATAATGGACAGTAATTTTTTTGGAAAGAAATGAATGGTTTTTGAAATTTTATCAATATAAAAACTAAAAAAAAATGCAAATACCACAACTTTCAATTTTTGATACACCTCAAAAAGTTGAAAATACATCAATTTCTAAACCTAAATCTAAACCTAAAACCTTGAATGATTTGACTATGTTATCTCATATCGAAGGGTTGGTTTATATTCCTGAGTACATTACGCAAGAAGAACATAATTTTTTGTGGCAAAATGTAAATGCTGAAAAATGGTTAGATGATTTAAAACGTAGAGTTCAACATTATGGCTATAAATATAATTATAAAGCCCGATTCATTGATTATACGATGAAAATTGGCGAATTACCCTCTTGGGTTTTACCTTTTTCTGAAAAATTAAAAGATGATAATTTGATGAAAAATCTACCTGACCAACTTATTATCAATGAATATTTAGCAGGACAAGGCATTGCAAATCACGTGGATTGCGAGCCTTGTTTTGGTGATACGATTGTTTCATTGAGTTTGGGTTCAACTTGTGTAATGGATTTTATCAATAAAAATACAAAAGAAAAAATAGAAGTTTTGTTAGAACCGAGAAGTTTAGTCGTTTTAAAAGAGGCAGCCCGTTATCATTGGACACACGGAATACAAGGTAAAAAATCGGATTTTTTCAACAATCAAAAACACGAAAGAAACACAAGAATTTCATTGACTTTCCGAAATGTAATCGTGAATACTTGTGAGATATAAATAAAATACTATTGAATACAAGCAATTTGTGAGGACAAAATTCGTTTATATTCTACTAATAAAATTAAAAAAATGGCATACTCTGATTTTACTTTATCTGATTTAGAACAAAAATTTGGCGTAAAACACCAACGAAAACGCTTGCAATTTAATTCAAAACCAATTCAACCCACTGAAAGATTGATTTTTGAGTTAGAAGAAAGCACAGAAATGCCTATTAAAACAGAAAAGGCAAAAAGCGAGTGGATAGTTGTGCCGATATTGAAAGAACTACGTTTGCTTAATCAAAAGTTTTTTACTATTTATTCAGGAGAAACTTTAGTAGGAGAGAAAGAAACAGGTTTGTTGGGAGAATGTGATTTTATTTTGACCAAAGATACACAATCGTATGAAATTAATGTACCTATTTTTCAAATTGTGGAAGCAAAACGAAATGATTTAGAAGAAGGAATTAAACAATGTTCCGCACAATTAGTAGGAGCAAAAAAATACAACGAAAAAAAAGGTATTATCATCGAAAAACTATACGGTTGCACGACAACAGGCGATATTTGGCAATTCATTGAATATTCAGATAAATTATATATTGATGATAAGAAGTATTACTTAGGTGATATTAATGATTTACTTGGAGTTTTTCAAAGTATTGTTGATTATTATAAAAATATACTCCAATAAAAATAAAAGATAAATATCTTAATATTTGGGCAGTTTATTTTTTAGATGCTTTCTTAATATTTTTGATAAAATATAGTAAAACAATTATTAACTATGTCAAACCTAACAATATCAAAACCCTACGAGATATTTAATGAATCTTGTTATGGACTTTCGCCTTTGGTTGATAGCAGTATTGACGCACTTATTACAGACCCACCTTATGGTATTTCCTTTCAAAATCACGAATGGGACAAGACTTTACCACAAAAACAAATTTGGGAGGATAGTATAAGAGTTTTAAAAAGTGGTTCATTTGGTTTAGTGTTTTCTTCTATTCGGTTGATGCACAGACTCATGGTAGATTTGGAAGATAGTGGTTTTATTATCAAAGATGTTTTATTTTGGGCATACTTGAATGGTATGCCAAAAAGTAGAGATATTGCTTTAGATGTGGATAAGGAATTGGGTATAGAAAGTAAAGTCATAGGAAAGTATAACTATGTGCAGGGCTATAAAAAAGGAGGAGCAGAAAATTATTACTCAGACAATGAAAAATTAAAATATGAACCAAATTCTGACTTAGGTATTAAATATAAAGGAGCAGGATTGGGTTTAAAACCTGCCTACGAGCCTATTATTTTGATGCAAAAACCTATAGAAAAAGGATTAAATGTGGCTCAAAACATAATTAAATATGGGACAGGGGCTTTAAATTTAGAGCAAACGCGTATTCCTTACGCAAAAGGTGAAGGAAAAGTAGGACATAATCCGCATACAGATGGGAGAGTGAGTGCTAATATTTTAAGAACCGATGAATTTGAAGATGGATATGATAAGTTTTTTGTTGTGCCAAAAGTCCGACAAAACGCAGATAGTTTTAATAATCACCCTACTTTAAAACCTGTTGATTTAATGCAACATTTAATTAAATTGGTAAGTTTTGAAAATCAAACTATATTAGACCCATTTACTGGAAGTGGAAGTACAGGAGTTGCTTCTTTAACGCTCAAACGAAATTTTGTAGGCTTTGAACTTCAAAAAGAGTATTTTGAGATTAGTCAAAAAAGATTAGAAAATGCTCTAAAAGAAAGTTAAAAATTTTTGTTTCGATAAAAAAATGACACAAAAAAAAGCCTATAAAATTTATATTTTTGTAGGCTTTTTTTATCTATTTTCTACCAACCTTCCGCCAATACATCAATTAAGTGCATTATTTTAATATTTTTTTTATATTTTTCAACATAACTTTCCAAGTGCATCAAACAAGACGCATCACTTGAAATCAAATATTGTGCTTGCGTAGAAGTGGCATTGTCAATTTTTTGTTCAGCCATTGCTACAGAAATAGCAGGAAATTTCACTGCAAATGTACCACCAAAACCACAACAAGTTTCATTTTCGGGCAATTCTAATAATTCTAAACCTATCACATTTGAGAGTAATTTTCGGGGTGCTTCTTTGATTTGACACTCACGCAACGCACTGCACGAGTCGTGATAAGTGGCTGTGCCTTCTAATTTCGCCCCTTCTATTTTTTCAACTTTTAAAATATCGACCAAAAATTCTGTAAATTCGAATACTCTTTGTTGAATGGCAAAATATTCTTTGGAATTTTTATCAAATAAATGAGCATAAGCATTTCGAATCATTCCCACACACGAAGCAGATGGCACAACAATATAATCATCATTATTTTGAAAATCTTTGATAAATTTTTCAGCAATTTTTTTGGCTTGTTGGCTATATCCAGCGTTATAAGCGGGTTGTCCGCAGCAAGTTTGTGATAAATTATAATTGACTTCACACGATAATTTTTCTAATATTTTGACCATATTTACAGCCGTTTGCGGATAAAATTGGTCAATAAAACAAGGAATAAATATTTCTACTTTCAATGATTTTTTAATTTATTTGTGATAATGTTTTTTTATCGATTGTATGAATCCCAACTTTTTTCATAATATTGCACCAATTTTTGTGTATCCAATGTATTAATTTCTGTTTTCGATTCTTTCAAATCCTCATCAAAAACAAACAAACTTCCTACGGTTTCTTTATTGAGATATTTGAAAGGAATGGTTTTATTTTTTTCGAATAAAAATTTCTCAATTCTTTCAATACTTTCTTTTTTATCAAAAGTTGTATGCGGCATGGCTATATTAAATCCCCATTGTCCGAAAGATGGCACGTGAACGGTGATAGGCAAAACACTCGGAAAAATCTCTTGTAAAGTGTGATAAATACACCAAAAGGCATTTTTTGTAAAAAATGGCGAGGCTGATTGCGTAATCATTGCTCCATCTCTTGCCAATCTTTTTTTAACTAAATAATAAAATTCTTTGCTATATAATTTTCCTAAACTTACTTCCGATGGGTCAGGCAAATCAATAATAATCACGTCATAAATTTCTTTGTTATTTTCTAAAAATTTATACGCATCTTGATTAAAAATTTTGACTTTTTTATTATTTAATGCTCCTTCATTCAAATTTAAAAATAAAGGATGTTTTCGAGCAAGATTGGTCATCATCGAATCCAAATCAACTACGTGAATTTCTTTAATGGCTTGATATTTTAATAATTCTCTTACCGCCAAACCATCTCCTGCTCCTAAAAATAATATTTTTTCTTTTTGATTTGCCAATGCCAACGGAAAATGCACCAAAGGCTCGTGATAACGATGTTCATCTTGAGCAGAAAATTGTAAATTTCCATTCAAATAAAGTCTTACATCAGGCGCATCACGCGTTACGACTATGCGTTGGTAAGCAGATTGCGTATTAAAAATAATTTCATCACTATATAAAAATTGTTCTAAATAATTTTGCACTCCCAAACCTCCCCAAAAACCTATCGTATAAATTATTGTCATCACAATAGCAATGATAAATGTTCTTAAAAAACCTTTGATTTGTTTTCTAAAAATCCATAAATTGAATAAACATATCGCTAAATTTAATAAACCAATAAAAAAAGAAGTTCTTAATAAGCCAAAATAAGGCAATAAAACAACAGGAAATAAAATTGAGGCAAATAATGCTCCCAAATAATCGAAAGAAAGTACTTGTGCCAAAGTATCTTTGAGATTGAAATGGGCTTTGATGATTCGAGTTAATAATGGAATTTCTAAACCAACCAAAGTACCGATGGCGGTAATCAATGAAAATGCCAACAAATAATAATTTTGTGTAAAAGCATAACCCAAATATAAAACCACGCCTGAAATTCCTCCCACAATTCCCAACCATAATTCGAACCAAATAAAATTTTCTAATAAATATTCATCACCAATATATTTGGATAAAAATGCACCCAAACCCATCGCAGAAAGGAAAAAACCTATCGTAATAGAAAAATGAAAAATACTACTGCCTAAAAAATAGGCTGAAATACTACTAATCAATAATTCGTACAAAATACTACAAATAGCAATGATAAAAACAGAAGTAAGCAGAATTGGAACTGATGCTTTATGTGTGAGAGAAGACATTTTTAGTTGATTTTTTTAATTATTATTTTGAATTGTTTTTTTAAATTTTTGCAAAAATAAAGAAATTTTATAAAAAATATAAACTCATTGATAATAAAATATTTTATTATTCTATAACAAGTTTAACAAAACGTAGGCGTTAATGCGTCTACGTTTTAGGAAGCATTTAAAAAATAAATTACCTGATTTATATAGGTAGAAGTTTTTTATTAGGTACAATATTTTTTACTTAGTTCGTTATATCATATTTATATTCTAAAAAACGGAATTTTTATGATAAATAATCAAGCAATATTATTTAACCATCAACAAATCCATCGTTCTTTTTTCTAAATTTGTATCTTTTACTTTCACACGCACCACATCACCAAAAGTAATAATTCTTTTAGAACGAGAACCCACTAAACGATATTTTTCTGCTTCCAAATAATACATATCGTCATAAATATCACCCAAACGCACCATTCCCTCACATTTTGTTTCTGTGATTTCTACATATACGCCCCATTCTGTAACGCCTGTAATCACGCCATCAAATATTTTGTTTTCGTTTTTAGTCAAAATTTGCATATATTCCACTTGCTTATATTTGGTAGAAGCACGCTCTGCGTCGGCTGCTTTTTTCTCCATATCAGTCGAATGTTTGCATTGTTTTTCTAATTGTTTTACGTCTTCAACTTCTTTTTTATTCAGATACATAGCCAATAATCGATGTGCCATCATATCAGGATAACGGCGAATCGGAGAAGTAAAATGCGTATAATGTTGGAAAGCCAAGCCATAATGCCCAATCGTTTCGATGCTATATCGAGCCTTTGCCATTGTTCTGATTGCCAAACTTTCTAACGTATTTTGTTGTGGCGTATTTTGTACACTTGTCAGCATTTTATTCAAAGAACTCGCAATTTCTTTTCCTTTTGTTTTTACTTCATAGCCAAATTGACGTGCAAAAGTAGCAAAATTTAACAATTTATCTTCTACAGGTGGCTCGTGTACGCGATAAACCATCGGTTTTGGCGTGCCATCTTTTTGTTTTTGTTTATAGATAAATTCTGCGACTTGCTTATTTGCCAACAACATATATTCTTCAATCAATCTATGAGCATCTTTTCTTTGTTTGATATAAATACCAATCGGAACTCCCTTTTCGTCTAATTTGAATTTTACTTCTTGCGTTTCGAAACTTATTGCTCCTTTTTGAAATCTTTTTTCTGTGAATTTTTTGGCAATATTATTCAAAATAATCAATTCTGTAGCCAAATCACCTTCGTTTTTTTCCAATCTTTCTTGCGCATCTTCATAAGAAAAACGTCTATCAGAATGAATAATTGTCCTTCCAAACCATTCTTTATGCACATTTGCATTGTCATCAATTTCGAAAACTGCTGAAAAAGTAAGTTTATCTTCGTTCGGTCGGAGCGAACATAATTCATTAGATAATCTTTCGGGCAACATCGGAACGACTCTATCCACCAAATAAACGGAAGTGGCGCGGTATTTGGCTTCATCTTCCAAAATCGTATTTTCTTTTACATAATGCGTTACGTCTGCGATATGCACGCCAATTTCCCAATGTCCATTCTCTAATTTTTGCATCGAAATAGCATCATCAAAATCTTTGGCATCGGCTGGGTCAATCGTAAAAGTAAGTACATTTCTAAAATCACGTCTTTTTTTGATTTCTGCGTCTGTCGTTTTTGCTTTTATTAGTTTTGCTTCCTCCACTACTTCTTGTGGGAAATGCAAAGGCAAACCATATTCAGCCAAAATAGCGTGCATTTCGGTATTATTTTCTCCTGCTTTTCCTAACACTTCTGTAATTTCACCGACAGGACTTGTATTGATTTCCTGAGGATATTTTACGATTTTTACGATTACTTTATCGCCATTTTTAGCGTTTTTGAGTTTGTTTTTATCGATAAAAATATCTTGATGAATTTTTTTATTATCAGGCAATACGAAAGCAAATTTTCCTAATTCTAATTTTCCGACTATTTGTTGTACTTTTCTTTGAAGCACTTCTATAATTCGTCCATCAGGTTTAACACCTTCTTTGGCTGGGAATATTTCGAGTTTTACTCTATCGCCATCAAACGCAAATTTAGTAAATTCTGCGTTTACTTTTACGTCTAATTCACGCCCTTCTACGATGACAAAGCAAAATCTTGAATTGACAAAATCGACTATTCCTTCCGCCATTTCAGTTTTGACGTTGGCAGCAATATCACCTTCTTCAGTCATATACACATCGCCTTTTTCCAACAATTTTTCTAAGGCTTCTACAATAATGCTTTTTACGTTGCCATCAGTAACGTTTAGTTCTCTAAAAATTCGTTTGACAGAAAAAATTTTTCCTTGATTTTTTTTGAATAATCTGCTTAATTCATACACAAAATCACGTGATTTTTGGGGTTTGCCTTTTCTGTGATTTTTTGATTTTTTTTTAGGCTCTATCAAATCTTTGGGTTTATTTTCGGCGGGTTGTTGATTATTTTCTTGGTTGTTTTTTTGATTTTCCATTTTAATTTGTTTTGTTTAATATTATTATAACGTGATAAAATTATACCAATTTTATTTTTTATGATTTATTTTTTGTGTGATAAAAAGAAGTGAGTTTGTAGCAGCGTCTGTTGTTTTGTGGGTTGTATGCGTAAATTTTACCAAGATTTATGTAGATTAGCGTGATTTTTAAGATTGATTAGCTTGATTTTCAAGGTTTTACATCTTAAAAAATCATAAAAATAATTATTTTTGAGTATCTATCATCAATCATTTTTATTTTTGAATTTGATAGGTTTAAAAAATTTGTAAAAAATATCAACTTACCAAATAAAAATCTGATAAGTTGATAAATAATCTGATTATTTATATAAATTTTGATAATATTCGTCAGCCATTCTTGAAGATTCGAAAGCAGGTGCTACTTCTTCTAAACTTTTTTTGACGATTTGTAACCATTTTTCAGGTGTATCATAATACAAAGGCAAAACTTCATTTTCGATAACTTTATAGACATTATCGCAATCGATTCTATCTTGTTCTTTCGTTGGCAAAGTTGCATCAACAGGCTCTACGATAAACGCATTTTCTCCATGTTTTGCAAATTCACAAATCCAACCATCAAAAATTGACAAACTTACTGCTCCATTCATCGCACCACTCATACCACTCGTACCCGATGCTTCTCTCGGTCTGCGAGGCGTATTTAACCAAATATCTGCCCCACCTTTTAACAATTTAGATAACGCTAATTCGTAACCTGTCAAAATAGCACAATTATCCAAATCTTTGGTATAATGGACTAAATAATTGAACGTTTCGACTGCTCCTTGGTCAAATGGATAAGGTTTTCCAGCCCACACAATTTGCACAGGTTTTTCTTGATTGCTAATTAATGCTTTAAATCTTTTGATGTCATTCAACAATAAATCGGCACGTTTATAAGAAGCAAAACGTCTTACCCAAATAATTGTGATAACATCTTCTTTAAATATTTTTCCTGTTTGGTCAGCAATTTCCGTAAATAATAATTTTTTTAATTCTTTTTTACGATTGGCAATGGCTTTCAAATCATTTTTTGCGTTGGCTGCATATAATTCTTTATCGTGCCAATATTCAAAATTTTGGGCATTTGTAATCGGAATAATTTTAGCAATTCCTTTATACGATTTCCACATATCTTTCGATACTTCTGCGTGCAATTTAGAAACGCCATTCGCAATTTTCGCCATACGCATAGCCGCCACTGTGTAGTTCAAAATACCTGTTTCGTCAGTTTCCTCAAAAATTTCTTTTCTTGACATATCTTTTGAGAAAAATCCCATTTCATTCAAATAAAAAGCGTCATGTTCTTCATTTCCTGCTTTTTCAGGCGTATGTGTAGTGAACACAAAATGTTTTTTTACTTCTTTTATATCTTGATTATATTTTTCATTCAATAAATAATAAGCCAACGGCAAAGCGTGTCCTTCGTTGATATGATACATATCTGCACCACCCAAAGCCTCGACAACTTTTCCACCACCAACGCCTAAAATAATACTTTGAGCAACTCTGGTGGCAATATTATCATCATATAAGCGATTGGTAATAGTGCGAGAAAGGTAGTCATTTTCTTCAATATCAGTCGTTAATAAATATAAAGGAACTGTATTAAAAGTTTCAGGTTTTACTTTAAATGCTTTTACGAATACGCTATCATTTCCCGCAATTCTTACTTTTACAACAATGCCCGTATCTTCTAAAAAACTATATTTTTTTTCGATAAATTCAGGACGCATTGATAAATCAGGATTACGCATTTGGTCATAATAGCCATATTTCCACAACATTCCGACTGCAATAAAATTTTGTTTTAATTCGTAAGCACTTTTAAGATGTGAGCCAGCCAAATAACCTAAGCCACCCGAATAAATTTTGAGTGCTTGGTCAATCGCAAATTCCATACAAAAATAAGCTGTTTTTTTCTCATATTTTTTGTCGGGAGTATAAGGCAAATCCCAAAATTTAGATTGAGTAACTGCGTTTTTTGTTGTTTTTTCGACTTGTTCAGTCTTGCCCACTTCTTTTTTAGTAGAGGTAGTTTTGGTAGTTTTTTCTGCTTTTTGAGCCATTATAATAATAATTTTAATTAATAACGTGTTTTTAGATGTGCAAAGGTACACTATTTTTTTAAATTTCACAAAAAATTTACTATAATTCATTTGCAAGGACTTTAATTTTGATAAAAAATGGCTTTTAAAAATGTTTTTTACATAAAAAAATAAAAAAATATTTTTTTTTGATAGAATAATTAAAAAATATTTTTACCTTTGCAACACAATTTTACCAAAAAAAATATCAATTCTAAAAATTTTGGTATGATTTTGTAAGGATAAACACAAACTTGAACAACCTTAGTTATTTTTAATTTAGACAATGGGATTTAACGAATTTCTATTTTTTGCTGGCTTTTTAGCCTTTATTAGTCTGATGCTAACCTTAGATTTAGGAGTCCTAAGTCGTACAAATAAATCAGTTTCCTTCCGAGAAGCAGCTACTTGGAGTTTAGTTTGGGTTATTATGGCACTTATTTTTGCTTTCCTATTATATAAATATGGAGAACAAATGCACAGTGTCAAAGATTTTGATAGCTTAAATAAAGTAGTCAAAGAATACGTTGATAAAGACAGTCGAAAAGATGTAATTTTAGATGCGAATAATTACGAAAAAAGCGTTCAAAGTTACAGAGATTTAGTTGCCTTAGAATTTTTGACAGGTTGGATATTAGAATATTCTTTGTCTGTCGATAATATTTTTGTGATTATTTTGATATTCGCTTCTTTCAAAGTTCGAGAGAAATATTATAAAAAAGTACTATTGTGGGGAGTTTTAGGGGCAGTTGTGATGCGATTTATATTTATTTTTGTAGGTTCTGCTTTGATTCATCAATTTGAATTTATTTTATATATTTTTGGTGCAGTACTTATTTTTTCAGGCTATAAAATGCTCACAGAAAAAGAAGAAGAAGAAATTGATACTGAAAAACATCCTGTAGTTCGTTTAGCTTCTCGTTATTTTGCTGTTTTTCCAAGATATGTAGCCGATAGATTTTTTGTAAGAAGAATGGGAAAAGTATTTATCACTCCGTTATTTTTAGTTATTTTAGTCATCGAATTTACAGATTTAATATTTGCTGTTGATTCAGTTCCAGCCGTTTTTGCCGTAACAAAAGACCCTTATATCGTATTTTTCTCGAATATTTTTGCGATTATGGGCTTGCGTTCTATGTTTTTCTTTTTGTCAAGCGTTATGCACTTATTCCATTATCTCAAAACAGGTTTATCATTTTTATTGATGTTTATTGGGACAAAAATGATTATTTCTATTGCTTGGCACGAAGGTTTGGAAATGATTGGCTATAAAAATTACTATTCTTTATTTATCATTCTTGGTATTTTAATCATTAGTGTTTTAGCTTCTTTAGCATTTCCTGTTAAACACGAAAAACATCAACATTAAATTTATATTTTAGTTTTTTACTGATGAAAATTCTTGTGATTCGTTTTTCTGCGATTGGTGATATTGTGTGGACAACTCCTGCGGTGAGATGTTTAAAACAGCAAATTGATAAGGCAGAAATACATTTTTGTACCAAAAAAGCATACCAAGAAGTAGTAGAAAGCAATCCGTATATTGATAAAAATCATTTTTTAGATGAAAAGGGATTAAATTATCTCATCAAAACATTAAAACAAGAAAATTTTGATGTAGTCATTGATTTGCACAACAATCAAAGAACTACTTATATCAAATTTTGCTTAGGTAAAAAATCATATACCTACAAAAAATTACGATTTAGAAGATGGCTTTTTGTTCGTTTCAAATTCAAAAATGTATTACCCAAAAATCATATTGCGGATAGATATTTAGAAGCATTATCGCCTTTGGGAATTGTGCCTGATAACAAAGGCTTAGATTTTTTTATTGCCAATGATAAAATAATTCCGCTTAATTATTTTCCTGATTTACATCAAAAACAAGGTTTTATAAGCATTGTAATAGGTGCAAGTTATTTTACAAAACGCCTTCCTATCGCCAAAATGATAGAATTATGTAAAAAAATGCCTTTGCCTATTGTCTTGATAGGTGGAAAAGAAGACGAAAAAAATGCAGAAGAAATTATAAAATTATTCGAAAAAGAAACCAACCAAAAAGATTTTATTTTTAATACTTGTGGAAAATTAAGCATTGCTCAATCTGCTTCTGTGGTGCAACAATCTCAAGTCGTATTCGCACACGATACAGGTTTGATGCACATTGCGGCTGCTTTTGATAAAAAATTATATAGTATTTGGGGAAGTACAGTGCCAGAATTGGGCTTATATCCTTATAAAACAACCAACGCTATTATTTTAGAAAATAAAAATCTATCTTGCAGACCTTGTTCGCGTATGGGAAAGCACGCCTGTCCGCAAAAGCATTTTAAATGTATGAATGATTTAGATTTTTCAACGATTGATATAAAAGTATAACTTTTGATTATACTCTTACTATTTTTTCTTGTTTTTTATTTTTTTTTTCAATAGAAACATTCAACGAAGTAATTGGGGCTTTAGAAATAACTTTGTCTTTTTTATTATACCTAAAATTCCAAAAAATATACGTAGAAATACCAAACATTATCAATAAAAATAAAATAGAAAATAATTGTGTTGTTTCTCTAAATAATAACATTGTCCCAATCAAAAATAAATTCAATCCATACAAAATCCAACAAGCTTGTGGGTGAGAAAAACCACCATCAACCAAATAATGATGAAAATGATTGCGGTCGCCTGAAAATGGAGAACGTTTTTGTAATATTCGCCAAGTAAATAATCGCAAAGTATCACCTAATATAATGGCTAAAATCGTAACCGCATAAATAGGTGCAAAAGTAGGTTTAAAATAAGATGTAGCCTGATTAAGTTCTATAAATTGTAAAGCAAATATCGCCAAAAAAAGCCCTACGGTCAAAGAACCTGTATCACCCATAAAAATTTTTGCTTGTTTTCCATAATTATAAGACAAAAAACCCAACAACGCACCCGCTAAAGAAAAGGCAATATACGCCCAGTTCTCTTGTTTTAATTCTAAAAATAAAATTCCAAAACTTATACTACTAATCAAACCTAAACCGCCCGCAAGTCCATTGATACCATCTACCAAATTGAAAGCATTGACTATCAATAAGATAGTGAGAATACTGACGATAATACTAACTTCATAAGGAATTTTATTGATGTATAAAAAACCATACATATCTGTCAATCGAATATTACACTGAAAAACAATAATTAAAGCGGCTAATATTTGTGCTGAAAATTTTTTGATAGGCGTAAGCGGAATAATATCATCTTTGACTCCTGTAAAAAATAACAAAACCAATGCCGAAAGTGCGTAACCAAATTGAGGAATAGCCGAAAAATTGACAAAAAGCGTACTTGTAATAATTGTACCCGCAAAAATTGCAATCCCTCCTAAAGTTGGAATACTTTGTTGATGTGTTTTTCGTTCTTCATCAGGCTCATCACAAAGATGTTTTTGATAAGAAACTTTTATAATAGAAGGAATACTAATATATGTGCTTACAAAAGCAATTATTATAATGAGAAAAATTGTAATCATTTTATATATTTTAGATTGGTGTTTGTTTTTTTACTATTTATTGAATTACTCTTTTTAACTTACACGCAAAAACGTGAAAAAAGTTTTAAAAAAAGTTAAATTTTGAGTGCAAAGATAAGGTAATAAACGGAATTTTACAATATCTACGAGAAATATTGTTTTTTCTTGTTTTTTCTTCAAAATTTTAAATTTTTGTTACTATAATTTTTTGTATGGTCAATGAATAACAAGTATTTTTTCCGATTAACACACTTTATTTCTCAAAATACTTGTGTTTAGTCTTGTTAAAAAATTCGTTTTTTTATTTTGTAAGTAGTTTCTAAAAAATAGGCATTAACGCCTATTTTTTAGCTGATAAATAGGTTTTTATTTTATTCTTCGAAATTTTGAGAAAGCCTGTGCTACCTTTTTATATTTTTTATTTTTTACGTTTGTCGATAAAAAAACACGTTCGTCGATAATTCTTGTGATTTAACATCTTTTAACATTATATTTGCGATATGATAAAATAAGTTAGACTTAAAATATTATTCACAACAAAACTTTTAAAATCATGGATATTTCAAATAAAGACCTCATCTCAAATCTTCAAAATTCAATTAAAGATTTGAAAAAAATTCAGGCAGTACGTCAACAAATTTTGACAGACGCTAGAACAAAAAATGGTATAACTCCTCAAAAGGACTAAACCTTTACAGACACAAAACGAAATTTATTAATACACACAAAAAGCGAAAATTATAACACAATCATAAAAAAGAGAATGTTTAAAAAAATTAAACATTCTCTTTTTTATTTTATAAAGTTTTTTGTATGGTCTCAAAACATTGTTGGCTGATATTTTTAATATCTTTATTTGTTAAATTTTGTGTAGAAATAGGCGCGTGAAAAATAACTTTTTGCTTACAAAAACGGAGTTTTTTCCATGCTAATAAAGGCATCATTTTCCAATTATCAGGCAAAGACACAGGAATAATTTCTACTTGACTTTCAATCGCCATTCTAAAAGCACCCTCTTTGAACTCTGCCATTTTCGGAAAATCAGTTGCCCAAATGCCGCCTTCGGGAAAAATAACTAAACTTTTTTCTGTTTTTAATGCTTGAATACAATCTTTATAAGTTCGATATTTATCTTTCAAACTTCCTCTATCCACTAGAATATGAAAGGTTCGATACAAATATCCAAACAAAAATATTTTTCCTAATTCACTTAATCCTACAAAAGAAAAATAATTAGGAATAGAGTATGTGAGCAAAGGAATATCTAAATATGAAAAATGATTGGGACAGAAAATATAGATTTTATCCTTTTCAGGCTTAAATTTCCATTCAATTTCTATTTTTATTCCTAAGCAAAAATAAAAAAATTTTGCCCATATTTTTGAAATGGGGAAATAGTATTTGTGCCAAGATTTTTTTTGTGCAACTATCCAAATCAATGGTCTTACCCAAATAAATCCAATCCAAAAAATAAATCCGAGCCAAAAAAAACGAAAATAACTCATTTTGATAAATAATAATTGGCAATTAAAATTTCGTAATATAAAACGTTGGTATGCAAAAATACTTTTTTTTCACCATTTTTCACCATTTTTCAAAGTATAAATCAAAATTATTTTTATTTTTTATGTATATTTGCACAAAAAAATCAAAAAAATGAAAATTATTATACTTTTTATATTATTTATATTTTCTTTTCATCATTATATTTTGGGACAAACGCCCAAATTATACTCTTTATTAGCACTAAAATCAAAAAAAACATACAAAGAAATAGAAGAAATTAAAAAAAATCCTAATGATGTAATTGTTTTAGATTTGGGAGATAAAGATTTAAAAGAACTTCCTAAAGAAATTGAAGCCTGTAAAAATTTGCAAAAACTAATTATTTATGGCAATCAATTAAAAAAATTACCTGATTTTTTGGGCAATCTCAAAAATTTAAGGTTCATTGATGTTTATAACAATCAACTTCAAGATTTACCCAATAATTTTTCAAATTTAGAAAATTTATTGTATATAGATTTGGGAAATAATCGATTTAAAAGTATTCCCCCACCAATTTTTGAACTCAAAAACTTAACGCATCTATTTATATATGGGAATCGATTGAAAAATATTGATGAAAAAATTGGAAACTTAAAACAATTAGAAGAATTAAGAATCGGAAAGGGTTTAAAAATATTTTATGGTGGAAATAAAATCAAAAAATTACCAGAATCTATCTCACAACTCACAGAATTAAAAGAATTTCACGCGCCTGATACACGCCTAATTGAGTTGCCCAAAGGTTTTTCGAATTTAAAAAAATTAGAATGGCTCGAATTAGCCAATGTTGTTTTAAAAAAAATGCCTGACATTTTGTCAGAATTACCAAACTTAAAATATGTAAGTTTTTTTGATAATTTTAGTACAAAAGAAAAACAAAATTTAGCAGAAAAAAAACCTACGCTCAAAACTTTATACGATAAAAATTATGAAGGGAATTTTTGGGCTTTACAACTTGGAATCAGACAAGGAAATTTCACTGACGTAGAAGTTGGAATTGCCAAATGTTTCAAAAAAGATTTTATTACATTGGCAGCAGGTGTTTCGGGTTTGTATCAAATTCAAAATCAATTAAAAGGTACAAAAGTTGGCGTTCAAGTCAATAGTTTGGTCAATGTAGGATTGTATGGCGGGGCTTGGCGGGGCAATTCGAATACTAATTTTTTTGTGCAACCACAAATTGGTATTGGGCGAGGTTTATGGAGCATTTCTTATAATTATGACTGGACGTTTGGACAAGAAATACAAAAATTTAATAGACATTCTTTACGAATATGTGCCTTAATTCCATTTAAACCGATATTTTCTATTTTTACAAAAAAATAAAAAAAAAAAGTTATGAAATATTTGGGAATTAAAAAAAAAAATCAGACCTTTGCTACAACTTAATAACTTAAATTTTTTTTACTAATACAATGGAAAAAATACTTTCTTTTGACGTAGCAGAAATGACTGAAAACCAACTGCTTACAGATTTTAGCTTAGGCACTAACTATCCAACTATCAAAGCATCTGACGAAGAAGAAGAGGCTGAAGAAGACGAGGAAGACGAAGAAGAATATGATGGTGAAGATGAAGAGGATGGTGGTGATGATGAGGATGAGGACGAAGATGAGGATGAGGATGAGGACGAAGATGAGGACGAAGATGAGAGCGATGACGATGACGAAGATGAAGATGAAGATGACGAAGAATAATAATAATAATAATATTCTTTTTTAATTCTTATTTTTGGAATTACTTCTAAAAAATTACACATAAAAAAAGCCATTTTTATTTTCTAAAAATGGCTTTTTTTTAGTTTTTTTTAAAAATAATAAAAAGTGGTAAAAAGTTTGCAATAACTTTATCTAAAAACTTTAAATTATTCAATTATTTCAACACACTTTCTATTTATTTATGAAAACTTTATTATTATCTCTCGCATTTGCTATCGGATTTTTATTTCAATCTTGTAATAACGCAGGCGGACAAGCTAACAACGACAAACTCTCAGCCGAACATGAAAAATGGGTGAAAGAACATAACGAGATGAAAAAAGAACACGCTATTATGGAAAAAGAGTTTGGAGACATGGACAAACAATATCTTGGTCTTGTCAAAGAACCTGATACAACCTATAAAGCGTTTATCGAAAGTCATAAAACTTTTATGACAGAACACAACAGTATGATAGATAATCATCAATCGTTGTTAGATAATCAAACCGAAACAAGTATCAACTTCGGAAAACAAGAAATTAAAAAAGAAGAATTTGAAGCAAGCCACAAACGTATGCTTGAAGACCACGATAAAATGTCAAAAATGCACGTTGATATGGAAAAACGCCACAAAGAATTTGTAAAACAACACAAAGAATTGATTGAAAAAGCGAAAAAAAAGTAAATTAAATTCTTAAAAAAAATAAAAAAAATGCGAGGGAAAATTTCTTATCGCATTTTTTGTTTTTTATTCTTATCCATCAAATCTATGTGGTCTTGGGAATATATTTTTTTTAGATTTTTCTTTTTCCTTTTTCGTTTCTTTCAATTCATCCTGTTCATTATCATTGTTTTTATCGTCTGATTTTTTATTTTTAGGCGTTTCTACTATATTATTTTCATTAGGAATATAAACGTCAACTCTATGTTTGAGCGGAAAAATATCATTATTTTGGATTTTAATTGGACTATTACTTTTTGTAGGGATATCTCCTTTAAAATCTTCTGCAATTCTTTTTTGCTGGTCTTCTATTTCTTTTGTTTCCAAATCTCTTTGTTTTTTTGATTTGAATAAATCAGCAACACCATCAAAACTTGCCGTTTGCACAAAACTTACTCCCGCAGACATAGCGGTTTGGCTATTCAAATTTAAACCATTGGCAACGGTTTGATTGGTTCGATTATACATTTTTAGTCTGTATTTTCCTGTCGTACCTAATAAATATTCTAACGTCCAGTCTCCAATTACACTCGCAAAATCGGCTTGATTTCGAGTATTGACAAAGCCACCATCTCTGGTAATGCGTATTCTTCCATCTAACCAATTATAAGAAACACGCACTTGGGACATACCCATATTGGCAGGGTCAATATTTAGATTTACTTGTAAATTTGGGTCTATTTGTGAAAACCAATTACTCAATTGATTGGTGATAAATTCGCTCACACTACTAATTCCTGCCGTTCCTACGCCACTAAATTCTGACCTTGGCGCTAATTGTCCTATCATCAACAAACTAAAAACTTGTTTATTTCGCTCTTGTTCATCGGTCAAAAGTCGGGTTTCTAATTGCATCACAGAAGAACGAATGGTAGCATTTGGAATGGCTCTTTTGGCATCACTGACATCTAAATTAAGTTTAATATCAGGAGCAAATAAAGACCCTTTCAAATTCATTACTGCCGCAACAGGATAAGCCCGCACCTGTTCCTCACGCGGTACATCAGGAAGTTCTGCCTCAAATAAAGGTTTCATAGATACATTCCGTTGATACGCCGCATTGACATCTAATTGACTATTGTATAAATCGCCATTGAAATTGATAGAACCACCTTGTCGAATGGCAAAAACTTTATTGATAAAATTAAACAAAGTAACACTATATTTTCCTTTGTCAATAATATACGTGCCAAACATTCCAAAATCACCTTGCGTATCTATTTTCATTTCAATATTTCCACGCCCAACTGCCTGCAAAACATCGCCCGCTTTTTTATCAAATACAATTTCAAATTCAGCATCATTAGTAACATCAAGATTAAAATTGAGTTTCATTCCACCCAAATTTATTTTTTTGACTAACGTATCTTTTTTGATTTCTTTTTGAACAAACTGCACATAATTTTGGTCTGTAACTTCTGCAAATCCGTCCATTGGCATCACAATTTTTGTTCCTTTTTGTGTTTTTACATTGATGTCCATTACCAAATTATTCAGAAAACCATTAATAGCAACCGTTCCTTTTCCATAGGCTTCGCCATAAAATACCGTATTATCTTTGATAGTTGTGTTCATAAATTGAAAATTATCATAAATAATGGCTTTGGTTTGCAGATAAAAATCTTTGAAATTATCATGAAAAACGGACATATCTAACAAAGCAAAATGGTCTGAACGATCAAAAATATTTGCTTGTTTAATTTTAATTTCATTGTGTGTAAATTTAACCGCAATCAAATCAGCATTATAAAATGTATTCAAATAATCTAAACGAAGTTTTGCATTTTCGATATTCAAATCACCCAATAAATGTAAGTCTGAAAAACTTCCTACCAAACGTAATTTTCCTTCGGCTGTTCCTCTCAATTTCGAAATCAAACCTTTGGTAAATGGCTCTAACATCACAATATCAGTCCTACGAAAATCAATCAAGGCATTCAACGGATTGGTTTTTTCGTTGGGTTTATAATTACCATCAATATCCAAAATAAATCTTCCTAATCGATATAATTGATTATTGAAAGTAAACACTTGATTTTTATCGTCCCAATCTAATTTTCCTTCCATGTCTCCAATCAACATATCGCCAAACATTATATTTTCTACGCCTAAATTGCCTTTTATTTCGGGATTATCTTTGAGATTTTTCATTGATAGTTGCGAATTAAGCGTTCCTTTGAGGTCAAAACCGATAATATTTGCGAAAGCCAATAAATCAAAATCTTGAATTTTTACTTCCAAAGGTTGTTCTAATCGATTTGAAATTTCGCCATTGGCTCTGATTTGAGATTCAGGATTTTCTTTTTTATATAATTGTAAATTTTTGATTAACACGCCATTTGGCACTAAACTTATCAAATTATCTTTCGATAAAACCCATTGTTTTTCTAATAAATACAAACGAGAAGGTTTGAAAGCAATCAAAGTCGTGTCTTCTTTAAATTTAATATCACCTGACAAATCCACCGAGTTAGTGGTACCAACTTGTTGAGCTTTTACGCCAAAATCGATTAAATTATCACCCCAAACCGCAGTAGCCAATAAATTTTTTGTACTAATTCCGCCTAATTTTTGTCGTGAAGAAGTAATCGAGCTTTCTGCTAATATTTCAGGTTTATCAGCCAATTTTGAAGTATTAATATCAATATCAATATCATATAATTTATTATTACCATAAAAAACGGAATCTATTTTTCGAGAAGTAGAAATATCTAATAAAGTTGTTTTTCCAACGCCAAATTTTCCATCAATTAAAGTATTTTTTGCCAAAAATAATTTGGTATCAAATAAAGCAATCAAAGGATTGGCATCTTTGAAATTAGCATTAAATTCAACTCCGTATTTTGTTTTGAGTATTTTTTTATTTTTTTCTTCGTAATACTTTTTAATACTTTTAGGCTCATTTTTAAAACTCAAAGCGTATTCATAAACTAATTTTTGTAAATCATCAAATAAATCTGTAAATAAAAATTTGCCTTCCAAATGCAAATCAGCATAATCAGACTGCAAATCTAACAATCGTGTTCCTTTTTCTCTATCTTTGAATGATAAAAAATTCAAACGATTGACCACCAGACCTTTTTGTTTATATAATACAAAAGCACTATCTAATTCGGCTGTTCCGACCAAACTATCCGCATTCATACCATATAAATCAGCTGTTAATTTTCCTTTGATAATGGTTTCATCGGGTAAAAAACCTAATTTTTTGAGGTCAATATGTTTTAAATCTGACTTAAATTTAATTCTTCCGGGTGGGAATTTTAACTCTTTTTTGTCTTGAAACAAATCAATATTTCCATTCAAATCTACTTCTAAATTTTTATCTTTGGAGATAAATTCTCCTTCAAAACTTTTTTGGCTTAATTTTCCATCAATTCTTATATTTTGGTAAGTATAATCTAACAATCGAATTCGATTGATTTTCATATCAGTTTCTAATTTTGCTTTATCTAACGAAAATCCAACGCCTTTTATTTTTCCGCTCAAATCAATATCACCCAATATTTTTTGTTGTTGCAATAATTTTCCTAATTCAAAATTAGACGTATTTAAAATTGCATCATAGTATTGTTGTTGAGGTTTGAGATGAATATCAGCCTGCAAATTGCCTAATTTTGTGATTAATGTTCCTTTGGTTTTGAAATCATCTAATGTTCCTATATAATTTCCCTGAAACTGCACACGCCCCAAAGTTTTCAAGTATGGCTCTGCTATTGGTTGTTCTATATATTGAAATAATTCGGGAAAGTCTATATCTGCGATTGGTATTTCAAAATTCATCAGAGTATTTTTGACATCAGGCAAACCTTTCATACTCATTAAACCTTTCAAATGCGTATTTTTGCCAATATATCCATCAAAATTTTTGAAAATAAAATCATTTACTTTTCCTTCAAATTGCCCAGAAATACGCCAAATATCTTTATATTTTTCGAGAGCAGGAGAAAACAAAGCCAAATCTTCGGTATGCAAAACGCTACTATCCAACTTCGCAAAAATATTAACTTTATGATTAAAATCGCTTAAATGTCTTTGTTTATCAAAACTCAAAAATATTTTATCTTTGATAATAGAATGATTTACCTCGCATTTTAATTGATGAAATTCCATCGTTTTTCGGGTCATTCTAAAAAAAGTAGTCAAGTTTTTGACTTGCATATCTGTTTTTTCATCGATTCCTCTCATATCTTTGAGTTGCATTTGAATAGTATCTCCCGCCAAATGAAAATCGTCTAGTTCTGTATTTAACTCATTAATTTTCAAATGAAAATAATCTAAACTTTTGTCATTGTGAGGTTTTTCTCGTACATCTGTAAACGTAAAACGCACATCTATTAACTTCGCTTGGCGAATATCGACAATGGTAGGCGGAGCGTTTGGATTTCGAACTTTTGGAGCAGTCAATGAATCAATCGTATTAATAAAATCGACCATATTTATCACACCTGTTTTTTCGTCTGTGATAAGATTGAGTTCACCTCTTTTTAGTCTGATATTTTTTATATCGATATTACCATTTTTTAATAATTTGTTGTATTCTATGTCAATTTTAACCTCTTGAACGTCCAACATTTTATTTTTATGTTTGTCTTTTACGCATAAATTTTTGATAGAAAGTTCACCATTCCAAGCATCAAAATATAATTCTGATAAAGATAAATCAAAATTCATTTTGGGAGAGAGCCAAGAAAGTGCTTGTTTGGAAAGGTAAGTTTGAACGATAGAAAACTGTAGCGCCAACAAAAAAGCAAATAAAAACAGCAAAATAACCACAATAGTATTCCCAATCCACCTGAAAGTGAGTTTGATAATTTTGGAAATAGATATTTTTTGCATTTTGGTCTGTTTTTTATGTAATTTATTTGCAAAAGTATAAAAAATTACGCAAAAAGACAAATTTTTTTAGTTTGTTTTTTTAATTTTATGAAAATTTTATAAATAAAATAAAATAGTTGTACTTTAATTTTTCGTGTGGTAAATAAGTAAGCATCTAAAAAACAAATTACTGAGAACTTAGGAAATATTTTTTTGTAAAAAAAAGAATGTACCTTTGTATCAATATGAGTAACATTTTGAATTTAACATAAAAAGGTTTTTTAAAGATGATTAAGGCATTTTTGAATATTTAATATTTGGTTAAATTAATTAAAAATACTTACATGAATTTGTCGTATCTATTTTTAATTAATGTTTTAAACACAAAAAAATAATTTTATACTAAATTTAAGCCCTTATAAGCCTATATGATTATGTCGCCCATATTGATTTAGGTTAAATTATTCTATTAAATTATAGAATATCCTCCAGATAAATATAGAGGATATTGAAAAAAATTAACATACATATTTTTAAACAAAATAGTATTTATAAAAAAAATAATTAGTCTGCAGATTTTGCCCATTTTCCTCCCCACCCTTGAAATAATCCTACTAAAAACTGCTCCCATTCTCCTTTGGTACGTGATCTTGGATACGGTTGTGCTTTTACTGCCTTTTCAGAATCCCACACAATATCAAATTGCCCTTTTGGATTTATTTTTCCTATGCGTGTAGGTCGCCAAGTGTGTTGTGTTTCTCCGTCAATATACACCAAGCCTTCGGGTGCTAAATAACTTGATTCTGCTAAATTCTTAAGTACATCTTTGGGTTGAAAAGAATTGGCTTTTTTGACAGATTCCGCCCATAAATATACGCCAAAATAACCAGTTTCCATGGGGTCATCAGTTACTTTGTTTTGTCCATATTTTGCTTTAAATTTTTTTACAAATTCTTTATTTTCGTTAGAAGTATAACTTTGAAAATATGACCAAGTAGCATAATCACCCACCACATCATCCACTTTCATAGATAATAACTCAGCCTCTGCTACGCTAAAAGAGCAAGTTGGAATTTTATCAGGTGTAATTCCTGCCTTTCTTAATTGTTTAAAAAATTCTACATTGGTATCTCCATTGATATTATTAAGAATAAAATCAGGTTTTGTTTTGATGATTTTTTCGACCATACTTTGTACTTTCAAACTTCCCAATGGCACATATTCATCGCCTAACACTTTTCCGCCCAATATTTTGACTTGGTCTTGAATTACTTGGCTGGCGGTTCGAGGATATACATAATCAGAGCCTACAATAAAAACTTTTGAGCCTACATTATCAAAAAACCATTTAACCGCAGGAATAATTTGTTGATTGGGAGCAGCACCTGTATAAACAATATTTTTAGATTGTTCTACGCCTTCAAATTGTACAGGATAAAAAAGAATATTGTTATACTTTTCAAAAACAGGCTTCACCGTTTTTCTACTTGCCGAAGTCCAGCAACCAAAAACAACCTTTACTTTTTCTTTTGAAATCAAACTATCAGCCATTTTAGCAAAATGTTCCCAATTAGATTTTCCGTCTACTATAATAGGCTCTAATTTCTGCCCTAAAATTCCTCCATTTTTATTAATTTCTTCTATTGCCATCAGCGTGGCATCTTTTACATCTTTTTCACTGATAGCCATTGTGCCTGTGAGAGAGTGTAAAATTCCAACTTTTATTGTTTCTTGTTGTTGATTTGCACAAGAGGTAAGAAATATAATGAATATAAAATAAAAAATGTAATAATTTTTTTTCATTGTGATATTATTTTTAAAATTCAAAAGTAAGTATAATTTTTTAGAATACAAATTTTTTAGGCTTTTTTATTGAAATTACACATAAAAAACACTATTTATCAAATCAAAATAAAAAATGAACACATTTTTGAAGCATTTTTAAAACATTTTTGACTACATTTTGTTATAAAAAGTAAAACTTCTTAATCTATCTCAAAGGAGTTTTTTTATTTTTTCATTCTAAAACAAATAAATTCAATGATTTATTATTGTAAATTTTTTCTTTTTATCATTTTTTATCATTTTTTTGCTCTTTTATCAGCACAACAAAATCTTTTTAACATTCCTTCGGGAGATATTACACCAGAAAAAAAGGCTTTTTATCAACATCAACTTAATTTTTATGAAGGAAAATTTGAATCAAAATCTCATATTGTGTATGGATTAGGCAAAGGATGGGACATTGGTTTTAATTTGATTAATTCAGGTTTTTCGTTAAAAAAAGGACAATTATTTCAGTTTGAACAAGGTCCGATTTCTGAAACTCCTTTGCAGCCAATTGCTTTGTTTACGGCTCAAAAAAGTTTTAAAATTTCAGAAAAATTTCATTTTAATATTGGTACGCAAGTAGGAAGCAATATCAATCGTTATTCTGACAATCTTCGTTTTGCTCATTATAGTTATGGCGTGGGTTTATTAGAAGTATTTAATCATTGGAAACTTACTTTTGGTGGCTATTATTCGAATGATATTATCAAAGGACGTGGTAATGATGCGGGGATTTTGCTGGGTTATGAAATTCCAATTGTACCTCATAAATTTTATCTGATGGGTGATTTTATTTCAGGAAATAACTCACAAGCGGTGTCTGTGATAGGTTTGATGGTGCCTGCGAGCAAAAAAGTACAATTTTGTTTGGGAGCAATTATTCCAAATATGAATAATCAAAAAGGAAATTATGGCGTAGTATTCGAATTAAATTTGTTGGGCTGGGATTATTGGTAAACATAAAAAATACATCTGTATTCTATTTTTAGAACACAGATGGTATAAATAACACTATCTTTTTTTATGCTTATAATTTTTCTGCAATTCTCAATTTAGCACTTCTTGCTCTTGGATTGGTTTCTATTTCTTGGTCTGTTGGAATAATAATTTTTCTGGTGATATTTTCGAATGGGACTTGTAAATTTCCATAAAAATCTTTTTCTGGTTCACCCGAAAATTTACCTTTTTGAATAAAATTTTTCACCAATCTATCTTCCAAAGAATGATAAGACATGACCACCAAACGCCCTGTTTTTTGCAAGGCTTGTGGCGTTTGTAATAGCATTTCTTCCAAAGCCAACATTTCATCATTGACTACAATTCTCAATGCCTGAAAAACTTGTGCGTAATACTTAAATTCTTTTCTAAATGGTGCATATTTATTTAAAAAATTGCATAATTGTTGGCAAGTTTCAAAAGGCGTTTTGATACGCTCACGCACGACTGCTTGGGCGAGTGTTTTGGCATTTTTGATTTCTCCGTATAAACCAAAAACTTTATGTAATTCGCCTTCTGAGTATGAATTGAGTACTTTTGCAGCCGTTAATTCTGCATTTTGATTCATTCTCATATCTAAAAAACCTTCAAAACGAGTTGAAAAACCACGTTCAGGTGTATCTATTTGATGAGAAGAAATACCTAAATCTGCCAAAATTCCATCGACTTTTTCAATGTTATTCATTCTTAAATACTTATAAAAATACCTAAAATTATAAGGCATCAAAATAAAATTTTTAGATTCGATTTGGGCAGATTCTGTGGCTGCGTCTGCGTCTTGGTCAAATCCGTATAATTTTCCTTTGTCATTAAGTTGTGATAAAATGGCTTTCGAATGACCACCTCCACCAAAAGTTAAATCTATATATACGCCATCAGGCTTGATACGTAACGCTTCTATACATTCGGAAAGCATTACGGGAGAATGATATGTGGACATTTTTTGTTTTTTTGGGACAATAAAAAAATATTTTGATAAAATATGTGCATAAAATATGTGCATAAAATATGTTTTTCAAATCTATAAAAATATTCTGGTTTTTGAGATATTATTGCGAAGCTAATTTTATTCTAATATGAATAACCATTTATCTTGAAAATGTACAAAAACATCAATCGGATATAAGCAGAGATTTCGGCTAAATCCAACGATTGAATTGTATATTATTCTCTAATTAAATTTGGAGAGAATTCAAAAAATATACTTCAAAAAAAAACATTTTCCGCACAAATTTCCTAAGAACCAAAAATTTTAAAACTATATCTAAAGAAAAAAATAAATATGCTTAGGCTGTTGCTTCAACTCTTCGTCTTATTTCGCTTTCTTGAATAGCCAAACTTTTCCAAGTTTCTAATTTTTTATTCATCAACATAAACCACAAAGGCGGCACCAAAGCAATCATTATCATCACAGGATAACCAAAAGGTAACTGCGGACTTTCATCAAAATGTCTTAAAACTTGATACGGACGCGAGGCATAGGCGTGATGGTCTGAGTGTCTTTGTAATTGAAATAACATCAAATTACTGATTAAATGACTCGAATTCCAAGAATGTAACGGATTGACTCGCTCATATTTATTAGGAGAAATTTCACGCCTTGTCATACCATAGTGCTCGATATAATTAACAGCTTCTAACGAAGAGAAAGCCATAATACTTTGCGAAAAGAAAAATAAAGGCACTACATAAGCAAAATATCCTACCTGAAAACTTAATATCGAAGTCAAAATAGTAATAAATAACAAAGGAAAAATAATTGCTCGCAACATTTCATTGTGATAAATAGAATAAAAAGGTAATTCTTTTTTGGCTAATCTTTCCTTTTCTATTTTCCAAGCACTTCTAAAACCACCAAAAACAGTCTGCACCCAAAACGCATAAAAAGTTTGATTTTTTTTGCTCGTTGCGGGGTCTAAAGGCGTAGCTACGTGTACGTGATGCCCGCGATTATGCTCCACATAAAAGTGCATATAACAAGTCGTCATCAAATTTAGTTTAGCATTAAATCTAGCAAAAGATGATTTTTTATGACCTAATTCATGAGCTACATTGATGCCATTGCTCGTAAAACTCATCATACTCAACAAAAATCCAATGTATGCCAGAGTCGAAAGTGGATACAAAGCCAACACATACAAAGCCCAAATAATAATCGCAACCTGCACATAAACCATCGAATGCACCAACATTTCAAAATATTTATTATCAAAAACCTTTTCAAAATCTTCTTTTTCTACGTTAGTTTTATCTCTTCCTATCATTTCATCACAAATAGGAATCAAGGTGTAAGCAAAAAAGAAAGCGGAAAAATTCCAAAAACTACCTAAATAATAGCCTAAAACGACTAAGATAGGAATGATAAACGGGGCTAAAAAGCCCATTTTTTTAACTAATTTCATAATTTTATTGATGTTTATTTTAATTTTAAAAGTTTTAAAAGTTTTAAAAGTTTTAATTTATTTTACGGCTGTTACAATACATTCAGTTCTACGATTTTTTTGTCGTCCTGTTGGGTCATCATTTCCGTTTGCTTTTTTGTTATTGGCAATAGGTTTTGAGGCACCATATCCATTATAAATCATTCGGTATTCGTCTATGCCATTGTCTTGTAAATAATTTACGACTGCTTTTGCTCTTTGTTGTGAAAGAATACGATTTCTTTGGTCTGTGCCAATATTATCTGTATGTCCTGCAATTTCAATTTTTACTTGTGGATATTTTTTCATAAATAATTGTAATCTTTTGAGTTCGCTATTCGATTCTTTTCTGATATTTGCTTTATCAAAATCAAAAAATAAAGTAAGATTGATTTTTGCCCCTACTTTCAAAGGCACTAACTCAATCAAAAGTTCAATTTCTTTGTTTTCATCGGTTTCAGTTGGGATATTAAAAGATTCAGAATGAAACAAATAACCATCTTTTTGGACTGCGATAATGTATCGATTATTCCACATTACTTTAGTAGAACTAAATTTTCCTTCTTTATTAGACGTAAAATTTTGGAGATTGTTGTTGGTTTCGAATAAAATTAGTTCTATATTTGATTCTAAGACTTGTTTAGTTTGAATATCTCTGATAATTCCTTTGAGCAATAATTTGGGTCTGTTGGGTGCGTTTTCAATTTTTGCACTACTAAAAATTACTTTTGGAATATCGATATTTAATTTGTCTTCTCTTGCCAAAATATTAAAATTAGTTTTAGGCATTCTGATTTGATAAATATCTTTTTCACCTTTTCCACCTTCTTTGGCAGAAGCATAATAAGCTGTTCTTTCGTCAGCAGTCAATACAAAATAAATATCATTATCGGCTGTATTGATAGGAAAGCCTAAATTTTCGGGCATTTCCCATTTGTTTCCATTCCAAGTGGCTCTAAATGTATCAAAACCGCCCATCGAGCTATGTCCTTCTGAGCCAAAATATAAATGTTTGCCATCAAAACTAATAAATGGGGCATCATCATCATATTCTGTATTGATAGAAAGTCCTAAATTAACTGCTTTTTCCCATTTTCCATCGATGCCTAATTTTGATGTATAAATATCTAATCCGCCATAACCGCCTGTTCTGTTACTCGAAAAATAAACTGTTTTTTTGTCTGATGACATTGAAATAGACGTTTCGTGAAATTCAGAATTGATATTTTCGCCCATACTTTTGGGTTCAGTCCATGTATTATTTCCTTTTAATTCAGAGTAATAAATATCTCCCATTCCTCTGCTGTTATCTTTATAAATAAATAATTGTTTTCCATCGGGAGCGATGGCGATAGTGGCATCATGAAATTTTGTATTGATAGGCGTTCCAATATTTTTGGGAGCAGTCCAATCGCCTAAATCATTTTTTCTACAAATATAAATATCCTCAAAATATTCGCCATCTTTATCTTTTTTTTCACCTGTGGTGCCTTCTCTTCGAGAGGTAAAAACCAACATAGTTTCATCAGAGGAAATAACGGGTGCATAATCGCTATATTTTCCGTTAATAATACTACCAACGTTTTCGATTTGGGCATTAACAGGTTCAGAAATTGCTTTTTCACCATATTTACACTCTATAATTTTTTTATCAGTATCCTTGATTTTTGCGTTCAATAAAGCCAATAAGTCTTTATTTTTTGTATCTTTTTTGACTGCCTCAAAATATCTTTTTGATTTTTCATAAAACTTAATTCCTTCTCTAAACATATTATTATGATGATAACCAACCGCCAAAAAATAATCCAAACTACTCACGTATTGTGGATTGGCATCCATTAAATCTTCTAAATTTCCGACATAAATAGGGTCTTTTCGATAGACTTTAATTAAATAAGGCAACGATTTTTCTTTATGAATCGAGTGTTGATAAGCAAAACCTAATTTGAAATTGGCGGCAATATTATCAGGTTCTTGTTTTAAAATTAATTCGCAATTTTCGATGGCATCATGAAAATTGAGTTCTATCAATGCTTCATCAACTTTTTTTAAAGTTTTTGAAACCGATATTTGTGCTTGAATATTGATATGAAATAAAAATAATATCAAGAAAATAAAATAAAATATTTTTGTATTTTTCATTGTGTTTAAAAGTTATGTTTTGAAATTATGCCAAGATTTATATGATTTTAATGATTTACAAGACTGATTTTTAATTATTTATATCTTAAAAAATATAAAACTAACTACTTCAAGTATTACTATATAAAAAACTAACTTCATTGTAACGAAAATAAGGTTTAAAAATTATAATTTTTATAAAATTTGTGCAGAAAATAAAAATATTTAAGTAACGCTTTGCTTAATACTCAAAAACGAATGAAGTGATATTTTTATGTATAAATTAAAAATACCTCATTTTTTTCTTATTTAACCAATTTTTCACTTTCCTTAAACAAAAATAACCTAAAAATAGAACAAAACAAATATTTCGTTGAATTATTTTAACAA
This sequence comes from Cytophagales bacterium, assembly GCA_013298075.1. Classification (GTDB taxonomy): domain Bacteria; phylum Bacteroidota; class Bacteroidia; order Cytophagales; family Microscillaceae; genus RDXZ01. Next base: position 51,212 of record JAAFJG010000007.1, on the reverse strand, counting down.
AAAATATTTTAAAAATTATTTGGATATATAAAAAAAGTATTTTACTTTTGCATTGTATTTAAAAAAATTATAATTAAAAATCATGAATAATACATCGTGCCATCGTGCCATCGTGCCATCGTGCCATCGTGCCGCCATCTTTACGTCAAATGTAAACAATTTGTCTTTATTATGGCTTGCTCATTATTAATGCTATCTTCTTGCCGTCCTAAAACGGAAGAATTAGCACCTGAAAAACAAACCGCAAAAAATAAAAATGCGGGGGAAAATTATGTTCCAAGCCCTAAATTAGGTGGTAAACAAAATCCTTACTCTCTCAAAAGTATAAGAGAAGCAAAAGATGCGTTCAGAGAAATATCTATGCTTTCAGCCAATGATATTAAGGAATTTGATAATTTGAGACAAGATATTGCTCAAAATTTGGCAAATACACCCATTGACCCACAAGATTTACAATTATATGTGAGTTGGCAACCAAGTGTAAAATCTCAAACTGAGAATTTTGCTCAAATACTCAAATCAGACAGTACGATTCGTGTATTGCCTTTTCCTTTAGATAGTACTTCTTATACCACACAAGAAATGGAGGGAGAAGACGAAGTAAACGATTATTTGAGTACATTCAAAAACAATGGAAAAATTTATGCTATTCTTACACCTCAAAAATTAGCAAGCCTAAATTTACAAACACCCGCAGAAGTATTAGATACTTTATATTTTCCAAAAGAAAACGAAGTTATGCTCGAGTTTTTTACTCATTTGGTATCAAACAATATCGATGAAAAGACAATGATGACTTTATCTTTGGACTATCCTGAACTTTATACTTCTGTTCGAGAAGGACTTCTTGCAGGAGGTTTCCAAAAAAATAAACAAAAAAGATTTCGCTCATTTATTCGTAACATAATAAGAGTATTTAGCAATGCAGTAGGAATTTTTAGCCCACTTATTAACGGAGTGTCTAATATATTTGGTTGGGGAAGAAATCCTGCAGGGTCGATACAAGTAAGAGATGATGTTCGAGGACAAAATGTACCTGTTGTCAATGTAACGGTCAATGTTATTCATTGGGGACGAATTGTAAGTGCGAGAACAACTACTAACGGTAATTATTTCATCCCTGTTCGTTTGTTATTTGGTAGTTTATTTTTTGTGAGTTTCCATAATCAAAACGCAACCATTATACCTTTAGATATTAGAGGGGCTTGGGCTGGGCTTGCGGCAGTGGGAGCATTTGTACTTCCTAACGCATTACATGTAGTTGGGTTTAGGTCATCTTCTGCTTTATCAAATTTACAAGTTGCTTTTACAGACCACAAACAATCAAAAATGTGGAGTACTATTTTGAACGGACTACATGAATATAGAACTGTTGCTCAACAAAAAAATATAAGAAACCCAAGTAAATTAACTATCTTTGCTGTTTGGGGATGGAAAAGAAACGCAGGAAGCGCCCCTATGTTTGGTTATTTAAATAGTGTAAATTATTTAGCAGATATTATGGGAAGGCTAACCAATACCCCTAATTTTCTTAGTTCATCTTTTGCAAACGCATTGAATGGATTTTTGCCTGATGTTGTTATTTCAGATGGCTCAGACCAAGACGATGTTATCTCAAGCACTTCTTATGTCAAAGCGTTGACTTACCACGAATTAGGACACACAAGCCATTTTTTCCAAGTAGGTCCTATTTATTGGACAGAATTTATTGGATATACTGTAAGTTCGAACTATAATGGACCTATTTATGGTACTAACATCAATAGTCAACCTGGTCGTTTTTGTGCATTACCTGAAGCGTGGGCGCAATATATGCTATATCAAGTAGGTATGCAATATTATCCAACACAACAATTTCTTATGCCTGATGCTTTAGCGGGAGGTTGGCAATCAAGAACATTGGTAGAACACGCCGAAATAAACGAAAGATTCTTCAATACTTTTATTCCTTGTGGTTTGTTTTATGATTTGATGGATGTAGATCCTAATACATTTGCAAATACAGATGAAAGGGTTCACGATGAAATTTCTGGTTATACCACTAAGCAAATATTCGACTTGATGCAACCAAGAGTACAGAGTATGCAGGACTTTAGGGCTCGTTTTGAAAGCACTTATGGATCTAACACAAATACACAAAAACTATTTTTTCATTATGGACTATAAAAAAATAGTTGTTATAATTATAACATCTCTTGTATTATTAGGTAGTTGCAAGAAGCCACAGCCTAACTTAGATATTGTAGTCAATGCATCTTTTAAGATAATGCCTAATACAAAAAAAATTAGGTTAGGAGATACATTAAAACTTTCGCTAACTGCCAACGCTAATTTTCCAACAAGTAGTGGTGGAACTTATCTTGCTAATGATGCAACAATTTTTGCTCCAGTAGCTATTGCAGAAATGGATTCAAACAATTCAAATGGTTTTATAAACTCTCGGCAAGATATGTTTACAATTTTCACAACTAAAGGAACTTTTGAACGTAATCCAGGTCCTTGGGTGTTTGGCAAAATAATGACAAACTGCGTTAATAATCAATATAATATAGATATGTTTATTGTTCCGCAAAAAAGAGATACCTTTATCATTCAACTCTCAAGAGGGAATTTATTCAATAATAACTATTCTGTTGGTGCTAAAATTGATTTTAATGGTAATAATCAAAATTTAGAACTTGTTCCGCTGGGTGGTGCTGATAGGTCTATTTTTTATGGTTTCATTGTAGAATAAAAATAAAAAATACCTCTCTATCTCAAAAATAGAGAGGTTATTTATAAAAATATGAAAGAAAAAATTAAAAAAATGCAAGCGGTTGTAAGTGATTTAATGCAACAAAAAGTAAAGAGTATGCAAGAATATAGGGTTCGTTTTGAAAGAACTTACGGAGCAAATTTAGATACACGAGATCTATTTGAACGTTATGGACTATAGAAAAATAATTGTTATAGTCTTGTCTATAATACTATTAAATGCTTGTAAACCAAGACCTAACTTAGATATTATAGTCAATGCTTCGTTTAAAGTTACCCCAAATACAAAAAGTATTAGATTAGGTGATACTTTAAGGTTAAATCTAAATGCAAATGCTAATTTTCCTACAATAGATGGTGGAACATATTTATTTAACGATGGAACTTTCTTTGTGCCATTTTTTATTGCGGAAACTGAAAGAAATGATACCAAAATCTCGTATGATGAATCATTTAAAATATACTCTAAAAAGGGGACAATTGAACGTAATACAGGCGACAAAATGTTCGCCAAAGCTATGTCGAATTGTGTGAACGATCAATACAATATAGATTTTTATATTATTCCGCAAAAGAAAGATACCTTTTTCATTCAGTTCTCAAGAGGTAATTTGTTTAATAACAGAACATCGGTTGGAGCTAGTATTAGGTTTGATACCAACGATAATAATTTACATATTCTTCCTAATGGAACAATCGGAAGTTCACAAATTAATGAGAGCTATGCCTTTATCGTAGAATAAAAATAAAAAATACCTCTCTATCTCAAAAATAGAGAGGTTATTTATAAAAATATGAAAGAAAAAATTAAAAAAATGCAAGCGGTTGTAAGTGATTTGATGCAACAAAATGTGCAAAGCATGCAAGAATATAGGGTTCGTTTTTAAAAAGTTTGTTTGTTTTATAATTCTACAATAAATTTCTAAAAACCAAAATTATAAAATTGATACTTCATTCTCATCATTTTTTTCTGGATTTTGTGTTTGATTTTCTTCTTTTTCATTTTGATTAGTCAAAAAGTATATCATTTTTTTCTTTATTTCTCTTTTGGTCATTCCTCTCATTACCTCCGCATACGCCACCAAAGAAACTTGCCCCGTTTCTTCTGATACCACCAAAACAAGTGCATCTGTAACCTCCGTAAGACCTACCGCAGATTTATGACGCAAACCATACTCAGCAGGTAAAGTTGCATCATCACTAATCGGCAAAACGCATCTGGCTGACTCAATTCGCCCATATCTATTGAGTATCATTGCTCCATCATGCAAAGGAGCATATTTATTAAAAATAGAAGTAATCAATCTTTTAGAAGGAAGTGCGTCTAATATATCGCCTGTTTCTCGAAATTGTGATAAATCACTGTTTCGCCCAAATACCATTAATGCCCCTGTGCTATTTGTGCCTAATTCAAAACAAACATCTATAAAAAGGTCTAAATCTATATCTAATACTTTTTGTTTTTTTAAAAATAATCTCAAAAACCAATTATCTTTAAAATATTCTGCTTTTCCTACCAATAATAAAAATTTTCTGACCTCTGTTTGAAACAAAACTAACGCACCTATTACGCCTACGCCTATAAATTGTCCTAATATTTTGCTCAAAAGTTCCATTTCTAACGCAGTTACAATCAGCCAAACACCAAATATTGCCCCTGCTCCCCAAATAATTTTTAACGCAAAATTTCCTTTTAAGATTAAATATAATTGGTACAATAAAATGGCTACCAACAAAATGTCTAAAACATTGAGCCAGCCAATTTCTATGAAACTAATTTTTAATCCTAAAATCATATTCATTTTTTATTGATAAATGTGTATATTTCGAAGGAAAACAGAATAATTATCATACCAAAACAATAATTCAAAAAAATCCTTTTATTTTTTTATGCAAAACTAATAAAAAAAACTTATCTTTGCAAAAATACAAAATTATTTCAATTAAAATGGCAATTATTCAATCAGTTAATGGCATTGTGCCAAGCTATGGAGAAGAATGTTTTTTTGCTCAAAATGCGACAATTATTGGGCAAGTAACTATGGGAAATCGTTGCAGTGTGTGGTTTAATGCAGTAGTTCGAGGCGATGTAAGTCCTATTATTATGGGCAATCAAGTCAATATTCAAGATGGGGCAATTATTCACGCCACTTATCAACGCAATCAAACCACGATTGGCAACAATGTTTCGATAGCACACAATGCGATTGTGCATGGTTGCACGATAGAAGATGACGTTTTGATAGGTATGGGAGCGATTATTATGGATAATTGTGTGATAAAAAGTGGGGCAATTATTGGGGCGGGTGCAGTCCTTACCCAAAATAAAATCATAGAATCAGGAGAAATTTGGGCGGGAAATCCTGCCAAATTCATCAAAAAAACAGGCGATTTGGCTATTACTGAAATACAAAGAATTGCTAACGCGTATCCAATGTATGGGAGTTGGATAGGAAAATAAATAAAAATTATTCTCTGTTTATAACACGAGTGCCACTTTTGATATTTTAGAAAAAAGTAGGAAAAGTTAGTTACTGTAATTAAAAATGTGGAAAATTATTTTGTGCTAAAATAATGACAATTTTTTAACAAATAAAGTCAATTTATTTGCATAAAATTACAAGTAAGCTTCCTATTATTTGTTTAACATACGAAAAATTAGAATAACGACCATTTCGGTTAAAAAAGATTTCCTAAGTTCTCAGACATTACCTATTTTATATTTAGAAATGAACGAATATATAAAGTGTTCACCTAAAAAACTACATGTATCAAACAAATAAATCTGTAAAAATTTCTTCTAATTTTCCAACGGCTTTTATTTTGATTTTATAGTTATCAACAATAACACTTTTCATCGAAAATTTAGATACATAAATAGTTTTAAAACCTAATTTTTCAGCCTCAGAAATACGTTGTTCTATTTTATTGACCGCCCGCACTTCTCCTCCCAAACCTACTTCTGCCGCAAAAGCAGTATCCGCAGGAATAACTATATCTTCATAACTCGAAATTAAAGACGTGCAAATAGCCAAATCTATCGCAGGGTCTTCTATTTTTAAACCGCCTGTAATATTCAAAAAAACATCTTGTGTACCTAATTTATAACCACCTCTTTTTTCTAATACCGCCAACAACATATTCAATCTTTTTCCATCAAAACCTGTAGAACTTCTTTGTGGTGTGCCATAACTCGAAATACTAACCAAAGATTGTATTTCTATTAACAAAGGTCTATTTCCTTCTAAACTTGCGCCAATCGCAATGCCACTAATTGCTTCTTCTCTTTGAGAAATTAATATTTCTGATGGATTGCTTACTTCTCTCAAGCCTTCGCCCAACATTTCATAGATTCCTAATTCAGAAGTTGAGCCAAATCTATTTTTTGTAGCCCTCAAAATTCTATAAACTAAATGTCTATCGCCTTCAAATTGCAAAACTGTATCGACAATATGTTCTAATACTTTTGGTCCAGCCAAAGAGCCATCTTTTGTAATATGTCCAATCAAAAAAACAGGCGTACCGCTTTCTTTCGCAAACTTCATCAATTCAGCCGTACACTCACGCACCTGCGATACACTTCCTGCTCCTGACTCAATAAAAGCAGATTGTAACGTTTGTATCGAATCAATTACCAAAATATCAGGTCTAAATTGTTCGATTTGTTTAAATATATTTTGCGTACCTGTTTCTGTGAGAATGAAACAACCTTTATCGCCATCAACAGTAGAAAAACTTGCTTTTTCACCACCAAAACGAAGTCTTTCTGCTCTCATTTTGATTTGTTGTTCGCTTTCTTCTCCCGAAACATACAATACTTTATGTTTGTTTAATTGTAATGCTATTTGTAATAATAAAGTAGATTTTCCTATTCCGGGTTCGCCACCTATCAAAATTAAAGAACCTTGCACAATTCCACCTCCCAAAACACGATTCAATTCTTTGTCAGGCGTAATGATTCGAGTTTCATTCAAAGGATTTATTTCAGTCAAAGCTCGCGGTTTGTTGGCAATTTTGGTAGAAGTAGAAGTTTTCCATTCTCCTTTTTTGGGTTCTTCTTTCTGTAAAATTTCTTCTACAAAAGTATTCCACGCCTCACAAGAAGGGCATTTTCCAAGCCATTTGGGAGTTTGATAACCACAACTTTGGCAAAAGTAAGCGTTTTTTGTTTTGTTTGACATTTTAATTTTTGATTAAATTATGTACAAAAATAGTTACTTTTGATTGAAAAAACAAAAATAATAGCATAAAATCTATTTATTTTAGAAATATTTTTTTATGGAATTTTTAATAAGTTGTGTAACTAAATAAATAACAAAAAAAAAGCCATCTCAATATAAGAAATGGATTTTTTGATAACTAATCTATGAAACCAAGTTATTTTTTGTATTTTCTATCTTTTATTTTTTCCATTTAATACCACAACCTACGGCTTTGGTAGATGTTTTTTCAATTTTTTTGCCAGCAACCAACGCATCAATCGCACTTTCCAAAAACTTCTCAGTTACTTTTGTTTCATCTTTGGCTGCATCATCAATCGCACCAATATATTTAACGACTAATTTTTTATCTAACACAAAAATATGTGGCGTTTTAGTTGCTCCATACGCTTTGGCAATTTCTTGTGTTTCATCAAATAAATAGGCAAACGAAAATGCTTTTTCTTTTGCTCTTACTTTCATATTCTCAAAAGAATCATCGGGATAAGCCACAGGGTCATTTGGATTGATAGCCACCACAGGATAGCCTTGTGATTCATATTTTTTGTGCAATGCGATAATTCTATCTTCATTCGCCACAGAAAAAGGGCAATGATTACAAGTAAAAATAACGATAAAACCTTTGGCTTTTTTGTAATCTTTTAAAGATACTTTTTTATCGTTTATATTCTTTAATTTGAAATCAGAGGCAGTATCTCCGACTTGATAACCTGTATTTCTCATCGATAACAAAGCCAATGCAAATACAAATAAAAATACGAAAGCTATTTTTTTCATTTTTTTAATTTTAGTTTTAATTTATGTTCAATTTTAGGTAGCAAAGTTATTTTTATATTTTTATATTTCATAATATTTATTTAGTTTTAACACAGATTTAACCTTATTTTGAATATTTATGTGTATATTTGCAGAAAAAATATAAAACAAAAAAATAATGATAAGTGATATTCTGATTCAATTAGGCAAAAAACTTCAAAAAATTCAACACGAAGATTGGCAACCTTTTACTTGGGCAAACGAAAAAAATAGATGGTTTACACCCCAAAATATTCAATTTAGTTTTCAACAAATTATCAAAAGTTTAGAAAAAGAAAGCATAGAAAAATGGCTCGAAAAATATCCTCATCTCCCCACAAAATCTCCCAAAAAAATAGGAATCATTATGGCTGGAAATATTCCCGCAGTTGGTTGGGCAGATTTTTTGGCGGTTTTGGTAAGTGGACATCATTCGTATATCAAATTAAGTACACAAGACGAAGTTTTAATTCCTGAAATTGCCAAAATATTGTTTGAAATTGCTCCCGAATTAGAAAATAAAGTTAATTTTGAATTGCGTTTAAAAGGTTGTGATGCGTATATTGCGACAGGAAGCGATAATTCTTCGAGATATTTTAAAGAATATTTTGGACACAAACCAACCATTATTAGACAAAATAGACATTCATTGGCAATCATCAATGGCAATGAAACCCAACAAGATTTTGAAGATTTGAGTCAAGATATTTTTACTTATTTTGGATTAGGTTGTCGAAATGTTTGTAAATTATTAGTGCCTGAAAATTATGATTTGAAAGATTTTTTTGAAGGAATTTTTATACAACAAGAACTCGCTCATCATCATAAATATTTTAATAATTATGAATATCAAAGAGCCGTTTATTTGGTGAATATGATAAAACATTTTGACAATGGTTTTTTATTATTAAGAGAAAATGAGCAATTAGTCGCACCTACGGGAGTAATTTATTATCAATCGTATAAAAATGAAACTGAATTGAATACTTATTTAGCACAATGGGAAGAAAAAATTCAAGTGATTGTTTCAAAAAATGGAGATTTTCCAAATAGTATTCCGTTTGGAACAGCACAAACGCCTACTTTATTTGATTATGCAGATAAAATTGATACACTCGAATTTTTGTCGCAAAGCGATAAATGGTAATCTAATATCTTGTAAATGATTTGAAATGTTAAAAAAATAAAACTCGTTTTTTGTAACATTGGTAAAATTTTTGAGTATAATATTGTAAAGTTTTTCGAAAAAATTGTTGTTTTTTTGAAAAATTATATTTACCTTTGCACACATAAATAAATTATAACATTCGCAAAATAATAAAAATGACAAATAATATTTTACTTTCTTATCAAATATAAAAACTAAATATTGTTTAAATCATATACTACAGAACATTTTTTTGATTCATCAAATTAAAATATTATGAAAAAAATACTAAAAACTGCCCTTGCTTCATTCATGGCAATAATGATGAGCAACCAAATCGCAGAAGCACAAAAAGTAAAAACTGAAGTGCGAAATGGGAAAAATTATATCGTTCATAAAGTTCAAAAAGGTGAAACTTTTTACTCTATTGCCAAAGAATATAAGGCTAATCCAAAAGATATTCAAACGGCTAATCCAAATGTAGCTGTATTAAAAACAGACAATACTTTATTTATTCCTACTGATGAAAAAATAGAAAAAGTAGCAAAAGTAGAGGAGAAAAAAACGCCTGTTTTAAAAGCACCTACTACTCAAACACACATAACAGGAGCAACTGAAACATTGTTTTCTATTGCTAAAAAATATGATATGACCATTGATGAGTTGAAAGAATTGAACAATTTGGAAAATAATAAAATCGGACCAGGACAAGAACTCATCGTAAGTACTTCGAAACGTAAAAAAGAAGGAAAATTAGCAGAAACAAAAGGCGTTAATACGATGGCAAAAAATAAAGATAAAAAGGAAAAAGAAGTAATTGCTCAACGTCCAAAAACTCCTTTAAAAGCAACTCCAAAAGCAGAACCTGAAGAATATACCATCAAAAAAGGGGAAACTTTATTTTCGATTGCAAAAGAACACGGTATAAAAACTGATGATATTTTAGCTATCAATGAAGATTTGCACGAGGATAAAATTACAGAAGGAAAAAGTATTTTAATTCCTGTCAATGCTAATAAAAAACCAGTCGAAAAAGTAGAAAAAGAAACTGAAAAAACTGACAAAGAGGTTGAAGAAACTCCAAAAAAATCAGTAGAAAAACCTGCAGATAAAAACGCTAAAAAATCTACAGAAACCAAAGGTGTTTCTACTCCTATAACGCCTGTGGAAATAGGTGGTAATCCTTTTGGAGATGAACCAATCACAGAAGATTATGCAAAGGAAAAATCTAAAAAAGTAGTTCCTAATAACAAAAAAGATGTTGCTGAAATTGCTAAAAAAGAAGCAAAAAAAGTAGAGGAAAAGGTAGAAAAAGAATTGCCAACAAATGGTGAAGAACCCGTTTATCATACTATCAAATCAAATGAAAGTTTCGAATCTATTAGACAAATTTATAATGTAAGCCGTACTGAATTGAAGTATTGGAATAACTATGAATGGGATAATAATAAACTAAAAGTAGGACAACAAATTGTAGTTTATAAACCAAAATTTGTTTCTCATAAGGTAACAGCAGGTGAGAAAATGAAAAGTATTGCCGATAAATACCATGTAAAAGTAAGACAAATTGAAATTTGGAATAATTTGCAACACGAACAACCTGCTTTAGTGGGTAAAACTTTTACTATTTATGAACCAACAGGACCAAAACCTGATGCCGAATATTTGAAAAGAAAACAAGTAATCGAAGAACAAATAGAAAAAAATAAGGGGGAAATGGCTATTATTAAACCCAATGAAGACCCTAAAAAATTAGGTGAAAATCCTAATGAAAAAAATCCTAAATCTAAATTAATTGAACATACAGTTGAAAAAGGACAAGGTTTATATTCTATTACTAAAAAATACAAAGTTTCGACTGAAGATGTTTTAAAATGGAATAATTTGAAAGATAATGGTATCAAAACAGGACAAAAATTGAAAATTTATACGGCTGTGGTAGAAAAAACCCCAGAAAAAGCACCTGAAATTAAAAAGGAAACTTCTGTTGTCAAAAAAGATGTGCCAATTATCAATAATGAAATCAAACAAAAACCTTTAGAGGAAAAAAATGATGAAAAAGATGCTTTTGCAGTCAATGATGAAAACAAAACTCCATTATTACGTGGTAGTGGGAATGTGGTAGCAGATAATTTACCTAAAAAAGATGAAAATACAGTTATCAATCCAAGTTTTGGAGGCAATAATCAAGTAATAACGCCTACTGATTTGAACACAATTTTGCAAACAGGATATGCACAAGTGATTCCTGATATTCCAAGTCCAAAAAATCAAGCGGCTTTGCATAGAGATATTGAACCTGGTACTACTTTGGTGGTAAAAAATATGCAAAATGGTAAGATTACAATGGTAGAAGTGGCAGCAAAATTAAATCCTACAGGCGTAGGTGAAGATGTTATTTTGCAAGTTTCTCCTTCTGTGTATCAAAAATTAGGCATTGATGGCACTGAAAAAGTAGAAGTCGAAATTTCTTATGTCAAAAAAGTAAAATAGATTTTGTTACTTGTTAATTTTTTGTGTGTTAAAGGACTAAGTAGAAAATATTATACCCAAAAAACTCCCTCACCCTCGGGAGTGCTAGGGCGGGGCATAATTTTAGCAAAAAGCCTCACCCTAACCCTCCATAGCGGTGAGGGAGCTAAAAATAGGTTTTTTTGACTGGGTAGTTTATTTTTTATATGCTCTCTAAACAAATAATAGGATATTTAGTTGTAAATTTATATAAATAAATAGACTTTATTTGTTAAAAATTTATGATTATTTTAGTACAAAATAATTTTTCCACACTTTTAATGAGAGTATCTAATTTTTTTAACAAATATAGTATTTTTTTATAATAATTACAAATATTATCGATAATATTTGTAATTATTTTTTTGTTTTATATTTACTTTGGTAATTTAAAATACAAATAAAATCCAATCATTCCAAAAATAATATTAGGCAACCAAACCGCTAAAATAGGTGGGAAACCTTCTTTTTGAGCAAAATTCTTAAATACAATTATCAAAAAAACGTATAAAATTGCCAAAGCAAAGCCAATTGCAATCTGTTTTCCTGTCCCGCCACGCACTTTACGCGCAGAGATAATCACTCCAATCACCGTCAAAATGATAATAGAAAAAGGATACGCATATCTCAAATATTTTTCAATAATCAAATTTTCTATATTTGCTTCTCCCCTTGCTTTCATTTCTACTATCATTTCTGATAATTCTGTAATCGTTAATTGCTCATTTTGTAAATGTTTTGATTCAAAATCTTTGGGAGTCATTGCCAAAGTAGTATCTAAGGCAGTGCCAAAAGTCATTTTTTCTTCTCCATTTTTGATAGTTCTTAATCTATAGCTTTCCATTGACCACTTTTGTTTTTTTTGATTCCAAATAATTCTTGGTGCTTCTATTTTGGCAACTAAATCTTTGCCTTTTATTTCTTCCAAAGTAAAACGATAACCTGTTTGCGTTGGATTATCATAAGAATGAATATAAGCAAAAATATTGGGGGCTAATTGTCGATGAATATTTATATCTTTAAAAATAAATTTATCACGCACATATTTATTTTCAAAATCGTGTCTTTTTTTGTTGGTATGTGGCACCAAATATCCATACAAATAAAAAATCATCAATCCAATCACAGATGAGCCAATAAAATAAGGTCTTAAAATTCTAAAAAAACTCGTTCCCGAACTCAAAATAGCCACAATTTCGGTGTGAGAAGCCAATCGAGAAGTTACAAAAACCGCCGTAATAAAAATAATAAGAGGACTTAATTGACTTGTAAAATGTGGAATTAAATAAATATAATATTCAGAAAAAATACGCCAAGCCGTTAAATCAGGCTTTCTAAAATTTTCAATTTTTTCTGCTAAATCAATCACAATCAAGATACCAGAAAAAACTAAAATAATAAAAATATAAGTAGAGAGAAATTTTTTCAGAATATACCAATCTAAAATTTTCATTTTTTTTGTATAAAATCCGCAAAATTGAGATAAATTTTGCGGATTGATGGGAATAAAATTAGTGCAATTACAATACTTTTTTCAATAATTCTTCATCAAATTTTAAGTATTTTGTGATGCAAAAAACATTGGTTGGCAACGTCTTTTTTATTTTTTCAAATAAATAACCAATACGTGTTTCTCTTTCGAGTTTGTTGGGTTGAGTAGCTAATTTTAATAATTTTGTAATCAAAACAGCATGAATGCAAGTTTCTTTGCTTAAAATTCTGACTTGTCTTTGTAAACTTGTCAAAAGTTGTGATAAAAGTTCTTCATCTTTGACCAAAACATATAAAATTCCCAAAAATAATTTAATTTCTAAACTCACATAAGGGAATTTTTTAAGGCTTACATCATTCAAAAGTCTATTCAACCAACGCACAGCCTCATCATTTTTGCCCGCATAAAATTGGCAAATGGCTCTATAACAAATATAACTGACATATTGTGGCGTATTTTCAATATCTGCCTCAAAATCAATAAACAAACCGTGATTTTCTTCATACATCGTGTCCAAAGTACCCGCTCTTGTGTGTCTTTCTAATTTTGTAAATAAAAAACGAGCAGGATAAGTAAACATACTATAAGAAGAAAGTAATGACGCAGACGAATCATTAACTTCATCAAAAAATTTCTCGGCTTTGCGATATAATTTATAATGATTGTAATACTCTAATCTTAAATATTGGAACACAATACCTAAATGAAAATAAATACTATCCATACCGTACTGCGAAAAAGTTTGCTCTACAGAGGTCAAAATATCTTCGATAGGTTCGATACCATCGTCTATCATTTCGTCTTCTGCTTCTACAAACAAACGATGAAAAATATTGACGCAACTTTGATACACATACAAACGGCGTGAAGTTGGATATTTTTTACAAATAGTAATAATTTCTTTATTCAATAAAACCAATTCTAATTTTTCAGATTCCTCAAAAGTGAAACTATATGCCCCATATTTTTTAAAATATTCTGCCATATAAAATTCAATTTTATCTACATCTAACGTATAAGCCACGTGTTGATTATAAAATTGTGAATATTCAAAATATTCAGGCGTGTGGATATGAAGTTTCTTTAAAGTCTTATAAACCAGCATCAATTCGTTAGAAAGGTCATAATCTAACAATTCTTTTTCTAATTTTTTGAGCGTTGCAATCGCAATCGTTCTTTTTTTAGTAAAAATAATTTCGTTGATATTGGCTACTTTACGCAATACATCTGTGCGTGGGCTTTCGATTTGTTGCAATAAATATTCTTCAATTTTTTGATTTAATCGAGAGCGTAATGTGTAATAAGCATTTGTATTGACGTTCAATTCTTTCATGATTTTGCTATCAGAAAGTTGCTCTTGATAAATATATTTGAGTAAGAAAGCAGATTTTTCAGCATTGTTTTTTGCTAAATCTTGATAGATATTCTCAAAATCTTCCTGTGCTAATTGTCGGATAATATTTTTAAGTTTTGCCATATTTTATATATGTAAGAAAAAAATAAGTATAGATATTTTTGTGTGAAAATGTATTTATTTTATATAAAGTACAAAGATGTAAGCTTTTTTTTGTTTTTGCAAAAATATATCCAAAAATTTTAAAAATATTTTATTTTAAAATATTAGTATTTATATTTTTTGATAAAAAATCGATAAAAAAGACAAAAAATACTTTTATATAATCTTTTGTAATACCTTGATTTTTAATATTTTTTTATTTTGAGAAAAGGTTTAATTTTATAATATTTTACCAAAAATTACGAAATGTTTTGATAAAAACGCTACTCTACCCAACTAAAAAATTGTTACTCTCATTAAAACCATGAAAAATTGTTTTGTACCAAAATAATTACAATTTTTAACAAATAAAGTGGACTAATTGGCATAAAATTATAAATAAAATCTCTGTTACTTTATTTATTATCATACAAAAAATTATACTAAAAAATTTTATCAGGAAAGAAAGTAAATAAAATTAACCAATCTAACTTCAAAAAATACTCAAAATTAAAAACAAAAAAACTTCCCATTATTTTTAATTTTTGGGAAGTTTTCATCTAAAAAAACAAATTAAATTTTTTACCATTATGATTTAGTTTTTAGTCGTTCAACAAATTTTTAACTACACTTGCCATTTCGTCAAAAGTCATAGTTCTTTCTAATATGCCACTTGTTTTTCTGATAGTGGCTTTACGTGTTTGTATTTGCGTTACCAACAATATTATGCCTGTTTCATCATATTCTACTACTTGTTCATGGACGTTCAAAGCCGTTGCCAATAACGAAGCTTGATGCCTTGTGGTTCGGTTTGTGAAATCTAACGTAACAAATAAGATGTCTTGTCCATCAAATTTATTTTTCAAGTTTTCATAATATTTCATTAACGCTCTACTGTTTTCGCACCAATCTGCGTGCAAGCAAATTGCGGTCAATTTTACGGCTGTTACGATTTGTTTTTTTTGTTTCGGTGTTGTGCTAAAAAAGCTTAACATAGTTTTAAATTAAAATTTTTTGCAAAAAAAACAAGTTTTATTTTTGATTGTTTTTTTTACGGAATTGTGTGTTGTATCATTGATTACGTTTAAAAAGGTTAAGAACCCAACAAAAAAATAGCCCTAAACTTATTATTTAAAGTTTGGGGCTATTTTTTTGCATATTACTATACATATAAAAAAAAGAAGTTGTTACCAATGTAATAAACTTTTAATGTTTATTGTTTTTAAATTTATTGTTTTTAAATTCAAATGGATTGGCACTTCATCGCCCTGTTTATTTCCTTTTAATACTGATTTTTTATCACGTGTTACATCTAACCATAACATAGCCGCACACGCCTCAATGTTAGGTTGAGTAAATGCACTTGTCAGTGAGTAGGTGTTGTTGTGAATATTTATAAGTAACATTTCAGTAAATATTTAAAAAATTAAACTATGGCACAAAGGTCAGACTATAATTTGGTATTACCAAAAAAAACGGAATATTTTTTTGTAATTTAGAATAAATATAAATAATATTCTCTATAATAATTTGTTAAAAAATTATAGTCGATAAAAAAATAAAAATTGTTAGCAAAAATATTAGTTATTTTTCAAAAAAAATGCTTACCTTTGCATATATTGTAATTATTTTTTATTTTGATATGAAATTAACATTTTGGGGTGCTTCGCGTCAAGTGAGTGGTAGTATGTATTTACTCGAATTGGAAGATGATATTAGGCTTCTGATTGATTGTGGAACAGATATGGAACGCAAAGACTACAATCCAGAAGACTACTTCGGTATTTTTCCTTTTGAGCCTTCTATGCTTAGTGCGGTGATTGTAACACACGCACACATTGACCATACGGGTTATTTACCTAATTTAATTCGTGAAGGATTTGAGGGTAAAATTATTTGTACCGAACCAACTTTTGCACTTACAAAACTTTTATTAGAAGATGCCGCTTCTTTAAACCAAAGCAGATTAAAAAGAATAAACGCCGAAGGACGTAAAAAAAGAAACCGAAAAGATAAAAAAACATCTCCCGAAATTGAAATCAAAAGAGCAGCCGATATAGAAGGTATGTATTTGCAAAAGCAAGTAAATGAAACATTAGATTATTTTACAACAGTTTTACTCGATAAAAAAATAAGACTAAACGAAAATATCGATATGACTTTTATATCTGCAGGGCATATTTTAGGGGCTGGGCATTTGCTTTTAGAAGTAAAAGAAAAAGGAGAAGTTAAAAAAATATGTTTCTCAGGAGATATTGGAAGGCATAATTATCCTTTATTGGTTGATCCTGCGGTAGTTCCCGAAGTAGATTATTTGATTTGTGAATCGACTTATGGCAATAGACAACACAAAGACGAAAGAACTCCCGAAGAGGCAATTTTTGATATTATTCACAATGCGTGTGTGGTCGAAAAAGGTAAATTAATCATTCCTGCGTTTAGTGTGGGGCGTACACAAGCGATGCTTTATACGTTACATAAATTAAGAGTTGCTGGCAAATTGCCGCCTATCAAAATTTATGCAGATAGTCCTTTGGCGGTTAAAAGTACACAAGTTTATCAAAGATATGTGTCTTGGTTGAATGAAGAAGCAAAAGAATTTTCAAAAAATCACGTAAATTTATTCGATTTTGAGAATTTAATTTATGTAGAAGATATGAAAGATAGCAAAAAAGTAGCGAAAATAAATGAATCTTGTATTGTGATTTCTTCCTCAGGTATGATTCAGGGCGGGAGAGTTGAGCATCACGTAAGAATGAATTTAGAAAATCCAAAAGCAACTATTTTTATGATTGGATTTGCCGCAGAAGGAACTTTGGGTTATGAATTAATGAATGGCAAAAAAGTTATCAAAGGAAAAAAAAGTGATATTACCGTAAAAGCACAAGTAAAAGGAAGTGATGTTTTTAGCGGGCATGCAGATTTAGATGATTTGATTAAATTTGCTCACTATCAAGATACAAAAAAATTGAAAAAATTATTTTTGGTGCATGGCGAATATAATACTATGTTAGAGTTACAAAAAACATTCATCAATGAAGGCTTTGAAAATACGATTGTTCCTAAACGCGGGGATAGTTTTGAGTTGTAAGTTATGAAAAAAATAGTTTGTAATTTTTTTTTGATTCTTGGGAACTTTGTGCAGAAAATAATTTTTTTTTGAAATGTTTTTTTTTGAATTGCCTTCAGATTTATCTGGAGGTTAATGTAAAATTCAATTCTTATCTTAAGCCGAAATTTTTTATGTTTCTCAAATAGATATTTTCTATATTTTCAAAATAAAAAGATATTCATATATAGACATTAATAACCACGATTGATTTACAATATTTTCTTAATTTTTAGGTTCATAGGAAATTATTGCCGACCTAATTTTGGTCTATATTTGTTTTTTCTTTTTTAGGCGATCCTACGCAATAAATAGAACGAACTACTCCTAAAATACCTAAAAATATACTCATAAAATGAAAAAAATGTAACTTTGGTAAATTTTGTGAATTATACACAAATATAACAATCACAGAAAACACAACAAAAAGAAATATAAAAAAATTCTTCAAATGTACTAATTGCATCAATAAATGGATGATAAGTGAAAAAAGTTTATGTATTTGGAAGTTTTTTTAATATCTAAAAATTTACTTGATTTTAATTAGAAAATATCTAAATAAACCCAAAAAAATGCAAACATAAGTTTGCATTTTCAATTTAATTTTCAATAGACTCTTCTAATGTTTTGAAATATTGAATATCAAAATCTTCGAATTTAAAATTTGGATTTTCTTTCGCAATTTTTTGTTTTCCTAATTTTACACTCGTTTCAAAAATCAAATCATTAGGTAGGATTTTTCTATATGAGTTTAAACCATATTTTTTCATCTCAGGTTTCCAATGGATATGGTACCATTCCATAGAACTTTGGTCAAAAACTCTCATATTTCTTTTATCAAAAATCATTTTTTTGACGTGATTTTTTTTGATAAACTCGCCCATTTCTGTAAATAAATTTACAAAATTATCTTTTGTGATAAACTCAACTAATAGTTCGCAAATCAAAATAGATTTCTCAGGAATATAATTGACAACTACATTTTTGTCTGATATAACAGATTGCATACTCATATATAAAGATTTTTTTAAATATCTATGTTAAAAAAAAGAAGAAGTTAATCATAACTCGTAACTATAACCTAAAACAAATTAAAATTGTTCCAAACTTTTAACATATTTTTATTTTTTTGAAATTTATCCGTTAAAAAATGATTTTCATTTTATTTCACAATTATTTAATACACTTAATTTTTGTATTCAAAGAAAGTTTATTACTTTTGCAAAAAAAAAGATTGTCAATGAAAAAAATTTTACTTTTTTTGTGTATCATTTGTTTTTCACAAAACTTATTAGCACAATCAACCGCCATCAAAGGGAAAATTCAGACCCCCCCCATTTCTGACCAAGGGCAAGCTGAAGATGCAGTCGGAGCAACCGTAAGTCTGCTCGGCACAGTGCAAGGAGCAGTTACCGATTTAGATGGAAACTATATCATCAAAGGTATGTCTGCAGGAAGATATGATGTAATTATATCTTTGATTGGTTATGTTTCAGATACATTAAAAGGAATTCAAGTCCAAAATAATGTAGAAACTATCATTCCTACTACTTTATTAAAAGAAGAAAAAGCACTCGGATTAGAAGAAGTAGAAATTTTTGCCAGTATGATAGATGGCAAAAGACAACCACCTACCCCGATTGCGACCATTTCTCAACAAGAAATTGAAGAAAAAATGGGCGCACAAGATTTCCCCGAAATATTAAAATCTACGCCCGGCGTATTTGTCAATACAGGCGGAGGAAGTTGGGGAGATTCTCAAATTCGTGTGCGTGGTTTTACCTCTGAAAATACAGCCACATTATTCAACGGAATTCCTGTGAATGATATGGAAAATGGACGAGTTTTTTGGGCAAATTGGAACGGATTACAAGATGTAACCCGTAATCAACAAGTGCAAAGAGGTTTGGGCGTAAGTAAATTGGCAATTAGTTCAGTAGGTGGAACGATGAATATTATCACCAATCCTGCAGAACATAGAAAAGGAGCGAGGATGTCGCAAACTTTTTCTAATCGTGCTTTTCAACACGCAAGTACTTGGAGATACTCAACAGGTTTATCAAAAAGTGATTGGGCTGCCACTGCCGTTGTAGCACGTCGTTGGGGAGATGGTTTTAGAGAAGGCACCAATGTAGATTCTTGGAGTTATTTTTTGTCTGTTCATAAACGCGTCAAAAATCATCAATTTATGCTTACAGGCTTTGGAGTGTTACAAAATAACGCCAGAGGTGGACGTGCTACAGATGAAAGTTATGCCACAGTTGGTCGCACTACTTATAATCCAAACTGGGGAAATTATAGAGGTGGAACGATGAATAGTAATATTAACAGTAGTAGTAAACCAATGTTTTCTTTGAATCATTATTGGGATATTACAAGTAAAATAACACTTTCTACTGCTTTGTATTATTCTTGGGCAAATGCAGGTGGAACAGGCTTGGATAGAACATCTACAGGACTTCGTTTTGATATAATACCAAATCCTACGACTGTTAATAGTAATCCTGACCTTTTTCAATTAAATTTTGATTTATTAGAATCAAAAAATAGAGCAAACTTTACAACTATTCAAAATGCCAATGGTTCGGGCTTACCTCTTTCAGGCAACCGTTCACAATATATGATTCGTGAATCTGTGAATAATCATCAATGGGCAGGAGCGATTACGACTTTAAATGCTGATATAAACGATAAATTAAGTATTACAGGAGGGCTTGATTGGCGTTGGTATCGTGGTTTTCACTATCAAAGAGTGAATAATTTATTGGGTGGTGATTTTTGGTTAGATGTGGATAGAAATAATAATAATTCTGATAATAATCTACAAATACCAAACAGAACAGCAAGAGAAGGCGATAGAATTGGGTATGATTATAATGGAACGGTGCGTTGGTTGGGGGCTTTTGTGCAAGCCGAATATTCTCCTATCAAAAATTTAGACTTATTTTTAACTGCGAATTATGTGTATAATGATTTTCAACGCAATGGAAAAGTATGGAACGGAAAATATCCTGATAATTCTTTTGGACTTTCTCCGCTTTATACATTCAATAATTATACGTTAAAAGCAGGAGCAAATTATAAAATTACAGGTCGTCATAATACGTTTTTGAATGTAGGACGATTTACACGCGCACCATTTTTCCAAAATGCTTTTGTGGATAATCGTGTAACAAATTTAGTACGTGGCAATCTAAATAACGAAGAAATTACTTCTATTGAATTAGGATATGGTTATCGCGCTCCAAAATTGGCTATCAATATCAATGCTTATCACACAGAATGGCGTAATCATTCTTATACGCAAGGATTTTTAACCAGTCAATTTAGCAATGTTTCGGATTTTGTAAACTTTCAATTATCGAATGTAAATGCTTTGCATAGAGGTATTGAGTTAGATTTTAATTGGCAAGCAATGCCCGCTTTGGCAGTACAAGGTATGATTTCGGTAGGAGATTGGCGTTATTTAGGTAATCCAACGGCACAAGTATTGGCTGACCCTGTTACTTCTGTTCCTTTGGCAACTAATGCGACTGTTTATGCTGATAATTTAAAAGTAGGAGGAGTTCCACAAACTACTTCCTCTATCAATTTGCGTTATCGTGGTAAAAAGTTTTGGTATCTTGGTCTGAATGGTAATTATTATGGAAGATTATATTCTGATTTTAATGCAGAAACTCGTTTGACGAATGATAGTTATGTCAATGCGTTAAAACCGTTGCCTGAAGCCATTACTTTTGACCTTTTTATGGGTAAATCTTGGAGATTAGATAAAAAAACTCGTAGCACATTCCAATTAAGAATTAATTTGAATAATATTACAGACAGACGTTTTATTATTGATTCAAACGAACCTACTCCGGGCTATTTATCTCCGTTCTCTCAATATTATTTAGGAAGAACATACAGCATAACAGCAACAATGTCAATTTAATTAAAAATATATTCATTTAAAAAAATAAAAAATGTATGAAAAAATATTTTAATTTTTTCTTTATTACTTTGATTTTAGTAGTCTTTTTAACCGCTTGTGGTAAAGACACAGAAGTAGTTGCTGATGGTCAATTAGTTACATTATGTGATTTAAAAGGCAGTCTTAGTAAATACAAAGGAAAATATGTAAGGATTGATAATGTGCAGTTTATTGCAGATGACGTAGGAAAATTTTTTGGTGGCTCTTATGTAGGTCAAAATTTAACTAATCCAAATGGAGTAGCCACTCGTTTATTTCAAGATTGTGCGGGTAATTCATTTACAGTTTATACTGATGTACTTTCATCTTTTGTGGGTTCTATTGTGCCAAGTGGAAGTGGAACTTTGAGAGGTGTGATTAGTATCGGACCGACAGGACAACCACAATTAAATATCACGAAAGAAAGTGATTTTTCGAGTATGACAAATGCCAGATGTAATATTGTACCTACGGTTTGTGCTACTACACTTGAAACGATTGCTAATATTAGAAATTTAGGAATAGGTTCAGTAATAGGTAGTGTGAGAGTGCGTGGCGTAGTTATTTCTGATTGGACTGCTAATAATGTAACAGGCGCTTCTACACAAAGACAAAACTTTGTAATTCAAGATGCGACAGGCGGAATGACTTTTCGTTTGAGTGCGGCAACAAGTGGTTCAAGTCCTTTTCCTTTTGCTATGGGAGAAACGGTAGAGGTAAATTTATTAGGAAAATTAGTAGCACAATTTAACGACCAAATGCAAATTGGTAGTATTGATATTTCTGACGTAAATGATTTAGGTACAGGAGTTGATCCTATGCCAACTCCACAAGTAATTACGATTACAGAATTAAATTCTGATGCTTTCGAATCACAACTAATCCAAATCAATGGAGTAACTTTTGGTGCAGGAACTTATTCAGGCAATCAAAACTTTACCGTAGGTGCATTGACAGGCGTTTGTAGAACGAATACTGCTGCTACTTTTTCTAATATTCCTTTGCGAACAACTGTGGTCAATATAAAAGGAATTGGAGGACGAAATGGAGCATCAAGACAAATTCAACCTCGAAACACAAGTGATTTACCATAATAAAATTGTTCAATAATTTTTAATTATAAATAATATGAAAAAAAATATTTTAATCTTTATGGTCATCATTATAGTTTCTTTTGGTTTCTATAATTGTGCTGATAAAGTAGAGCCTGAACCAACTGCACAAAATGTTTCGTTGTTAGAAGCAAAGGCAAATCCTGATAAATATATTGGCTCTTATGTGCAGATTGATGGAGTTCAATTTATTCCTTTAGATACGAATAAAGTTTTTAACGGAACGAGTGGAAATGGTGGCGGAAGTAGAACTTTACAAGATTGTCAAGGAAATACGATTGTTGTTTTTACACCTTTTGACTCCAATTATTCGAACTCAAAAGTACCCAATGGTTTTGGTTCGATACGAGGTAGAGTTTCAAGATTTGGAACTGTAGCACAAATTAATGTTATTTTGGAAACTGATTTTAGTGGTTTAGTAGGCGAAAGATGTGTTGTGGTACCTCCGATTGTCATATTACCGGGTACTCGAACCAATATTGCCGATGTAAGAATGATGTTTTTAGCCCCTTCTATAACTATTTCAAATGCTATCAAAATTCGTGGCGTAGTAACTTCTATCAGTGGAACAGGTACAAATTTTAATGCACAAAATTTAACGATGCAAGATGGAAGTGCAGGAATTACGATACGTTTTGCGGCTGCTCACCCTTACACAGAAGGCGATGAAATAGAAGTTGGTTTACAAATGCAAGATTTAAGTTTATTTAGTGGATTATTGCAGGCTACCAAAGGAACAGTGGGAATTGCTCTAACAAATTCTACAAAAGTAGGTACCGCTCCATTGTCTTTTAGAACAGCTACAATTTCTGAAATCAATGCTGGTTTATATGAATCACAATTAGTAATGGTAACAGGAGCAAGGTTTCCAGCAGCAAATGGCACACTTACGTATAGCGGAAATGTACAAATGTCAGATGGCATGAATACCACTACTTTTAGAAGTGTATCTTCGGTTTTGTGGGCAATGACCGTTTTACCAACAGGCACAAATTTAAGCCCAAAAGGTATTGCGTCTGTATTTACTACACCACCACCAACAACAACGACAAGACAAATATTACCAAGAAAAGCGAGCGATTTACAATAGTTTTTCTTTGTTTTTGATAGATTTATAAAAAACTTCCTAAAAATAATAACTATTTTTTTGGGAAGTTTTTTTAGTATAGTAAGCAGTTAATTCTGGCTCTTATTCTTCATAAAACAAAAATAATTTTCATTTATTTACAAAAAAATACATTTTTTTTGGATATATCTATCTATATATTTACCTTTGCACTTGTAAAAAATTAGTTAAAATAATATATTCATCTTCTTAAAAAAAAACCATGAAAAAGTTAGTTTTCAGTCTTATCTTTGTTATTTATTTAATTTCTGTCGGTTGTCAAAATGGTATGGCACAACAATATTTTACAGAAATAACACCTACTACTACCAACAATATCAAAACTGATAAAAGGTTAAGTATCAGAACAGATATACCCAGTAGTAATTTGGGTACATCATTAAAAGTAGGAACTACCAATGGAGTTTATCCTATTGCAGAGTTTTCAGGTATTACAGGTTTTTATAATGCAAAAATAGAAATCTCAAACGTAAAAGAATTTGCTCCTGTACCCAATCAAGAACTAAGTAAAACAGAAATTGGTACTTGGGGAACAACCACCAATGGTATCCCAACAGGTATGGGTTACATAGGTTCTAATACTGGGATTGTGGGCATTGGCTTACAAGGAAATCCTACAGGTCTTATTGTGAAACAAACCATAACAGGGTCAGCCAGTGCAACCGACTATCCTGACGTGATTGTAGGTATAGGCGTAAAACCTAATTTTGGCTCAGGAACTTATAGATTGTTTGTCAAAGATGGTATCAGAACAGAAAGAGTAAAAGTAGATTTGGCAGCAGCCAATGGCTGGGCAGATTTTGTTTTTGATGAAAGTTACAAACTACGCTCTCTCGAAGAAGTAGAAAAATTTATCAAAACAAATAAACATCTTCCTGATGTACCTTCTGAAAAAGAAATTAAAAAAGAAGGATACGAACTCACAGAAATGCACAAAATTCAAATGCAAAAAATTGAAGAATTGACTTTGTATTTGATTGAATTGAAAAAAGAAAATGATGCACTGAAAAAAAGAGTGGAACAATTAGAAAAAAAGTAAGCATATATGAAATTTTTATATATTTTATTGGTTTGCTTGCTCTTTGCAGCTTGCAAACCTTCTAAAAATGACCCTGTAGAACCTTGCCCTGCTAAACTTGACTTTACCATCACTGCCAAGTTATTCTACCAAAATTTTAGTGGCGTAGAGGTTTTAGAACCTGTAGAGGTAGATACGATTTATTCTGATTTTACTCAACCCATTACATTTGAGGCAAATGATGTAAGAGCAGCTTCGTATGAATGGCAGATAGGCATAGAACCTAACAAAAGATTGGGCAGAAAAGTAACCTTGGCGTTTGCCGTAGATTATCAGTTTTTACCTACAACGATTGATATTTCTTCGACCGTCAAGTATGCAGAGGATGACAAATGCCACCAAAATATCCCAAACAAAACCGAAAAAATTACGAAAAAATTGACGATTGTTCAGTATAGTAATGATCAAGGGCAAAGGATTGTTTATCCTCGTTATTTTGGTAAGTTTAGAGGATATGACTTAGAAAGTCCGACAAATATCTACGATGTTAATATTTATAGTAGGGATTATTATGCAGGCAATCCGAATAGTGGTTACAATGCTGATGATTGGGGAAACTCTACTTGGATAGATAATTTGTCAGGAGGACTGTATGTAGTTGGTTCTATAAAGTTTAGAGATTCTGGTAAATTTAAACATTTTTCGTTGATGAGATGCTTATATCCTCAAATTCTAACTTATAATAATAATAATCAAGTAACCTATATAAATACCAATTATACAGCCGTTTTACAAGAAAATAGAGGTTGGGGTAAGTTAGACGAAAAAAACAGCAATAAAATCACGATTTATTACCAACTTAGACATCCAGTAACAGGTGCTATCATGCCTCCACGTACTTTTGTAGGCAATCGAATTCCTTAAATCAAAAAAAATTAACGTATGAAATTTTTATATATTTTATTGGTTTGCTTGCTCTTTGCAGCTTGCAAACCTTCTAAAAATGACCCTGTAGAGCCTTGCCCTGCTAAACTTGACTTTACTATCACTGCGAAGTTATTCTACCAAAATTTTAGTGGTGTAGAGGTTTTAGAACCTGTAGAGGTAGATACGATTTATTCTAATGCCAACGCAGGTATTACGCTGGAAGCAAATGATGTAAGAGCATCTTCGTATGAATGGCAGATAGGCATAGAACCTAACAAAAGATTAGGTAGAAAAGTAACCTTGGCGTTTGCTGTAGATTATCAGTTTTTACCAACGACCATTGATGTTTCTTTGACCGTGAAGTATGCAGAAGATGACAAATGCCACCAAAATATCCCAAACAAAACCGAAAAAATTACGAAAAAATTGACAATTGTTCAATTCAATAACGACCAAGGACAAAGGATTGTTTATCCTCGTTATTTTGGTAAGTTTAGAGGGTACGACTTAGAAAGTCCGACAAATATCTATGATGTTAATATTTATAATAGGGATTATTATGCTGGTAATCCCAATAGTGGTTATAATGCTGATGATTGGGGAAACTCTACTTGGATAGATAATTTGTCAGGAGGATTGTATATAGTCGGACCTGTAAATTTTCGTGATGGAGTTAAATTTAAATATTTTTCACTTGGGCGATGCTTATATCCTCAAATTCTAACTTATAATAATAATAACCAAGTAACCTATATAAATACCAACTATACAGCAGTTTTACAAGAAAATAGAGGTTGGGGTAAGTTAGATGAAAAAAACAGTAACAAAATCACCATTTATTACCAACTTAGACATCCTGTAACGGGTGCTATCATGCCTCCACGTACTTTTGTAGGCAATCGAATTCCTTAAATCAAAAAAAAATTAACGTATGAAATTTTTATATATTTTATTGGTTTGCTTGCTCTTTGCAGCTTGCAAACCTTCTAAAAACGACCCTGTGGAGCCTTGCCCTGCTAAACTTGACTTTACTATCACTGCGAAGTTATTCTACCAAAATTTTAGTGGTGTAGAGGTTTTAGAACCTGTAGAGGCAGATACGATTTATTCTGATTTTACTCAACCCATTACATTTGAGGCAAATGATGTAAGAGCAGCTTCGTATGAATGGCAGATAGGCATAGAACCTAACAAAAGATTGGGCAGAAAAGTAACCTTGGGATTTGCCGTAGATTATCAGTTTTTACCTACTACTATTGATATTTCTTTGACCGTCAAGTATGCAGAGGATGACAAATGCCACCAAGATATACCCAACAAAACCGAAAAAATTACGAAAAAATTGACGATTGTTCAGTATAGTAATGATCAAGGGCAAAGGATTGTTTATCCTCGTTATTTTGGTAAGTTTAGAGGATATGACTTAGAAAGTCCGACAAATATCTACGATGTTAATATTTATAAAAAAATTGACGATTGTTCAGTATAGTAATGATCAAGGGCAAAGGATTGTTTATCCTCGTTATTTTGGTAAGTTTAGAGGATATGACTTAGAAAGTCCGACAAATATCTACGATGTTAATATTTATAATAGGGATTATTATGCAGGCAATCCGAATAGTGGTTACAATGCTGATGATTGGGGGAATTTTACTTGGATAGATAATTTGTCAGGAGGATTGTATATAGTTGGACCTATAAATTTTCGAGATGATGGAAAATACAAATATTTTTCATTGATGAGATGCTTATATCCTCAAATTCTAACCTATAATAACAATCATCAAGTAACCTATATAAATACTAATTATACAGCCGTTTTACAAGAAAATAGAGGTTGGGGTAAGTTAGATGAAAAAAACAGCAATAAAATCACCATTTATTACCAACTTAGACATCCTGTAACGGGTGCTATCATGCCTCCACGTACTTTTGTAGGCAATCGAATCCCTTAAATCAAAAAAAATTAACGTATGAAATTTTTATATATCGTTTCGTTATGCTTTTTATGTAGCATAACTATTTTAAAAAGTCAGCAAAAAAAAGAAAAATCAGCCACAGGTGGTGATTGCGAACCTTATCAATATGCAGGTCCGCCACCCGGAGTAGTTACAAGACAAGGCACTTTGCCTTATGAAGAAGAAGGAATGAAAAGAGAACTCAATAACTTTTTGAACGCAAAAAATTGGGAAGTATATACAAATACAAGTACAAGTGCTACTTTTAGTACTTTTGCCTCTCCTTTCTTTTCACCCGACAATGTAAATGTGAGGCATTTGAATAGAGGTAGCGTAAATACGGAAGTGCCTTGGATATTCTATTATGAACAAGGTTGGCGTTTGATAAAAAAGAACATAGGTACGCCCACTACACCTGTCCCTAATCCTTATTTTGTTTTTTACAATGCTTATACAGGCAAATATCGAGTATTTTTGTTGCTTACTCAAATATATAGCAACTTAACTAATGTCGATCCTTTGTCTGCTAACAACGCTACATTGACTTTCAAAATGCGAAATAGTTCACAAAATTATACCCCTAATTTTTTTGGTGAAATTTCCAATCCTTCGCCCACTGTCATAGAAAAAGACAATATCAAAGAAATATCCTTTCCACAAAAGGTACTTTCGCTTGTTCCTTATTGGCTTTTTGCCGAATTTTCGACTTCTTATGACCCTTGTGCCTGTAGAGATAATACTGATTTACAACAACCATTTATAGATTTTTCTTTGTTTATAGATACAGGTTCGAATGTAAATTTATGTAGTTATAATGATCCGCAACAGCAATGCAATGAGATACTAAATCCGTCAGGAGTTGGTGCCAATCAAACAAAAAATGCGGGTTTGGGTTCTGAAATAGCTTCTACTGCTTCGACAGTAGAAAAAACTGTCAAAGAAGCCTATAATGTCTCTAAAGATGTTAAATCAGGGTTTGGTGATTTTATACCTGCGTATGAGAAAGCGTTTTTACCTACTTTTAATGGTCAAGCCTTTGATTTTAACAATATTAACTACTATTCATCTTTTCCTTTTCCCTTTTCAGGTAAATTTATAAGTTATATGAAAAAATATGATAAGCATAAAAAAAATGTGGCTTCATTAAAAAAAGTCTTAGATGGTGTGGGTAAAGTAGTTGAAGTATTAGGTACTATCTCTGCTGGGGTCAGTACATTGTATTCTATTGTCAAAATGTTTACAGGGACAGAGGAAGAAGGTGGTACAAAATCTTTTATTTCTTATGTAACTCAAGGAACTATCAAAGGCAGAAGCGAAAACTTCAATGGGGCTTTCCCTTTGTCAGGCACAAAACAATATACCGAAAAAACGATTTATCCTAATTTGGGAGGTGTTTTATCTGTTCTTGAGCCACCTAAAGTGAAATATTCACGTGTTCAGCCTATTCGTAGTATTAATATTGGCAGATTAGGTGATTTATATTCAAGTTTGCTATTACCTACAGCTAATGCTCAGAGGAATTCAAATTTATGGGGATATAATTTTTTTATGTTTGATGAAGTACCAAAAGTAATTATCAATCCTGCTTTGAATGTTGATTTGGAGAAGTCTGAAATTAGTGTTTCTTATGAATTCGAAGGTATTGACAATATACCACATCGTTTTGATAAAGATTTGACTACTACTTTCGCTTTCAGTGCTCAACGTTTGTATGGAACAGGTGAGATGTACGCTAAAAATATGATAAATGATAATTATGTAGGAAATTATCAGCTAGTAATATTAGGAGGAAGCCTTTTTGGTAACTTTAAAACCTTAACTTTACCAACTCCTATGTATCACACCCCTTATTATCCATTGGGTTGTACATATCAAAATCGTTATCAAAATGCCGTTTATTTTAGGACTATGCCTTCATCTACACAAGAGAACTTACCAAAAGTTTATGTGAAAGTAGTAGCAAAACTACAACCAAGAAACAGTAATGGCGTAGAAATGGACAAAATATTATATGTCAATCGTTATAATGTAAACTTAGTAGAAGATAAAAGTTTAAACAACGATGATTGGCTAAAATATTTCAAATACAGGACGGATAATATGAGTTTAGAACAAGAAAATGTTCATATTGATTATGAAGGTTGGGAGGCAACTGATATATATGCTAAACAAACAATCGACATTTCTATCAATCCTTCTTTTTCAGCGGCATTGCCTAATAAAAAATTTTTCGCTGGAATGTCTGTAGAGATACTACCTAACGGAAATCCAGAATTACAAATAAATAGTGAAATTGAAATAATTCCGGCTTTAAATCAAGATAATACGTATTCAAATTGCGAAATACCTGCGTCTTCATCAAATCCGATAGTTACTTGTTCACAAGGTTTATATAATGTATCACACTATTATAATAAACCTGTGAAAGAAGAACAAGCAGCAGAGTCACGAGACAATGTTATCAGGAGTGAACTTAGCATTTATCCTAATCCTGCCAATCAACAAGTTACTTTTAGTTATATGTATGAAGACGAAAACGACAATACTTCAACAATATATGTAACTGATATGACTGGTGTAAAAATATTTGATTTCTCTAACCAAATAAATAGGGAGAAAAATAAAATAGAAGTTTTGGCAGATGTAAGTCAATGGAAAAGTGGCGTTTATTTAGTTGTGTTGGAAACTAAAAATCAAAAAATAGTCAAAAGACTTATGGTTACTAAATAGTTTTTCTTTGTTTTTGATAGATTTATAAAAAACTTCCTAAAAAATAAGCATATTTTTTTAGGAAATTTTTTATTTCTATTTCAAAATCGTTGCAAAACAATTTTTATTTGCTTATATTTGCACACTTTTTTAGGAAATATATATTTTCTTATCCTAATTTTTATTTTTATATACTTCCTTAAATTTACAATCAATATGACTTTTGAAGATTTTAAACTTAATAAACAACTCTTGACTGCTTGTCAAGAGTTGGAATATTCGATGCCAACTCCTATCCAAACCGAAGTAATTCCGTTGGCTTTGGCGGGGCATGATGTATTAGGCATTGCTCAAACAGGCACAGGAAAAACGGCTGCTTTTGGTTTGCCTATCTTAATGAAAATAAAATATGCACAAGGTATGTATCCAAAAGCCTTGATTCTTGCCCCTACGCGTGAGTTGGCGATGCAAATTGCAAAAAATTTACAAGACTTGGCAAAATATACAGATATTCGAATTTTAAGTATTTATGGCGGCACAGGTATTCAAGCACAAATTGCGGCTATCAATCAAGGCATAGATATTTTGGTGGCTACTCCCGGGCGTTTGTTAGATATTTATTTGAAAGGAGAATTATTTTTTAAAGAAATAAAAACTTTGGTACTCGATGAAGCCGATAAAATGATGGATATGGGTTTTATGCACCAAATTCGAAAAGTATTAGAAGTAATTCCTTCCAAAAAAAGACAAAATTTATTATTTTCTGCTACTCTGCCCGAAAAAGTAATTAGTTTGACAGAAGAATTTTTAGAATTTCCGCATAGAATTGAAATTACGCCTTCTGCTACGACAGCCGAAACCATCGCACAAAGTTTATACAAAGTGCCTAATTTGAAAACCAAAATCAATTTATTAGAATATTTTTTGGCTGATGAAGAAAAATTTTCGAGAGTAATGGTTTTTGCACGCACTCGAAAAAATGCAGAAAATTTATATAAATATTTAGTAAGAAAATATGATGATAATTTAATCAAAGTTATTCACGCTAACAAAGGTCAAAACACACGTATCAATGCGATGGAATCCTTCAAAAATGGAGAAGTGAGAGTTTTGGTCGCCACTGATGTGGCGGCAAGAGGCATAGATGCGATAGCAGTAAGTCACGTGATTAATTTTGATGTGCCGATTGTGTATGAAGATTATGTGCATCGAATTGGTCGCACAGGCAGAGCCAATCACACAGGCGAAGCAATTACTTTTGTCAATATGGCGGAAGAATACCACATCAAAAAAATAGAAAATTTAATCAAAACTAAAATTACTGAATTTGAATTACCTACCGTAGTCGAAATTACTTATACGCCTCATGAAGAGATGCAAGAGATGAAAAAAGCCATTGATGACCATAAAAAGGCAGAGGATCCTGATTTTAAAGGGGCTTTTCACGAGAAAAAAGAAAGCAACAGACCACCAAAAGTAACTAAAAAAACAGATAAAAAATCACCCAAAGATAAGAAAAAACCTGAGCGTAAAAATTTTAACCCACGACACAAAAAAAATATGAAAAAGAAATATTAAAAAGAAAAAATGTAATTTTTTCGAGCAAATAATTACTTATCAACAGAACAATTATAATTTTATTTTAAACTTATTTTTACTTTATTTTTTATATGAAAAAGATTTTTTTTATCGTTTCAATGTCTATTATTTTTTTATTATTTTCTTGTGAAGATGTAATTAAAGTAGATTTGGGCGAAGGAGAGCCACAATTAGCCATTGATGCTTTTGTGAATAATTTAGATGGCAATCAAACAATTAGGCTTACGATTACTTCTCCTTATTTGGATAATACTCCCGCAAAACCTGCGTTAAATGCGACTGTAAGAGTAACAGACCAATTAGGAAATATTTTTAATTTTACTGATAATGGTAACAATGGAAACTATATTTGGACTCCAACAGGCAGTCAAAAAATTGGTATAGTAGGCGATATTTTTACTTTGAGCGTTACACATCAAGGAGAAAGTTATACAGCAATTTCAAAAATGAATCGTGTACCCTTGATTGATTCTTTACAAATAGAAGATAGAAGTAATGACCCAACAGGTATTAAGGGGCGTTTTGCAGAATTATATGCCCGAGATTTGATAGGAAAGGGCGATTGTTATTGGATAAAAGGTTTTAAAAATGGGAAATATAATAATCGTCCAACAGCCATTACCACCGCGTATGATGCTACCTTTGATCCTGGTGGTGGGATTGATGGTATCACATATATTCGTCCTATTCGTAGAAATTCATTTGATTTTGTGGATAATAGCAATCGCTCTGTCAATGAAAGACTTCCACCTGTTGATAAAAATGACGTAATTCGTGCAGAGATTCATTCTATCAGTGAGCAAACTTATTATTTTTTGAAAGAAACATCTAATCAACTTCAAAATGGCGGTTTATTTGCTCGTCCTCCTTCAAATGTACGTACCAATATTATCAATACAAATAATAATTCGAACAAAAAAGCAGTTGGTTTTTTCAATGTAGCAGCAGTAAGTGTGGTTACAAAAACGGCTATTTAGTTGAATGATTATAAGTAAATTTTAGATAAAAAAATGGCTTCTTTGGAAATAAAAAAGCCATTTTTGTTTTTTTATAATTTATTTTTTTTGGTTCTTGGGAAATTTATGCGGGCAATGAAAACGTATTTTTTGAATTGCCTCCAGATTTATCTGGAGGATAATATAAAATTCAATTCTTGGCTTTAGCCGAAATTTTATTTTTTTATTTCAGAGAAATACTATTTCTACTCAATTTATAGATACTAAAAATAATTTCTAATAATCAAAATTTTTGATTATTTCTAAAGCGAACTTACTTCTGCTTCTTTATTTACTTTTTTGACTAAACCTTGTAAAACTTTTCCAGGTCCAACTTCAATAAATTGTAAAGCACCATCTTTTATCATATTTTGGGCGGTTTGCGTCCATTTTACTGCACCCGTTAATTGTGCTATCAAATTATTTTTAATATCTTTTGCCTCAATAAAAGGCAAAGCATTTACGTTTTGATAAATGGGACAAACGCCTTTTGAAAATGTCGTACTTTCAATCGCTGAGGCTAATTCTGTTCGAGCAGATTCCATCAAAGGCGAATGAAAAGCACCCCCAACAGGCAAAGTTAAAACTCTTTTTGCCCCTGCTTCTTTCAATTTTTCTGCCGCTAATTCGATGCCTTTGAATGTCCCCGAAATCACTAATTGACCTGGGCAATTATAATTCGCAGCCACCACAATTTCCTCTGTAATTTCTGCACAAATTTTTTCTACTATATCATCTTCCAAACCTAAAACTGCTGCCATGGTAGAAGGATTTGCTTCACAGGCTTTTTGCATTGCTAAGGCACGTTGCGAAACCAAACGCAATCCATCAGCAAAAGACAAAGTTTTATTGGCAACCAAAGCAGAAAATTCGCCCAAAGAATGTCCCGCCACCATATCAGGCTGAAAATTATCCGCCACCAAAGCCATCACAACAGAATGTAAAAAAATAGCAGGTTGAGTAACTTTTGTTTGTTTTAATTCTTCATCAGTACCTCCAAACATAACATTTGTGATACTAAATCCTAAAATTTCGTTTGCTTGCTCAAATAATTCTTTTGCTTTCGAATTATTTTCGTACAAGTCTTTGCCCATTCCACTGAATTGTGAGCCTTGTCCGGGAAAAATATATGCTTTCATATTGAATAAAAAGTTTATAAAAAGTGTATGAAAAATAGTCTAAAATAATTACCAATCTGCGACCGTTTTATTAAAAATATCTAAAATAATTTGCTCTAAAATTTCGTTTATTTTTCCACCTTCTACTTGTGAAAGACTTTGATTGGGTGGAAAATCAGAATAAAAAGAAAAATTTTGTTTAAAATTCTTTTTTTGTTCCAATGTATTGATAAAATCAACTTCTACTGTAATAGTTAATCTATTTTGTGCGGCTTGGTCAGCAGTGGCAGCAATTGGAGACATTGTATAACCCAAAATAGTTCCTAAAACTGCTAATTCGCCTTCGTTTTTTTTGTCCATAATTCTCAAAGAAGAATTTCTTTGGTAATATTCTTTTAATTTTTCGGTAAAATCAATATTTAAACTTGGCGGACCTCCCGTAGAACGATTTTGAAAATTGCTTATAAAAATAGTTTTTGCTAAAGTATTTGCCCCTGTAAAACCATATCTAACCGAGCAACTTTGGCACAATAAAAACAATAAAAAAGCACCAATTATTTTTTTCATTTTATTTTTTTCACAAAAATAAATATTTTTTATCACAAATAAAATCAAAATTTTTTTTTTCTACTTATTTTTTAAATATTCTCAAATAATTTCTAAAAAATAGATATAATTTTTGGATAAAATACACTAACTTTGCATCATATTTATAAATTTTAATATAATTTGTTATGGTACAAGCCAATAATGGCGATGCAGTAAAAGTGCATTACACAGGTCGCCTTCTTGATGGTTCTATTTTTGATTCTTCAGAAGGACGTGAGCCTTTAGCCTTTACAATGGGCAGAGGAATGATGATTCCGGGATTTGAAGCGGGTATTTTAGGTATGAAAATAGGCGACAAAAAAAGCGTTCAAATCGCTCCAGAAGACGCTTATGGAATGGAAGATGAAACTAAACTTTTTCCTGTTAATAAAGCAGATTTACCTGCAGGTATGCCGATAGAAATAGGTTTGCCTTTGAATGCAGATGCAGGTGATGGAAGACCTTTTCAAGTAACAATCAAAGAAATTCACCCTGAATATGTAGTTTTGAACGCTAATCACGCATTAGCAGGAAAAGATTTAGTATTCGAAATTGAATTGGTTGAAATTAATGGAAGTCAATCAAAAAGTGGATTAGTTTATTAAAACTTAGTTAAATTCATATCTCTTCTTAAAAATTTTGGTCTAATAATTTCTCAAAAATTATTAGACCAATAAAAAACAACAAACAAATTTTATGAATATTTTTATCAAAGCCTTTATTTTTATTGTAGCGGTTTTTGTTACCAATTTTTTGGTGGTTGGAGTTGCTTTTAAAAGTTATGAAGCAGGTTTTATGGTGGCAGGTTGTATGGCATTAATAAATGTATTTATCAAGCCTATTATTCGTGCTTTATCTTTCCCTGTTACGTTAATGACTTTGGGAACTTTTCCATTTTTTATCAATACTTTTTTGGTGATGTTTTTATCTTTTTTGATAGATGGTTTTGTTATTTTTGGTGATTTATTATTTCAAATTATTTGGGCAACTTCTTTTGCTTTAATTCTTACGATTGTAACTGTGGTTTTAGAACAAGTTACAGGATATGATTTGCCGGGTGGGAATTAGTTCGTTTTGAAAGAATAAATAAATTAAGAAATTAAATATAAATTAAACGAAAAAAAATAAAACTATGTTAATAGCCAATCCAATTTATGATGTTGTTTTCAAAAAATTAATGGAAAGCGACAAAGTTGCTAAATTTTTTATTGGAACTCTTTTAGATGAAGTCATTGAAAATGTAGAAGTAAAACCTCAAGAATTTACTTATGTGAATGATTTGGTGGGCGTTGCTGTTTTTCGATTAGATTTTATTGCGACTATAAAAACTCAAACAGGTGAATTGAAAAAAGTGTTGATTGAAGTTCAAAAAGCAAGAAATTTTATTGATTTGATGCGTTTTAGAAATTATTTAGCGGAGCAATACAAAAAAGAAGATTTGATTGATAACAAAGCAACCATTTTACCGATTACAACGATTTATATTTTAGGTTTTAATCTACCTGAAATCGAAACACCTTGTCTTAAAGTCGAGAGAAATTATAAAGATTTAGTCAATCAAAAACTCATTCTTGAAAGGAGTGATTTTGCAGAAAAATTAACTCATGATAGTTTTATTGTTCAGGTGAAACGGATTACTAATCGTTATCAAACAAAATTAGATAAATTGTTGAGTCTTTTTGAGCAAAAATATTTTGTTGATGACAAAGAAACTACAAAATATTTTAAGCATGATCAAGAAAGTGATGATGATATAAAATCGACAACAACAATTTTACATTATGTAGGTACAAATCCAGATGAACGCAAACTCCTCGAAGATGAACAAGAAGCATGGCGAAGTATTGATGTGATGATGGGTGATTTACGAAGTAAAATGATCGAAAGTGAGAAAATTCTCAAAGAAAAGGATAAAACCATCAATGAAAATAAAAAAGTCATCAATGAAAAGGATAAAGTCATTGAGGAATTAATGCGTAAATTAAACGAAAAAAATAAATAGATAAATTATTTTTTGAAATAAAAAAAAGCAATTTTTCAAATTGCTTTTTTATTTTTATGCTTGTTTTACAAATTGAACGCTTAAAACCAATTTGATATCATCACCTACCAATAATCCACCTGTTTCTGTCAAGGCTGACCAAGTAAGTCCAAATTCTTTTCTATTGATTTTTCCAGATATTTCAAAACCTGCTTTGATTTGTCCATAAGGGTCTTTAGCAATTCCGCCAAATTCTACGGCTAATTCTACTTCTTTTGTAACGTCTTTGATTGTCAAATTTCCTTTCATTGTATAATCTCCACTACTTTTTTTCACTAATTGTGAAGAAACGAAATTGATAGTAGCAAATTTATCAGCACTAAAAAAATCGTCTGATTTTAAATGCCCATCTCTTTGTGCATTGTTTGTGTTGATGCTATTAACATTTGCAAAAAAACTTGCTTGAACGTCTGTAAAGTCATCTTTTTCTGATGTTAATTCTCCACCAAATTCATTGAAAGAACCTGTAACCGTTGATATAACCAAGTGTTTTACTTTGAACTGCACCTCTGAGTGTGTAGTATCGATTGACCATTTTGCCATTTGTATAAAAAAATTAAATGTTGTTTTATTTAATGTTATAACATTGATTTAAAATAAAAAGTTCAAAAATATCAATATTTTTTTTTATTTTATTATCTTTGCAAAAAAATAAAAATATTATGAAAAAAAACGCACTCTTTTTTTTACTGATTGTTATCAGTTATCTTCCAATGATTTTTGCACAAGAAAAATTATTACAATCGGGACCTATGGTAGGTTATTCATCTATGCGTGAAGTATTACTTTGGGTACAAACCAAAGAACAAGCCAAAGTTCATTTTGAATACTTTGAAATAGGCAATCCAAAAACCAAACAAAAAAGCGAAACAATAGAAACGAGCAAACAAAATTCCTTTATTGCTAAAATCATTGTGCCTGTTATTCCTGATAAAAAATACGAATATGAATTATATATCAACCAAAAATTAGTCAAACGTCCTTATCCTTTGCAGTTTCAGAGCCAAACTTTGTGGCAATGGAGAGCAGAACCACCTACTATTAAATTTGCGTTGGGAAGTTGTAATTATGTCAATGAAACCATATATGATAGACCAGGAAAACCTTATGGTTCAGGGCATCAAATCTTTAAAAGTATTACAGAAAAAAAACCTGATTTTATGATTTGGTCAGGCGATAATGTGTATTTGAGAGAATCTGACTGGGATTCACGCACAGGAATTAGGCATCGTTTTACCAATGATAGAGCCTTACCCGAATTACAGCCTCTGCTGGCTTCTGTCCATCATTATGCTACTTGGGACGACCATGATTATGGACCTAATGACTCTGACCGAACTTATGAATTAAAAAATGAAACCAAAGAAACTTTCGAATTATTTTGGGGAAATCCTACTACGCAAGCAGGTGGCGGAATTAGTAATAGATTTACTTGGGGAGATGTAGAAATTTTTTTATTAGATGATAGATGGTTTCGAACTCCTGATAATTATAAAGGTGGAAAGTCTGAAATGCTAGGCAAACAACAATTAGAATGGTTATTAGAAAGTTTAAAAAGCAGTAATGCTACTTTTAAATTTGTAGTCAATGGAAGTCAAATGTTAAATGATTCTGCGAATGATAAATTAGAAATGTTTAGCAAACATAAAGAAGAGTATGACGAATTTTTAAAACGTTTACAATTGGATAATCCATCTGGAGTAATATTTTTAACAGGTGATAGACACAACACAGAACTTTCGATGATGAAAAGAGAAGGTTTATATCCTTTATATGATTTGACTATTTCGCCTCTCACTGCGGGTGCATCAGGTGATAGAGGCAAAAGTGATAAAAATTCTTATCGTGTAGATAATACTTATTATGGTGAAAATAATTTTGCTATGTTAGAAATCACAGGAAAAAGAAAAGAAAGAATTTTAAAAATTATAGTTTTTAATGCTGATGGAAAAGAGGTGTGGACAAGAGAAATCAAAGCAAGTGAATTGAGATAATTTTTACAAAAAAATAGAATTACTTTAAATATTTTTTTAAGTAATTTTATAAAAAAATAATTAGGTAAAATTTAATTAAAAAACCTTGAAAAAAAAGTTATTCAAATAAATTTTATGTTACATTATTTTTTGAAATAGTTGATGTTGCCCCAATTTCGTTGCAAATTTATTTTTATTTTTTGTAAAAAATACATTACCGATAAATTTTATTTTTTTTATTGTAAAATCAAAAATATTTCACGACTGTATTTTATTTAAAAAATACAAATTTTTTTGCAACTAATTTGTAACACTACCTAATTTTTAGATAAAAAGTGTA
The DNA here is from genome assembly GCA_013298075.1 of Cytophagales bacterium. Lineage (GTDB taxonomy): Bacteria > Bacteroidota > Bacteroidia > Cytophagales > Microscillaceae > RDXZ01. Next base: position 12,233 of record JAAFJG010000007.1, on the reverse strand, counting down.
TTATTTTAGAAATAAAATTTTTATTTACATATCACACAAAATATTACAGCATCATTTTTTTGGAGTTTATCAACCTCAAATACTTGACAAACTCCAAAAAAAATATCTAAATAAAAGTACAAAAAAATGCTTATTTTATGTTTCAAAGTGCTTTTAAAAAGTCTTTAAAAAGTATAACTTTTCTAAATCCTTGTTTTTTCAATCCCTCATATAGTTGTATTACTCATCAAAATATTTGCATCGATTACAAAATCTATCATTTTTAAACAAAATATTTATGTGTTTCTTGTTGCCAAGCCAAATTTCTAGACACTTGCCATTCTTTATCGTTTTCAAGCTCAATATTTTCTAAATCTTTTAAAATATCTTGTGCGGCAAGTTTGAGAATTGCTTTTTGCATAAACTCTTGTAAATAAGTTTCTATTTGTTGATAACCCATTGTTTGTACAAAACTTTCTTCTAATTGTATTTTGAACTCTACCATATTATTTTGAAATTAAAATTTATAAAAATGAAGGATATATTTACATATCACATAAAAAATTACAGCATCATTTTTTTGGAGTTGTCAATCTCAAAAACTTGACAAACTCCAAAAAAAAAGAATATTTTTAAATACTTTTTTTATCTCCTTTATCGTCCACAAAAAATACCAATGTAGCAGCAATAACCATAGAAATTCCTCCTACCACCATCGCAAAAACAGCTTCTTCATTAAAAAATGATTTTAAAACCCAACCCAATAAAGCGGCTGCTAAAATTTGAGGAATCACAATAAAAAAGTTAAAAATTCCCATATAAACGCCCATTTTTTGTGGTGGCAAAGCTCCTGTCAAAATAGCATAAGGCATCGTCAAAATACTCGCCCACGCAAAACCTACGCCTGCCATCGATAAAATCAACATTTCAGGACTTGTAGCAAAATAAATAGACAATAAACCCAAACCTCCTGCAATTAAACCAACCGTATGAACCGTTTTACGACTTGTCATACGCACAAAAGGGGCAAACATAAATGCAAATAAAGCCGAAAATCCATTATAAGCCGCAAACATAATCCCTACCCAATCAGAGCCTTTATTAAATTCATCTTGAACTCTTTTGAGTTGTTTTCTGTCTCCATCTTTCAAATTTATCAAACTTGCATTTTCTTTTTTGGTAAAGAAAGTAGCAAAACTAATCGAAACAATGACTTTTGGTTGTCCTTTGTCTAATTTTTCTTTGTATTTTACGAGTAATTTTTTCGTTTCTTCGAGTTGTTCAGTTGCCTTTTTTCGCTTTTCGATTTCTTTTTCGTCTGCTGCTTTTGGTAAACTTGCGTGATTTTTTTCGATAATAATATGTGCTTTATCCAAAGTTGCGATAATTTCTTTGTCCAATTTCATATCATACACAGTGCTTGTAACGCTTGGCGTGGTATAAATCCACATAGCAAACAACGCTAACCACGAAAAAAACTGCACAAAAGTAAGTTGTCGCATAGTAGCGGGCATATTCCAAAAATCACTAAATATTTCTGAAAAATTTGATTTTTCTTCGTGATGTTCTTGTCCATTGAATGCTTGCATTTCTTGTGGCGAATATTCTTTAGTACTAAAAACTGTCCACATCACCGCTCCAAAAAACGCTGCTCCTCCCAAATAAAAAGACCAAACCACAGAATCAGGAATTTGTCCATCGCCTGCATCATTCGAAACCATAAACCATTCGCTCAACACATAAGGCAACACAGACGCAATCACAGAGCCAACTCCAATAAAAAAAGTTTGTGTCGCAAATCCTAAAGTTCTTTGTTTTTCGGGAAGCATATCACCCACAAAAGCCCTAAATGGCTCCATAGACACATTAATAGACGCATCTAAAATCCATAACATACCCGCAGCCATCCATAAAGTTGAGGAATGAGGCATCACAAATAAAGCCAAAGATGCCAACAAAGCACCAATCGCAAAAAATGGTCGCCTTCGTCCCCACGTTTTACTCCAAGTATTATCACTCCAATAACCAATAATCGGTTGTACTAATAATCCTGTGGTCGGAGCTGCAATCCAAAGAATTGCGATGTCATCAATATTTGCGCCTAATGTTTGAAAAATTCGGCTGGCGTTTGCATTTTGGAGTGCAAAACCAAATTGTATTCCCAAAAACCCAAAATTCATATTCCAGATTTGCCAAAAAGAAAGGCGTGGTTTTTCGCTAAAAATTGTCATTATCTACTTTTTATTGTTATATTTTTTTAATGCTAAATTTAAAGGCACTAAATAAATACAAAATTGTAATAAAAACAAGATTTTTTTGTATTTTTTTATATTTTTTTTTGATAATGACGAAAAATAAACAATAAATAGAATTAAACGTTTGCTTTTTTGTTTTTTTCGCAATTTTCTTTGGTACAATCTCCATAAAAAATCAAAGAATGATGTAAGATATTAAAATTCAAAATATCTCCAATCTTCGATTGAATGGTTTGCAGGCGTGGATCACAAAACTCAATTACTTGATGACATTTCATACAAATCAAATGGTCGTGTTGCTTATATCCGTAAGATTTTTCGTATTGTGCTAAGTTTTTTCCGTTGCCAAATTGATGTTTTACGACCAAATTACATTCTACCAAAAGTTCTAAGGTATTATAAACGGTGGCTTTACTTACGCGATAATTTTTATTATCCATACTTATCCAAAGTTCGTCAGCGTCAAAATGGTCGGTACGCGAATAAATCTCTTCCAAAATAGCCAATCTTTCGGGAGTTTTACGCAGTTGTTTTTGTTCGATATAAGCAATAAAAATTTTATTGATTTCTTCTAATACTTGTGGAGTCATCATTACAAATAAATATTTTATGTTTTATTCATAACATAAAAAAAACATACAAAGTTTAAAGAATGAAAATTATTTTAGTTTATATACAATTCTAATGGTTTATATCGTCATTTTTAGATACGTTATAAAAGATTGAAAAAGTACTTTCTAATTTTTTGTAGGTAATTTTAATTTTTATAGTAGACGCAATGAATGTGTATAAAATTTGAATCGTTTAGACATATTTTATTTTCTAAATATCCAACATCAACCCTAAATCTTCTGTAATTTTTTCTAAAATATCGAATCTTTTTGATAAATAATCATATCGATTTCTATTGGTATAAACAGGTTCTATTTTCTCAGGCGTATAAGTTTCTATTGAGATTTTAATAGATGGATCTGAAAAATAATATCTAATTTTTTCTAATAAATTTTCTTTAAATGTATCAAAAATTTCAATTTCTTGGTCTTCTAATTTAAAATGTAACGTCTGATTTTCTTGAATAATTGGAATTTTTGCTAAAACTCTGTCATATTTTGGATTATTTTGCAACCTTTTATATTTATCCAAAGCTTTCATGACCAAATCGTTTGATAGTTGAGTAGGTTGTTTTACGATTTCATTTTTTTTTTCTTCTATGACTGTTTTTGATAAATCAGCCAAACTCATATTTATTTTAGGCGTAGAAATAGTAGGTTTTGAAATTTCCTTTTCTATTTCTACGGTTTTTTGATAGACTGCTTCGGGTTCTTGAATTTGATTCAATTGAGTTCCATTAGTTTGAGTCTGTATTAGCTTTTTTTTTTCAACTTCTTCAGCCAACTCGTCCCAATTAAAAACCGTTTTTACGTGAGATAATTTTAATAAAGCCAATTCCACGTGCAATTTTGGTGCTTTACTTGTTTTATATTGTGCCTCACAATTAGTCGAAATTTGCAAAGCAGAATACAAAAACGGCAAACTAACCATTTTTGCTTGTGTTTTATATTTTCCACGTATTTTTTCGCCTACTTCTAATAATTTAAGCGTACTTTCATCTTTACAGACCAATAAATCTCTGAAATGTTTTGCTAAACCGATGATAAAATTTTGTCCATCAAATCCTTTTCTTAATATTTCATCAAAAACTAACCACGCTTTTGCAATATTTTCGTGCCAAATCGCATCAGTAATTTTAAAATAATAATCATAATCTAAAATATGCAAGTTTTCAATCGCATTCAAATACGTAATTCCTTCCTCATTTCCAAAAGTCGAAAGCATATCAAACAAAGACAAAGCATCTCTCAAACCGCCATCGGCTTTTTGAGCAATCAATTCTAAACCTTCGTATTCAAATTTAATATTTTCCTTTTCTGCAATATTTTTCAAATGATCAGCAATATGAAAAGGTTCTATTCTTTTGAAATCAAAAATTTGACAACGCGAAAGAATAGTAGGAATAATTTTATGTTTTTCGGTGGTTGCCAAAATAAAAATTACATAACTTGGCGGCTCTTCTAAGGTCTTTAAAAAAGCATTAAAAGCAGCGTTTGATAACATGTGAACCTCATCAATAATATAAACTTTGCGTTTGCTACCCGCAGGAGGCGGAAAACGAACTTGGTCTACCAATCCTCGAATATCTTCGACACTATTATTAGAAGCAGCATCTAATTCATAGACACTCAAAGACGAATTATTTTCGAATGATTTACAATTATCGCATTTTCCGCAGGCTTCAAAATCAGCAGTAGGCGAATTGCAGTTAATAGTTTTGGCTAAAATCCTTGCGCAAGTTGTTTTTCCAACTCCTCTCGGACCGCAAAATAAAAATGCTTGTGCTAAATGATTATTTTTTAAAGCATTTTTTAATGTCGTGGTAATATGTGCTTGTCCTACCACGGTATTAAAAACGGCAGGGCGATATTTACGAGCAGAAACGACAAATTGAGTATTTTGTGTAGCTTTATTTTCCATACTTCAAAGGTAAATAAAAAAAATCAAAGAAAAAATATATTTTTGATAATATTTTTTTAAGTATTTGATTATCAATGAATTATTTTAGATTTTTTTTTGCTAATTTTTTTTGATGCTGTCCAAAATTCGTTGCGAAAAAAATTTGCAAATTTCAAAGAAAATAAGTGATATATCCGATTTTCCGCATCCCTATTTTACTAGATGACTATTTCTCAAAAAAAATATAAATATTTAAAATTTTACACGTAGAATGTATTTAATTTATCTAAAAATTTACTCGATTTATTAATTTCTGTTCATATTATTATTAAAATAAAATTTATTAGATGATTTTGCCAATAAATTGGGATAGCATCAAATATTCCTATAAAATCTTTACAATTAAAATAATATCTAAAATAATTAAACCAATCGCAACCCACAAAAAATATTCAAATTTATTGGCTCTTACGTCTAAAATTCTATTTTCTAATTGCGTTCCTTTGATTTCTGCTAAGGCTTTTTGAAGTTTTGGCATATCATTTTGGTTATCGTTTAACACAAAATATTCACCCTCTGTGATGCGTGCAATTTCTTGCAAAGGTGCAGAATTTAGTTTAGTTTGCACCAATTTTCCTTGTCTATCATATTTATAACCACCTTGCATCAAAGGAATTAAACCGCCTTTGGTTGTACCTATTCCCAAACAAAAAACTTTTAAATTTTGTGTTTTTAAACTTTCTAAAAGTTGGATATTTGTTTCTCCAAAATTTTCGCCATCACTTATCAAAACGATTGTTTTTGCACCTTCTGTCGTTTGTGAAGCGACTAATTTTTTTTGTGCCAATGCTAATGGCGGACTAAAATCTGTCCCGGGATAAGGCAATAAATGTGTTTTGATAGTTTGTAAAAATAATTCTAAGGCAGATTTATCGTTGGTTAAAGGACATTGCAAAAAAGCAGTTTGTCCAAAAACAATCAAGCCAATTCTATCGTTTGTCAAAGTTTGCCAAAGATTTTTAAGTTCATATTTTACTTTTTCTAATCGAGAAGGTTTTACGTCTGTTGCGTCCATCGAGTTAGATAAATCCAACAGAAAAAAAATTTCTTTTCCGATAAGTTGCACCGATTTTTGCCCAAATCCAAAAGAAGGTCCGAGCAATGCAATCAATAAAGATAAAAAAATAAGTATTCTAATAGGTGCTTTCCACCATAAATTTTGGGGACTTTTTTTGAGTTCTTTTGCCAAAACAATCAATCTTCTTAGATAAAAAAACATTCCACCCAAAAAAAGAAATAAAAAAATATATTCTCTTGTTCCCCAACTATAAAACCATTGCCAATTAAACATAATGCCTTTTTATTTTCTTTTTTTTCTATCTATTTCAGCCAATTTTTCGAATAAATTGAGTTCCTCTGCACTCAAATTTTTAGGTAATTGAGCCGTAATTTCTAAATATAAATCTCCAAATTCATTTTCTTTATCATAAATTGGCATTCCGAAACCTTTTAAACGTAATTTTCCACCACTTTCAAAACCTTTTACGATATTGATAGAAATTTTTTTAGTTTTTAATGTTTCAACTTCTATTTTTCCACCTAAAATCAACGTATAAATATCGACAAAAACTTTTTTAGTTAAATCATTTCCGTTTCTTTTATAGTCTTTATGTTCTTGTATTTTAATGGTCAAAAATAAATGTCCATTCAAATTGGTTGCACTTCCTTTTTCTCCTTTTCCTGCAAATCTAAATTTTTTTCCATCAACCACACCTGCTTTTATGATCAGTTTTTCCATCGAATAAGGCGTAGGAATTTGTACTTCTGTGCCAAGATAAGCCTCTTCCAAAGTAAGAGTTACGTCAGAATTGAGGTCATTTCCTTGTTTTGTATTGATATTTGTAAATTCACCTTGCCCAAATATAGACGACCAAACGTCATTAAATCCCGAAAAAACATCTTTAAATTCGAAATCTTTTTGAGATGAAAATTCAGTTTGAAATTGTTGCCAATTTCCAGCCAAACCATCATATTTTGCTCTTTTATCCACATCACCCAACACATCGTATGCCTCACTAATTTCTTTAAATTTTTCTTCTGCTTGTTTGTTTCCTGGATTTTTATCAGGATGAAATTGTATGGCTAATTTTTTATACGTTTTTTTAATTTCGTCTTGTGAAGCATTTTTGCTTACGCCCAAAACTTTATAATAATCTTTATATTTCATTTTTTTTAGTTTATTTTTCTTTTAAATTTCTTTAATTTTTGTATCCAATAAATTCGCAACGCTTTTTATTTGCAAAAAATCACTGGCTATTGCTAATACGTTTGGGTGTGTATTGGTGGCTATAATTTTAGAAAAAAGTTTAGAGTTTTCTAATTTTTCTAGCGCATTATTGCTAAAAAGTCCGTGAGTTGTGATAGCAAACACTTCTTTTGCTCCTGCCTCTATGTATGATTTTGCGGCTTGCATCAACGAGCCACCTGTTCGAATCATATCATCATAAATAATTATTTTTTTATCTTTTACATCAGCATTGATGCCTGTAATCGATGTTTTTTCGCCACTTAATCTTTTTTTGAACACAAAAGCAGCATCAACTTTCATATCATTTGCCAAAGATTCTACCCATTTGGCACGCCCTGCATCTGTGCAAGCCAAAATAAAATCCTCTCCCGCCAATTCTCTACACGCCTCTATAATCAACGGTTTACAATATAGATGAACAGGAATAATATTACTTTCAAAATAATGGGGAATACCTTCAGAATGTAAATCACACAAAATAATATGCGTACCTTTGCCTGTGTTAGGAATAGAGGAAAGTAATCTTGCTCTCGTTTTGGCAGTTACTACTTCACCTTGTTTAACGGCTCTTTCCATCGTCGAATAACCATAATAAGGTACCACCAAAACCAACGAATTTGCCCCTTGTTTTTCGATAGAACAAGCAAAATCATATAATTCTAAGGTGTCAATATCGCCAATAGTTCCACCCACCAACACGACATCACGCCCTGCTACATCTGTCAATAATCTTTTGTAACATTCGCCATCTGGAAATATTTTTAGTTCAGTACTGCCTGCTTCATAATCGCCAATGGTTAATAATTCGTTGTATAAATAAGCATAATTTTTCGTTGAAAATAATAATTTTTTCATATTTTTGTGTGTTGTTTTTTTCCTTTTTTTTAGGTGATTTTTTTTTTTTGAAATTTGAAATTTTAACTCTTATCAAGATTTTAAAATATTAATAAGAGTTTGATAACGACTTTTTAATTTTGGAAATAAATATTTATTTTATTATTCCTTCAAGGTAGGCTGTTTAGAATTTGCTAAAAAAACGTTTATTTTTTCATCTAAAATCAATCTAATTTTCTGCCTTTTTTATCTTTCTCCTCGATCTGTGTCACACAGACCGAGGATTAAAATATCAATTTGAAAAACGTAGAGATTTTTGGCTAAAGCCAACAATTGAATTTTATATTATCCTCCAGATAAATCTGGAGGCAATTCAAAAAACACATTTCAAAAAAAAATCATTTTCCGCACAAATTTTCTAAGAACCTTTATTTTTACGAAACTCTTTTCAATTCCACATCATTCGAAGCGCGAATTAGCATAGGAATTTCTTCTACGGTAACTGAACCTGGGTCTAATCCAAACCATCTTTGGTCTGAAGTTGACCAATAATTTTTCAATAAAAAATATCCGTCCATAATTAATTGCTCTGTCAAAGGCAATTCATTTTCGTTGGATAAATATCTTTTCAAGACCACAAACCTAAAATCAGCAGAAATATCAAGGTTTTTCAAAGAATTATAACGATTAGTAATATTAATTTCTTTTTTAGAAACCATATCTTCTACCACTTTTTTGAAGTATAAATCTAATCTTTGCTCTACTCTAAAACCCAATTTAAAAGCCACCCAAACAATATCTTCATCTGCAATAATATCCACAGAATATTCCATCGTATAAGGTGCATCATCAATATCCACGTGTACAAACCAATAAATATCGGCTCTTTTGGGTTGTTTTTGGAAAATAGAATAAACAATTTTCGAGTCAATCGTATGCAAATCAGTAGAACCTGTCAAATAAACTAAATTAGTCGCATATCTTGGAATGTCCGTATCTTTACTCAAACCAACAAGAGAACTCGTATAATCAGATAAATTAGTATATTCTGTCAAACGATTTTTTATTTTTGATGAATAATGCATTATCAACATCACCAAAATCACCGCAAAAGCCACAATCAAAGTTACAAAACCACCGTGCATAAATTTGGTTAGATTAGCAACCATAAATGAAATTTCGATAATGATATAAATCACTAAAAATATACCAATAAAAATGGTATTTCCTTTTTTCATTTTGAGATAATACGCCAATAAAACCGTTGTCATTAACATTGCCAAAGTAATCGCCAAACCATAAGCCGCTTCCATGGCACTCGATTCTCTAAAATACAAAACAATGCCAATACAACCAATCCAAAGGATAAAATTAACACTCGGAACGTATAATTGCCCTTTCATATCACTCGGATAATCTAACAAAACTTTTGGCCACAAATTCAATCGAATTGCTTCACTTACCAACGTAAATGAACCTGTAATTAAGGCTTGACTGGCAATAATTGCAGCAAAAGTTGCGATAATAATACCAATTACCAAAAACCATTCAGGCATAATAGTATAAAATGGATTTTGTTTTTCTAATGTTTTTCCTAAGTGTGAAATTAACCAACCGCCTTGCCCCAAATAATTCAAAATCAAAGATATTTTTACAAAAATCCAAGCCATACGAATATTGCCACGCCCACAATGTCCCATATCAGAATACAATGCTTCTGCTCCTGTGGTACATAAAAATACTGCTCCTAATAACCAAAAACCTTCAGGATGTTGTGATAATAAATTGAACGCATAATGTGGACTTAATGCCACTAATACGTGTGGATTGAGCATAATTCCACCTATTCCTAAACCCGCCAACATCACAAACCAAACCAACATCATAGGTCCGAAAGCCTTCCCAACTACTGCCGTTCCGAAACGTTGAAACGCAAAAATAATACTAATAATAATAATTACAATCGTAATAATGGTGTTTTCTTCTATTTTTGGATAAATGACTCGTAAACCTTCAATCGCAGAAGCAACCGAAATCGGTGGTGTAATAATTCCATCAGCCAAGAGTGCTGCACCACCCAACATCGCAGGAAAAACAAGCCATTTCGCTTGCTTACGTATGAGCGTGTATAAAGAAAAAATTCCACCTTCGCCATTGTTGTCTGCTTGCAAAGTCAAGATAACATATTTGAAAGTTGTTTGCAAAGTAAGTGTCCAAAATACACAAGAAATTCCACCCAAAACGACTAATTCAGTAATAGGATTTTTTTCGCCTACAATGGCTTTCATTACATACAAAGGTGATGTTCCAATATCGCCAAAAATAATTCCAATCGTGATAAGCATTCCTGCTAAGGTTGCTTTATTAAAATTTTCGTGAGAATGACTCATAATTTTTTAAGATAAGTTTTGTTTTAAGTTTTTGATTTGCAAAAATATATTTTATTTTTATAAAGATAGCAAATTTACGTCCTTTATTTTATTTTTTATTAAATAATCTGATAAATTAAACCAATTTGAAACATTATCTAAAATCCAAGCATCTGCCGTAATGACTGGAAAATTCAATGCTACTAAGGTTTTATCAGGACTATTGACTAATTCAACTTCCCAATTCCAATAATTTTTTTCGGCTAATTCGAGCATCATAGATTTTAATCTTCCACTATTCGAAACGGGAGAATCTAAATACCAAATGACATTTTTTACTTTTAATTCTATCAAACTATTGGCTATTAGTTCTAAAGCGGGCAAAGTTTCTTCTACTTTTTTATACGTTCCGTGAATACTTGCTACATCTCGATACGCACTATCTCTACCTTGAAAAATATAGCCTTTTGACAACATACTTTCGACAATTATCAATAAATTATAGCCATCGATGGCTAACGTTTTTTGTTCAATATCTGCCAAAGACATCGATTTTTCTTGCCTTTTTTTGATAGTAGAAGTTGGGCAAGCACATCTAAAAATTGCTTTTCTTTGCCTTTCGTTGATTTGATAATGGTCGCCTACTAATTTCAGGCTTGCATTTTCAGCATAATTTTTTTCCAATAAAAAACACATATCATCGATTGCTTCTGACATTATTTTTTGATATTTCAGATTAAAAATATCTTTATCTTTCGATTGTTGTCCTCTATGTTTTTGATGATTGGGCATTGTAATATATGGTTAGAAATGAAGAATAGAAGCCAAAATAACGCCTATTTCCTCTAAATATTTTTTATCTATTTCCGAAAAATCATCTAATTCATCACTATCCACATCTAACACTGCCACTACTTTATTATTTTGAATAATTGGTATTACAATTTCGGATTTTGAAAGCGAACTACACGCAATATGTCCTTCAAATTTTTCTACATCAGGGACAATCAAAGTTTTTTCCTGCGTATAACACGCTCCACAAACGCCCTTATGAAAAGGTATGCGTGTGCAAGCAATATCGCCTTGAAAAGGTGCTAACACTAATTGATTGTCTTTTACCAAATAAAAACCAACCCAAAAAAAGCCAAAAGTTTGTCGCAAAGCAGCCGCAGTATTGGCTAAATTGGCAATTAAATCAGTTTCATTTTCGAGTAAACTTTGTAATTGAGGAATTAAATCTATGTATTTTTCTTGACGTGAAGTAGTGGTAATGATAAGAGTTTTAGCCATTTTTTTTAATTAAATTGAATGATACAAAATTATGAAATATAAATGAATTTATCATTATTTTATTGAATAATTATTTTCTAAAAATAAATTTAGGGACTAAGTTTGATAACGACTTTTTGATTTTGTCAATAAATATTTATTTTATTATTCCTTTCTTCTTGGTCTGTGTCACACAGACCGAAATAGCTTAGTAACTTTTATTTCGGTCTGTGTGACACAGACCGAGGATTAGAGTAAAGATTTGCATCAAGAAATTTATCAAAAATTGCCACATTCTGAACAGCCTACCTTGAAGGAATCGTACTCGGTGGGTATATTATTTGCTACTTAGTCCCCTAATTCATGAATTTTCAACTTAAATTTTTTAAAATTTATAGTTTTAAGGGAACATCTAAAAAATAAATTACCCACTCAAAAAAACTTATTTTTAGTTCCCTCACCGCTGGGGAGGGTTAGGGTGCAGTGTTGTTAAGTTCTAATATTTGTCAGGTAAATTATTTTACAAATCAAAATATAATTTGCCAAATCTATAAGATTTTCAAAAAATTATAGATTTTTTAGAGAATATTATACAAGTTAATTTCTATTTTATTTGTTAAAAAAAAAGAATTTAACAACACTGACCCCAGCCCTCCCCGAAGGTGAGGGAGTTTTTTTAGGTATATTATTTTTTATTTAGTCCCTTAT
>JAAFJG010000069.1 GCA_013298075.1 Cytophagales bacterium | reverse complement strand
ACAACTAATAAATCTACTGATAAAAAAGAAAGAAAACGAGAAAAATCTTTAGCAAAAAATAGGCACTTGAAAACTCAATGTAATTTTAGGAGGGCAGTCTAAAATAGCTTAGGTTAATAGCATTGGACTAAAGTTTTCCAAAGCCAATCATTATCAATAAAATATTCTTGACGTACTTCTTTCACATCTTGTCTTTCTATTAAGAATGTTTTAAATATTTTAAAGAAACGATTTGGTTTAAGAGAAATATGAGTAACAATATTTGATTTAATTTTATCAATATCTGTTTCTTGTGAGTAAAATAAAACTGTTGCTGATGCGTGTGCTGGGTCATTTGAATTATCAAAAATATATTTACGCACAGATGATAGTTCAAAAATTTTTCGTATTTTAAAATTTGTTGTAAAGTATTTTCTATAAATTTTTGGAAACTCATTTTTAAACCCAACTTTGTAAAGTATTTTACTTGTTATCACAAAGGCAGTTTCTTTGAAAGTAAAATCACTTACTCTGATTAAAAAAACTTCCGCAATTTGTTTGTCAGATACTTTTATATGTTTATTTTCTTGTTTTTCGCGTTCTTTCCAATACTTTTCATATAATTTAACGCTTTCCTTTATCTCTCCCCAAGGTGGATTACCAAGTATAAATTCAAAATGATAACTTTTCAAAATATTGTTATACTTCGCTTCTTTATCAAAAAAATCGGCATTAAAAAGATTTGTATTTAATATTTCGGGAAATTCAAAATCTACAATTTCTGGAGGGGTTAGATAATCTAATAATGTAAGATATAAAGAAAATATTGCTACACTAATAGCGCTTTTATCGCTATCAATGCCAAAAATATTTTCCTTTAATAATTCTTTAATATCGTTTTTATATTTTGTTTGATTATTACTAAAATCAGGATTATTTTTTTGATATTGTTCAATAATTTTACGTAAAGTTTGGACTAAAAAAATTCCTGAACCGCAAGATGGGTCTAATACCTTGCAATTAATTTGTTTAGGATTATCAATAAAATATTTTTTTACAGTATCACTAAGGATATATTGCACTAAAAATATGGGCGTGTAATAAGCACCTTGTTTTTCTTGATCTGATTGCCCAATAAAAAACTCATAAACATTACTTATCAATTCAACAGGTATGATAGAAAAATCATAAAATTTAAAAAAGGAAGTTTGATTATTTTCTAAGTGTGTTTCGTTGAGAAAATTAATTATCTCTTTTAACACTGTATCATTAACTTGTTTTTTTTCTTCTTCTTCAATTAGAAAGAGGTTTCCCTTGAATTTGCTTTGTAAATATTCAAAAAATTTATACGTTTCGTTAGAACTACTTAATATATTTTTGAATGTTTCATTATCAATGATAGTTTGTATTCCATTAAATCTTATTTTTACATTTCTATCAATCAAGTACCTTGTAAAAATGATTCTACCAATCAAATTATTTGCACTTGTGTTGGATAATGCATATTTTGTTGTAAGCAGGTTTCTTAAATATTTTATATTTTCTAATAACTTTTTATCAACTCTATTTTGTTTTTTTAACTTATTTTCATATTTCTCAAAAGTTTCTCCAGTTACAATTTTAAAGAAATCAAAGTCTGATAAATTCTCTCTATCAGCTAAAATATTAAGTTTCTTAGTATTAGTTATAAAATCAAAACCATTGTAAATAGTCAGAGTAGTTTCTGTTAAATCAAATACAATAGGAGATTTATTAAAATTCCAAATATTTTTAAAATCATTTTCTTTTATATCTTTGAAAAAAAGCATTATTGGTTCATTATTGAAAACAAAAAAAGCATAAGGTTTTATTTTTTCAATAACTTTGATTATTTCTGAAGATAATTTTTCTTTCCATTTCTTTTCATCAGATTCATCAGAATCACATTCATCAGAATCAGATTCATCAGAATCAGATTTATCAAAATAAAATAAACCATTTTCTTTGTTAATATTTAATTTTTTGAATATATCTATATAGTTACTCATTTTAGTAGTTATAAATGTTGAATAATGATTATTTTTTTTATTTCAATTTTCTGTTAGTTTCTTTGACTTCCCAAATTTCTAAAATATCATATTTTGGCACATGTAGTGGTGGATATTTTTCGTTGTCTGAGTTTAAAATAAACTCTTCCTCTTGAATTTCGGATAAACGTTTGCATATTAAACCATCTTTTGTATGCCAAAGATAGACTATACCTTGTTTTATCTCATATTTATCTTTTTTTTCACAAAAAATACAATCTCCTGATAAAAGTTTGGGTTCCATACTATCGCCTCTAATTTCAAAAAAACGATATTTATTCCCATCTTTATAATTTTGGTGAGACATAATTAAAAAATTTAATTCGTTATTTTGACTTTTATGAAACCCTTTTAGATACCCAGCCTCTACTTTTTCTTCTACAAATATAATTGGTGGCTTGATACCTTTTATTTGTAAATCAATAAATTTTTCATATTCGATACTTTTATTTTCTTTTTGTGAATTTGGATATTTATATTGTCCTGTTAAAATCCAATTAAAATCTAATTTATGTTCAAATTTTGTTAGAATATCCAATTTGAATGTTCCTCTTTTTTTCCAATTTGACAAAAGAGAAGGTTTCATATTTAATTTTTCTGCTAATTCTTTGTCAGTAGAAAAGTTTAATTGCTCTTTTATTCTATTGATGATATCTTTTGAGTTCATAGTTAAAAAAAATTGCAATTTGCAAATATAAGTTTTCAATTTGCAAATTTATGACTTTTTTTTAATATATACAATATTTATACATATTTTTTATCTGAAAATAGAAATATTAACAAATCAAACTAACTTAATTTTATTTTAAATAAAATAATTGATGCTGTCCCAAATTCGTTGCAAAAAATTTTACAATTTTTAAATGATATAGTTTTTGGTGGTTATATAAAGTCCCAGCGGGACGTTATCTTTGTAGTAAAATATATAAATAAAACTCTAAGCCCAGTATGTGCGATATCTAACAGAGCAAGATATCGCCCATACTGGGCTTCAAGAGGTATTTTTATGATGAATACTACAAAGATAACGCCTCTACGAGGCTTAATACATATTATTTTTAGTCAAAAAAAACAGTAAAACTTATTTATTTTTGATGTATTTTTTATCAAAAATAAAAATAAATTTGCAACGAAATTGGGACAGCACCATTTATTTTACTTACCTTTGAAAAAAATAAAAATAAAATGTTGTATATATCTTTGTTGCGAGGAATCAATGTAGGCGGTCATAAAATTATTAAAATGGCTGATTTGAAAAATTTGTATGAAAATTTAGGTTTTACAAACATTGAAACCTATATTCAAAGCGGCAATGTTATTTTTCATTCTGATTTAGAAAATACAAACGAAATCAAAGAAAATATCGAAATAAAAATAAAAGAAACGTACAATTTTGATGTGTCTGTGATTATGATTATGCTCGAAGAATTAAAAGAAATTTCGAACAATAATCCATTTTTAAAAGAAGAAAATATAGATATAAAAAATTTATACGTAGCTTTTACCAACGAAAATATAAATATAAATAGTAATATCATCAAAAAAGAGGATTTTGTAGATAAATTTGTGATTGATAAAAAAGTAATTTATATTTTTTATCCAAATGGAGCAGGAAAAGCAAAATTGAATAATGATTTTTTTGAAAAAAAATTAAAAACCATAGCAACGAGCAGAAATTTGAATACGATTGAAAAATTAATTGCTATGGGTGAGAAAAAATAGTGGTTTTTATTTATTTTTTGATAACAATTTGATTTTCAATTAAAAAAGTTTTTATTTTCTTTGTTTTTTCTAAAAATCTGTTTTATCTTTGCATTCATTTTTAATAAAAACTAAAATAATATCGTGACTAAATCTGAATTATTAACAGAAATTGGAATTGCGTTAGATAACAGAAACGCTGATTTTATCAACTTAGAAACCAATAAAGAAAGGGCTGAAATGGTTCTAAATATTTTACTCAAAACCATACAAAATGTAATGGAAGATGGAGAAAATATTTATATGCGCGGATTTGGTAGCTTTATTAACAAAAAAAGAGCAAGAAAAATGGGTAGAAATGTAAAAGCAAAAACAAGTGTGGTGATAGAAGAACACTTTATTCCTGCCTTCAAACCTGCAAAAGTTTTTATGGATAAAATAAAAGGAAGTGTAATGCTGAAAAAAGTTTTAGAAAATAAAGAAGAAATCACTCAGGAAATCGAAAACGAAGACAATCAAGAAAATAACGAACAAAACGAAATCTAAAATGAAAAATTCACCCCTTTTTGTAATCATAGTAGCTTCTTTGGTGGTAGTTGGTTTGTATCAATTACCAAAATCTATTGTCGATAATAAAGATAAAGCAGTAGAAAATAAAAAACAAGCAAGCCAAGAAACTACCAAAGACTCGCATAGTCAAATGAGTAGTTGGAGCGAAAAAATACAAAAAGAATACGAAAAATTGCTTAATCAATATAATAAAGCAGAAAAAAAAGAACAAATAACTGATTCTTTGGTGGCTTTTTTTAGAACAAATATGAAATTTGATAGTGCTGGTTATTACCAAGAAAAAATAGCTATCAAAAATCAAACCGTAGAAAATTGGCAAAAAACAGGTGATAATTTTTATGAAGCGTTCAAATATGCAGTGTCGATTGATGAAAAAAAAGCACAATCATTAGCAGAAAAAACGCAAATATATTATAATAAAGTATTAGAAAAAAATCCGAATGATTTGGATAGAAAAGCAAATTTGGCAATGACGCATATTTTTGATAAAAATCCAATGACTCCTGTATTGATATTGAAAGAAAATTTGGCACAAAACGAAAATCACGAACTAACAATTTTGAATATTGGTATGTTGGCGATTCGTTCTGGGCAATTAGACAAAGCATTGGCAAGATTTGAGAAATTAATTCAACTTAATCCGATTAATTTTGAGGCAAAAATTTATTTGGCAGATGTATTAATCAAACAAAATAAAAAACAAGAAGCAAAAAAAATATTGAAAGAAATTGCTGAATTGAAAGATGAAAAAATGCAAAATTGGAAACAAGCAGCAGAAGAATATTTGAAAGGATTGTAAATAAAAATAGTAAATAAAAAAAAGTAATTAGTAAATAATTTGTTTCATCTTAAAAACTCATATAGTTATGCCTTGCGGAAAAAAAAGAAAACGCCACAAGATTTCAACGCACAAACGTAAAAAACGTTTGCGTAAAAATCGCCATAAGAAAAAATAATTTTTCTTATCAATCATTATAATTACAAATTAGGTAATTTTTTTTCCTGATTTGTAGTTTTTTATGTTTATTTCAGAAGGAAATAAATTTAATTAATTTCTTGTAAAAAATATTGTAAAAATAATTTAATTTGAGCAACGAATTAGCAATTAGTGCTGACGAACACTTGATAAGAATAGCATTATTACAAGACAAAAAAATCGTGGAATATCACGAAGAACAACCCGAAAATGCTTATACGGTTGGTGATATTTATTTAGGAAATGTAGGAAAAATACAGCCTGGTTTGAATGCTGCTTTTATTGATATTGGATACGAAAAAGATGCTTTTTTACATTATTTAGATTTAGGATCTCATTTTAATACGATGCAAAAATACATCAAAGCATTTTTGGCAAAGAAAAATGTGTCTCCAAAACTAATGGACATCAAATATGAAGATGAACTCAACAAATTTGGTAAAATGGCGCAAATACTGCACAGAAATCAATTAGTGTTAGTACAAATATCCAAAGAACCTATCTCTACTAAGGGACCACGATTAACTTGTGAACTATCAATTGCAGGTCGGTATTTAGTTTTAGTCCCCTTCTCTACATCAGTAAATGTATCTAAAAAGATTACATCAAAAGAAGAGAGGCAAAGATTGTTACGTTTAATTTCCTCTATTAAGCCCACCAATTTTGGGGTAATAGTCAGAACAGTAGCCGAAGGACAAGATGTTAAAGACCTTGACGGAGACCTTCAAATATTGTTAGCAAAATGGGAACAAGGCGTGCAAAATTTGCGTGAAGCCAAACCAAGAGACAAAATTATCGGAGAAATGAGCAGAAGCTCAGGCATTCTTAGAGATATGCTCAACGAAAATTTTGATAATGTAGTTACAGATAACAAAGAAATTTTTGACGAGGTAAAAACTTATGTTAAGTTAATTGCCCCAGAAAAAGAAAAAATTGTTAAATTACATCAAGCAAAAGCTAAACTTTTTGAACATCTTGGTATCGAAAAACAACTAAAATCTTTGTTTGGAAAGTCAGTCAGTCTTCCAAATGGTGGATATTTGATTATCGAACACACAGAGGCATTACACGTCATAGACGTAAATAGTGGCAATAAATCTGTGAGTGAAGATAGTCAAGAAAGTACAGCACTTAGCGTAAACTTAGAAGCAGCAGAAGAAGTCGCAAGACAATTAAGAATAAGAGATATGGGCGGAATTATCGTCATTGATTTTATTGATATGCGTTCTGCAGACCATAAACGACAAGTTTATGAAAAAATGCGAAAAGAAATGCAAAGAGAACGTTCAAAATTTACAATTTTACCTTTGAGTAAATTTGGACTTATGCAAATCACGCGCCAGCGTGTAAGACCAGAAGTTAATATTACTACCAAAGAAATATGCTCTTCTTGTGGCGGCTCAGGTAGTATTACAGCAAGTATTTTAGTGTCAGATGTTATCAAACAACACGTAGAACATTTGTTTACTAAACAAAATGAAAAAGGATTAAAAGTGCATTTACACCCTTATTTGTATGCTTTTTTTACAAAAGGTATGATGTCACAGCAATTAAAATGGTTTTTTAAGTATTGGAAATGGGTAAAATTAGTCAGTGATACTTCATTAGGACTTCCTGATTTTATCATTACTAATCATCAAGGAGAAGAAATAAATCTTGTTATCTCTCAAAGCCCCGTCCAAAGCGAATAAGAAATTACTGTATTTTCTAATAAAAAAACTGACATTTTTTTTAAATGGTTTTTAAAAACCCTTTCAATCTTAGGATTGTAAAGGGTTTTTTTATGCCTATTTATTTATACAAAAATATGAAAAATGATTAGTTTTATAAATTTATATTGATTTATTTTTTTAATTCAATAAAAAAATAATATCTTTGTAATCGTTAATTATTTTTTATTGAAAATATGAAAAAAAATACAAATATATTCATTCTTTTTTATAGTTTATTATTCATTTTTTTTGCAAATTGTGGCGGAAGTCGTGATTTTGATACCGTTATTCAGCATAATGTAGTGATACGTGATGAATTAAACGATTTTGCTATCGAGTATAGATTGTACGAAAAATTATTAATTTTTATGGAAGACCATTATGAAAGAAAATTAAAAGATACAACTGTAATCGTTTATAAAGCACTTTATTGGGGCTGGAAAGGACACGTAGGAAGATTAAGCCGCCACCAAACAAAAATGGTCGAAGAATTAAAAGAGTTTCAAATATCTATCGATGAGTATTTTAAAAAACAAGATTATGTTCTTGCCAATATTAAAACAAAAGAATTGGCTACGCTTGAAAGAAGAACAAATAAGGCGATGAAAAAAAGCTATGAAAAAATAACAGCAGTCGCTTTCAGAACTATAAAAAGATTAGATTCTGCCAAAATAATGGCAGAAGACGTAGGAAAAATATTTGCGAGCTCAGGCTTGCGGGGGAGACCTACGAATGCACGCACAGCCACAAGAAAATATTTTAGAAAAGTCAAAATTATCAAAGATAGCCTCGAAATATTTGGACACGAAATGGATAGATTACTGGCTTTCAAAAAACCAACTATGTTACCAAGCAATAACAAAAAAGCAAAAGTAAAAATTGATATAGACAAAAACGAAAAAGAAGAAGATGAAAAAGAAGTAGTCGAAACCAAAAAACACAAAGAACAAGTTAAAAAAGATTCTTTGACAAGAGAAAAACAACAAAAAGACGTGGATTCCACGAAAAAACAATAAAAATGACTGCATAGTCATCAAAAAAACGTTCAAATAATGACTACTTAGTCATTATTTGAACGTTTTTAATTTTTATTTTTATTTATCATTCTAAAAATAAATTCAATGTTAATGTTTTTATACATATAAAATATATAATAACAAAAAATGAATGAAAACGAGTAAAAAATACTATTTTTTGACTTACTTGTCATTTAGAAGACTTTTCATATTAGAATTAAAATTGGTTAATTTTATTTTTATGGTATATAAACAAAATATTATTTGGTTTTATACGTATATACAAAATATTTATATTAAATTTGAAAATACATTTTTTTAGCGTTGAAATATTGATTTTTGTATAAGAATGAATACATTTTTTTGAATTTTGATTGGTTTTTAATCGTTGAGTTTAATTTTATCATTCATTTTAATAAAAATCCATAAAAAAATATTATATTTGCATATAAATAATAAAAAATGGAACAAAAAAAACTAACATTCTCAAAAGAAGAAAAACTTTGTAGCAAAATTTTGATAGAAAAATTATTCAAAGAAGGAAAAAATGAATTTGCTTATCCTTTCAAATTTTTATATTTAGAAAGAGAAAAAAACGAAAGTAAAGACGAAGATAAAAACGAAAGTAAAAATGAAAACTCAAGAGAAAAATTAGCCCAAATTTTAGTCGTAGTCAGTAAAAAAACTTTCAAAAAAGCGGTAGATAGAAATGTATTAAAAAGAAGAATAAGAGAAGCATATCGACTCAAAAAACACGAATTAGCCCAAAAAACTGCCCAAAATTTACCTATTTTATGTGGTGCATTTATTTTTATAGGCAAAGAAAAAATAGATTTTAAAATCATTCAAAATGGCATCAAACAAATTTTGAAAAAGATAAATAAACCAATTTTATAAATAATTTTATTGGTATATCAAAACAAAAAAACGCTTATAAAAGCCAAAAAGCAATCATAAGCGTTCAAAAATTCATATTTTTTGGTTATTTATTTGTTCTAAAATAAATCACATCAGCATCATTGACAATATAATCTTTGCCTTCTAACGCCATTTTTCCTGCTTCTTTACAAGCATTTTCCGTTTTATATTTTTGATAATCGTCTAATTTTATGACCTCAGCACGAATAAAACCTTTTTCGAGGTCAGAATGAATAACACTTGCCGCCATAGGTGCTTTCCAACCTTTGCGAATTGTCCAAGCACGCACTTCTTGCACGCCTGCGGTAAAATACGTAATCAAATCTAACAAATGATATGCTGCTCTAATCATTTGGTCAAGTCCAGATTCTTTCAAACCATATTCGCCCAAAAACATTTGTTTTTCTTCTTTGTCTGTAATTTCTGCGATTTGTGCTTCTAATGCCGCACAAATTTTGACTAATTGGTCGCCTTCTTTTTCAATGACCGCCTTCAAATTTTTTACGTGTTGATTGTCTTCGTGTAGATGTTCTTCTTTCACGTTAGCAACGTACATAATAGGCTTTATAGTCAATAGAAATAAATCAGCAACAGATTGTCTATCAGCGTCAGAAAAAGGCAGTGTGCGAGCGTTTTTGCCCTCAGATAGATGTGCTTGATACGCCTTTAAGATTTGAAGGTCAGTTTTTGCTTCTGCATCGCCTGATTTGGCTGCTCTTTCTACTTTTAAAAGTTTTTTTTCTACTGATTCTAAATCTTTGAGTTGCAATTCAGTTTCAATAATTTCTTTATCGCCTACAGGATCAACCGCGCCCGAAGAACGCACTATGTTATCGTCCTCAAAACATCTAATGACGTGAATCAATGCACTTGCTTCTCTTACATCTTTTAAAAACGCATTTCCTTTGCCTCCGCCTGTGCTTGCTCCTTTGACTAAGCCTGCAATATCTAAAAATTGTACCGTAGTTGGCACGATGCTTTTTGGATTAACCAAATTGACTAAAATATCAATTCTTGAGTCTGGTACGTTCACAATACCGATATTTGCCTCAATGGTTGCAAATTCATAATTAGCCGCAACATTTTGTATATTTGTCAATGCTGAAAAAAGAGTAGATTTACCTACATTAGGTAAACCTATAATACCACATTGTAAAGCCATTTTTTTTTATTTTAATATATTCCCTAAAATTTTGTGCAAAGTTCCGCAATAAAAATTTAAAAACAAATTTTTTTATGTATCTAAATAAATTTCTAAAAAACTAATTGTATTAATATATATTTAATTAATTAATACAATGATAATGATTAGTGTGTGGATAACTCGAAAAACTTTTTTTTCAAATTGTATTATTCCAATATTGGTAAATTTTTATACATATTATAAGCAGTTGATTTATAAAGGATTATATAGTTATTCACATACTTATCCACATAATAAAACAAAGTTGATGTTTATTTTTTAAGTGTGGATAACTCTTGTATTTCTGTGGATAACTATGTGGATAACTTGTGGATAACTCAAGAGTTATCCACACGTCAATATTTATCCACAAGTTATCCACATTCGAAACCTCGAAAATGTGGATAACTATGGCACTTATCCACAAGTTATCCACATAATTCGAGGTCGAATTGTGGATAACTTTTGAAATAAAACTATGCCAAAAAAAGTTATCCACATAAAAAAAATCGAAATGTGGATAAATAATGGACTTATCCACAAAGTTATCAACATTAAACAAAAAATGTGGATAAATTAAATAATTGTATTTTTTTTAGTCGATGTGGTTTGTATTGATTGTAAGGGGCTTTTTTGTTTTTTTAATATGAAATTAAAAATTAGAATGAAACTTTTTTTATTGGGTTTTTGTATGATTATCTTCGTATCTCTTTTTTATTTATTTTTACTTTATACAAAATTAGAAGTACAAAATAGATATTTTTGAATATAAATAAAAAAAAATACAAAACCTAAAATTTCAGGCTTTGTATTTTTTTGTTTATATTTTTGCTTATTGAATAGACTAAATTTTTATTCCTATCAACAAAATATCATCGGTTTGTTCTAAACTTCCTTTCCAATCTTCGTGTTTTTTTAGAAAAATATCGTGTTGTTCAGTAATTGTTTTTTGGTTATTTTCTTGAATGATTGTTCTTAGTTTTGAAATTCTAAACTTACCTTCTATACTAAATTGGTCAGCATATCCATCTGTAAAGCTATAAATAACATCTCCTTTTTTGATTTTAATTTCTTGTTGTGTGTATAATTTTTCTTTATACTGACTACTTCCGATTGGAAATTTATTGCCTTTATACTCTTGAATGATTTTTGTATTTTGTTCGATTATCCATAAGTTTCGTTTTGCTGCTGCAAATATTATTTTTTGATTCGTTAAATCAAATTTTAGGATAGAAACATCCATACCGTCATTAATTTTTTCGATATCGTTGGTGCCTTGTTTAAGTGTTTTAAGCAATCTAATATCTAATTCTTGTAAAATTTTTGCGGGTTCTTGTATATCATCTACATTGATAATTTGTTCTAATAAAGCTTCCCCAATAATAGTCATAAATGCGCCCGAAACGCCGTGTCCTGTACAATCAGCCACTGCTAAAAATACGATATTTTTTTCGTCTATTTCAGAAAACCAATAAAAATCTCCACTTACAATATTTTTAGGCAGATATAAAAGCATAAACTCAGGAAAAGTTTTTTGTATTCTTTCTATGTTGGGTAAAAGTGCAGTTTGAATTCGTTTAGCATAATTGATGGACGATAAAATATCATCTCTTTGGTTGGCTACCGTTTCGATTGTAATTCTTAGTTCTTCGTTGGTTTGGTTAATTTCCTCGTTTGCTTCGTTTAATTCTATGGTTCTTTCTTTTACTTTGATTTCCAGAACTACATTTTGTTCTTGAACAAGTTTGATATTTTCTAATTGTGCATTTTCTTTTTCTTTGCGCATCACGTTAATACGATAGCCCAATGCGAGTGAGAAAAACAAAATTTCTAAGCCTGCTCCTAAAATAGTTGCGTTTTGCGTAAAGAAGTTATGTGGTGCTGAGCCATTTACATAAGATAAAAATACAAATGTAAAAAATATTACCCAAAACCAAGCCACTGTATATAAAAATGCCGTATAATCTTTTTTAAATAACCACAAATAAATCCCTACGCCCAATAAAGATAAATACAAAACTAATACATCTAATTGAAATACCAAAAATATAATATAAAAATCAAAAATATAAAACAAATCTGATAAAGGAATAAAAAACACTAAAAACATAAAATGAAACATTAAATATTTATAGAATGTAGGTAATCGTTTTTTCATATCTAAAAAACGATTCACAAAAATAATAATTGCCGCAAAAATTAAATTATGCCATAGAAAAAAATAACGAGTTATAAAATAACTCCAATTTTCAGGAAGCACGTAAGCAATGATTTGGTAATTACAAGAAAGATAAGGAATAACAAATAAATTCAAAAATAAATAAACACAATACACAAGATAAACGTTGTCTCTTGTTACAAAATATAAAAATAGATTATACCCCAGCATAATAAAAACCAAACCCATAAAACCACCAAATATATAATCATTGTTATTTTTATTTTGATGTAATTTAGCAAGCGTACCTACATAAATAGGCACTGTAATTCCTGTATCTCCATTTATTCTAAAATACATTGTTTCTACTTCTGATTTTTGTCTATAAAGAGGAAACCAAAAAGTGTTAGAAAACGGATACATTCTTGTTTTATTTGGTAAAATTAAACCTGTTTCAATTATTTTGTTATATGTTTTTTCATTGGTTGGAATATTATAATAATGAATAACCCATGTAAAATGGTTGTTAATATCTAACCAAATTTTTTCATCAGTATTGTTTTGAACTGAAATTTTTAACCAATAATAACTATTAGAAGGAGGACAATTTAAAATTTCACTTTTATTTTTTTGAAATTTGGATTGATTATCAGGCTTTAAAATATCATCAATCGTCATTTTTTTAGATTTATCTTCTAAAATATAGACTTTTACAGATGAAGCAATTAAATTATTTACGTTATCTATAACCACAATTTCATTTTTTTGTTGTGCAAAACAAAAAAACGGAGTAAATAAAAAAATAAAGAATAGAAAAAATATATCTTTACACATTTTTTTAGAAAAATTGAAAATAGTTTAATAGTTATGATATAGCAAGAAGTTTAAAATCATTTTACAAAAGTAAATTATTTATTCATATAAAACAATTTTTTTATTTTATTTGACAAAAATCGTTCTTTTTAATTAAAAAAAAATATTTTTTTTTAATATTTTTATCCTCTCATAATTATCTGGTTGATCTCAGTACCAAAACCAAAGTAAGTATGCTGGTAAATAAACTTAAAATTGGGCTTAAATCACCAATTTGCTCAATAATTGCTTTTCTTACAGGTTCTACGTAAATAATATCATTGGGTTGTACCAATAAATTTTGGGCTGTAATTCCTTTTATAGTGCTTAAATCAATCACATAAACATCAGGGTCTTTTAAATCTCCTCTAATTAAGCGAATATTTTTGGCTCTCTGGTCGTTGGGCATACCGCCTGTCAACCCCAAAACTTCTATTAAATTCATATTTTCAGAACGCAAAGGCAATACTATGCCTGTTGCTCCTCGAAAAATAACTATTCTTTTATTGTTATAACGAGAACGTACAAAAGGCTTTTCATAAAATTTTGAATAGGCTTTGCTCAATAAACTATCTGTTTGTACCAAAGTAAGCCCTTCTACTTTTACATACCCTAATTTAGGAATATTGATCATACCACTTTGTTGCACCGTAAAATCAGGATAGTCAAGAGGCATAAGTTGTGTTTGAAAACCTCCTCCTCCTCCTCCTCCTGCTACCATAGGTGCACCTCCTCCTCCCATACCGCCTTGCCCTATCATTCCTCCCCCTAAACCAGCAGGAAGCCCAACCATAGCCGCTCTTGGATTGATGATTTCTTCTCCTTCTGCCGTATAAACTCTGACTTCTAAATGGTCGCCTTTTTGAATAAGATAATTTCCCTCCGCATCTTTTATCAGTGCTTCAATAATGGGTTTACTTGATTTAATATTTGTAGGTGTTTTGAACATAATATTTTGGTTATAAAATTTACAACCAAAACAAAAACACATCAGAAATGTATATAAAATAATCTTTACCATAAAATTTTTGATTTTAAAAAGTGTAAAATTATAGCAAAAAAATCAATATTACAAATTTCATACTAAGATTTACAAGATTTTCGTGATTGGTAAGATGGATTAACTTGTTTTTCAAGACTCTATCTTTATAATTACTTTTGAGTTTAATTTGTTTTTACATCAAAATTGACTAATTTTGCAGCATTATGACAACTAAGATTTTAATATCGAAGCCTTATTCACTCAAAAGTGAAATTATAAAAGCTTTAAAATTGAGTTATCCAATAGTGATTGCTCAATTAGGAATTATTGCTATGGGAGTAGCAGACACGATGATGGTGGGGCAAATTGGTGCAACAGAATTGGCAGCAGCAAGTTTAGGAAACGGACTTCATTTTTTGGTCGTGTGTATCGGTATCGGGCTTACGTCTGTGATTTCGCCTATGATAGCCCAAGCGAATGCGAAACAAGATTATCATTTAACGAGTAAAATTTTGGCTGCGGGTTTGTATGCAGCAGCTATTTTGAGTATATTTATTACGATTGCTCATACATTTTTAACCTTATCTATTTTTAATTTGGGGCAAGAAAAAGAAGTGGCTGCTTTGGCTCAAAATTATTTATATGTGGTAAGTTTGGGAGTTTTTCCATTGATAATTTTTTTAGCAGTGCGAAATTTTACTGATGGTTTATCTTATACAAAAATTGCTATGTATGTAACTTTTGGTGGACTTTTATTGAATGTTTTTTTGAATTGGTTATTGATTTTTGGGAATTGGGGGTTTCCTCGTTGGGGACTTTTTGGAGCGGGAGTTGCGACAGCCATTACTCGAATTATGATGATGTTAGCAATTATTTGGTATGTATTTACTCAAAAATCCTTTAAAAAATATATTCCTAATTTTTCTTTTATTCAAATAGACAAAACATTGGTCAGTAAAATAAATAGTTTAGGTTTTCCAGCAGGTTTACAATATTTTTTTGAAATTGGTTGTTTTTCGATGGCGGCTTTGATGGCAGGTTGGTTGGGCAAATATCCTTTGGCATCTCATCAAGTAGTTATCAATTTAGCATCTGCGACTTATATGGTTACAACAGGTATTGGAGCGGCAGGTTCGATATTGGTGGGCGAAGGTATGGGACAGAAAGATAAAAAAAATGTATTTAGGTCTGCTTTGATTTCATTGTCTTTGGCTTCTATTTTTATGATTTTGATGTCAATTTTATTTTTAGTTTTTCAAAGTTTTTGGGTAGGATTATATTCGACAGATGCTAAAGTATTAGAAATTGCGATGGGTTTATTGTTGATTGCTTGTCTTTTTCAACTTTCAGATGGTATTCAATGTGTAGGTTTGAGTATTTTGAAAGGCATTGAAGACGTAAAAATTCCGACCATTATTACTTTGATTGCTTATTGGATAATTGGACTTCCTTCAGGTTATATTTTTGCTTTTGTCTTCGGATTAGATGTATATGGAATTTGGTATGGCTTATGTTTGGGACTTACTGCATCTGCTACATTATTAAATATTCGATTTTTTTACTTATTGAAATATAAATAATTGAATAAAAAAAGGATAGGACACGTGTGTGCTATCCTTTTTTTTAGTTTGATTTTTGTATATTAAAGTTTTTAAAATGGGGAATAGATATTGATAAAGAAAGAGAAAAATCCGTTTTAATCCGCTAAATCAGCGTTATCCGTGTGCTAAAATTATTCTCATTTTAAAAATCCTATTCATAATTTCAAGAGAAATAATATGTATGTTATATTTTTAACATAAATTTTCTAAGGACTAAAAAATATCAAAAAAAGGATAGCACACACATGTACTACCCTTTTTTATTTTGATAAATATCACTAAAAAAATATTTATTATAATTTTATAATCTAAAATTTGTATTATTTAAAAAAAAGTACTACCTTAACGCCTCGAAATAGGTTAATTAAAAATATTAATAATTAAAAAATATAACTAATATGGCTTCCGTTTATTTTGATACTCAAGGTTCATTGGTAAGAACAGATGAAGATGGAGAAGATAAAGCGTTTTATAACAATCAACCTGTCCCTTTTATTACAGGTGCGCAACTCCAAAACTACGCTGCAACAGTTTATTCCGAATCTTCTTTTATGGGTTTGGTACGCCAAATCAACCCAAGTGACCCATTAGGCGAAATGCAAAGAGAAACTTTTGCAGTCGCATACACAATGTACACTTATGCGATGCAAAAAGGTGCAGCATTCAAAAAAATAAAACGTTCTTATGGATTGGCTGATTTATTGGTCGATAATAATTACACAAAAGGACTTTCAAGCCCTGGGCACCAACAATATTTTCAACAAGGCGTTGGCGATGAAGACCGTAGAAAATTTGCTACAATGGCGGTCATTAGATTGTTTATGCGTATGGTTGGCGATATGTCAGGCGTAATTGAAAGCCTAAATGGAGCAGCCTATTGGGACGGAAACGATTTATTTAGATTATTTCCTACCCATTATCGTTGCAAACAAGGATTTGAATTGAGCGATGAGAATCACGGCGGAATTTATCAAAATGTATCTGTGGTAAAAAATGCAAAAGTAATTCAAACTTGCCCCGCCAACGAACCAAAAGTATCAGCCAAAAGAAAATTTACTTTTGTTTCTTGTATGACTTATGGTGGAACAATATTTTTCAAAATCCATGACGAAGCCAAATCACAAGGCATTACTTGGTAATTTTATCTAAAAATGAAATAAAAAAAAGTCTAAATCGTAATTACGAAATAGACTTTTTTTGTTGATATTTTTTTGCTAAATAGGTAAAATCTTTATAGGTCAATCTAACCAATCTTGTAAATCGTGGTATGTATTTTTATTGTTTCACGATTTTAACTTCTTCTCCTTCCGTAACATCTCTAAAACCATCATCAATTAATTTTTCAGTTCCTTGTAAACCTTCTTTGATTTCAGTACGATTTTTATACGTATCTCCTGTTTTTAAGCGTATTTTTTTAGCCGTAATTTTTCCATTTTTTTCATCTGTGATAAATACAAATTGTCCTGCTTTATCTTTTTGAATAATATTAGTAGGAATAGCGGTGGCTTGAATTTTTTCGTAATTTTTCAAACGAACTCTTGCCAATAAATCAGGTTTAAGTTGCCCATTCATATTTGCCAGCCAAATTTCAGCCTTAAAAGTTCTATTTTCAGGATTGATGGTTTGCCCGATTAAAGAAATTGTTCCATCAGTTTCTTTATCCAAAGAAGGAAAATAAACTTTTACATTATCACCTTGTTTTACTTTATTCAAATAACTTTCAGAAACATCAGCCACTACTTTGACTTGCGAAGTACTCACCAAACGCAACACAGGCATACCCGGCATTGCATTTTGTCCACGTTTCATAAATAATTCTTCTACAATTCCCGAAAAAGGAGCGATAATAGAAGAAGAACGAATTTGTGCTTGCAAAGTTTGTAATCTTCTTTCTAATCCTTCTTTGTTATTTTTGGCTTGTAAAAATTGCATTTCAGTTCCTACTTTTTGTTCCCAAAGAGATTCTTGTTTTTTGAAAACTACTTCTGCTAAATCTAAAGACGATTTTACTTCTGCGCTTGTTTTTTGAATAACTTCGTTATCTTGCACCGCAATTACTTGCCCTGCACCCACTGCTTGTCCTTCTGATACATTCATAGTACGAATTACGCCCATACTTTCAGCCGTTAAAATCATATTATTATCTGCTTTTACGGTGCCTTGTACTTCGACATAACTTGTAAAATTATCATTTGAAAGATTG
This sequence comes from Cytophagales bacterium, assembly GCA_013298075.1. GTDB lineage: Bacteria > Bacteroidota > Bacteroidia > Cytophagales > Microscillaceae > RDXZ01. The sequence goes on along the minus strand of JAAFJG010000069.1, from coordinate 1,460 downwards.
ATAATAGTTACCAAAGTGCCTGTTTTTTCTTCTTTTTTTGAATTTCCAGCGTCAGTTATTTCTTTTTCTAAAAGTCTAATTTCAGCGTTTAATTTTTCGAGAGCAATTTTTTTCTCTTTCAGAGTGCTTTTTTTTGTTTCTAATGAATTTCCACCACCGCAGGCAGTCAAAATTACAAAAAATAGTATCAATAAATATTTCATATAAATAAATAATAGGTATGTTTATGCTCAAAAATAAATAAAAATCAATAAGCATTTATACTATAACCAAAGGAAACTATAAAAAGTTTAAAAGTTTCCAAAGTTTTTTATTTTTGTTTTGAAGTGTTATATTTTTGTTGATGATGTTTTTCTAATTTTCCTAATATTTGATAGAAAATTTCTTTTTCATCATCGGTGAGTGGTGAATAAATATCACAAACCAAATTTTCAAGAATTGGATATACATTAAATAATTTTTCTTTTCCTTTTGTGGTAATTCTTAATCTTTTGGCTCTTTTATCAAATTCGTCGGGATATTCTTCTAAATATTTTTTGTTGATAAGTCTATTGATAACACCAATTCCTGAACTAAATTCAGAAATACAATGATGAATAATATCACTTTTTGTTGGATTTTTCAATTCTAAAGAAGCACCTAAATACCAAATTTCTTCCACTGTGTCCATCTCGATAGTGATTGCCAAATTTTTTAATTCTAACTCTACGAATTTACTTAATCTTCCTGCTGCTCTGGCAATTTGAGATTCTAATACAATATCTTTTTTGTGTTCAGGTATAAATTTTTCGATTTCTCTCATTTTTTCGCTTGCCAAATAATGTTTACAAAAATCAGCAATAGAAATTTTTGTATGATTATTTTCTTGTTGATATTGATGAAAAAGATTGACTAATTCTACAAGTTCATTTTGCATAGAAAGATGAATTTATTTTTATTTTTGTGCAAAATTACAAAAAAATAGATGCTGTCCCAAAATCATTGCAACTTTATTTTTATTTTTCGTAAAAAATAGATCATCGATAAGTTTCATAATTTTTTTTAGTGAGCATCTAAAAAATAAATTACCAAAGTATTAAGAAATTTGTCTTTTATTTTTGGAAATAGCCAACGATTAAGGGAGCTTCTAAAAAATATAATACCCATTTAAAAGTATTTTTTACTGGAAAAATTCCTTCAAGGTTTTAAAAACCTTGAAGAAATCGTACTTGGTGGGTATATTATTTACTACTTAGTCCCTAAATCGTATATTATTTTCCAGATAAATCTGGAGGAAGTTCAAAAAAAAACATTTTATGCACAAATTTTGTAAGAACCACATTTTTTGATATTATTAACTGACATTACGCAGGGCTAAAATTTGGAAAATTCATTTTATTTGTTATACACATATTTTTCATAATTTTTATTTGTTCCCAAGCAGTTTTTAATGCTTGCAATAAGATACTTCTTTTAAATTG
>JAAFJG010000068.1 GCA_013298075.1 Cytophagales bacterium | reverse complement strand
AATAGAATATTCTATTTGTTCAATAATTTGTTTTTTACTTTTTCCTTTTAATCTTTCTAATTCATCGTTATATTTCTCAATCAAAAAATTTACTTTATTTTCTAATTGTTCTTGATTAAAATCATAAGACCATTCATCTCTTGCCGTTACTACACCCATCGAAAATAACTCAAAAATAGCATTACCACCTTTGCCTAATTTTGTTTCTTTATTACAAACGGGAACTAATTTTTCCCAATCATTATCAGTTTGATTAAGCCAATTTCCTTTTTTATCTGGTTTTATGATATGAAAATCAATTTTTCTAAACGGATTTTCTCTAAACCAAGATAGTTTATCTTTTTTAAGCATTTCATCGGGCAGAGATGTATAAAATATTTTTGCATTCGAACTTATTTTTGGATTTTGTTCATTTTTAATCAAAAACATTATCGCAATGCCCGCTTGTATGCCAAAAATATTATGTTTGGTTCCACTTATTTTAGGATTTTTTCTAACGTCTGATTGTGTATCAACAATATAAATTTCGTCAAATTCATTGGCTACAATTTTTCTAAAACCATCAAAAGTACGTGAATCGATAAAACTTCGATTGGTAATAAAAGTAATAATCCCATTTTTATCAATTCTATCCATTGCCCAACGATAAAAACGGGCATACATATCGTATAATTTTGTTTTTTGTGCTGTACTTTGTTTGATAAATGTATCTTTTATTCTTTTATCCAATGCTGGATATTCTCTATTTTTATTGTTATCATTTTCATTTTGTTGATTGGCGTTATAAGGTGGATTTCCAATAATCACAGAAATTTGTTTATCATTTTGAGATTTAATTCTTTGTGCATTTTCCATCAAATCACCAAAAACTCCCGCTTGTTTTCCTGCATATTTTAACGCATCAACATTGTCCAATGTATCCACAAAACAAAGATTTTTAAACTCTGCATATTTACCTTTCATTTTTTGTTCGTAAATATACTCAATATTCAGATTCGCAATATAATAGGGTAAAATGGCAACTTCGTTGGCGTGAATTTCGTTTTTATACTTATATTCCAAATATTGTGTGGGAATATAATCAATAATATCCGTAATAAAAGTGCCTGTGCCTGTGGCTGGGTCTAAAATATTGATATTTTTATCAGATAAATTCTTTTGAAAATATTTTTCTAACAAATAATCGGTACTCTCAATCATAAATTTTACGACTTGCGCAGGCGTATAAACGATGCCTAATTTATCCGCATTTTTTGGATTATATGCTTTATAAAAATTTTCATAAATCAATTTTAAAAAGTTTTGTTTATCTTGATGAGTAGCCATTTCGGCTCCTTTTAGTTTTATTTTTGTATAATAATTTTTTAAACTTTTAAGCGTTTCGCGTTTGGTATCTTTCACAAAAAAAGTTTTTTCTATATCAATCAATGTTTTAGAAATATTATTTTCTTCGTGAAACATCGAATTATTCATCACACTCAAAAAAATTTCTTCTGTTAAAATGTGCTGAATTAACATTTCATCAATATTTTCAAAACTAATTTGTGGATTGATGGCTACTTGACAAAGTTTAAAAAATGCTTTTCTTTTTGTTTGAAACTCAGGATTTTGATGTGTTTGTTCTACAATCATTTTCTCAAGAATTTTGACTATTTTTGGCACTTCTACAATAAATTGAGCCAATGCTTCTTTAAAATCTTTTATTTCTTGTGTTTCATAATTGATAAATTTGAGTAATGCTTTATCCAAATCTGAAGGATTTTTCATATTTATTTCTTCTTTTTGTTCATTTTGCAACAAAAATAAAGTTTGAGAATTTTCAATAATCAAATTAAAAGTTGGATAACCAATATTTATTTTATTTTGTAATTCTTTTTCCAAATTATCTTTCAAATCCTTAGCTTCCCAATAGCCAATCACAAAACTTTCTTCTGAAAAAATACAGCCATCAGGTTGTTTTTTTAGATTTTTTAGTTTTACTTCTTCGACCAATAAATAATTTTTTTCTTCTGCATATTCATTCAAAAGATTTGCAAAGCATCTTTTTATAGATAATTCTTTGGTTTCTTTCGAATAACTTTCAACCTTTTGTAATTCTTTATAATATTGGTTTATGCGTGCAATAGACATTCTTTATTGGATTTATTTTAATTTTTTAGCAAATGTATTACATTTTTTTCTATTTTTCAAATAAAACTACAATTCCTTTTTTATTTTCATTGTTTCCAAACTCAGTTTAATTCAAACTTCAGCAGCAATGTTCGAAATAGTTGTTAAAGAATCAATTTCAATCACGCCATCTTTTATTTTTAATTTGATTTCTGGTTTTAAATTCTTTAAAATATCTTGTTTTTAGGGAATTTGTGCGGGCAATGTTTTTTTGAATTGCCTCCAGATTTATCTGGAGGATAATAAAAAATTCAATCATTGGGCTTTAGCCGAAAATATCTACGTTTTTTAAATTGATATTTTTGTATATTTTCAAAATAAATGGTTATTCATATTAGAATAAAATTAGATATTCAATAATTTTCCAAGAACAAAAATTATTATAGAGAACATTAAAAAGATAGTACTTGTATTTTAAATGACGCTTTTTAGATAAATATACGTCAGGTGACCTTATTAACTAAATCAAAATGGTGACCATGTTATAATTATGCGTAATGTGAAATAGCTAAAACTTTATCTACCTCTCCATTTTCATTTTCAATTGGATTAAAAAATGTTCTCAAACGCACAATTTCGCCTTCTTTTCCTTCATAATGTAAATTTAACATCACAATTATTTTATGTTGAACTTGCGTAAATAATTGTTGATAAGGACTTTGCGACCTGTCTGCAATATCTACCACATCATTCAAAGTTTTACTTTCAATATCTTTCATATCATATCCTAATGTACGCTCAAAAGGTTTATTAATATTTAAAATTTTACCTGTTATATCTAATTCCATCGAAATAAAAGAATTATCTAAGGCTTTTAATTTTTGGCGGTCTATGGCTGATATTGACGAAACAATTTGATTATTGCTTTCTAAAATTGTTGGTTTTGATTCTGTATCTGATTGACTATCCAGCATTTTTTGTGTTTGTTCTTGCAACCAAACCGCTTGTTGTTCCATTTCTTGTTTCTTTTCAGATAAATGCAAATGTATCAATTCTAGATCTTCCAACCTTTTTTTAAATTCGGTTTCATCGTTATTTTTTTGCGTTTTTAGCTCTACTAATTCTTGCTCTTTCAATCGCAATTCAGTCATCAATTCCGCAATTTCAGGTATATTTTCAGTAATTTCGCCTTCGTTTTTTTGCGTTTTTAGTAGTATTAGTTCCTCATCTTTCAATCGTAATTCAGCAATAAGTTGTGCTACTTCTGGGGCGTTTTCAGTTTGTTCGTACAAATCTTTGATATTATTTTGCAAAAAATCATTTTCTTTACTTTTATTATATAATTCTTCTTCTAAAGCAGTCATTTTGATTTCTAACTTAGCCATAGATTGCAAAGCATTATTTTTATAAAAAATATCTTTTTCTAAAGATGTAATTGTTTTTTGAATTTTTGTTGTTTGATTATTAGCGTCTAGCAAATTTTGTTCTAAAATTGCAATTTTTAGTTCTGCATTTGTATTTTGTTCTTCTAATAATTTTTCTTTGCTTACCACACTTTGCACCAAAACAGCCACTTGGTCTCTCAAATAAGAAAGTTCTTTGTCTTTATTTTCGATATGAGTATGCAAATCTTTATGTAATTCTTGAAAATTTTCTTCATTTTTTTGCTGCAAATTATTTTTCAAAACTAAAATTTCATCTGAATATTTCTTTTCAGTATTTTTAGATTGACTTTCAAAGTTTTCGGTTTGAGTAAGAATTGTTTTATCTTTTTCGATAACAACATTTTCCAAATTTTCAATATAATTTTTCAAGTCTTCTTTTTCTTGTAAAACAATATTTAAGTTATCTAAACCGCTTAATTGCTCTTTTAAATCGGTAATTTCGCTTTCCTTATCGGCAATAATATAATTTAATTGGTCAATTTTTCGGGTTAATTCGGTTGTATCTTCTTGTTGCGTAAGCAAATATTGAGAAACGATAAATTCATCTTCTCTTTTTTTGTATTTTGCTTGCACTTGTGCCAACTCTCCTTTAGTTTGATGATAATTTTCGTCTGCTTCTTGTAATAATTGCCTTAATTTGCTCAATTCTTGGCGAGTTTGGTCAAGGTCATTTTCAAGATTAGCATATCTATCTTTCCAAGCTTCTAGAAGTTGGTCGTTTTGAGAAGTAATATTTTGTCCTTCTAATTGTGCTTTGAGTTGTTTTATTTCGTCAGTAAAAGTTTCAATTTTAGCACGATATTCACCTTTTCTTTCGAGAATTTCGTTGTCTAATTTATCAATTTCTTCATTTTTCCAACGCACAGCATCTTTGAGCATATCTACTTCAGTTTGTTTTTTAATCAAATCTTGACTAAAATTTTCTTGAGAATGATTTTGATTAGGCAAAATTTCTTTTAAATTAATATGCGACAATGCTTCCTCAAATTCTGCTTCTTTTTTCTCTAATTTATCTTTGAGTTGAGAAATTTCTACGTCTTTTGCGTGAAGTTGTTCTCCTAAAAATTGATGCACTTGTTCTTTGAGTTCGTCCTGCAATAAATTTTTTTGAGATTCCTGGCTGATTAAATGATTTTTCATACCGATTGCAATATTTTTACTCGCCCTTTCTATATATAACATAGTTCGATGAGTAATTTTATTCATCATCACTATTTCTAATACGCCATATATTTTTTGACGAAAAACCAATGGCACCATCACAATATAGACTTTTCCCAATCCACCCAAAGAAGTATCAAACTGCATTTCAACTTCATCTAATGATAAAATTGACATATTTTGAGCAGATTGTCCTATCAAACCTTCGCCAATATGAAATTCTTTTTTAGTCAAATTTTCGAGTTGAGAGGCAAAACAAGCCGTAGCACGCAAAATATTTTCAGATTCGATATAGCTAAAAAATACACTTTTAACAGCTTTCAACGTATTAGAAATAGCCTTTAAAATATCAGCGGTAAATTCGGTTATATTTTTGTCTTCTTGTGATTTTAACAAATCAGCAAGACGAATCAAATTTGTTTCTACCCAAATATTATCTTCTAAATTTTGTTTTTCTTTTATTTCTTCTGATGAAATGATTATTTTATCTTCCATAAGCGTATTTTCTATTGAAAAATGTTCCGTTGCGAATGTTTTGAGTGTGTCCATATTTTTGTATTTTTATTAAATAAGACAAACAAAGTGCCAAATCAATAATCAAGGCGTAATGATAAGAAAAACTTTTTAAAAAACCTAATTTTTTTTATAATTTTTTTATTTTGTGTATTATTTGATAGGTTTTGATTTTTTTGAGGGGAATAAATTAACCCAAAAAAAGCCACAAATTTATTGATATTTTGTGGCTTTTTTTTTTAATATTTTATCTTTCGCCTTTTGTTTCTTTCTTTCCTAATTCGTCTGCTTTATCCAAATCTTTATTTCCACCTTCAATATCTTTTAAAAATATTCTCAAAATTCCTCTTTTAGCATACGCATTCGCATTATTAGGTTGCAATTTAATAACTTCGTCATAATCAGCGACTGCTCCTTTAGAGTCTTCTAATTTTTGTTTGAGAGAAGCACGCAAAAAATAAGCACTAAAATTTTGTTTATCTATCACAATACATTTATTCAAAGATTCGAGTGATTCTTTATATTTTTTATTATCCGCTTGAATAGACCCAATTTTATAAAATCCCATACTTAATTTTGCATCTAAATTCACCGCTTTTTCAAAATCTTTCAATGCCAAATCTTTCTTTTTTAGTGTTTCATTGATACAACCTTTTCCATAATAAGCTGCTGCTTCTTTTGGATTTATTTTGATTGCTTTTTCATATTCTGCCATCGCTTCAGTTCCTTTTCCTTGCATTCTTAATATATCACCTTTTTGGGCAAAAACTCCAGAATTTTCGTATTTATTTTTGATACAACTTTCAATATCCGCCAAAGCTTCTCTTAATTTCAATAAATTTTTATACGTAATAGCACGATAATACGTAACTTCATCGCTTGGTTTAAGTTGTAAAGATTTGGTATAATCTTTTAAAGCCTCTTGATATTTTTGTTGTTCATCGTTCAAAATACCTCTATTTTGGTATGCTTTGGCATCTTTGGGGTTTAGTCTGATACATTCGTCCAAATCTTCGAGAGTTCCTTGCATATTTTTAAGTTGATATTTTAACAAAGAACGATGAAAAAAAGCACGACTATCCGAAGGATTGATACGCAAACATCTTTCAATATCATCATAACTTTTTTCGTAATTTTTTAAATCAAAATAAGCCAAAGCACGATAATAAAAACCACGTGAATCTTTGGGTTTTAATTCCAATAAATAAGAATAATCTTGAATGGCACTTTCCAAATCGCCCAAAGCTGCTTTTGCCAAACCTCGACTTCCGTAGGCTTGTGCATTAAATTTTTCGATTTTAATTCCTTCATCAAAATATTTCAAAGCCTCTTTAAATTGTCTTCCTTGCAAACTTTTGTTGCCCAATTTAAAAAGTGTAGTCGCATCATTGTTTTGACTTTGTATCGATTGAGCCAAACCAAATAAGAAAATAGAAAAGAAAATTGCTTTTTGAAATGAATAAGCCATTATTATTTTTTTAGAATATTTATTATTTTATGTTCTTATTTTCTTAAACGAAAATTTTTTAAAAAAGATTTTAAAATCTGATTTTTCTGTGTTTTTGTTTTTTTCTGTGTATTATTTTTGGAAAATTATGATAATTTGAAAAACTGTGAAAAAAATATTTCCTTAGTAAAAATGTCTTTAAAACGGTTTTAAATAAGGTTTTTTTTATTCTTTGTTTTTTTGATAAATAGTAATCCAAATATAATTTGGTGAAAATATGAATCTTAAATTTTTATTTTGTTACCTTTTTTATAATTTTAATTTTTGGTAATTTATTACTTAAATACAATTATTTAAAATTTTTATATTTGAATTTTTACCAAATAATATTTTGTAAAAGATATATAATTATCTTTTTTTAAGAATAAAAATAAATTTTAAATAAAATTAACAAAATAAAATATTTTTTCTACAGCTTTCAAAATTAAATGGATTTTTTAAACTATAAATGAGTTTCATTTTCAGAGGTAACATACTTTGTTTCGAATAGGTTTTAATTTCTTTCCATTATCTGTTCGATAGATAGAAATTCTATTTTTTGTTCAGTTGTCAAACATATTCATTATTTGATAAAACTAAAAGCCCAACCAAGAAACCAAGCAAAAGGTAATAACAAAAGTGCAAGACCTATCCAAATCAAAGGCAAACAAGCATAATATAAGGAATAATTTAAGTTGTTAGCAAAATAATACTTCCAAGAATAATATTGTGCAATCACAAGTACCACAGGAAGAAGAGCAACCGTAATCATACCTAAAAAACCCATAGGCATTCCGCTACTATCACGTGCAGCCGCAGCCATTATCATAGGCGACATTACTGCTGCTCCCACACAAGGCAAGAAGGACAATATAGAGATGACGTTAATAATGATGATGTAAATTTTCATTTTTTGAGTTTATAAATTTTGTTTTTTAATGATTTATATGAGATTTTAGCACACAACCAATAAATACACGCAAACCGTATATTTCAGAATACAAAAATAGACAAAGTAATTCAAAATAACAAACATTTTAAAAAAAATATTTTTTAGAGGCTGATAATCAATACTTTACAAATATTACTATTACGATAATACAATCAAATACGCCTAAGATTTTCGTGTATTTTCAACAAAAAATACATTGATTTGGAGGAAAAACTGAGTTGTATTGTCTTTGTAGAAAATACGTTTGTAGGAAGTCACGAAACTTCAAAAGTTATAGATTTAAGTAATGTTTTTATTGATATTTAAACTATTTGGAGTTTTGTTTTATGCAAATAACACTTCTTGTTTACTACACATTTTTTTGACTTGTTTTCTATTTACATTATTTTGTTTGTCATTCGTATATTCTTTAATACTATTCGCCACATATTCAGCCAATTTTACAGGTACTGCATTTCCTATCATTTGTTCTAAATCAGACTTTGATAAGTTTGTCCAATTAAAATCTTTTGGAAACGTTTGTAAATAACTTCTTTCCAGCGTTGTCAGAGGACGCACTTTTTCTAAGTCTTTTATCGTGTCTCCTTCGTGAAATTGATAGGTTTTAGGAATAGGTCTATTTACGCCTCTAATCGTTGGACTTGGTTCATAAATACTAAAAATAGCCCTTCTTGCATAACTTCTTGGGTGTCTGTAATAATGTTCTGTACCTAAATCATTACTCAAATAATCAAATATAGTTAATGGCTCTTTTGCTAAATTTTTATCTAAATAAGGCTCTAAAACATTATCATTATCATTTAAAACTCCTACTAAGAAAAATCTTTTTCGTGCTTGTGGCACTCTGCAAAGGCTTGCATTGAGTATTTTTTGAGAAAGTCCATATCCGTTTTCTTTGAATATTTCTAAGGCGGTTTTTAAGGTTTTAGTAGTTGTAATTCTATCTACATTTTCCATTACGAAATATTTAGGCTTTACTTCTGTTATAATCTCCGCAAATTTTATGGTTAAATCTGCTCTCTTTTCTTCATTTCTTTTTCCCGCACTTGAAAAATCTTGGCAAGGTGGTCCGCCAATAATTATATCAGGATGAAGAGTTTTAAAAACATTAAAATCTGTAACCTCTGATAAATCTAATTTATAAATAGGATGATTAAAATTTCTTTCGTAAATGTTAATAGCGGGTTGCCAATTATCAAAACCTGCAACGATTTCAAAACCTGCATTTTGAAAGCCTAGCGATAAACCACCGCAACCCGAAAATAAATCTATTGTTCTCATTTTCAGTTGAATAAATGAGGTGAATTATAAATAATTGCATCAAAACGTCTTTCTGGACTTAGCAATAGATGTCCGCCACCCAAAATAATATTTTTGATTTCGTCTTTGGTAATTCTCGGTTTGGTTAGTTCTGCACAAGCCATAAAAGGCTGTGAAACTTTACCACTCACCGCAAAAGCCTTATCATTTTTGGTATTAAATGAAAGTTCATCTATAATTTTGGCGTGATTTACCTTTCCATTTTTACAAAAATCCAAAAGCATTTTAAGCAACCAAACCACAGAACGAAGTTGTCTTGTAATTTTATTTTCGGTTGTTAATTCGTCTGTTGCTATGTTCAAAAATAGTCTTGTAAAAGCATAATTACTCCAAACAAAAATATCCAAGCAACTATCTGCTAATTGAGATGATTTTCCGATAGTTTTCCAAATAGGTTGGACAATTAAAGGTTCTTGTTTATCTAAACTTTCTAACAAAATAGTATTCAAAACTTCAACCATTTTTGGAATAAAAGGCATTACTGCTGTTCCTTCTGTCCAATCCGTTATCTTGTCGAAATAGTTTCCAATCAGGTTGTTTAGTTTTTTTATATCTTGTTTATAGTTTGTTGCAATACTCAAAGCCAAATAAACAATACTATCAGGGCGAATTACTATTTCAGAACCAAATTTATCATCTGTTAAATCGCAAGTTGAATTGTCGGGTAGGGCTGTCAATTTTATTTCTAAAGCACGCAAACAGTTACCGCTGCTTTGTGTTACCAAATCTATTCTTGGTATATTTCCTATAACTAATTGTTGATAAGGAATATAATCACTTTCAAAAGCAAAAAATAAATCTTTGTTGTTTGGCTCTATCCCAAAAAGTTGTGTAGCGGAAATGGTTGAGTGTGAAACTTTTAATTGTTTGTCTAATTGCAAATAAACAGGTTTTACATTTTGGCTGTGCATATAGCAAGCCAAAGCAGCGGGAAAAGAAGAATTAAATTGGTTTTTGCCCCAACTGTCTTTTTGGGTAAAATCTCTATTTGAGTTATTTAAACCAAATAATGATGATTTTTGCATATCGTTTTTTTTACAAAGTTAGGTAATTATCTGGTCTTTTTGTGAAGTCACGAAACTTTAAAATTTATAGGTTTAAGTAATGCTTTTATTGATATTTAAACTAGTTGAGGAATACTCATAAGAATATTCACATCAATTACAAAATCTATCATCTTGCAATAGTGTATTTATGTTTTTCTTGTTGCCAAGCCAAATGTCGTGCTGTCTGCCATTCCTTATTGTTTTGAAGGTCTATACTTTCCAACTCCTCCAAAATATCTTGTGCGGCGGCTCTTAGTAACATTTTTTTTACAAAGTCCTGCAAATATTGTTCTACCTCTTTACAGCCAAAAGTTTGCACAATGCTTTCTTCTAATTGTATTTTAAACTCTACCATTTTATTCTAAATTTAAGGTTTATATAAATTTACGAATTGTTTGCTTGAATCGTTGTTTTATGTCACTCTTTTATTTTTAAGGTAAGGTACAACGATTGTACATACGCCGTGCGACGATTAGGAGCATGGACAAATATGCCTGTTGGACTATTTTTCATTTTTATTCCTTATGCTTTGCAATGATTTGCTGTATTTCTTTCTCTATTTTTTTGGTGATTTTCGCTATTTGTTTGACACTTAAACCTTCTTTGTTCATTTCTAAAATTATTTCTTTTTCTTTTGCTTGGGCTTCTGCTTCCGCTTTTGTGCGTTCTTCCGTCCGCACTTTCAAAGTATTTACACGCTCCATTTCTATAGCCGAGGCATTATATGCCAAAGTAATAGCATAACGCTCGTACTGCTCCGCAGAAAATAGGCGTGTGTCTAGTTCGTCAATCGCGATTTTGAGCCAGTCTTCTGTCCAAAAAGATGGAAACTCAGTTGCGGGACGCTTTGCGTAATTTTGTAAATTTTTCATAGTAAAAATTAGTTTTTCTAAATCATTAGAAATATCGGTTTCGATTAAATTGAATTTGTTTAATTCAACGGTAATATATGTCAAAAGCGGATCCATGATATAGCCATCTTCATTTTTCATCATCCCCAAATTATAGTATTGAGGATAGGGATAAATATTTTTTGACAAAAAGCCAATACAATAAATCGGCTCTAAACCCGTGAAAAAATACTTACCTTTTTTGACCATTGTATTAAATTTATGAAACGCATAAAACTTCATGCGTTGTATAAACTGCGGATAATCAGCCACTTGCATCTCCACGATAAAATGATTTTGCGCCGCATCTATACACGCCAAATCGTAAACGCCGCTACGACTATCAAGGCTCAAGGATTGAAAGTCGGTTTTCACAAACTCAACGTGTTCAATCGGAATAGGCGATTTTATCAAGGAACTTGCAATGCTTTACGCAAAAACAAGGTATCGCTTTCATTCCCAAATGTCGCTTTAAAACCATAGTCGGACGTAAACGCAATAAATGGCGTTTCTTGGTCATTGATTTCGTTATTTTCCATTTTTTACGTTTTTTTTAATTGAAACGCAAAGATACGGCTTTTTTTGATTGAATCCCAATATTTTACAATTTTTCAGCAAAAAACATACCAACACGATGGGTATTGATACACTTTTTTTGACTTATACCGAATTGAAAATGGTTTTCGGGTATTGAATTACAGAAAAAAACCAATGTTTTAAGAGTAACGCAAGTTTAGATTATACAAAGACCATAGTTTGATAACGACTTTTTGATTTTGTCAATAAATATTTATTTTATTATTCTTTTCTCCTTGGTCTGTGTGCCACAGACCAAGGAGAAAATCCAAATTTGTTATATTCTACGTCTCAAATGGAGATATTTAAAGTTTTCATAGTTGATAATTATTTTTTATACGTATAATTTCACAAATATAAACATAACTATTCAAAATACCAAATTTAATACAATAAAAATATTTTCTAATTAGTTCCCCCAATTGTTTTAAGTAAAACTTTGCTTAATATTTAAATTAGTTTCTTTTTTTATACTTAAACCAGTTGGGAGAAGTATAAAAGCCTAAATTATGCACATTAGCCCACCTTTTCGCAAACATAATGTTGGTGGTATTTACTTTTGTTCGCTGCTACTCGTTTTTTTACTCACACAATTCTCTCAAAAGACTCAGTAAGGCATTTGTTATTCTCGCTAACTGCATGCCTGCACTACTTATATCTATAATTCCCATATTTTTACTTCTCTCTAAATCACGATACTGTCCTGATAATAAAATTACAGTATTATAACTATCTGTATTTTTTGATAAAACTAATAGTATTTCTATTGCTTTGTCAATTTTACCGTTTGCTATAAGGTTTCTTACTTCATAACAAGAAGATGTTTTACTCTCTTTACTGTTATTATTTATCACAATAACTACACTTACGGAAACCCAAGCCTTTAACTTGTCATAAAAGTCAAAACTTTTATCCCCTGTAATAAATTGTAATTTCAGTTGTGCTAATAATGGTTTATTTTTGACTTCTATTGCACCTGAGTTTTCATACTCGTCTACTTCGCCAAAAAATCCTGAGACATTAATCTCATCAATCATAAATAGAAGTTCTTGCTTTATATCTTTCATTGTATTACTAAGATTTAGAACGTAATTTTTTCAGAAAACTCTAAAAGTTATCTTTTATTTCAATTTGGATTTCAAATAGGCTAATTAAGCTAAGCCTTTTGTTTCTAAGGTTCCTGTTTCATAGGTAAAGAAACGCTGAAACTTAATTTATTTTACTAAATAACCCATAATATTAAACATTTAAAGTTTCAATTTTACTAATATATTCGTCAAGTTCATTTCTTCTATGATACTCATATTTTGACATAAACTGATTTGCAGTTGCAATTGCTATTTTAGCATTTTGATAATCGGCTGTGTCAAAAAAATATTTTGCAAAGTCCAATAGTGCATTTGTGGGTATTGAATCCGCATTAAAAATAAGTAAATGTTCTTTTTGTGTATTAAAGATAGAAAAATATTCATAGATATCCTTGACATTACCTTGTTTAATTGAAAAACGACATTTCAATAAGAAAGAATCTACTTTATATTGGGAGTCTTCACTTATATTATCTTGATATTTTTGATGTTCTGCATACCATTCACTAATGCTATCTGTTTTTTTTATATCTAATGAAAAATTTATTAACTGAAACAAACTATACGTAATTCTCCTTGTTTGTTTAATTTCTTTAAATATTTCAAGTGATTTTAAATGAAAATTGAATTGTTTATCGAATTCAGACCTTAAGCCAAATACTATACCTAACAAATGGTAATTAACCGCTACTCGATACTTATTATTCTCTTTAAGACTAATTTCCAAAGACGTATGGTACAATTTTATAGCCTCATCATAATCTGCAAGAACTTGATAAACATAACCTAAATTATGAAAAAGGAAACTTTCATTAGATATTAAAATACCCTCATGATACCACTTTGCAGCACTTTCATAGTCACAACGATTTAGATAGATATTCCCTATATTATTAATACATCTTGTCGCCTCATGTATTAAATTTTCTTTTTTGAAAAATTGAAATGCTTTATCAAAACGATAAATACATAATTCCTGTGTATCCACTGAACCAATAAGGTAATGTAAATAACCTATTTGTAAATCTATTCTGTTATCAAGAAGTTCATCAAAATATATGGGATAAATAAAATTTAGTTCTTTTGCCTCATAAAATTTTATAAGAGCATCATTATCATTGCCAAGTTTAAAATAATATCTACCTACTTTAAAACATAGCAATGCCAGATGATTTATTGCTGAATGTAACTTGTCAATATTTGTATTACAGTAAAATAATACGCTTAATAAGTGTGGAAGCAAAATATCGAATTGTTTATATTCTTCTGTATCAATTTCTGCTAAATCTATATCGAAGGTAATATTTAGAATAGATAATATTTCAATTAAGTACAATATATATTTTTCATCTGAAATGAGATAATTTTGAATACTTAATCTTATAAGTCTATGAATACTGAGTAATTCATTTTCACTATCTAATTGTTCACATAATGAATATATTAATAATTCGCTCTTTGCATTTTCAAATTCTAAAATATCCAAAAAAGGATTATTTTTTATAGATAAATTGGTAGTTGAGCAATTTTGTATTTTTTCACAAATCAAATCAACAGGAATATTGTCTGGTGCTAAAAATGCTAAAAATGAAATTAAAATCTGAGACTCTGTTGATAAATTTGTGTAAGATAATAAAATAGCATTAATAACAGAGTTTTTATAATCAATTGTTATTTCTTTTTCTTTTAATAATTTTTCTTTGTTTGTATTCAAAATACTGATATATTTACGCAAAGAAATATTCTTCTTTTTCATAAATGAAATTGCTTGTGAGGCTGCTAATGGCAAACCTCCAAATTCATTAAAAAGTAATTCAACTTCACTATTATTGGTAAATTGTATTCCTTTTGATTTAAAAAAATCTATATAATCTGCACATGACCAATTTTTAAGTTTGAGATGTCTTTTAAGATTGAAAATATAGTTCCATTCTAAGTTTTGAGATGTAACTATGAGTTGTTTAGGAAGTTCTGTTCTTGGAAAATATTTTTCTGCAAAATACTTTGGATTAGAATTTTCTGTACTTCTGTCACAAGCATTATCAAATATAATCAACCAAGTAAACTTCGAATCCGCAAGGTATCTTTTAATATTCTTTATGAATTCTTCATTATCACCTTGGTAATCAATTTTTAAATACTTCGCAAGTTCTTTTAAATCACCTAAAATAGATTCTTCTGACTCTGAATTAATAAACCATACTATATTAAATCTATCATCTTCTGCTTTTGAATATTCATAAGCAACTTTACCTGCAAGATATGTTTTTCCAATACCAGGCATACCAACTATAAGATTCAAATATGGTCTACGATTTTCATCATTCATAATCTGTAGCATATCTGCAGTATAATCAGCATTAACATTATGGAAAGTCCATTCTCTGTCTGGTAGATTAGTGATTTTAACTTTTGATACTATATCTCCTTTGTAATCTGTGATAAGATTAAGTATTGCATTATTGATTTTTGCTAGTGCCTGACGGTATTCCTTATCGTCTAAAATTCCGATATCTTTATTTGATTTAATCTCTTTAAATTGACCTGATAATATCAGAGTTTTTCCATACAAAAATTCGTCCTTATTCTTAAAAGTTTCAACTATTAAATTTAAGGCTTTGGCAGTTTCATTATTAGCAATAAATTGCTCTATATTTTGTTTGATTGAAACCATGATTACAACTATTTGAAAAATTTGATAAATTATCTCACGTTTACGATGAAGTTATTGACATCATCTATGTAAATATACGTAGCTCGTGTATCTCAATAGTGCAAAAATAGGCAAAATAATTCAAAACACCAAACATTTTAAAAAATATTTTTTAGAGGCTGATAATCAATACTTTACAAATATTATTATTGCGATAATACAACCAAATACGCATAACATTTTCTTGTATTTTCAACAAAAAATACATTGATTTGCAGGCGAAACTGAATTATATTGTCTTTGTAGAAAATAGTCTGTAAAGATGCCCTCAAAAATCATACATTATTCTCTAAATAAATCTGGAAATAATTCAAAAAATATTTTTCATTTTTCGCACAAATTTTTTAAGAACCAAAAATATTTACAAAAAAAATAAAAAAAAATTGTTAAAAACATTTGATTATTTCAAAAAATAATTATTTTTGCACTTTATAAAATAATATCTTCGAAGAAATACCTTGCAATACAATGGTAAAACGTCTTAAAAAAGGATACGATATTGCCTTAATTGGTAAACCTGCGGAAAAAATTGCAGGTAGTATTCAATCAGATACATATTGCTTTAAACCTACAGATTTTAAAGGCATAGTTCGCCCAAAAATCTTGGTCAATGAAGGTGATGTAATAAAAGCAGGAACGCCTATTTTTGTTGATAAACGCAACGAAAAGGCAGTTTTTACTTCTCCTGTAAGTGGTGAGGTCGTGGCTGTAGTAAGAGGAGAAAAAAGAATCCCTTTAGAAATCAAAATCTTAGCCGACAAAACTACAGAGTATGTTCAGTTTCCAAAACAAAATCCAACTTCTCTTTCACCTGAACAAATAAGAAATGTTTTATTAGAAAGCGGTCTTTGGATAAATTTATTGGAAAGACCTTTTGGCTTAGTTCCCAATCCTGAGAATGCTCCCAAAGCGATTTTTATTTCTTGTTTTGATTCAAGTCCTTTGGCTCCTAATTATGAATTTATTTTTAAAGAGGAAACAAAATATTTGCAAGCAGGAATCGATGCTTTAGATAAGCTCACCAAAGGCAAAGTTTATTTAGGAACAAATAGTGAAAAATCTGTTTTTTCTTCACTTAAAAATTGTGAAATCAATCAATTTTATGGAGTGCATCCTGCGGGTAATGTAGGCGTACAAATTCACCACACAAATCCTATCAATAAAGGTGATATTGTTTGGACAACTACTCCTTATGGTTTGCAACAAATTGGACGTTTATTTTTAGATGGAAGATACGATGCTCGTAAAGTAATTGCTTTGGCTGGGTCAGAAGTAAAAAATCCTCAATATTACGAAGTACATTCGCAAGCGTGTATCAATAAATTAGTAGAAAATAATATCAAACCAGAAAAAAATGTACGATTTATTTCGGGAAATGTATTGACAGGTGAAAAATTAGCCAAAGATGGTTATTTAGGTTACTATGCTAATATGATTACAGTGATTCCTGAAGGTAATTATTACGAGTTTTTTGGTTGGATTGCTCCTTCGGCAAACAAAATTAGTTTTTCACGTGCTTTAGGTTTATTTTCATTTTTAGCACCTAACAAATCAAGAGTTGCGGACACCAATATGCATGGAGAAGAACGTGCTTTTGTGCAAACAGGTGAATTTGAAAAAGTAGTACCGATGGACATTTTGCCTTCATTTTTATTGAAAGCAATTATTGCCAACGATTACGAAGGAATGGAAGATTTGGGTATTTATGAAGTGTTGGAAGAAGATTTTGCCTTATGTGAATTTATTGATGTCTCTAAAATCGAAGTACAAAGTCTTTTGAGAGAAGGAATGAATACTTTGATGGAAGCTTAAATTGTTAAAAATTGGGAATTAATGGAATAAATAAAAAATAATATAGCTAAAAAACTCCCTCACCTTTGGGGAGGGCTGGGGTGGGGCATAATTTTGATAAAAGCCCCACCCTAACCCTCCCCAGCGGTGAGGGAACTGAAAATAAGTTTTTTTGGATAGATATTTATTTTTTAGATGTTCCCTAAAAAATCTCAGAATAAATAAATAAAATAAAAATAATATTATATGAAATTCTTACGTAATATTTTAGATAAAGTAAAACCAAATTTCGAAAAAGGTGGCAAATACGAAAAATTGCACCCTGCTTATGATGCTTTCGAAACTTTTGCGTTTGTACCCAATCATACAACGCCTGCCAAAGGCTCTCAAATCCGCGATGGCGTAGATTTGAAACGTATGATGGTTACGGTGATAATTGCTATGTTGCCTTGCCTTTTATTTGGTATGTGGAACGTAGGTTATCAACATCATTTAGCTACTGGAAAAGCGGCTGATATGATGAGCCAATTATTGATTGGTGCTTGGGTAATTATTCCTGTGGTTATTGTGTCTTATTCGGTCGGTTTAGGTATCGAATTTTATTTTGCTATTCGCAAAGGACATTCAGTAAACGAAGGATATTTAGTGTCAGGTATGTTAATTCCTTTGATTTTGCCTCCTACTATTCCTTTGTGGCAAGTAGCGTTATGTACGGCTTTGGCGGTTGTAGTGGCTAAAGAAGTATTTGGCGGAACAGGTATGAATATTTTGAATGTAGCAATGACAGCGCGAGCAATTTTATATTTTGCTTATCCTGTAAGTATGGCAGGTAGTTCTGTTTGGGCATATTTAGGGAATGAAAAAGCGGTAGAAGGTTATTCAGGAGCAACTGCGTTGGGAATTGTGGCAGAAGGTTCTGCTAATTTAACAAAAGCGGGAGAATCGTTTCAAGGACAAGGCGTAGCCATTTTAGCAAAGGCTGATGACTGGTCAAAAACTACTTTATTTTCTGATTGGAATATGTTTATGGGTTGGATTCCGGGTTCTATCGGTGAAACTTCAACTTTGATGTGTTTAATTGGAGCAGTTATTTTGGTAGCAACAGGCGTTGGAAGTTGGAAAATTATTGTGAGTGCATTTGCAGGAACTTATTTAATGGCATTATTGATGAATGGTTTGGCAATGAACGCTTTTATGGGTTTGCCCGCACATTATCATATCGTGATGGGAGGAGTTGCTTTTGGTATTGTATTTATGGCAACTGACCCTGTAACTGCCGCACACACAGAAACAGGAAAATGGATTTATGGATTTTTAATTGGTGTTTTGACTGTATTAATTCGTGTATTTAACCCTGCATATCCTGAAGGAATTATGTTAGCGGTTTTATTGATGAATGTTTTTGCACCATTGATTGATTTTTATGTAATTGACGCAAATAAACAACGTAGAAAAAACCGCTCAAAAAAATATGTCACAGCCTAACGAAAAACCAGATTTTAGACAATCAAACGTCTATATCATTATCTACTCGGTTGTTTTGACCGTTGTATGTGGAGTGCTTTTGGCGATTGCTGCATTGGGTTTGAAACCAGCACAAGATGCCAATATTGAAATGGAAAAAAAGCAAAATATTCTTTCTGCTGCAGGAATTAAAACTGCTACACGCGAAGATGCTGCTAAATTATACGAAGAAAAAGTCTCTGCTTATGCAGTTGATTTCACTGGAAAAAAAGTAGATAAAGTTGATGTTTCTAAACTTGATTTAGCGGCTGAGTCTAAGAAAAAACCTAAAGAAAGAATTTTACCTATTTATGAAATTTCTAATAAAAAAGGTGAAAAAGCAGAATTTTTTGTAGTTCCTGTGTATGGTTTTGGACTTTGGAATGATATATGGGGATATATTGCCTTGAAAGGCGATGTAACGACTATTAACGGAGTGAAATTTGACCACAAAGGAGAAACACCGGGTTTGGGGGCAAGAATTGCTACCGACGAAATTCAAAAAAGATATATAGGTAAAAAAATATTCAAAGACTCAAAATTGACTCCTATTTTTATGGAAAAAGGAGAACAAGGCGGAGGTGATAGAAGTATTGCTGTTTTTAAAGATATGCCTGATAAAGTAGATGGAATGTCAGGAGCAACCATTACAGGCGTTGGTCTTTCTAATATGTTAGATGATTATCTAAAATGCTACGAAAGTTTTTTCAAAGGTAAATTAGGAAACAATAAAGTAGCCTCAAATTAAAATATTAACTATTTTCTAAAACAATTTTATTTATGGCAGAAGTAGCAGAAAAACAGGTCGCAGAACCTATATTTTCAAAGAAAAATAGAAAACTTTTAACTGATCCTTTGAATGGCAATAATCCAATTACAGTACAAGTATTGGGAATTTGTTCAGCCTTAGCGGTTACGGTGCAAGTAGCACCAGCGATTGTAATGTCTATTGGTTTGATGTTGGTAACAGCATTTTCTAATTTGTTTATTTCAATGTTGCGTAATACAATTCCTTCACGTATTCGTATTATTGTGCAATTAGCAGTCGTATCTGTGTTTGTGATTTTGGTAGATCAGGTTTTGAAAGCGTATGTATATGATGTTTCGAAACAATTATCAGTATTTACAGGTTTGATTATCACAAATTGTATCGTAATGGGACGTTTGGAAGCGTTTGCGATGGCAAACAAACCAATTCCTTCATTTTTAGATGGGATTGGTAATGGTTTAGGATATGGCTTGATATTAGTAACGATTGCCGTTTTTAGAGAATTATTTGGCTCAGGTTCTATCTTGGGTTACAAAATATTCGAAGCAATGAATATTACTTATACAGGAAATGGTTTATTGATGCTGCCTGCGGGTGCGTGTATGATGGTGGGTATTTACATTTGGATTCAAAGAAGTTTAAACGGTTATAGAGAAGAAGACTAATCAATATGGAAAGTTTAATTAATATTTTCGTAAAGTCAATTTTTATTGACAATATGATATTTGCCACCTTTTTAGGTATGTGTTCATATTTGGCGGTATCTAAAAATGTAAAAACAGCGATGGGCTTAGGCATTGCCGTTGTATTTGTATTGGGCGTAACCGTTCCTTTGAATTTTTTGGTGAATGAATACTTTTTGAAACCGGGTTCATTGGCTTGGTTGGGCAAAGATTTTGAGAAAGTAGATTTGAATTTTTTACAATTCATTGTCTTTATTTCTGTCATTGCTGCCGTAGTTCAATTAACTGAAATGGTTGTTGAGAAATTCTCTCCTGCTTTATATGGTGCATTAGGTATATTTTTACCTTTAATTGCTGTAAACTGTTCTATTTTGGGTGCGGCTTTATTTATGGTAGGTCGTCCTTATACATTGGCAGAAGCAACTGTATATGGTCTTGGTTCGGGAGTTGGTTGGTTATTAGCGATTGTTGCTTTGGCAGGTATTCGTGAAAAATTAAAATATTCAAACGTGCCAGGTCCTTTGAAGGGTTTAGGAATTACATTTATTTTAGTAGGTTTGATGTCCTTAGGTTTTTTAAGTTTTATGGGCTTTAAACTATAAAATCAAACTAAAAAAAATATTCATAAAAAAAAGAAAAATACCTATCAAATTTATTTTTGATAGGCATTTTTTTTGAGATAAAATAACGGATTAAAAATTTAATTTTTAACTATTTTTTGTCTTTAGTTTATTTTGATTTTAAAATAATGAAAAGGCATTTTTCTACGTAATATTACCATTCTTTAAATGGTAAAATCTGGATCCTTCAGAAATTTTTGATTTAAGTAATGTTTCGTTTAATACTTAAATCAGTTGCGAGGAAACTAAATTTGATTGTCTGTCTGTTTTTTATTAGCAGGGATTGTCATAGAATAACAGATAACCATAAAATGTTTGCGAAGGGCAGGTTTAGTTTACCCTACGCATAATTTTATAGATTGCACGAGAGGCTAAATTATACACATTTGCCTGCCTTTTCGCAAACATAATATTGTCATCAGTTTTAAGTTTGTTCCTATAATGATAGTATCCATTCTTTAGCTTCTTCCTTGTTATCAAAATAACGAGTTATAAATTTAACTCCTTCATTTTCTTCCATCGTCTGTTCGATAGATATTTGAGATATCATTTCTTCACTCATGACAAACGCCGCTTTATTAAGCCCCATTTCTAAACTTGGTGGAAAAATTGTCTGATTTATCCATTCTTGAATTTCAGGCCTAATAGGAAAAAACATAGTCCGTGTATCTGCAATTATTTTTTTAGGACGAAGGCTGAGAATAATATCAAGATAATTTAGAAATTCTTTTTTATACTCATCTTCTGTCATACTATCCGTTGGAGGTAGCCAAGTCATTTCAATTAGTTCTTGTTCAGCAAAGAATGCCAAATGTAGATATTTACTTTTGTAAACTTCCATATATTTAATGTTTTAAGGTTTTTTTAAATGGATAATAACGAAAAAACGTTTATAAAGGGCTAGTTTAATAGCACTTTTTTGACCTACGCATAATTTTATAGAATGTAGAAAAGCCTAAACTATGCACACTTACCTAATTTTTGTAAACATAATGTTGTAGGCTGTTCTTCTTTTATGTCATTAGCCATTTCTCTGATTCGGCTTGACTATCAAAATAGCATGTTTCAAAAATTTCTTTAGCGTTGCCTTCTTCCATTGTCTGTTCAATTTGGACTTTGGACAAAAATATGTTAAAAAATAAGAAATGACAAAAATTTTCTGTAATTTTGAAAATGCAAAATTCCACTACTACAGAAAAGGCTTGTCAAGGTCTTTTAGGTTTACCACTTTTACG
>JAAFJG010000067.1 GCA_013298075.1 Cytophagales bacterium | reverse complement strand
TTTAAAGCCTAAAATTATGTGTTTGTTTTTAGTGGAAGATCCTAAAAAAATTATAGAGGAACTTATACTTTATTTTGCCAGAAATACAACTAATAAATCTACTGATAAAAAAGAAAGAAAACGAGAAAAATCTTTAGCAAAAAATAGGCACTTGAAAACTCAATGTAATTTTAGGAGGGCAGTCTAAAATAGCTTAGGTTAATAGCATTGGGCTAAAGCCGAAATATTTATTTCTATATTTTTGAAATAAATGGCATAAATGCCATAAATGCCATTTCTATTCATAGTAGAAAAATCTACACAAAAGGAATAAAAACTTCTACTTTTGTTCCTTCATTTTTATCTATAATATGCAATTTTATTTTTATTTTAAGTTGATGGTTTAATAATTCTATTCGTTTTTCTGTTGCCTTAGTCGCAAAACCTGTAGATTTATTTTTACTTTTTTCGTTGATTTCATTCGAAACTTTTCTTCCCACGCCATTGTCATCAATAATAATTTTTAAAATAGAATCATTAATCACAGAAAATTGAACAAATAATTTTTTATTTCCTTGTTTATGTAATAATCCGTGTTTGAATGAATTTTCGATAAAAGGCTGAATTAACATTGAAGGAATTTTATGTGATAAATATTCTTTTATATTTTCTATGTCAAAAATATAACTAAAATTATTATCAAAACGTGATTTTTCTAAGGTAACATATAATTGTAAAATTTCAATTTCATCTTTCAAACTAATATACGCATTTTCGGAAGACTGTAAACTTTTTCGCATCAAATCACTAAAATTTCCCAATAGTTGTCCTGCTTCTTTTTTCAAATTGCTATACACAAGTCCTTGTACAGTGTTCAAAATATTATATAAAAAATGAGGATTCATTTGAGAACGCAAAGCGGTTAGTTGTGAAACCAATAATTTTTCTTTTTGCGTTTGTTTTTCTTTGTATCGATTTAAAAATGAAACTATAATTAAATACACAATAAAAACTATCACACATACAACTAAAAAATAAAAAAGATAGGTTTGATGCCATTTTTTAGGTATTTCAAAAGTCATTTCATAGATTTTACTTTTTAAATCTGATACTTCATCAGTGGCATAAAATTCAAAAGTATAAATCCCATCACTTAAATTACTATATTTAATAGTTACACTTAAATCTTGTATTATTTGCCAATCTTTATCCACATTTTTTAGTCGATAATAAATTTTAGTTTGCAAAGGATTTTTATAATTTAAGGCTTCAATCGTAAAAGTTGGTGAGAAAATATCACCTTCTTTTTTTAAGGGCAAACAATTCAATTTATCACTTACGACCGTTCTATGAATTGGCATACTGATAATATTTGAGCCAGAAGCCAACAATAAATCTTGCGATAAAGGATAAAAATCTTGAAAACCAATTTTCCCAATCGCATTATCATTCAACACATCAACTAAATCAAAACTCGAAGGTAATAAATAACCAATTTCTTCATCTGTACTTATCCAAATCGTATCTCTTACGTTTTTAATGGCTCTTGTGATATTGGTTTTAAGTCCTTTTTTTTGGTTTAATTGATATATAACTTGTTGATTATCAACGATTAAAATTCCTTGACTAAAACTTGCCACATATAATTTTCCATTTTTATCTATTGCCATTCTGCGTGCCACAATACTTTGATTATCTTTTGTTTTGATAATTTTATGATTGCCTTTAAAGTCATATTCGAACAAATCATTGTCATACGCTATCCAATATTTTTGATGAATAGTGTCTAATTCGACAGCATAAGACCTTCTATTTTCTAAATAATAAACGGAAGGTCTATTAGAACTTATTTTAAAATCTTTCTCAGGAAGTCCTAAAAATTTTTGATTATCTTTGATATTATTGTCAAAAGTTCTTAACCAACCACCAAAATTGGCGGTAGCAATGAGTAAATATTTATTTTGATAAGTTCTAAAATCTTTGGGAAAAATTTTTGTAAAAGAAATACTATTTTTTGTTTTATTTTTATCAAAAAAACCACTACTTGTAATGATTTTATTTTCGTAGGGTAAAAGTCTTGTAATTTCTCTTAGGTAATCATTTTGATATATTTCTATATTTTCGCTTTCTAAATTTGTAGCATAAAATTTTCCTTTTGATGCACCCAACCAAATTTTTTCAGAAGCATTATCTTGTTGAATTTGAGTAATAATTTCTCCTTTTTCACTCAAAAAAGGCAAAGGATTATATACTTTTGTTGCCAATGACGAACAAAACCAAAGTCCTGTGTCTAATGTACTTATCCAATAATTTCCTTGATAATCTCTCAAAACATCGGTTATATTTTTATTTGGAAAATATAATTCTGCAGTTTCTTTGTCTGTATTCCATCTAAAACCACCTTCTTTGGTACAAATCCAAATATCTTTTTCATCTGTTTTTGATAAATGATAGACTGGGAATTTTTTATCAATATTTGTGATTTCAGGGTAATTTTTCCAATTATTATTTTCAAAAACAGCCATTATTCTTTCAGTATGTTGTTTTTGAATAGCATATACTTTATTTTTTATAGACATCAATTTACAATCCTTTTCTATACTAAAATTGATTATTTTTATATTTTTTTTGGTATCAATCGCATCAATTTGGAATATAATATATTCTTTTTGATAAGGATTTGAAACGTGTATTTCTTTATTTTCAAATAAAATCATATCAGAAATAAAACTTTTATCTTCTTTCAAATAATAAGAAAAAACCTTTTTTTTAGTTTTGATATTGATTTTAGCTACCAGATTAGAACTACAAATCCAAAGGAAATTTTTGTAAATAATATAATTACCAATAGAACTTTTGAGTTCAACATCTGTGGGCAAATCAAAAACTTTTAAACTATCATTTTCAGTATAAAAAATTTGAGAAGCAAAATTAATTCCCCATATTTCTCCTTTTTCGTCTTCTTGTAAGTTGGTAATTTCCATTTGTTTGGTAGATAAAAATGGTATTCTTTGGGCAAATTTTCCATTGAATCTAAATAAACCTTTGTCTGTTCCGAGCCAAACTTGTCCTTTTTTATCCGTTTGCAAATCGTAAATTGTGTTCGTAGATAATTGATAAGGATAGTTAATAGGACGTAAATATGGATTTTGAGCAAATAAATTATTACATTGCCAATAAAAATAAGCAATATACAAAAGAAAAAAAAGTTTTTTCATAGCGAATATTTCGAGGACAATTTTATTTTTTAGTTGTAGCATTGAAAATAATTTTCAATGTATTTTATTTTACGCTTAATACTTAAACCAATTTTTTTTTATTTTATCAACAAAAATGAATTTAAAATTTCTTCTCCAACATTTTTATATTGTTCATATTTGTCAAACTCTGTTGTAAAAGTTACTAAATACGCTTTGTCATTTTTAATGAAGCAAAAAGAAGTTATTTTTAGTCTGAATTTTCCCTGTGTTATTGCATAAACTATTTTATAATAATGGTTACTCTCATTTGACTTTATTATTGCTGACTCAAAAACTTTTGAGTCTGTCACAAATTCACTAATTTGTTTGTCTGTAATTTGCTTGTACTTTTCAAGGTCAATATTTTGACCACGTAAGTCTTGAATTATTCCATTCACATTTTCCCTGAATTTGTCTGTCGCATTTTCTAAGGGTGCAAGAACAAAAAAATTAGTTCCCATTATCTTTGATGTGTCAAGTTGCCAGCTTTTTGGATATTGAATTTTATAGTTATCTTTTGCAAAAACTATCTTTGTTGTGTCTGTTTGTGCAAAACAGAAATGTGTCGAAAAAAGTAGAATAAAAAAAAATGTTACTTTCATAATTATTAATTTTGTTAAATGATGCTCATCTGGTAAATATACGCAACTTACCTATCTTATA
The DNA here is from genome assembly GCA_013298075.1 of Cytophagales bacterium. Taxonomy (GTDB): domain Bacteria; phylum Bacteroidota; class Bacteroidia; order Cytophagales; family Microscillaceae; genus RDXZ01. Next base: position 18,482 of record JAAFJG010000067.1, on the reverse strand, counting down.
ATGTAAAAATAGGCAAAGTAATTCAAAACACCAAATATTTTCGAACTATATCCATAAAATTAGACAACAATACTCCAATATATCCAGAAGATATGATTATTAAAGAAATAAGTGATACATTTTTTCAACTGGTTTAAGTAACTCTTCACTTAATACTCAAACTAGCTTTTTTTATACTTAAACCAGTTGGTGAAATCCTTGCACAAATACAATGTTAGCACCTATTTTTATTACTTATTGCTACGTAACGTTTCTATTTGCTCGACTGTTAAGCCTGTGTCCTCTGCAATTACTGCTATTTCAGTTCCACGTTTAAGCATTTTTTTCGCAATGTCAATTTTACTATTGAGTTCTGTTTGTTTCACTGTTTGTTTCACAGCTTTTTCTACTGCTTTTTCTACTGCTTTTTCTACTGCTTTTTCTACAGCTTTTTCTACAGTTTCTTTGATAAATGCGTTTTGGTCAAGCCAAAACTTTTGCTGTGATTCATAGTAGCCTTTTTCTTTCTCGTCCAAATACATAGCGTCTAATTTTTGGCTTGCCTTACGTATCTCCTTAATCTCGCCTAATTCTTTGGGCAAAGTCTTGTTATTATATTTATGAGCATTGTTCAGAAAACTTATCCACCTTTCCAAAGTAGTATCGAGATTCTGTAACTTTCCTTTGTACTTTTTAAGTTCAATGAAATACAAATCCAAATAATCTAAATCTTTGTGCTGTTCGTGTGTTTTTCCATCTTGGAGGGTATAAAAACGCTGATACGCTGCATCATCAAAGAAGTTAAAGTCCATTAAACTAATAACAATGCACTTTTTCAAATCCGAATAACCAACTTCTAGGTCATTGTTGTTGTCTTGACTCTCATCCAATACATAGTCTAATTGTGAGCCAAAAATCTTAGCCCAATAAAACAAAGCTCGTTTTCCATAGTATTTACTCCCTCTTATTTGCATTTCTATATCAAACAATCGCCCTTGCTCATCTTCCGCTTTGATGTCTAAAATAGACAATTTACCTTCGGCATAATCGGAAACGTTGTAAGGATTTTTGAGGGTAATTTTAGCAATTTGTTGGTCGAATGGCAAAATAGCATTTATCAACGACAAAAGAATGTCCTTGTTTTCTTCTGAACCAAAGAGTTTTTTGAAAACTAAATCTATTTTGGGGTTTACTTTGCTCATATATTTTTAGGTTTGATGTTGTAAAGTTACTGTTTTTTTTTGAAACTTATCTTGTTTTAATGTTGTATGTTTAAAATAGATATTAACAATTTTCGTGCTTGGCGAAGGTGGCGATTTTTACCACAAATGTTGGTATATAGAACTAAACTTTGATTAACTACAAATGTGTCTTCGGAACACTAACCGCCACTTTTGCCAAGCCCGCGTTGGTGGGTAGTTATTGTTTAATTAGTTTAAATATCTGTGTCTTTCCTGTGTTTGTATAGATTTTGAGTAAATACATTCCATTGATAAGATTAGATAAATCAACATTAAACTCTGTGCTGTGAAATTCAAATGTTTTGATTGTTCTTCCATTGATATCCGATAATTCTGAAAATAATTTTTCATTACTTTTATTTTTAATCATCAGATAGGTACAAAAAGGATTAGGGTACACTTTTATCAATGTAGCATCTGGATCGTTATCTATTACTGATAAAGTGAAACAACCTGTTCTAGCCATATTTTCAATTGTTGATTTATATTTTGGTGCTGGTATAATTGCGGTATTCTGTGTCATTGATTCTAAAATACCCCAACTTCCATATCTCGCACTCCTTTCTCCTATAAACGAAAAATTCATTAAATTCAATGGTTGGCTTCCACTTTGTAAAGTTCTAATATAATCATACCAGTCGTTATACAAATCATACATCTGTGGTGAACGCTGAATGTCTAAAAGTGCCTGTGCATAAGTAGGCTCTTCACCAAAAGGTGTTGGGGTAATATGCTGCCCACCTTCATAAAAACACATGGGTTTATTTAGAGAATCGGATATGGTGGCCTTGATATCATTTAACCATCTTTTTTCATTAATTTCCCAAGACGTTCTTACCCTGCTGTCCACATCGGTAACAGTAGCCGCTGCCCCTAAAACATCAAGTTCACTATCAGCAACTTCACTAAGTCCGAAATAATAGGTAGGTGAAACGACATCAAAACTACTAGGAATCATATTGTAAGCAATTCTTTGCGACACATCTACCCAGCCTGTTTGTAATCCTACGACTCTCTTTATTCTATTTATATCAGAACCATATACCGCAGTCCATCTATCCAAGCAATTTTGGATAAATGGTACTATCCCTTCTGGCCAACTTATTCCTGTATTTACACAGCCATATTTGTGACACCAGTTGGTTTGCCCAAACATCCAATTCCAAATTTCGTTGCTATATTCTACTGTAAGTTTTCGCTGTGGTTCAACTGTATTACGAAACAATGTTGCCATATTATCGATATAATCATTACTTGCTCTGTGCGGAACACAAACCCAACCATCTAAATCATAATCATTCATTAGTTTTATCATCATTTCGTAAGGTATGCCTTTATTATGGGTGTAGGTATAGTAATCCAACTTTGATCTTTCACTCCAGTTGTATAAGGTAGAATTGTCCCAACTCCAAGTGTCATTTTGTCCCCAATTATTGGTAGCACCCCAATCCATAAAGCGTACAGACTTAAATATAAGAAGTTTGTCAAGCCAAATGGGATTAAATGGTTGTGTCAAATAAGTAGTTTCGTAATCTATGTGCAGGACTCTGATATTTCTAATTGGGTCAGAGACAAGAGAACTATCTATAGTCATCTCTAAAGTATTGTCAGTAGGAGAGTTAAATGTAAAAGAATACTTATTGGGATTGACTAAAGTCAGGCTGCTCAGTCCTCCCCAAAAACTTAATTCACCAACGCCATCAAATAAAATAACATAGTTGCCTGCTTTCCATCCGTTTGTTGAAGCCCAAATAGTGGCATTTTTTTGTAAATAGGGTCTACCAGCCACAATTTGTGGAATGTGGGTGGGATATCCGTCTGATCGATAGGTCATACTATCTGCTGTTTCTGAGTCGAAAGGAGCAGAAAGATTACCAACATCTTTAGAATACCATACTCTAGAAACTTTCATCATATTAACAAAGGGAATTTCTGTGCCATAATCAGAAACTCCACTTATGTTTGTACCAATGTTTAATTTGGAACTATCAGGTAAAGTTTGTGCAAATAATTGACAACTAATTGTCAAAAATAATAAGTATAAAATGTTTGATTTCATTGTTGTTTTGTTTTTATAATTACCACCAGATAGTAAATACACGAAACTTACATATCTCACATCTCAAAGGTAGGCAAAGTAATTCAAAACACCAAAATTTTTTAGAAATATTTTTTAGTTGCTGATAATCAATACTTTACAACTATTGCTATTGCACCAATACAACCAAATTCGTTATTCGAAAAAGAGGCATGCTCCACGAATTTATTGAAAAGGGTGTGCGAAAATTTGGTTATAAATTCGTAAAAATTGTTGTTCTTCGAATAGCAAAGTCGGAAATTTCAAAAATTTATAGGTTTAAGTAACGTTTTGGTTAATACTTAAACCCATTTTTTTGAAACTGCACGATAGAACTATGCTAAGAAATGAGAATTAATTTTACATAACTATTTGTTAATTTTAATATTTTCCTTGTTAAAAATTTTATATTTATTTACAAATTAAACAGAAATATTATAAAAAAATTTTTAAAAGCTAATGAAAAGCCTACAAAAGTTTAGCATAACCTTTTCGTTCAGTTTTTATTTTTAAAATTAGCATTATTTTCATCTTGAATACTGCTATAAAACCAGTATAAAAAGAAAATAACAAAAAACAAGACTAAAATTGCACTACAAATTGTTGAAAATCTGGTTCTTTGAGTTCCAATAAAACTTTTCCTTTTGATTTATTCCATAAATCTCCAAAATCTTGCATACCCATTTTTGTAACCAATATACAATTTTTTTCTTGTTGAAAAGAAAAACGATTGGCTAATAAACTTAGTTTTTCAGGTCTATCTTCTGTCAAAATATTCAAAATAAAAGCACCTTTACAAATTAAATTTACTTTCAAAGCCAAACCTGAACAAGCCGTTAGAATATCAGCCACTTCTTCTTCTCTCAAATATTGCCAAGTAGTTGGTCTGAACGCTAACCAAACTTGTTTTTCTTTCAAAATAACCGCTTTTAAATCATCTTGATTAGGAATTTCACCAATATAAGTGCCTTTATTTTGTGGTTGTAAAAAAGATTTTACTAACAACGGAATACCTGCTTGTCGCAAAGGAGCAATCGTTTTTGGGTGAATAACCGATGCACCATAATAGGTCAAAGACGCAGATTCTTCATAAGAAAGTTTATCAAAAAGCGTAGCGAAAGCAAATTGTTTCGGGTCTGCATTCAAAACTCCCGCCACATCTTTCCAAATCGTTTGGTTTTCTGCTGACAATGCTGCAGAAAAAATTGCTCCGGTATAATCTGAGCCTTCACGCCCAAGCGTAGTCGTATGTCCTTCGGCAGTTCTCCCAATAAAACCTTGTGTGATGATAATTTTTTCTTGTAACACAGGTCTTAAATATTGAATATTTCTCAAAGTCTGTTCCCAATCTACGCGTCCCTCTCTCCAGGTGGCATCAGTTCTGATTACTTTTCGAGCATCTAACCAATCTAGTGGCATATTTTTATTTTTTAGGACAGCAAAAACTATTTTTGAGGATATAATTTCTCCATAAGATACAATTTGATCATACACCATTTCTTTGTGAGAATGTTTGTGCCAATGTTGCAAATCTAATCGTAATGCTAAAAAAGTATCTTTTAATTCTTCAATATCTTCTTGATTAAAAGCCTCTTTTTTCATCAAATCATAGGCAATATCGAAATGATATTTTTCTAATATTTCAACGTTTTGTTCATAGTTTTCGTTGTTCCAATATTTTTTTAATACGTCTTCGATGGCGTTTGTTGTTTTGCCTATTGCAGAAACAACGACTAATAATTTTTGTTTTTCACCAAAATTTTGAATAATATTCACGACATTCAAAATATTTTCAGCATCTTTCAAAGATGCTCCTCCGAATTTAAAAACTTTCATTTTTTCTTATTATCAAGTGTTTTTTTTAAAAAAATTATAATTTATTTTCTTCCATATCTTAAAAATTTTGGTGCTGTCCCAAATTCGTTCCAACTTTATTTTTATTTTTCGTAAAAAATACGTCATCAATAAATTTCATATTTTTTCCACTAGAGTTTTTTAAATGGTAGCCAAAAATTGACAAAAATCATTAAAAATTCAAGAAAAAAGAAAAAAAAACCGTATTAATCCGTTAAATCCGTGTTATCTGTGTGCTAAAATCTCTTTCATTTAAAAAATACTAATATAAATCAAAAATATTTCATAAATATTATTCTTTAAAATTTACAAATTTTTTGCAACGAATTTGTGATACTACCGAATTTTTCGATAAAATATTTATCAGAAGACTTTTTTTTGCTACAATTTACACCAGAAATTATAACCAATAAAAACATAAAAATATATACTCTTTTTTATATATATTTAGACAAAAATTATGTTTATTTTTCTAAAAATATATCACAAAATATAAATTTTATAACGATTGATAAGCAAATAGTAATGTATTTTGAATGATAAAATGAAAGCCAAAATCTGAAATGATTTTTGATGCGTTGTGCATTGATATTACCTCTTCGTGGATTTCTATCAATAATATTTTTACATTTTTTTGTATTATTTTCATAGAAATTTCATCTTCTAATATCCATTTTTCACCACCTTCTATATCTATTTTCAAAATATCTATCGTTTCAAAATTATGTTTTTCTATGATATTTTGCAAGGTTAATCCTTTGATTGTTTGGGTTGATTTTTGAGCTGTAGGACGTATAGCAAATGCCCAATCTCTGCCATCTCTAAAACTTTCTTCTACCATCAAATTTTCTTCATTTATCCAAAAAGCATTATGATATAAATAAATATTTTCATAATTATTCATTTTAATATTTTGTTTTAAGGCTGAAAAATTGTTTTTTTCTGCTTCTACCGAAACAATATTTGCTTTTGGATAACATTGTTTGAAATACAAAGTAGCACAACCAATATTTGCACCTATATCGATAATAACATTTGGAGTGATATTTTTAGCATATTTTTCATAATTTGTCATCAAAAATTCATACTCATTTTTCATAAAAATTTCTGCAAAAACGTGAAAATCACTCGTGTTTTTACGAAGCAACATTTTATAATTTTGTGATGGATGAGTTAAAATAATTTTGTCCGATTTTTCTTCTATGATAAAATTATTTTTTTTTGTAAATGTGAGTACATCAGCCAACATTTCGGCATCAGATTTTACAGGAGGAAGTTCAAAAGTCATTATTTTTTTGTTTTAATTGATGATTTAATAACCAAAAACAAGATAAAAATGTTTATATTTTTCGAACTTTATGCTTTGTTTTTTATGTGTGTGTGAGATTTGATGAAATAATTTATTTTTCAAAAAAATAAGCAAAAAAAAAGACTGTCTTCTTAAAAAAAACAGTCTTTCTATTAAACCAAAAAGCAAAGTAAAACAAAATTCTCAAAAAAACAAAAACAAATGAATTATCTATATTTTAAAAAAAAATTTATATATTCTTTGGATTGGTACTTTTGGCATACCAAGTAATATTATTTACGAGGTAAAGCTTTTTTAACTACCAAAGGACGATCTTTAATCTCTAAGCCGTTCAATCCTTCAATAGCTTTGTTACCTGCATCATCGTCACTCATCTCAACGAAACCAAATCCACGAGATTTTCCTGTTTCGCGATCAACAATAATTTTAACAGATTCCACATTGCCATATTTAGCAAAATGTGATTGTAATTCACTTTCATTCACTAAGAATGAAATGTTTGAAACGTAAATGTTCATATAAAAGAAATAATGTAATAAAATACGATACAAAGATAAAAGGTTATTTTGACAATTCCAAATATTTATAAGTAAAAGTTAAAAAAAAGTTAATGTTTTTTTTATTATTCTTAAAATAAACCTTTTTGAGAGATATTATTTGTATTATTTGTAGAAATATTTGCACTTTTATTAGAAGTTTTATTTTCTCCTATCATTTCCAAAAAATCTTTTTCAGTAATCATAGTGATTTTTAACTTTTGTGCTTTCTCTAATTTACTCGGACCCATATTTTCGCCCGCCACCAAAAAGTCTAAGGTTTTAGCCACTCCATTTCCTAATTTACCCCCAAATTCCAATACTTTATTTTGTAAATCTTCTCTGCTTTGTGAAAATGTTCCCGAAAATAAAAAAGTTTTTCCTGCTAATTTATCATCACTGACAATTATTTTATTCGCATTGGTTTGAGAAAATTGCAAACCATAGTTTTTCAGATTTTCAATTAACGCCAAATTTTCTTTCACTTGAAAAAAATCAACTACACTTTGTGCTGTTCTTTCGCCCACATCACGAACTTCTGCTAATTTTTCCAAAGTAGCATTGGCTAAATTATCGATATTTTCAAAATGTTCTACTAATTTTTTGGCACCTGTTTCGCCTACAAACCTAATTCCTAAACCAAATAAAACCTTCTCAAAAGGAATTTCTTTTGATTTTTCTAAAGCCGCCAAAATATTTTCAACCGTTTTTTCTTTAAATCCTATTTTTTTAGTTTTTCCTGTATCCGCATCAAGAATTACTTTTTCTAAACCAAATAATTTTTTATACGTCAATGTATAAAAATCATCAATATTTTTTAAAAGTCCTTTTTCAAACAATAATTCGATTTTTCCTTCGCCCAAACTATCCATATTCATGGCTTTTCGATGAATAAAATGTTCTAATTTTCCTTTGATTTGAGGCGGACAACCTTTGCTATTGGGACAAAAATGATTTGCTTCTTTTTCGTTTCGAACCAATTCCGTATTACATTCGGGGCAATGCGTTATATATTGAATTGGCGTGGCGTTTGGTTTGCGTTTATCTGCATCTACGCTGGTAACTTTGGGAATAATTTCACCACCTTTCTCGACAAAAACAAAGTCATTTTCACACAAACCCAACCTTTCAATTTCATTGGCATTGTGCAAAGAAGCACGTTTTACGGTAGTTCCTGCCAAGAAAATAGGCGTTAATTCAGCCACAGGCGTAATCGCTCCCGTTCTTCCGACTTGATAACTCACCGATTTTAATTGGGTAGAAACGCTCTCGGCTTTGTATTTATAAGCAATCGCCCAACGTGGACTTTTGGACGTAAAACCGAGTGCATTTTGATAATCATAACGATTGACTTTGATTACTACGCCATCGGTTTCGACAGGTAAATTTTCTCTTTCTTTGTCCCAATATTGAATAAAAGCCAATACTTCTTCTACATTTTTACATTTTTTATACGTATTTGACACAGGAAAACCAACATTTTCTAAGGTTTCTACTGCTTCTGAGTGCATTTTGAAAGGAATTTTATCTGCATAATAAAAATAAATAAACGCATCTAATTTTCGCTTGGCTACTTCACTCGATTCTTGTAATTTCATCGTTCCCGAAGCCGTATTTCTTGGATTGGCATATTTTTCGATGCCCATTTCTTCTCTTTCTTGGTTGATTTCTTCGAATACTTTTTTAGGCATAAAAATTTCGCCTCTGACCTCAAATTCATTGCCCAATTTATCCACATTGACCCGCATAGGAATTTTTTTGATGGTTTTTACATTGTTTGTAACCTCATCACCTTGCACGCCATCGCCACGCGTAACGCCACGCACCAACAAACCATTTTCATAAATCAAACTAATCGAAACGCCATCAAATTTGAGTTCGCACACATATTCAATATCCGCAAAACTAAAATCTGCTTCTATCAAACCTTTTTTTACTCTTTTATCAAAATCAATCAAATCTTCTTCAGAATACGTATTTCCCAAAGAAAGCATTTGATATTTATGTTTGACTGTCAAAAAATCTTTGCTAATCGTCCCACCTACTCTTTGCGTAGGCGAATCAGGTTGTTTAAATGGTGGAAATTGATTTTCCAAATTTTGCAATTCTTCTAACATTTTATCAAACTCAAAATCTGATACTAAAGAAGTATGTTTTTGATAATACATCAAATTATAATGATTTAATTTTTGGGTTAAATCAATTATTTTTTGCTCTGCTGCTTTTTGCTCCATTGTTTTTTGTATGTATATATAATAAATGTATATTTTTTTTGCAAAAATAATAAAAAATTTATCATAATAAAAAATTTAATAGAAAATTTAATGATTTTTTTTACAAAAATGATTCTTTCTTTGTATTTTTGAATAATAATCTCTACCTTTGTGATACTTTTCTAAAAAAACAAACAATTTATGATTATATTTTATTTTATTTTGCTTATCTCGTCTGCTATTTTTGCTTTTATATTGTTTCAAAAATATAGTTTTCATCAACAAAAACCAACTGCTGAAAAAGTAAAACAAATTATTACCAATTTTAATAAAAGATTTATGATAAAAAATAATTTGAGCGAGGCAGAAGTTGAGCATTTTTTAGCAAAATCATTAGAAAGATATTTTAAAAATGTAAAAACACAAGCATCTATGCAAGGACGCGAAAGAATTGATATTGATATTAACCAAGAATTAGGCATAGAAGTAAAATTATCAAAATTATTAAAAAAAACCAACGAAAGAAATCGATTGTTAGGACAAATGGATTTATACCGCTCTCGAAAATACATAAATAAGCCTTTGATGACAATTATTGCAGGTTTGCCAGCAGATTTAACTGCTCCACATATTTTAGAAGTCGAAAAATTATTGAAAAATAAAGAAGTTGAAGTTATTTTATTGCCTTTATATGAAGAGAAAATTATTTGATTGTATAAAATTAAATCGTTGATTTTAGTTAATTTTTTATGTTTTTCAAATTTATATCATTGCTTTATTTTGTTTATTTTTTATTTTTATACAATTAATTTTTACTTTTTTTACGATTTTCTTTTCAATTATTTGTTTTTTTTAAACAAAAAAAGTAATTTTGTTGGAAAATTATAAAAAAATCATAAAAACACAGAAAAACTTACGAATGAAATACCAAAATATTAAAGAAGAAGAAATTAAAAATAAAGTAGAACACGACTGCTTTGACTTATATGATTGCACCAAAATAATAGGAGATATAGATTTTTGTGTAGCAATGCACCAAACATCATCAGACGAACAAGAATCTTTATTGTGGGCTGAAGCAAAAAAAGGTTCATCTGATATTTATAAATCAATCGTGCAACTTATTCTTACGATTGGCAAAGCGCGTACATTTGATAAGTATTTGCCGCCCAATATGTTGGGTGCTTTTGATGGCGAAAAAATGGCTTTTGTACCTTATAATGAAATGCAAGATATTTTTTATATCAATGATTTTAATTGGAATGTTGCGCCCTCAAACCACAATAGCAAAGAATTTAAACTAATTCATGAAAAAGTAAAATCAATTATTGATAACCAAGCATTGCTTTTTGATTTTTTGAATGATGATAAAGAACTCAAAAACTTTATCAAAAATAATTTTATTGTTGGTAAATTTGGGTTTACTAAAACTAAAATTGATAAAAATAATTTTATTACAATTTATAATAAATGGTTACAAACCGTAAAACCAACAATAGCAATTAACTGGGATTTAGTCAAAAAAAATAACATTATTGATGGAGATTTTTATTTGGCTGATTTATTGTCTGCCGAAAATGAAAGTTTGAAAGATAGTTTGTATGTATTGCTCAGAAACGATTATTATCAATTAGATAGAAAAATTACTGATTATGGATTATTTACTTCGAGTAGTGTAAATTTTATTGATAATCAAAAAGCACACATACAATTTTGGAATAAATATGAACGTCCTCCCAAAGAAGAATATTGGGATTATATTGTAGGTCGCAGAGATTTGCTCGTGCCACAAGATGTGAGAGAGCGAAAAGGTAGTTTTTTCACACCACAAATTTGGGTAGAACTCTCACAAAAATACCTAAGCGATACGTTAGGCGTAAATTGGCAAGATGAATATTATATTTGGGATTGCGCAGCGGGAACAGGCAATTTATTGATAGGATTAACCAATAAATTTAATATTTTTGCTTCTACTTTGGACAAACAAGATGTTGATGTGATTCATGACCGCATTAAAAATGGGGCTAATTTAGTAGAAAACAATGTTTTTCAATTTGATTTTTTGAATGATGATTTTAAAAAACTCCCAAAAAATTTACAAAATATTATCAATGATCCTGAAAAAAGGAAAAAGTTAGTGATTTATATCAATCCGCCTTATGCGGAGGCAACAGATGGTATTGGACAAGGAGGCAAAAAATTAGAAGTTTCTAAGGAAACTAAAATATATGTTAAATATGGTGATGTTCTGAAAAAAGCAAAAAACGAATTATTTGCACAATTTTTTGTAAGAATTTACAAAGAAGTTTCAGGGGCTACTATTGCAAATTTTTCTACCTTAAAAGTTTTACAATCCGCTAATTTTGTTTTCTTTAGAAAATTTTTCTTAGCCAAGTTAAAAAAAATGTTTGTAGTACCTGCTTACACTTTTGATAACGTAAAAGGTAAATTCCCTATTGGTTTTATGATTTGGAACACACAACAACAAGAAGTATTTAAACAAATTACGGTCGATATTTACAATGCACAAAAGCAATTCATTGGAAATAAAAATATAGTTGTCATTAATGAAAAAGAATACATTAATAATTGGATTAAACAATATGCTAACAATGAAAATAATATTATTGGATTTTTGGCATATTTGGGTAATGATTTTCAGCATATTGGAGAAGTTAGATTTACTTCTTTTAAACCAATAAGTCACTTATCTACCATTGCGTTAAATTTACATAATATCATTCCTGCTTCTGTGTACTTTTTTGTACGTTATTGTATTAAACAAACTTGGCTCAATAATCAAGACCAGTTTTTATATCCTAATCAACAATGGGAAATAGATAGAGGGTTTCAAAACGATTGTTTTACTTTTTCATTGTTTCATAATAAAAATATTATTAGCTCCAAATACGGTACAAATCATTGGATACCATTTACAGAATACGAAGTAAATGCAAAAGAAAAATTTGAAAGTGATTTTATGGCGAAATTTATCGCAGGAAAATTAAAAAATGATGATGAAAATAAACTACTCCCCAAAACAAAAAAAGCCATTCGAAATACGCCTTTGGTATTTTCAAAAGAAGCAAAAGAAGTTTTTAGTGCAGGACTCGAACTCTGGAAATATTACCACAGCCGAACTTTTCCTGCTTATAATGGCATAACCATAGCAATGGGTGCTTATAATGCCAATGCTTCACTTTATGATATTCGAGAGTATTTTCAAGGGAGAAATGAATCGGGAAAAATGAATCACAAAGGTAAAGATGAAACCTATACAAAATTAATTGGTGATTTGAGAGAAAAATTAAAATTACTTGCAGATAAAATAGCACCCAAAGTATATGAACACGGTTTTTTGTTGGAATAAATAAAAGTAATAGTACTATATTTTTATACTATTTTAAGTACTAAGCAAAGCATTACTTAAATAAATAAACAAATATTTCTAAGGGAGCTTCTAAAAAATATAATACCTATTTAAAAGCGTTTTTTATCTGAAAAATTCTTTCAAGGTTTTTAAAACCTTGAAGGAATCGTACTCGGTGAGGTATATTATTTGCTACTTAGTCCCTTAAATCTCTTGCAACGGATTTCGGACAGTACCCATTTTTTAAATTTTATATTTGTTTTTTTTACGGCGTGGTAGATTTTGTGGACTGCTCGTAATGAAGTAACTACTACTTGTGCTGTTTGGCAACAATATTTACCAGAAAATAAGGCGGTTAAAAAAACTACAGAAGAAAATAAAGAAGAACAGGGAGGTGAAAAACAGGGATTAAGTCCTTCACAAGTCCAAAAGAGGGCTAGCTGACTTTTTTGATACTTTTGATAAAACAGCCTTTATTCCTCCAAAGTGTAAAAAAGGTAAAGGCATAGAAAAATGGCAAAAATTAATAAAAAGAATGAAACAAAAAGTACTTAAAAAAATCAAAAAAATGAATAGAGATTAGACAAATTTTAATGAAAAATAAAAAAATGGCTTCCTTGAAAGAAAGCCAACGCTAAAATATTATCCAAAGTCTAAGATAATCAATTTTTTAAATAAATATTCATTCCAAAAAAAATAAAAAAATGAACATTTTTGATATTCATTTTTTTGTTTTTTGAATATATTTTGATTACCTTTGCAAATATAAAAATAAATGATTGATTGATTGATTGATTGATTGAATTTTTAAAAAATATCACATAAAAATATGTTATCAGAAGAAAAAATAAACGAGGCAATTGCAACTACAAAAAATTGGGTAGAACGCATTATTGTTGGACTTAATTTATGCCCGTTTGCAAAATCACCTTTTCAGCAAGGAAATATACGCTTTACTTTATCAGATAATAGTACGATGTTAGCTTTTTTGGAAGATTTTATCGCAGAAATTGATTTTTTAGATAAAAATCCGACCACAGAAACGACTTTGATTATTATTCCTGCTTTGGGAGATATGAAACATTTTAAAATGTATATCAATTTTTGTGAAGAAACGATTAGAATAAATGATTGGAATGGTTATCAACTTGTTTTTTTTCACCCATACATGAGATTTGATAAAATCCCTGCAGAGTCTCCTCGTAATCTGACCGCTATGGCACCCTATCCGACTTTACATATTTTAAGAACTGCTTCTGTGGAAAATTTGGGAGCATCTTTAAAAAAAGATGTGCAGACTGAAAATGATAAAAAATTAAAAAAAATGACTGCCAATGAAGTAGCAAAATTATGGGACGGAATGGCGTTTTAGGAATGGTAAGAAGGGAGCATATAAAAAATAAACTACCCACTCAAAAAAACCTATTTTTAGTTCCCTCACCGCTGGGGAGGGTTAGGGCAGTGTTGTTAAATTCTTTTCTTTTTAACAAGTAAAATAGAAATTAACTTGTATAATATTCTGTAAAAAATCTATAATTTTTTGAAAATCTTATAGATTTGGCAAATTATATTTTGATTTGTAAAATAATTTACCTGACAAATATTAGAACTTAACAACACTGACCCCAGCCCTCCCCAAAGGTGAGGGAGTTTTTTTGGGTATAATATTTTCTACTTAGTCCCTAAATTATTTTTTTTACTATCAATATGAGTAACACTAATTTAAACTGATGAAAAAAAGCATAAAAATTGACGAGGTCCCTAATTTGTTGCAATTTTTTATTTTAGAACATTTGCTATGTACAGACGTTGCATGCAACGTCTGTACAACGATATACTTTTTTGCAACGAATTTGGGACAGTACCGAATAATTCTTTTTTATATTGCTTACATCGCCAATAATCAAATGACAATTCCCTAACTAATTGCCTACAAAATAAGTAGGGCTGGTAATCGGATAAAAATAATGCAATAAAATTTTATTATTTTTTTGCCAATCTTTTTCATTATCAGCCAATAAATGTGTAACTTTGCACATATTTGAGTAGTAATAATGAAAATGTCTACTTGAACTCAAGCCTACCATACTATCCGAGATAGTATCACAGGTTAAACTCATACTCAAATTAGTAAATGGTTTCACACCCAAAAGTGGTAAACCTAAAATACCTTGACAAGTTCCTTTTTTGTAGTAGTGGAATTTTGCATCTTCAAAATTATAGAAAATTCTTGTCATTTCTTATTTTTTAACATATTTTTGTCCAAATTTCAAATAAATAGAAATGGCATTTATGCCATTTATTTAAAAAAATCAATTTCAAAAATGCAGAGATTTCGGCTAAAGCCAAAGATTGAATTTTTTATTATCCTCCAGATAAATCTGGAGGCAATTCAAAAAACATATTTCTAATCCTTGGTCTGTGGCACACAGACCAAGGAGAAAAAAACTCATTTACAAAAAACTCATTTAAAAAAAAACTATTTACTATGTCTATCCAAAAAATAAACGAATACTATAAAAAAGTAGAAGATATAAAACGTTTCTCAGGAACCAACAAAGAATCTTCGATAAGAAGATGTTTTGCTGAATTGCTTTCTTTTTATGCTGAGAAAAAAAAATTACTTTTGGTTGATGAATACCAAATAAAAGGCACAAGAAAAATAGCAGATGGCGGTTTAATCGATAAAAATAGACTTTTATACGGCTATTGGGAAGCAAAAGATACCAAAGACGACCTCGAAAAAGAAATTCAAAGCAAAATAAAAATCGGATATCCTACTTTTAATATTATCTTTGAAAATTCTGAAACCGCTGTCCTTTTTCAAAATGATGTAAGAGAACAATGCGATATAAAAGACCCAAAAGCACTCGATAAATTACTTACCAAACTTATCAATTATGAAAGCCAAGAAGCAAAAGATTTTAAAGCCGCACTCACGCAATTTGCTAAGGATCTTCCTGATATTATTAAAATATTAGAAAAAATGATGGCAGAAATGGTCATCGAAGAACAAAATAATATTAACGAAGAACAAACTTATAACGAAGAATTTGTTAGTAAAAGAAAAGATTTTTTAGACCTTTGCAAAGTTTGTATCAATCCTCAAATCAATTATGCAGATATTGATGAAATGATTATTCAGCATATCTTGACTGAAGATATTTTTAAAAATGTATTTACTGATGCCCAATTTCACGAAGAAAATAATATCGCTAAATCTTTGATTGCGATAGAAAAAACTTTTTTTGTAGAAGATTTTAAAAGAAATATTACCTACAAAATGAAATCTTATTATGAAGTAATTAAATCACACGCACAAAGCCTCGAATCACACAAAGAAAAACAAAATTTTCTCAAAAATCTTTATGAGGAATTTTATAAGGCTTATAATCCAAAATCAGCAGACAAACTCGGAATCGTTTATACGCCTTCCGAAGTCGTTAATTTTATGCTCAAAGCCACCGATTTTCTCTTAGAAAAACATTTTGATAAAAATCTAATAGATAAAAATGTGCATATTCTTGACCCCGCCACAGGTACAGGAACTTTTATTACCGATTTATTGGATTATTTGCCACATAACGATAGCAAAAAATTTATTCATAAATACAAACACGAAATTCACGCCAACGAAGTCGCTATTTTGCCTTATTATATTGCGTATTTGAACATAGAATATACTTTTTTGAATAAAATGCAAACCGCTATGTCTTTTGATAATTTGTGTTGGGTGGATACTTTGGATAATGTCGAGGCTTTGAAATACAAAGGAAAACAAGGCGGTATGTTTGGTAATTTGGTAGAAAATACCAAAAGAATTAAAGCACAAAATGAACAAAAAATATCGGTCATCATTGGAAATCCTCCTTATAATGCCAATCAACAAAACGAAAACGACAACAATAAAAATCGTGAATATACTGCATTAGACAAAAGAATTAAAGACACTTTTATCAAAGAAAGTACCGCACAAAAAACAAAAGTCTATGATATGTATGCTCGATTTTATCGTTGGGCAATGGATAGAATCGATAAAAATGGTATTATTGCTTTTATTACCAACCGCAGTTTTATAGAAACTAAAACTTTTGATGGATTTAGAAAAATTATAGAACGTGAATTTGATTTTGTCTATATCGTTGATACACAATCAGATGTAAGACAAAACCCAAAAATAGCAGGCACAACGCACAATGTTTTTGGCATACAAACAGGAGTAGCGATAATGTTTTTAATTAAAAAAGAATCAAAAGAAGACAAAAAAGCAAAAATATTCTATTTCTCTTTGACTGACGAAATGAAAAAAAAGGAAAAATTAGAATGGTTGAGAGATAATGATTTCGATAAAATTCCTTTTGAAAGAATTAGACCTGATAAAAATGCAAATTGGATAAATCTAAGTGAAAGCAATTTTCAAGAACTAATTCCTGTGTGTAATAAAGAAGGAAAGTTAGGAAAAGAGGGCGAAAATGCCATATTTGAACTATATTCTTTAGGCGTAGTAACAAGTCGTGATGATTGGAGTTACGATTTTAATAAAAACGAATTAGAGAAAAAAGCAAAATTTTTCATAGATTTTTTTCATCAAGAAAAAGAACGTTGGAAAAAATCAAATAAATCTCAACCAATCAATGATTTTGTGGATAGAAAAATTAAATGGACTTCTGAATTGGAAACTCACTTGATGAGATTTGCATCTTTGGAAGAAGAATTAGCTTATTTGCAAAATTTGCCTCCCAATGGAAAACGTGAGAAAATACAAAAAATGAAAGAAGTGTTACAAAAATATTTAAATTTTAAGTATAATCGTAAAAATATTATCACTTCTCTTTATCGTCCTTTTGTCAAAAAGCATTTTTATTTTGATAAAATTTATACGCACAGAATTTACCAAAATAGTAAAATATTTGGATTTAGAAATCAATTTGAGAATAAAGTAATTTGTTTTTCAGGTACTTCCTCAAATAAACCTTTTCAATGTTTAGCAGTGAATATGTTACAAGGTTTAGATTTTCTCGAAAAAACTCAATGTCTTCCCTTTTATCGTTATTCTGAAAATAGCGAAAGAAAAGAAAACATCACAAATTGGGCGTTAGATTTATTTCAAAGCAATTATAAAGATAAGAAAATCAAGAAAATAGATATTTTTCATTATGTGTATGCGGTTTTGCATAAGCCTGAATACAGAAAAAAATACGAAATAGATTTGAAACGAGATTTTCCTCGTATTCCTTTCTATAAAGATTTTTGGCAATATGCAGCAGCGGGCGAAAAGTTGATGGATTTGCATTTGAATTATGAAAGTTTATCAATCAATAAAAATATCAAAATCAATCGTTTGCCTTTGGAAAGTTTGTTGCCTAAGCGTAAAAAATCGGAAACATCTCAAGAGGAAGATGCTGAATTATTAAAAAAAATCAAGCCTGATATAAAATTAAAATCAAAAGATGGCATCATAGAAATAGACGAATTGACAACCATTTCGAATATTCCTGCGGAGGTTTGGGAATATAAATTGGGCAATCGAAGTGCGGTTGATTGGGTTTTAGACCAATACAAACCTTACAAATCAGGCGATGAAACGATACAAGCACAATTTAATGAGTATGATTTTTTTGAGTACAAAGAACAAGTAATTGATTTGCTTTTGAAAGTGATTTTTGTAAGTGTGGAAACGATGAAGATTGTAAAGGGTTTATAATTTAGTGTTTAGGATAATTTTTATTTTATTTAATTCTTTTTATTCTCGGTCTGTGGCACACAGACTGAGGATTAGAAAATAAAATATATTTTTTGAATTGCCTCCAGATTTATCTGGAGGATAATATACAATTTAATTGTTGGCTTTAGCCAAAATTTCTGTGTTTTTCATATTGATATTTTTGTATATTTTCAAAATA
>JAAFJG010000066.1 GCA_013298075.1 Cytophagales bacterium | reverse complement strand
AGATGGTGGATTTTATGAGTTTCGCAGGCAGTTGACCTACAAATGTGAATGGTATGGTTCTAAATTGGTAGTAGTGGACAGGTTTTTTCCAAGTTCAAAGTTGTGTTCAAATTGTGGACACAAAAAACAGAAATTATATTTATCGGAACGCATTTATAGTTGTGAAAAATGCGGTTTGCGTATGGATAGAGATTTGAATGCAAGTGTAAATCTTGCTAAACACGTGGTCAGTTAGCCCACGCTGCGGAGCGTCAAGCTACCTGAGCCTTATGGCAAAGGGACGCAATGAAACAGGAAGTAAACAGCAAATGTTAAAGTTTGTGTAAGTTTTATGTAGCGGCGGAGCATAATTTTATCAAAAAAGATCCACCCTAATTCTAATGTTGTTAAATTCTTTTTTTTGACAAATAAAATAAAAATTAACTTATACAATATTCTATAAAAAACATATAATTTTTCTGAAAATCTTGTAGATTTGGCAATTTATATTTTGATCTATAAAATAATTTACCTGACAAATATTAGAACTTAACAACACTGACCCCAGCCCTCCCCGAAGGTGAGGGAGTTTTTTTGGGTATAATATTTTCTACTTAGTCCCTTACCTGATAAATATTAGAATTTAACAACACTGACCCTAAGCCTCTCCAACGGTGAGAAGACTAAAAATAGGTTTTTTTGGGCGGGTAGTTTATTTTTTTAGAGGTTACTTTAAACAAAGAAGAACGTCAATTAATGGTAGAATAAAATTAGAATAATTTTTTTATCTCTTAAAAAAAAGCATTATTGATAAAAAAATATCGAATATTTAGGTAGTATATACTCACAAACAAAAAAAAATTTTCTATTAATAAATATTATTTTAAAAAAAAAAAAATTCATTTAAAACATTAAAATAGAGATAATGTATTAAAATAAGCATAAATAAACAAGTTTAAAAAAGATATATAAAAATATATTAAAAAAAATTTGTATATTTATTTATTTTATTTTACCTTTGCAATTCTAAAATAGAAGGGGCAATTAAACAAAAGACAAGTCCCTACAAATAAATTGTAAAATGCCAACAATACAACAATTGATTCGTAAGGGGCGTGAGGCTTTAATCAGTAAGTCAAAATCACCCGCTTTAGATTCTTGTCCACAACGCAGAGGCGTGTGTACAAAAGTATATACAACCACACCTAAAAAACCAAACTCTGCTTTGCGTAAAGTAGCGCGTGTACGTTTGAGTAATAAAAAAGAAGTGAATGCATACATTCCAGGTGAAGGTCATAACTTACAAGAACACTCTATCGTCTTAGTACGTGGAGGTCGTGTAAAAGATTTACCCGGTGTTCGTTATCACATTGTACGTGGTGCATTGGATACAGCAGGCGTAAGTGGTCGTAAACAAGGTCGTTCTAAATACGGCACAAAAAGACCTAAACCAGGGCAAGTTGCGGCACCAGTAAAAGGTAAAGGTGGTAAAGGAGGTAAAAAATAATAATCATTGATGATATAAAGAAATGAGAAAGAAAAAACCAGAAAAACGTTACCATATTCCAGACCCTAAATTTGGTGATGTATTAGTAACTAAGTTCGTTAATAATTTAATGGAACGTGGCAAAAAAAGTACAGCATATACTATTTTTTATGATGCCTTGACTTTAGTAGAAAAAAAACTACCTGAAAGCAATGGTCACGAAATTTGGAAAAAAGCTTTACAAAATGTAATGCCGGGCGTAGAAGTACGTAGTCGTCGTGTAGGTGGTGCTACTTTTCAAGTGCCAAGCGAAGTAAGACCAGAGCGCAAAAGTGCTTTAGGTATGAAATGGTTGATTAACTATGCACGCAGACGCAATGAAAAATCAATGCAAGAAAAATTAGCAGCAGAAATTATTGCTGCCTCAAAAGGGGAAGGTGCATCTGTAAAGAAAAAAGATGATACGCACAGAATGGCAGAAGCAAACAAAGCATTCTCTCACTTCCGTTTCTAATTGCAATGAAAAATAAACACTAAAAATAAGAGATTTTATTTTTAACAAAGGATAAAAATGAAATTTCAATTATTTATTTTTGGTAGATATATTTATTTATTATTTTAATATTTAATTAAAAGAAAATATGATTTGGGCTAAAATAAGAAAATAATTTAGCTCAAATCTTTTTATATATTTTTAAAACAATGAAAGATTTAAGATTTCTCCGAAACATTGGCATCATGGCTCACATTGATGCAGGGAAAACAACAACAACGGAACGTATCCTTTACTATACTGGAAAAACCCATAAAATTGGTGAAGTACATGAAGGAGCAGCAACTATGGACTGGATGGCACAAGAGCAAGAACGTGGTATTACTATTACATCAGCCGCTACTACTACGCTTTGGAACTATCCTACTGTTCAAGGAGAGCCGATTGCAGATGTTACAAAACAATATCAAGTAAATATTATCGATACACCCGGACACGTAGATTTTACGGTAGAGGTAGAACGTTCTTTGCGTGTATTAGATGGTGCGGTCGCTTTGTTTTGTGCTGTATCGGGCGTGGAGCCGCAGTCAGAAACGGTTTGGAGACAAGCTGATAAATACCAAGTACCTCGTATTTGTTTTGTAAACAAAATGGATAGAGCAGGAGCAGATTTTTTTAATGCAGTAAAAGAAATTAAAGAAAAATTGGGCGCAAATCCTGTGCCTTTACAAGTACCGATTGGAGCAGAAGATACATTTAAAGGGGTTGTTGATTTGATTACGAACAAAGCCATTATTTGGGACGATGCCACAGAAGGAAAAACGTATAAAGAAATTCCAATTCCTGAAGATTTGAAAGAAGATGTAAGTATATGGAGACAAAATTTGGTAGAGGCAGTTGCTTCTTATGATGATGCCTTGATGGAAAAATTCTTCGATGATCCTGATTCTATTACAGAAGAAGAAATGCGTGCTGCCATTCGCAAAGCGGTTATTGATATGTCAATGTCGCCTGTGATGTGTGGTTCGGCTTTCAAAAATAAAGGAGTGCAAGCAGTATTAGATGCGGTTTGTTCTTATTTGCCTTGTTCTTTGGATATGCCACCTATTATCGGTACAAATCCAGAAACAGGATTAGAAGAAACTCGTTTACCAAGTAATAGCGAACCTTTTACGGCTTTAGCGTTTAAAATTGCCACTGACCCTTTTGTTGGTCGTTTGTGTTTTATGCGTGTGTATGCAGGATTTTTAGATTCTGGTTCTTATATTTTGAACAATCGTACAGGCAAAAAAGAACGTATTTCTCGTTTGTTACAAATGCACGCGAATAAACAAAATCCTATTGATAGAGTAGAAGCAGGTGATATTTGTGCAGGCGTTGGTTTCAAAGATATTAAAACAGGTGATACTTTGACAAGTGAAGCAAGACCACTGGTATTGGAGAGTATGTCATTCCCAGAACCTGTCATCGGATATGCTATCGAACCAAAAACACAAGCAGACGTAGATAAATTAGGTACGGCTTTGGGTAAATTGGTAGAAGAAGACCCTACTTTGCGTTTGGAATCTGACCAAGAAACAGGTCAAACTATCATTCGTGGAATGGGTGAATTGCACTTAGAAATTATTTTAGACCGTTTAAAACGTGAGTTTAAAGTAGAAGTAAATCAAGGGGCGCCACAAGTTGCTTACAAAGAATGCTTGACAAAAAATTACGAACACAGAGAAGTTTACAAAAAACAATCAGGTGGTCGTGGTAAATTTGCCGATATTAATTTTGAAATCGGACCTGCTGATGAAGGCAAAGTTGGTTTCGAATTTGTAAATGCTATCGTGGGTGGTTCTATTCCAAGAGAATTTATTCCCTCGGTAGAAAAAGGATTTAAACAAGCGATGTCAAACGGACCTTTAGCGGGTTATCCAGTAGAATCGATGAAAGTGCGTTTGTTTCACGGCTCGTTCCACGATGTCGATTCAGATGCGTTATCATTCGAATTAGCAGCTATTTTAGGTTTCAAAGAAGCAGCACGCAAAGCAGGTGCGAAAATTTTAGAACCTATTATGAGTGTAGAAGTGGTAACTCCTGACGAGTTTACGGGACCTGTAACAGGGGACTTAAATCGCCGTCGTGGTGTGATGAAAGGTATGGATACAAAAGGAGGAGCGCAAGTAATTAAAGGTGATGTTCCTTTGTCAGAATTATTTGGTTATGTAACTTCATTGCGTACTATTACTTCGGGACGTGCTTCTGCCTCTTTGACTTTCTCTCATTATGAAATTTTACCTCAAAACTTAGCTGATGATGTTATCGCTAAAGCAAAAGGTGTATCTGCAAAATAATTGAATATTCAATCACAAAATAATCTGTAAGGTTTTCTAATCAAAAACCTTATAGATTTTATTAAAATTATATTATGAATCAAAAAATTCGTATCAAATTAAAATCTTAC
This sequence comes from Cytophagales bacterium, assembly GCA_013298075.1. Classification (GTDB taxonomy): domain Bacteria; phylum Bacteroidota; class Bacteroidia; order Cytophagales; family Microscillaceae; genus RDXZ01. The sequence goes on along the minus strand of JAAFJG010000066.1, from coordinate 18,997 downwards.
GACCACAATTTGTTGGATAAATCAGCAGAGCGTATCGTAAAAGCAGTAAAAGCAACACAAGCAGTAGTAAATGGACCTATTCCGATGCCTACTAAAAAAGAAATTTTTACTGTATTACGTTCTCCACACGTAAACAAAAAAGCACGTGAGCAGTTTCAATTAGCCACTCACAAACGTTTAATAGACATTTATTCTACAAGTCCAAAAACGGTTGATGCTTTGATGAAATTAGAATTGCCAAGTGGCGTTGATGTGGAAATTAAAGTATAAAAAAACAGAAAAACTGCTTAAAAAAAATTTTTTTTAAGCAGTTTTTTATTTAAAACCTAATTTTTCTTGGTATTATAAAATTACTTTATAACTTATTAGTCATCGATTTTCTTACTCATTAGGAATATAAAATGATTAGTTCTTAGGAAATTTGTGCGAAAAATCATTTTTTTGAAATTTGTTTCTGGCTTGAGCCAAAATCTCTGTATTTCTCAAATTGATATTTTTCTATGTTTTCAAAATAAATAGCTATTCACACTAGAACAAAATTAGCTCCGCAATCATTTCCTATGAACCAAATCAATAAAAAGAAAAAGAAAAATAAGAACATTAAAAATATAAAAAAATTGCTAAAAAATCGTAAAAATTCATAAAAAACGAAACTAAAACGATTGTTTTTTGGTTTGATACATAATGGAAAAGGAAAAATCAGAAAAAGTATTAGAATGGAGGGCGGTCAGAAAAATGGTACAATTTGCCAAGCCTTACAAAAAATGGTTTAGTTTATTAATATTTCTAACTATTTTGGTGGGACTTTTCGGTCCAATTCGCCCTTATTTAACAGAATACACTATCAATCATCATATTGCCAATGGCGATTTTCAAGGTTTACTCTATTTTACAATATTAATGATTGTATTGATTTTGATACAATCTTATGTTCAATATACTCACACTTATTTATCAGGTTGGTTAGGGCAATCGATTGTCAAAGATATTCGAGTCGCATTATACAAACATTTAATTCAATTAAGGCTCAAATTTTATGATAAAACGCCAATAGGAAGGCTCGTTACCCGAAATGTATCCGATATTGAAACGCTTTCGAATGTTTTTACGGAAGGAATGGCGGCTTTGATTGGCGATATTTTGCAAATTACTTTCATTTTATTGTTGATGTTTTATTCTAATTGGAAACTCACTTTGATTAGTTTGTCTTTGTTGCCTTTGCTTTTATTGAGTACATATATTTTCAAAGAAAAGGTCAAAAAATCGTTTGATGAAACCAGAGTTGCGGTTGCTAATATGAATACATTCGTGCAAGAACACGTAACGGGTATGAATATTGTCCAAATTTTTGGGACAGAAAAAGAAGAATCAAGTAAATTTGATGAATTAAATCGTGAACATCGCAGGGCGCAACTTCGGGCTGTAATGTATTATTCCATTTATTTTCCTGTGGCGGAGGTGATTGCAGCAGGCGGAACGGGGCTTTTGGTTTGGTATGGAGCAAGGCAAGTAATTGGCAATGAAATTCCTTTGGGAACTTTGGTGGCATTTATTATGTATATTGGTTTGTTTTTTAGACCAATTCGAATGATTGCAGATAGATTTAATACCATTCAATTAGGCATCGTAAGTACCAATCGTATTTTTAAATTGCTTGATAATCAAGAAGATACACAATTAAATGGTACTATCAAACCAACAAATATTGAAGGAAATATCAAATTTCAAAACGTTGATTTTGGTTATAATGAAGATAATTTAGTCTTAAAAAATATTAATTTTGAAGTTGAAAAAGGAAAAACGATTGCTTTCGTAGGCGCAACGGGTGCAGGAAAATCATCAATTATCAATCTTTTAAGTCGATTTTATGAAATTGAAAAAGGAGAAATTTTAGTCGATAATCAAAACATAAAAGATTTTGATTTGTCTTATTTGAGAGAAAATATTGGCGTAGTTTTGCAAGATGTATTTTTATTTTCAGGAACAATTAGAGATAATATTACTTTGGGCAATAAAAATATTACAGACGAACAAATCAGAAATGCAGCCGAATTAGTGGGTGCGATTAAATTTATTGAAAAATTAGAAGGCGTTTTTGATTATCAAGTGCAAGAGCGAGGAGCAACACTTTCGGTGGGGCAAAGACAACTTATTTCTTTTGTGCGGGCAATGGTTTATGACCCAAAAATCATTGTTTTAGATGAGGCAACTTCTTCGGTGGATAGCGAAACGGAGGAAATGATTCAAGAGGCAATTACAAAATTGATGAAAGGAAGAACTGCGATTGTGATTGCACATAGGCTTTCTACCATTCAAAAAGCGGATAAAATTATTGTTTTGAATAAAGGTGAAATTGTAGAAAGTGGCTCGCACCAAGAACTACTTTTGCACAATGGATATTATGCTAATTTGTATAAAATGCAATATAAAGCGGTTATTTAACTTAAAAAAATATGGAAAGAAAAAAAATATCAGAAGAAGAATTACGCGAAAAACTTACTTCTGAACAATATATCGTTACACAAAAAAAAGGAACAGAAAGAGCATTTACAGGCATATATCATAACTCAAAAGGCGAAGGAGTTTATAATTGTATTTGTTGCAATGCACCTTTATTTACCTCCGAAACCAAATTTGATTCTGGTTGTGGTTGGCCTAGTTTTTATGCACCAATCAAAGAAGAAATTATCGAAGAAATTAAAGATAATTCTCATTTTATGATAAGAACAGAAGTCGTTTGTAATGGTTGTGGGGCGCATTTGGGACACGTTTTTGATGATGGACCCAAGCCAACAGGTTTAAGATATTGTATCAATTCTGCGTCTTTAAATTTTGAAAAAGAATAAAATATGTTTATTTTTTTTACGATTCTTTTTGGACTTTTAATAATTATATCGAGTGTATATTTATGGTTTACGTCTAATATTTTGTATGCAGCATTTAGTTTGTTGATAACTTTTTTGGGTTTATCAGCGTTGTATGCGTTATTGGGGGCAGATTTTTTGGCTGTTACACAGATTGTAATTTATGTGGGCGGAGTTTTAATTTTATTGATTTTTGGTGTAATGCTTACTCATCCATCTGAGCCTAATCAAATGCCCAAAACAGAAACCAATATCAAAAAAGGAAGTATTTTGATTGCTATTTTATGTTTTGGGATTTTGATGAGAAGTATTTTTTTGACAAATTTTGAAAAATTGCCTTGGATTCAAAAAGCACAAGCACAACAAGAATATATTCAAAGTTCGACTATTCCACATTTGGGAGTTCGTTTGATGACCGATTATTTGTTACCTTTCGAATTGATTGGTATTTTGTTGTTAGTGGCTTTGATTGGTGCTACTTTATTAGCAGGAAAAAACGAAGTTTAATCTTTATCTTTATTTTTAAGTTTATAAACCATTATTTTTCAAAAATTCGTTCAATTTTTTGACTGCCATACTTCTATGACTTAACGAATTTTTTTGTTCCAATGTCATTTCTGCAAAACTCAAGGTATGATTTTCGGGGACAAATATTGGGTCATATCCAAATCCTTTTATACCTTTTTTTTCATTGATAATATTTCCTTTTACTTCGCCTTCGAATTGATGTGTTTTTCCATCAATTACTAAAGTCAAAATAGTAACAAATCTTGCTTTTTTATTGCTGAAAGGTGATAAATTTTTTAATAATAAATCTATATTTTTATCAGCATCTCTTTCTCCTGAATAATGAGCAGAATCCACGCCCGGTTTTCCGTTTAATGCTTCTACTTCGAGTCCCGAATCATCAGCCAAACAATTTTCTTGATAATTATTCCAGACAAATAATGCTTTTTGGGCAGAATTTTCGGCAATAGTTGTGTAAGTTTCAGGCAATTCTTCTTCACATTCTATTTCATCAAGCGAATTCCATTCTATTGTTGGAGATTGTTGTTTGATTTCTTCTATTTTGTGCAAATTGCGTGTAGCCAGACAAATTTTCATTTTTTTAGATTTTTTTTAAGATATTGAAATAAGAAAAGAAAAATTTTAAAGAAAAAATTATTCACATTTTCCTTCTTTCCATTTGGTAACTCCTGCTGCTTGTGCAAAACAACTATTTTCATACGTTTTATTATTGCAACCACAAACAGGTTTATAAATCATCAAACAATTCATATTTGGGTCAATTTTAGACTTATCGATACATTCGTCTGTTTTTTCTGCAGGATTTTTTGAATTGCCATTATTATTGGTGGTTGTTTTTTTAGAAGCATTACAACTCATAAAAAATAAAAATGCTAATACAATTAAAAGATATTTTTTCATAAAAGTAAGATAAAGGTAAGATTTTTCTTGGTTTAATTTTGATACAAAGATAAAGATAAAAGATTAAAAATAAAAAAAAGATTTTTAGTTTTCGCTAAAAATCTTTTTTTATTTATATCAATCCTACAAAATCAAGATTAAGCTAACTCAAATTGAGAAGCATAACGTTTGCGTTCGTTTTCATCAAGATAAATTTTACGCATACGAATCGCTTTTGGCGTAAGTTCTACGTATTCATCTTTTTGAATATATTCCATTGCCTCTTCTAATGAAAATTTAACACAAGGTGCAATTTTCACGTTATCATCAGTACCTGAAGCACGCATATTTGTTAATTTTTTTCCTTTTTGGATATTTACAACCAAATCATTTTGACGACTATGCTCACCAATTACTTGTCCTGCATATACTTCTTCATTTGGATCAACAAAGAAAAATCCTCTGTCTTGTAATTTATCAATCGCATAAGCCGTTCCAACTCCTGTATCCATAGCAATCAAAGAGCCATTGATTCTTCCTGTAATTTCACCTTTGTAAGGTTTATAGGCTTCAAATCTATGCGTCATTACTGCTTCTCCTGCGGTGGCTGTCAAAACTTGATTTCTCAAACCAATCAATCCTCTGGCTGGAACGCTAAATTCCAAATGTTGCCAATCTCCTTTCGGTTCCATAATCAATAATTCTCCTCTGCGTTGTGTTACTAATTCAATCGCTTTTCCTGATACATTTTCAGGCACATCAATTACTAATAACTCAAAAGGCTCGTGTCTTTGTCCATCAATTTGTTTGAAAACTACTTGCGGTTGTCCTACTTGTAATTCGTAACCTTCTCTACGCATTGTTTCAATCAAAACCGACAAATGCAAAATACCACGTCCATAGACTAAGAATTTATCTTCGCTATCAGTTGGATCAACACGCAAAGCCAAATTTTTCTCTGTTTCTTTCATCAATCTTTCTCTCAAATGGCGAGAAGTAACAAATTTACCATCTTTGCCATAAAAAGGAGAATTATTGATAGTGAAAAGCATACTCATCGTAGGCTCATCAACCGAAATACGAGGCAATGGTTGAGGATTTACTAAATCAGTCAAAGTATCTCCAATTTCAAAATCATCTACGCCTGTGATAGCACAAATTTCGCCTGCTTCTACTTCAGTTACTTTTACTTTTCCTAATCCTTCAAAAATATTTAATTCTTTGATACGAACTTTTTTGACTGAGCCATCTGCTCTACACAAAGCCATATCCGTATTTTCTTTAAAAGTACCTCTAAAAACTCTACCAATAGCAATTCGACCTACAAAAGAAGAATAATCTAAAGATGTAATTTGTAATTGAGGCGTTCCTACGTGTGAAGGAGCAGGTGGAATATGCTCAACAATCGCTTCCAAAAGTGGTTCGATTGTACCTGTATTTTCTTTCCAATCTGTTCCCATCCAGCTATGTTTGGCAGAGCCATAAATAGTAGGAAAATCTAATTGTTCCTCAGTCGCATCTAAACTAAACATCAAATCAAAAACTGATTCATGTACTTCGTCAGGGCGACAATTAGGTTTATCTACTTTATTGATAACTACAATTACTTTTAAGCCTAAAGCTAACGCTTTGCTTAATACGAAACGAGTTTGTGGCATCGGACCTTCAAAAGCATCAACCAACAACAACACACCATCAGCCATTTTTAAAACCCTTTCTACTTCTCCACCAAAGTCAGAGTGACCTGGTGTATCGATAATATTGATTTTAACATCTTTATATCTTACGGATACATTTTTAGAAACGATAGTGATACCTCTCTCTCTCTCTAAATCGTTGTTATCTAAGATTAAATCATCAAATTGTTGATTATCTCTAAAAATTTTTGAGGCGTGAATAATTTTATCCACTAAAGTTGTTTTACCATGATCGACGTGAGCGATAATGGCAATATTACGAATATTTTGCATACAAAATGATATTAAACCAAGCCTTTATGATAAATATATTCAACTCAAAAACACTTTTTAAAAGTTGTAAAAGGCTATGTTATTTCGAGGTGCAAAGGTAGTGATTTTTTTCTTTAAAACATACTATAAATACTAAAATAAAATATATATTTTTGTTTTTAGATAGATTTATTTTTTATTTTGAATAAATTAGATAAAAAATTGTACTATTTTTAGATAAATATTATTTTTTTGATAATCTAACATTTTTTTTTAAATGAAAATTAATACTTGTTTTTTGTAATATATTCATAAAAACAAACATAAAATCCAGATACAAATTATAATTTTTTATTCTGTTTTTACGTTATCAAATAAAGGACGTTTTTTATGTTAATAGAACGTCTTGAAATATATCCACACACACAAAAATGAAAAAAATATACTTAATCAGACACGGAGAAACTGATTTTAATCGGCTGGGAATGGTGCAAGGAAGTGGCATCGATACAGACCTAAACGACTTAGGGCGAAAGCAAGCAAATGCTTTTTTTGAAGCATTTAAGCATATTCCTTTTGATAATGTTTACACATCTGCACTCAAACGCACTCACCAATCTGTCCATCAATTCGTAACCGAACTCAATATTCCGCATCAGATTTTATCAGGTTTGAATGAAATTAGTTGGGGCTATAAAGAAGGACGAAAAGCATCTCCCGAAGAAGACGTAGAATATGAACAAATCTTAAAAAGATGGTCTTTAGGCGATTTAGACGTTGCGTTTGAAGGCGGAGAAACGCCTTTAATGGTTTTAGAAAGGCAAAAAAAAGCAATAGAAATAATATTGGCACAAGAAAACGAAAAAAATATTTTGATTTGTATGCATGGGCGTGCGATGCGAATTTTGTTATGTGAATTATTAAATTATCCTTTGTCTGAAATGGACTCTTTTTTACATACCAATCTTTGTTTATACGAATTGACTTATACAGGGACAATGTTTGTGGTCAATAAAACGAATTATAAAAAACATTTGAGTAATTTGGATAAATAATTATGATTTTTAGGGAATTTATGCGGAAAATGAACATATTTTTTTTATAAATTTTTCTCCTTGGTCTGTGGCACACAGACCGAGATAGCTTAGTAACTTTTATTTCGGTCTGTGTGTCACAGACCAAGGATTAACATAAAAGAAATGTCATTATCAAACTCAAACCTAAAAAGCACTATTTTTACCCAAATAATTAAAAGGAGTAATATTTTTTAGTTCTGTTTTAATATCATTACTTATATTTAATGTATCAATAAAAGCGTGTAAAGTTTGTTCATTGATTTCATCGCCTGTCCGTGTGAGTTCTTTGAGTGCATTATAAGGGTCAGGATAACTTTCACGCCTCAAAATTGTCTGAATGGCTTCGGCAATAACCGCCCAATTATCGTTCAAATCGGCTTCTAAGGCTGATTTATTCAATTCTATTTTTTCTAAACCTTTTTCTAAACTCAATAAAGCCAAAAAACTATGCCCCAATGCTACGCCCAAATTTCTCAAAACCGTTGAGTCTGTTAAATCTCTTTGCAAGCGAGAAATAGGTAGTTTTGAACTCATAAACTCGAATAAAGCATTTGCCATCGCAAAATTTCCTTCTGCATTTTCGAAGTCAATCGGATTTACTTTGTGTGGCATAGCAGACGAGCCAACTTCTCCCGCTATAATCGTTTGTTTAAAATATTCCATAGAAATATATTGCCACATATCTCTTGCAAAATCTATAAAAATAGTATTGATGCGTTTCAAATTATCTAAAATACTTGCCAAACCATCATAAGAATCGATTTGAGTAGTGAAAGAAAGGCGTTTTAAACCCAAAGCTTCATCAACAAATTTTTCAGAAAAATGCAACCAATCTACATTCGGATAGGCAATATAATGAGCATTTAAGTTGCCTGTTGCACCACCAAATTTAGCATTATAAGGCAAATTAGCCAATAAATTAAGTTGTGATTTTACTCTTTCAGTAAACACACGCATTTCTTTTCCCAAGCGTGTAGGCGTGGCAGGTTGTCCATGCGTATGAGCAAGCATAGGCACATCAAACCATTCTTTTGCTTTATGTTCTAATTTACGCACCACATTTTTAACTTGTGGTAAATAAACTTTTTCTAAACTTGTTTTTAATAAAAGTGGAATAGCAGTATTATTAATATCTTGCGAAGTCAATCCGAAATGAATAAACTCGCGATATTTTTGTAAGCCTAAGACTTCAAATTCTTGTCTTAAATAATATTCAACGGCTTTGACATCATGTTTTGTTTTTTGTTCAAAGTTTTTTATCAAAAAAGCATCAGCCTGCGAAAATTCTTGAATAATTTGTCTTAAATCATCATATTGAGATTTGTCAAAATCAGATAATTGTGGTAAATCTAATTCGCAAAGGGCAATAAAATATTCCACTTCTACCATTACTCTATATTTCATCAGCCCAAGTTCTGAGAAATATTTTGCTAAAGGTGCTATTTGTTCGCGATAGCGTCCATCAAGGGGAGAAAGTGCTGTCAAAGGAGATAGTAATATACCTGCCATATTGATTGTAGTTTATATTTTTCTTATCAGCTACAAAAATAATACAAAAAAATAAAATTACAAAAAATAATTCTTTTTTTTTGAGATATTTATGGTTTTAAAATAGATGTATTTTTTTGTTTTTGTTTTTAGATTGAAAAATAAAAAAAACAAGCCTAAAAAAATAGGCTTATTTTTTTGATTTTTAGGTCAATTTTAAATCACTATATTAATAATTTTTTTAGGAACAACCACAATTTTTTTAGGTGTATTTCCTTCTAAATATTTTTGTACGAGTTCATTTTCTATGACTAATTTTTCGATTTCTTCTTTACTCAAATCAATCGTAAAAGTAATATTTCCTTTCATTTTTCCATTGATTTGTAAAGGATAATCAAAACTATTTTCCACCAAATATTTTTCATCAAAAATTGGAAAATCAGCGTGATAAATACTCGTTGTATTTCCCAAAGCGTTTTGCCAAAGTTCTTCTGAAATGTGCGGCGTATAAGGCACTAATAAACGTAAAAAACTTTCTAAAATCTGTTTTTTATGGCATTTTAACTCGATTAATTCACTTGTCAAAATCATAAATTTACTCACAGGCGTATTAAACGAATATCGCTCTAAATCTTCTGTTACGCCTTTGATACATTTGTGTAATACTTTCAATTCTGCAGGCGTAGGCGTGTCATTCGAGAGTTGTAAAGTGCCTTCGTTGTTATAAAATAATCGCCATAAACGTTTCAAAAATTTATGACAACCATCAATTCCTTGCATACTCCAAGGTTTGTATTGCTCCAAAGGACCCAAAAACATTTCGTATAAACGCAAAGTATCCGCACTATATTTTTCGATTACATCATCAGGATTGACCACATTATACCAACGTTTTGACATTTTTTCGACTTGTGAACCACAAATAAATTTACCATCTTCGAGTAAAAAATCTGCATTTTGATTATCACTTCGCCATTTTTTAAATGCTTCAATATCTAAAATATTATTTTCAACGATATTGACATCTACGTGTAATTCTTGTAATTCTTCTTCTTTATAATTTTTTTTCAAGCTCAAAGAAATAAAAGTATTTGTATTTTTCAAACGATACATCAAAGCCGATTGTCCTTGAATCATTCCTTGATTAATCATTTTTTTGAATGGTTCTTGAAAAGAAATAAAACCTCTATCACATAAAAAATTTGTCCAAAAACGAGCATATAACAAATGTCCAACAGCGTGTTCTGTCCCGCCCACATATAAATCAACTTGATTCCAATAATCTGTGGCTTGTTTTGAAGCAAAAGTTTCGGTATTTTGATTGTCCATATATCTCAAAAAATACCACGAAGAACCAGCCCAGCCCGGCATAGTTGTCGTTTCGATTTGTCCATTTTCATAAGTCCAATTTTTTGCTCTTGCCAAAGGTGGCTCGCCATCAGAAGTGGGTTTATATTCGTTGATTTCAGGTAAAATCAAAGGCAATTTTTTTTCATCTATCAAATAAGGCATTCCATTTTTATAATAAACAGGCATTGGCTCGCCCCAATATCTTTGTCGACTAAAAGCCGCATCACGCAAACGGAAGTTGATTTTTGGTTTTCCTAAATTATTTTTTTCTACAAATTCGATGGCTTTTTTGATTGCTTCTTTTGTATCTAATCCGTTTAAAAAATCGGAATTTATCATTTTTCCGTATTTTTTTTCGGTTGGATTTTCCATTTTTTCTGTGCCTTCAATCACCAATCGAATCGATAAATTAAAGTGTTTTGCAAATCTAAAATCTCTATCATCAGAACTTGGCACGCCCATCACTACGCCCGTTCCGTAGCCTGCCAACACATAATCAGCAATCCAAATTTGTATTTTTTCTTGATTGAATGGATTGATAGCATAACTTCCTGTAAATACTCCCGAAACATTTTTTACTTCTGATTGTCTATCTCTTTCGGAACGATTTTTTGCCCAAATTACATATTTTTCTACTTCATTTTTCTGTTCTTTGGTCGTTAAAGTAGGAATAATTTCGTGTTCTGGAGCCAAAACCAAATAAGAAACGCCAAAAATTGTATCTATTCGAGTGGTGAAAGCGGTGAGTTTTGCCCCACCCCAACCCTCCCCAGAGGTGAGGGAGTTTTGTTTTGCCCCACCCCAACCCTCCCCAGAGGTGAGGGAGTTTTGTTTTGCCCCACCCCAACCCTCCCCAGAGGTGAGGGAGTTTTGTTCAGTTAGATTTTGTTTTATTAAATCAAGAACCGAATTTATATTATTAAGAACATCATTATTTGTAAAACGAATAACTTTAAATCCTTTTTCTTGGAGAATTTGTGTGCGCATTTCATCATATTCTTTTTGTTCTTTTTCGAGATGATATTCTCCATCAATTTCAATAACTAAATTATTTTTCAAAGAAATAAAATCTACAATAAAATCATCAATAGTATGTTGTCGTCTAAATTTAACATTTAATTGTTCTTTTCTAATTTTAGACCACAAAAACTCTTCAGATTCTGTAGGATTTTTTCTATTATTTCTTCCATTTTGCTTTAAATATTGCCATTTTTCTAAATTAGCAGTTCTAAACAATATTTCTTTTTCAGAACTAAAAGAAGATAAATCTCCCTCACCTTCGGGGAGGGCTGGGGTGGGGCATACAATCTCAAAATCAATCTCACAACCCATCGATTTTCCAATCCAATTTCTCTGCATTTCTTTCACTGCTTCAGACCAATCCAATGTTTGCAAATTATCCAATAATCTATCCGAATAAGCCGTAATTCGCATCATCCATTGTTTCATTTTTTTGCGTTCTACGGGGTGTCCACCTCTTTCAGAAAGTCCATCTTTTACTTCATCATTTGCCAAAACCATTCCCAAAGCAGGACACCAATTGACAGATGCTTCCGCAATAAAAGCCAAACGATAATGCAATAAAATTTGTTGTTGTTCAGTTTCAGACTTATTTTTCCATTCAGAAGCCAAAAAAATAGGCGTATTTTCATCACAAACAGCATCAATATCTTGATTTCCATTTTGATTAAAATTATCTATCAAAATAGAAATATCATCTGCTTTTTGTATTTTATTATCAAAATAAGAATTAAATAATTGTTGAAAAATCCATTGCGTCCATGTATAATATTGTGGATTAGACGTTTGAATTTCTCTTTTTGTATCGTGATTAAAACCAATTTTTGCTAATTGATTTTTAAAAGTAGCGATATTTTTTTCGGTAGTGATAGCAGGATGTTGTCCTGTTTCGATGGCGTATTGTTCGGCAGGAAGTCCAAAAGAATCGAAACCCATCGGATGCAAAACATTAAAACCTTGCATTTTTTTATAGCGTGAAAAAATATCTGTGGCAATATATCCCAACGGATGTCCTACGTGCAAACCCGCACCCGAAGGATAAGGAAACATATCTAATACATAATATTTTTGTTTATTAGATTGATTTTCAACGTGATAGATATTATTTTCTTGCCAATATTTTTGCCATTTATTTTCTATTTCTTTGGGAGTATATTCTGTGGACATTGACTTTAAAGTGTTTTTTAATTTAATTTTTAGGCTGCAAAGTTAATATTTTTTTATTATTTATTTTAATTTTGATTTATAAAAATAAAAAAAATGTAATTTTTGGGAGAGAACCAAACAATACAAATTTGAGAAACACTAAAAATTTTGACTAAAGCCATTTATTGAATTTTATATTGTCCTGCAAATAAATCTGCAGGCAAGTCAGATAAAACATTCCAAAAAAAATATTTTCATTTTTTACATAAATTTTCTAAAAACTAATTAAATAAAAAAAATACATACAAAAAACTTGTAATTTAGTAAATAAAAAACTACATTTGCATACGATTGTACTAATATTTATAATAAATTAGGTTTAAATACAATAGGTATATTTTTTATGGTTTCGATATTAAATACAACAACTGCAATTGCTTTAGAGGAAAAATACAACGCACATAATTATCACCCACTTGGAGTGGTTTTATCACGTGGAGAAGGTGGATATGTTTGGGATATAGAAGGCAAAAAATATTTTGATTTTCTTTCTGCGTATAGTGCGGTCAATCAAGGACATTGCCACCCGCGCATCATACAAACATTGATAGAACAAGCACAAAAATTAACATTGACTTCGCGTGCTTTTTATAACGACAAATTAGGCGAATATGCAGAATATATCACTCATTTTTTTGGTTATGATAGAGTTTTACCTATGAATACAGGCGTAGAAGGCGGTGAAACGGCTATCAAATTATGTAGAAAATGGGGCTATCAAATAAAAGGAATCCCAACTAACGAAGCCAAAATAATTTTTTGTAAGAATAATTTTTGGGGACGTACTTTGGCAGCAGTTTCTTCTTCTACTGATGCTAATTCTTATACAGATTATGGTCCATTTATGACAGGTTTCGAAATCATTGATTATAATGATTTAGAAGCTTTAAAAACGGCTTTAGAAGATAAAAATGTAGCAGGTTTTATGTTAGAGCCAATTCAAGGCGAGGCAGGAGTAGTAGTTCCTGACGAAGGTTATTTGAAAAAAGCCTATCAAATGTGCAAAGAAAAAAATGTATTATTTATTGCTGACGAAGTACAAACAGGCTTAGCACGCACAGGAAAAATGTTGGCGTGTGATTATGAAAGCGTAAAACCCGATATTTTGATTTTAGGAAAAGCACTTTCAGGTGGGACTATTCCTGTTTCGGCAGTTTTGGCTAATGATGAAATTATGCTTACCCTCAAACCCGGACAACACGGCTCTACGTATGGCGGAAATCCTTTGGCGTGTGCGGTAGCAATGACAGCTTTGCAAGTGTTAAAAGATGAAAACTTAGCAGACAATGCGTTTCATTTGGGTAATATTTTTCGAGCAAGAATGGAAAAATTAACTCAAAAAACAAATTTAGTAACCAAAGTAAGAGGAAAAGGATTATTAAATGCCATTGTTGTCAAGGACACAGAAGAAGGAAAATTAGCCCTCAATCTATGCGAAGGTTTCAAAGAAAGAGGTTTATTAGCCAAACCAACACACGGAAATATCATTCGTTTTGCACCACCTTTGGTGATTAACGAAGAACAATTAGATGAGTGTTGTGATATTATTGAAAAAACGATTTTAGCATTTTAAAAATATTATTGTTATTTGTCATTAAAAAATTTATCAATTTTATTGATAAATTTTTTGTTTTTAAATTTTTTTAACTACATTTGTTTAATTATTTCATAATTAAACAAAAAAATTCAAATTTTTCTTGGAAAAACAACATTTTTTCACAAATTTTGCCATTGAATTATTTTATTATTCATTTTTTTTATATTATCTATAAGTTAAACTTTTTATTTCACGCGTATGAAGCAATTACTATTGCAACTTTGTTTGGGGACTTGTTTATTAATGATGGGAATTGTTAATCTACAAGCACAAACAAGCATCTCTGGAAAAGTAGCCGATGAAAAAGGTGAAACCCTACCAGGTGCCAACGTTTCTATCAAAGGAACAGTTATGGGAACTATCACCGACGTTGATGGTAAATTTAAACTCAATGTATCTACACCACCACCTTTTACGGTTGTGATTGGATTTTTGGGCTTTACTCCTCAAGAAATTGAAGTAACAGGCTCAAAAGACGATTTCGATGTAAAATTGTTGGAGGAATCTGTGATGGGACAAGAAGTTGTAATCTCTGCCTCAAGGGTAGAAGAAAGCATCATGAAATCTCCTGTTACGATTGAAAAAATGGACATTATTGCAGTACAACAAACTGCATCTGCCGATTTTTATGATGGTTTGTCAAAATTGAAAGGCGTACAAAGTACTTCTTCTTCTTTGACTTTCAACTCTCTCAACACAAGAGGTTTTGCATCAGCGGCAAATACTCGTTTTGTACAGTTGATTGATGGAATGGACAATGCTTCTCCTGTTTTGAACTTCCCTACTGGAAACTTGGTAGGTATTTCTGAATTAGATGTAGAAAGCGTTGAGTTAGTACCGGGAGCAGCGTCTGCTTTGTATGGTCCGAATGCTTTTAATGGTATTTTGTTTATGAATAGCAAAAGTCCATTTGATTATCAAGGATTTAGTGCGTCTGCGAAAGCGGGGGTTACTGTGTCTAATTCTGCTCCTGCAGGTGCACAAGCACACGGCACACAACCTTATAATGCGTATGCAGTACGTTATGCGAAAGCAATTACAAGTCGTTTAGCATTTAAAGTCAATTTTTCTGCTTTAATGGCACAAGATTGGAGAGCAAACAATTATAATGATTTCCGTACAAGTGTAGGAAATTATAATAATCCAAACAATCCTACAAGAGGTATGACCAACTTTGATGGTATGAATACGTATGGAGATGAAGCAACTTTGGGTGTTTTTACCCCAGCTACTTCTAACTTAGTAGCAACGGGAGTGTTAAATAATCCAGTTTTTGCACCAACATTAGGATTATTAGGCGGAAATACGGCACAGGCTCAAACATTGTTATCAAATTATTTACAAACTGCTGGTGGATTTCCACGTACAGGTTTTAGAGAAGAGGATTTGGTAGATAACTACAATGCAAGAAGTATCAAAGCCGATGCGGCTATTCATTATAAATTGACTGATAAATTAGAATTGATTTATAACTATCGTTATGGTACTGGTGCTTCAGTCTATCAAGGTAATAATCGTTATGCGCTACGTGATTTTTCTGTTCAATTCCATAAATTAGAATTAAAAGGAAGTAATTTCTTTGTACGTGCTTATGCGTCTTTGAGTGATGCAGGCAAATCTTATAACATTGATGCCTTAGGTACATTGGTAAACTCTCGTTTATTAAGGTCTAATTTTCTACCCACTTATGCTGGACAATTAGTTGCAGGTGGATTTGGCGGTTACATAACTCCTGGTACTCCTACAAATGGACAACCGATGAGCCAAGCAACTATTAATACTGCTTTTAGTAACACTATGGACACTAATCCTTTTGGAGTAGGTACCAATGCATTCAATGTTTTAACAAATGAATTACGTTTTAGAAGATTTAAAGATGGGGGAGCAAGTTTTGTAGATAATTCTCGTTTTTATCACGCAGAATTTAACTATAATACCAAAGATTTAATTGATCCAAAAATTGTAGAATTACAAGTAGGTGGTAATTTTCGTAGTTATGATTTATTTACAGACGGAACTATCTACAACGAAAATCGTGATGGAAAAGGCAACAAACGCATTACGATTGATGAATATGGTATTTATATGCAAGCAGGCAAAAGTTTATTAGATGAAAAATTGAAATTTACTGCCTCTATTCGTTATGATAAAAATCAAAATTTTGAAGGACAAATCAATCCACGCGCTTCGGTAGTATATTCTTTTGGAGATAAAAAACAACATAACATTCGTGCTTCTTATCAAACAGGTTTTCGTAACCCTGCCACACAAGACCAGTTTATTTATTTCCCAACGACTTCAGGTATTTTGTTAGGAAGTACAAGAGCAAATGCAGAAGCGTACGGTCTTTTTGAAGGTACTAACGGGGATGTAAGAGCAAGAGTTGACAGTCTAGATTTGGGAGGAAATGTTGTTCGTGACCCATCTGGTACTGCGATTAGACTCCCTATTCGTTTAGAATACTTAAAACCAGAAAGACTACAATCCCTAGAAATAGGCTACAAAGGTGTAATTGAAAATAAGCTTTTGTTAGATGTAAATGGTTTTTATAATAGATACGAAAACTTTATCTCTGCTCAAACGGTTTATGCTGAAAAGGGAGGTAATGTAATGGGTTCAGGGTCTTTTAATGCAGGTCAGGCTTTTAGACCTTATCTCAATTCCAAAGTACCTATAGAATCATGGGGGATAGGTCTAGGGGCTACTTATAAACTACCAAAAAAATATGACTTGACTTTCAGCTATACTTATTCAGATTATAATGCTAATTTATCAAATTCAAGTTCTGATCGAAGTTTTGAAGTAGGTTTTAATACGCCAAGAAATCGTATCGTATTTGGCTTGTCTAATCGTGAAGTCGTTAAAAATTTAGGTTTTGATATTTCTTATCGTTGGCAAGAAAGATTCCTTTGGCAGTCAGGCTTTGCGAATGGATATGTAGAGGCGTATGGCGTAGTAGATGCACAAGTAAGCTACAAGTTAAAAGATTATAAATCTATCGTAAAATTAGGGGCAAATAACCTATTTGGCAAAGATTATATAACATTGGCTGGTGGTCCTTGGGTTGGTCAATTATACTATATTTCTGTTACTTTTGATGAGTTTTTCCGTTAATAAACAATTCTTAGATATTCTAAATCTCAACATTTAGAATATCTAAATAAAAAAATTTCAAAGAATATGAAAAAAATATTTCATTTAATTATTTTAGTGGGTTTAACAAGTCTTTTTACAGCTTGTTATAAAGATGCACGCAGCATAGATCCTGCGGCTCCCTTGGTGAGGTCTGGATCAGCCAATTTTACTAGATATGTGGCAATAGGAAATTCATTGACAGCAGGTTTTGCTGATGGTGGTTTGTACAATGCAAGTATAGCAACCTCTTATCCTAATTTATTAGCCACTCAATTTAGATTGGCTGGCGGTGGTGCTTTCGTACAACCTTCTTTTAACCCTGGACGTTCTGATGGTTCAGGATACAGCAAAATGGTTGGTGCTCCATCTGCCACAAATATTAGGACTTTTAATCTTCTTAATGATCCTACACAATGTGGTAAATTTGCAGTTGTGGGACCATCTTTATTCAGCCCTCTTGCACCTTTATTAGAAAAATATGTAGGTGCACCTATTAATAATTTTGGGGTACCTGGTATTCGTGTTAATCAAATTACAACGCCAAGATTTGGTCAAAATCGTGCCTTTAATTTAGGAACTGATATATTCTTTAATCCTTATTTTGAACGTATGCTTTCAAGTGCTAATGCAACTCAATCTTACTTAGATTTCGTAACTGCACAGGCATCTACAGCCACCTTCTTTACTTGTTGGTTAGGTAATAATGACGTATTAGCTTATGCCTTAGCGGGTGCTCCTGATGCTGCTGATTTTTCAAATGATATGACAACAACATCTGTATTTAACAGTAACTATGCTTCTATGATGACTGCACTTTTAGCAAATGGTGCTAAGGGAGTGGTAGTAACTATTCCTTATGTAGATAGGGCACCTATGTTCACAACAATTACTTTAAATGGTACACCAGGGGGCGATCCAGGTATAAGAGCAAGATTTTTATCTAATGGAGGTGCAGCAGCTGATGGAGTATGGATTCAAGCACAAGGAGGAGACAGACTTGCAACAACATCGGATTTATTTTTGTTGAGTTCAGCTATGAATTATGCAACATTAGGTACAGGAACTGTAAAATATGGCACACAAGGTAATCCTATATTAGACATACATGTTTTAGATGCTAGTGAAGTGATAGACATCAAAGCACGTACAGACGCATTTAATACGACAATTTTAGGTTATGCTTCTGCTAATGTAGCAGTGGTAAATATCAATACTGCAATTTTAGATGCTTTGGCTTCACCTGCAGGCTTTCCTTCTTTTGGTATAGCTTATCGTAGTAATTTCATAACAGGTGGTGCATTTAGTTTAGATGGTATTCATTTAACTCCTGCGGGTTATGCTGTAACAGCAAATGAAATTATCAAAGCAACAAATACAAAATTTAGATCAGCTATTCCTTTGATTAATACAGCAGAACTTAGCACAGTGAAGTTTTATACTACTTTGTGTCAAAATCCTTAATGGGGTTTTGGTGATTTATAAGATTTGAGTATATATAACAGGTTAAACGTACCTAAAAAGGCACATTTTATGATTTTTTTAGATAAAATTTATATTTTTTCTTATTGTAATTTTTTGTGTGGTAGATAAATAATGAGATTTTTTCTTATTATTTTATATAAATCGGAGGCGTTAGGGACTAAGTAGAAAATATTATACCCAAAAAAAACTCCCTCACCTTTGGGCTTATCTTGTAGGGGTTATTTAGTTGTTTTGCTATTATTTAAAAAAAGTTTTTTTGTTTTTTGAAATAAATTTGTTTTTTGTATTATGTTTTTATAATTTTGTGGTACGTATAATATTTAACTTAAAAAAATATGTCAAAATTCAGTGGTATAGTTCCTTTTCGTCGTGAATTAAAAAAAGCTTAGACAAAGCCTTTGATTTAGCTTATTCTAAACCAAG
>JAAFJG010000065.1 GCA_013298075.1 Cytophagales bacterium | reverse complement strand
AAAATAAAAAAGAATTAAAAGAATTGGCTATAAATGCTTTAAATGAAATTAAAAATTCAGAAAAATTAGTTAAGTCATTTTTTAATGTGAAAAAAAATGATACACAAATTTAAAAAGTCGGTATCAAGATAAACTTGATAAAACTATTGGATTATGCCAGTTACTTGGTGCAAAATCTGTATATGTATTAAGTATTGAAAGTAAAGATAAAATTAACAATAAAACCGCAAAGGCTACTCTTAGTAAAAGTTCTACTACCAGCGAAGTTGCGAAAGAAATAGAAAACAATACAAGTACCAATATTGAATCAGTTCCTGCTAAAAATAGTGCTATTAATAATATTATAAGTTCTATTTTTAATACTGTTACAATAACAGGAAGTGGAAATCACGAAACGTTAGAAGAATTTAAAAATAAAGTTGGTATTAAAGCAACTTTTGAAGGGAGTAAAGTTTCTTACGAAAAAGCACGTGAATTTGTTGAGAAAAATAATCTTTTACGTGATAGTAATTTAAACTCTTTATTTCAAATGCGTAATCCTGAAAATGGAAATTTGTTGCAATCTTTCGAAAAAACAATAGACCTAACCAATACGTTACACACTGCTTTTGATGTAATTGTCGATGCTAATATTCTAATAATAAGTGCTAACGCAAATTATAGTACTATTTGTAAAGAAAAAACAGAGTATTCTTTGACTTTAAAAATTGAGTTTTAAAGAAAATCAAAATATATCAACCAAAAAAAACTTTCTATTTCTACAAAGAAAAATAGAGAGTTTTTTTGTTTGGTTAATATTTCGCAATAAAACCAAAAAACCCATCTCAAATCCCCAAACAATTATTAGATTTATAAAAAACAGAAGTACAATTATTATTGGCTACTACGGGCAACATTCCCCAAAAATCTATTTGTTTAAAACCTTTTTGTTTCATAAAATCTTTGGCAGGTTGATAATCTTCTCTTTCAGAATTATCCAAAATCATAACGCCTTTTTCTGTGAGATAATCCACAGAAAACATCACACAATCGTTTCTTCTGCGTCCATCGACCACAATAATATCATATTTAGTATTGTCATCAGTGGCTATTTCGTGTAAATAATCTTGCGTTTGATTGAGTTCACGATAGACAACTTTTGTATTTTTAGGTAATTGTGGATTTAAAATATCAATCCATTTTTTATCATTTTCGACTGATTTTACAAATTTTACTTTTTTTGCGTACCATATCGTAGAATTTCCTGCCCCATATTCAAAAACTTCTAAATCAGAAGTCAATCGATTTTCTAAAAATTTTAAAAAACTATAACTATACCAAGCCAAAGGTTCGCCATTTTTGTTGATTGGTTTTTTGGTTCGAAAACTTTCAAACCAACCATCATCTTTTAAGCCGCTTTTGAGTTGTAATTGTATGATTCCATCAATACGAAGTATATTGAGTATTTTCCAAACTATTTTTTTTAAAAATTTCATTGATTTTATTGAACTAAAAAATGTAAAAGAGGACGTTTTTAAATTTTATTTACACGCCAAATTGTTGTAAATGATGGTCAGTATGTTTCCAAGAGCTTATTCCCCATTCATTAGGTTTGAATTGACCGAAAAATGGGTGAATATTTCCTTTGACTAATTCCTCTCCACCTTGATTTAAACGCGTTATCAACTGAATTATTTTTTGTTTTTCTTCCACAAAACTTTTTTCATCTGTGATTTTAAAATCAGGCATTGTCATTCCATTTTTTTGAATAGGTTTATCGCTCAAAGCCATTCCCATTACAAAAGGAGCAAATATCCAACCTAAAAAACCTTGTTTTTCTTTTTTATCTCCCACAGCAATTTGTAAAATTGTATTACAATGTGCCAACATTTGTGAAACGTTCATTTTTCCCCAAAGTCCTTGCGTGTTAGGAGTTAATTTTTCGATTCGAGCAATCGTTTCTTCGAAAGTAGTTTTATCGAATAATGTTTTTAAGACCATTTTTTTTTAATAAAGTTTAAATAAGATAAATAATGCGCAAAAATACAACGAAAAATTTAGAAAAAAATATTTTTTATGTTAAATTGTTTTGCCTTCTTTCCATAATTGTTTTCTCAAACCTTCAATAAAATCATCATACATAATAATAAGGTCTTGCCTTTCCATTGACATTACCACACAAAATAATTGAATATTTTTGATAGCCGCACCACTCACCACATATTTTTTGGCTATTTCTTGCAAATCAATTTTAGATTCTAAATTCCAACCTTCAAAAGCCTTTTTCCAAAGCGTTAAGCGTGATTGTTCGTTGGGAATACCAAAATAAACCTCAGCCTGAAAACGCCTTAAAAATGCTTTATCTAAATTGGCTCTGATGTTAGTTGCCAAAATCAAAACGCCTGGGTGTTCTTCTATTTTTTGCAATAAATAAGCCGTTTCTTGGTTAGCATATCTATCATTAGACGATTTAGTTTCGCTTCTTTTTCCAAAAAGGGCATCACCTTCGTCAAAAAATAAAATCCAATCTCTAAATTTTGCCATTTCAAAAATAGTATGTAGATTTTTTTCGGTTTCACCAATATATTTAGAAACGATTTTTGATAAATCGATTCTATAAATATCCATTCCTAATTCTTTTCCTAATAATTTGGTTGTCAATGTTTTTCCTGTGCCAGATTCTCCATAAAAAAGTCCTCTAAAACCTATCACTTCTTTGCCCAATTTTTTATCTTTCATCAAAGTTTTATAGTGTTTTATCCACGCCCTAAATTCTGTAACTTCTGTATAAGTATGATAATCTAAGACCAAATCGTCCCATACTAAACTTGTCGTAATTTTTTGTGCGGGAAATGTTTGCGAGTATTGTGGTTGATAGGATTCGCCTGTGGTCAATAATTGCAAATATTCTTTAGATAACATTAATTTTCCACTCAAATCTGGTTCTTGACTCGTAATTTCTTCTATCGATAAAATACTTTTTTTATGGAATAAATGCGTTTGTTTAAAAATTTGCATAAACGCAAAACGCAATTCTAAATTTGCACCTGCAATAATATACATCAAAGTTTCGCCTGTGGGCAAAAAACCTTTGTGAACATTGCCTTTCAAGCCACCAAATTCAGTAAAATCTCTATTAAATTGATTTTGATGAAAAAATATATCTAAAATTTGAGGGCGAACGTGTGGAGAAATACTCAAAATCAAAGCCATTCGTTCTGCTAAATGATGCAAAATGAAATCTGTATCTTGATAAAAATTAGCTGTATTTTCTGCTAATTGATTACAAATTAAACCAAATTGCGAATTTAAAGAAGTAATAGGCGGAGTATTTTCCACCAAAAAATCTATGGTAATCTGTTGATTTGTTTGTCCAAATACGGCTCTTTTTTGTAAAAAATTATCAAACCAATTTAATTCATTTTCTAAATCTAAAGCGTTAGCTTTCCATGCTGGAATCATTTTTTGGGTAATTAAAGGGACTATAAAAATTGTTGAAGGTTTTTATTTTGCAAAAATAATCAAAAAAATAATTTTTTTGCGAATAGATTATGTTTTTTTATTAAAAAATATCTTACATTTCAAAATAAAACACTATCTTTGCATCGAGGTTTTAAGTTTATATTTTTATTTAGCTTCAAAAACAATATCATTATATCTTAAATTTGGTAGCAGGTTTCTTTTTATTTTCACGTAAAAAGCCTACATTTTACTAATGTAGTGAAGTATATGATGCTCTATTTTTTAGCGTAAGATTATAGCCTCTACTCTTATAATGAACAATTTTTATGTTTTTTATGTGCAACTAAGCTTAGTGCAGGGGTTCGAATCCCTTCAATCGCTCTATATTTTATGCTATGATTTTCGTGATTTTCAAGATTAGTTAATTTAATTTTTAGGTTTTTATACTTTAAAAAAACAAAAAACTAATTATTTTTAAATAAAAAAATCAGTATAAAAAAAATAAAAACGACCAGCGATTGTAGCTCAGTGGAAGAGCAAAAGCGGCAAGTAAATATTGTAGATAAAAGATATACTAATGAAAGAATTTTGTAACAAAACTTATTACAATAGGTTTTTTATGGAGTTTTAACGATGAAATAGTTCATTGGTTGAACGTTGGCCTGCCACGCCGAAGTATTGGGTTCGATTCCTAATCTCATCAACAGGCGGTAGTATAGGATAGAACTACCGCCATTTTTTTATTAAAAAGCAATCGTTACGTTAGCAATTCCCCAATGACTTTGATTAGTTGGATTGTTTTCAGAATTTTTATATGCATTTCCATCGGATAAAAAACTCCTACTTTCAAACCTCAAAAATATATTATCCATCGGTTGTAACATTACGCCTATACTTCCTGAATATACATTTAAACCTTGTGTTTCTTCCACGATTGGCACAGAAACGGCACGATTTGGGTCTGAAAAATATTCTAATCGGGCAGAAATACTCCATTTTGCATCTACTTTATATTTTCCGATAATATTTGCTGTCCACCATTGTTTTGCTAACAAACTTCCATCTGATTGCAAAATATCTTGTTGCCCAATATAAGCACAAGCTGTGCCTTTGAATCGACTTTTTTCAGGACTAAAAATAAAATAAATATCAGAAAAATACCTCATTCTAAAATTTGGATTGATAGTAGAACGTTCATCACCAAAATAAGTATTCCAGTTGATTAACAATGAATTGGTAGGCCGATATTCGACTTGTGTGCCAATAGATTTTTGGTTATTATTGTCCTGAATTACTTGCCAACCATTGATTAAATATAAATAAGCACTAAATTTTTCATTGATTTTATAACTTAATTTTCCACCCGACACATAATAAGGCACAAACTCAGGAGCAAAAGAACGAGAATAGGTAAAATGGTCTTTTGAAATAGCCGATTCATTGGTATAAGGCGAACCCAAAACGCCCATATCTAACCAAAATTCTCTCGTTTTTGATAATTTTACGCCTACATAACCCTCCACAATATTGCGTAAAGTTCCTGCTTCTCCTACATAATTTGAATTGATATAAGTACCAAAACCTGGGACGAATCTGGCTCTGTATCGTTCTGTCACGTATTTTACATCAATATAAGCCAAATTAATAGTCATTTCATTGTGCCTATTCATCGATACAAAATAAGGATTTTCGTTATTTTGCGGTTGTGAAGTATTAAATCCATAATACGCATCAATATAAGCCGCAGTTGATAGTTTTCCTTTGATATTGATTTGTGTGGTATCGAGCATACCCGTATTTGACACCTGTGCGTGTGTATAAGTAGCGCCACAAAAAACTAACAATATAAGTAGAAAGTAATTTTTTTGCATAATTTTTATTTTTTTGCAAAGATATTATTTTTTTTCAAAATAATATCTTAAATCTATAATATTTTATTTTACTTTTTTAATTTTATGTTCTAGAAATAAGAAAATTTTACTGATAATTTTGATTTTTTTGAAATAAAAAAAACTAAATAATTTTAAAAATATTTCAAAATGCTTGATTATTCATCATAAAATTTAAAAAAATTATCCATAAAAAAACTGAAATTATAGATTGATTGTTTTTCAACAATTTGAGTAGAATAATAATTAAGAAAGAATATTAAAATCTATATTAATTATTAACAAATAAAAAATAAAATGTAATTTTAGATTACTTATTTAATATTAAAAATATATATAAAAAATAAAATTTAAAAAAATTATAAAAATTTTTACATTTTAATTTGGATATTAAAAATTAAAACATTTACTTTGCATTATCAATTCATGTTATTCATATAAACATTTAAAAATAGTTATGAAAGAGCAAAAAAAAGAACAGGAAAATTCTTTTCTAAAAAACCTAAAACAAATTGACCCCGAAGGTTTTGTAGAAAAATATGAGTACCCAAGTGTATTCAAAGAAAAAATGCACCATAAAAGATTTTGGGCAATTATCAATTCAGAAGGAAGTGAAGCAAAAGCAGATGAAGTACAAATGCTATTGCAATATTTCACAGAAAAATCGGGCAGAGTTGTAACTTTTGAGGAACTTTTTAAAAAAGGATAAAACGTAAGCTAAAAAAGTAATTAAAAACAAAGAAGTTGCTCAAGACCTTCGAAAATCTACAAGAGCAACTTTTTTGCAAAATGGTTCAACTAAAACCTTAAAAACTATGCAATTCGCAAATTTATCACAAAAAGAACAAAAAAACAAACTTTCAGCCATAAATAAAGAAAATTTTATTGCTGACTTACTTTCTGCACGTCCAAAAGACTATCAAGAAAGAAATTGGTTTTATCATCAATTAAGTATTATTTTAAGTTATCCGCTGCAATTTATTTCAATATTGGCTGGTTCTTATTTATTATTTGATTTGGCTCGGTTTATTTGGCATATCGAACTCGATACGCTCTTTGGTTTGGGAGTCTATTTTTTTTGTATGCTTTTATTTTTTGGCATAGAAACGTTGAGAAGATGGTTAGTCAATACTTCAGGCTACCATTATTTAGCAACTTTTAGGCGTGAACAATCGCAAATTATTCAAGGCGAATGGCTCAAAACTAAAATGTATATTTTGGTTTTAATTTCTTGTATTTTGGTAACTTCTGGCACTTTCGGAGCTTATCAATACACAAAACACAACAAACCCAAAGCAGCCACGATTGACATCAAAAATTTGACTGCAAGTTTGGAAAATAAAATCAAAACAGAAAGAAATGACGTAGAAAAAATTGACCGAAATTTGAAAGATATTTTGAACGCCAAAAAAAATACGATTGCCGATAAAAAAAGTTATGCAATTTGGGAAGGAAAAGAATATTTATTGCCCGAAATAAAACCTCGCCTCGAAAATTATGACAAACAATTACAAGCATTGACTTCACAACGTGAAAAACATCAACATTTATTGCATCAATTTGAAGAACAACGTCATCAAAAAGAACAAAAAGCAGAAACAAAAAACACGCAAATTGTCGCAGAAAGCGAATATAGCACCGAAATTTACGCAGGTGCGTGTGCAGGAATTTGGTTGAGTTTCGAATGTATGTTAGTATTTTTATTGTCTTATAGTTGGTCGTATAAATATGGCGTAAAACGTGAAATTCTTTTATCTCAAATAGATATGAAGAAAAAAGCAATAGAGGTGAGAAGTTTTCAATACGAAGAAAAAAATCAAAATGAAATAACTCATAACGATAAAAATCTAACGCAAAATATTGTCTTAAACACAATTAAAGCCGAAAAAATATTACCCAAAAATGTTAATTTTGGATTTTCTGAAAATAATTTCAAATCTTCTCAACACAAGTCCCAAGCGAAAGAAGAAGTAAAAAATGAAATTGGTTTTAAGGTTTCCAATGAAAATAGAATGACAAATATTTCACCTAAAAATGAAAAAAAAATTGACAATGAGGTGGCAGTTTTAGAAGTTGAAATGCCTACAAACAAAATATCAAAACCACAAATTATTATTCAAGAAGTGCCTGTGGAAGTGATTAGGGAAGTTTTTATAGAAAAAGAAGTGCGTGTAGAAGTGGCTATAAAAGACCCTGATGAAGGTTTTTTGATTATTTGTTCGCATTGTGGAAAAACAGAAACTAAAAAACGAAAAGCAAAATTTTGTAGTGATAAATGCAGATATGCAGCGTGGAAAGAGGCAAAAAATTAGGATTTTGAAAATATGAATTTTGACGTAAAGAAATAAAAAAACCAACTTTTTTAAGGTTGGTCTTTTTTTTTGATTATTTTTCCCTTTCCAAAGTTAAAAGTTCATTTTGTAACTCTCTTCTTTTTTGTTCCAGTTCTACTTTTTTCTTGGCAAATTCTTTTTTCACACCGTCTTTATCCAATTGAACCATCACCATATCAATTTCTTCCATCATTTTCATCGTTTCTTTGATACGTTGTTCTTTTGAAGGTGTTTCGATATGTTGGGCAGATGCTCCTCCTTCCAATTCTTTCTTCTTTTTTCGGAGTTCAATTTTTTTGTATTGTAACTCTTGAATTTCTTTTTGTTTATCGATTTGATAAATAATAAAATCCATTTGATAACGCAAAGAATCGTTTACTATATCGCCTGTGCTTTTGAAACCTGGTAAGCCTTTTTTATTATTATCGGTTACATTTACGATTTTAGCTTCATTTTTGGGCGATATTTTTTCGTTTTTATTTTCTTTTTTATTGCCATTCGCTTTTGGATTTTTCTTTGAAATATCATTTTTTGAGTTTTTCAAAGAATCTTTTTTAGCAGTTTTTTTAGCCGTAGAATCTACTTTGTTTTCAGCCATATTTTCATTTCCTTCTTCTTTTTTCTCCTCTGGTTTTGCTTTGGCAATTTGCTCTTTGAGTTTATCATTTTCCTTCTTCAAATCTTCAAAAGCCTTCGCTTGTTGGTCTATTTGCTTTTTAAGATTTGTAATTTCTGTTAATAATTTTGTATCAACTTTCGGCAATTTTAATTTAAAAAGTCCTGTAATTGGGGCAATTAATTTTCCCAATAAACTCAATTTTTTTTCACCTGTCTCAACAGCATTAAAAGAATTAAAAAACTTTCGAGTACTTCGAGAGTTAAATGAATAATAGGAAACCAATGCAATATCACCAATTTTCACAGGTTTTTCTTTTAATTTTAAGTCGGAAGATTTTTGTTGAATAATCTGACATAAATTAATATCAAAAAAGGCAGAGTTAGGAATCAAAGTATCCACTTTGGGCGTTTTCCTAAAACTATACAAAGTAGCAGTATCTGCCACTATCAAAATCCAATCACTTCCGTCTTTCAAACCATACATTTGATAAGGGATTCCGCTAGGACTTTTTCCATTTTGTCCTGATTTGAGTGCAGCAAAAGATGCCACACAAGTTTTGTTTAATTGATTCGTTTTATCGATAAGTTGCGGGTACACATAGCTCATTATAGATAAAAAAAGGATTAAAAAAACAACAATTTTTTTAATTACGTACATAAGTAATTTTCTTTTACAAGTGGTTTTGTTTTGTTATGAAGGAATAAAAGCAAAATTAGAAAAAAAAAATGAAAAAACTAAAAAAAAGTCAAAAAAACTTTAAAAATATGAAAAATAATTTTTTTTTTTTCATATTTATACAATATTTTCTTAAAAAATGAGTTATTATATTGTCACATACGTGATTTATCTGTTTGGTTAAAGCGAAAAACTACTTTCTTCTGGAAAGTAGTTTTTTATTTTTTATAAAATTATATTTTTCTAAAAATAAGAATCTATTAAAAACAAAAAAAAATCAATTTTTAATAAAAATTGATTTTCCGTTTCGTCGAATCAGACGATAAACCTATGGTACTTTTATAAACGTAAATAAAAAAATTAAGTTGCGAAAAAATACAAAAAAAAAAAATTATTTTGAAATAAATTGATTTTCATATTTTTCGAGCAGTTTTTTAAAACTTTCTAATGATTCTTTATTAGATTTTTTCATCAAATTTTTCAGCGATTTTTGCAATTCTGATTCCAATATTTTAAACGCATTATCCAAAACGTTTGTATCATTATTTTTAGATTTTGTTTGTTTTGGTGATATTTCTATCGTTTGCGTTTCGTTTGATTCTTCTTCACTTGATAATTCTCCTTTATGCAAATCAGTTCTTAATTTTTGTAATTCATTTTCATTGCGTTCTGTGGCTTCTAACACATTTGTTTTAGGGATAATAATTTCACGATTCAAAATTTTCCATTTCAAATTCATATCATTTCCTACTAAATGATCGATGGCTAAAGCATATTTTTCATCACGTTGAATAGTTTTAGCCGAAACTTTATGTTCTTCTGCTATTTTTTCGCTTGTTTTTTTAGTTTCGCCATTTTCTGATTTTGTGTGTTGATTGCCTTTAAAAGTTGCTTTATTTTTTTCGATTTGATATTGTTTTCCTCTCAAATACGATTTTGCATCTTCTGTTACGTTTCTTTTACCTAATTGATTGCTGACCATCCAATCTTTGACTTCAAAAATAGAGTCAAAATTTTTGATTTCAATTCGATAATCAATTTTAAATTCCTCACAAATTTTATAACGATTATGTCCATCTACGAGGATATAATTTTCATTATTTTTCCAGATAATCAACGCATCTCTACAGCCTTCAGTTTGAATATTATATTTTAATAACTCATATTCATTGTCAGCAAGCGGTGGAATAAATATTTTTAATTCATCAAGAATTTTTATTTTTTTTTTGATAGTATCTTCTGTGTCGCCTTGTTGTTTTAATGCCCCAGAAAGTACATTGCCCAACATATTGTGTTTATTTGCCATTTTTTAAGGTTTTATTTTTTAACCATTTATCTGTCGTAAAATTAAATTTTTTATATTTTGTAAAATATATATAATTTGGTTTAAATCGTTTTTATTGGTCGCATCAAAAGAATGACTAACGCAATATTTTTGATGATGCAAAACGGTAAAATGCCAAAACTTCCCTTGTAAATATGAACCATACACAGGGAAATTATTGTTATTTTCAAATTGTGCTATTAACATAGCCGCCAACATTTGCCCTTCTGCATCATTGCCATTATCTTGTTGTTGTTTCTGTTTTTTAAATTCTTGTAAAAAAAAATATGGATTTTTTGGTTTTCCGATGCCTTTTGGCGTAGCAATTAAAGCATCACAAATTACATTTATTTTATAATGATTGATAATGGCGGATAAACTTCTTTCATAAAAAAGTTTGATTTTTCCTTTCACATCAATGTCTGCTACATAAAATAAAAACGCTAAAAAATTCATTTTCAATTCTTCTTCATTCCAAAAACTTCCTTCTTCTATCAATTTTAAACGCAAATTTTCTACTATTACGGCATTTTCTTTCGTAATATTTCCTTTTGTGTTTAATAAATCATCTAAAAATTCGCATTGATGAGGATTCATTTCTAATTGAAATGTATCTATCAAATCTTCTGTATCGAGTACAATTTTTTTGTATTCTTCCATGATTTTATTGGTAGAAATTAAATTTTTTATATTTATTTTTTAAGTTTTTAGAAAATAGTTACGGAGCTAATTTTGCTATATTATAATAGTTATTTATCTTGAAAAAAAATCAATTTGAGAAATATAAAGATTTTGGCTAAAGCCAACGATTGAATTTTATATTATCCTCCAGATAAATCTGGAGGCAATTCAAAAAATAGATTTCAAAAGTAGATTTTCATTTTCTACACAAACTTGCTAAGAACTATTTTTTATTTTTTTTAATGATATAAAAAACGATACGCATTTGGAAATTCACGATTCCAAAACCATTCAGAATGTTCGCCATCGTGTTGCACAATCATACGCATTTGGTCTTCGGCTATTCCTCTACTTTTCAAAATATTATACATTTCTTCTGTTTGAGGAACTAAACTTTCGCTTTCTCTCCCACCTGCTAAAAAATAATATTTTGTGTAATTATTGTGCTTATATTTTTTTGCGTTATCAAAAATTTTTGAGCTAAACCAAAAAGATGGAGAAAAAACTCCTACTTTTCCAAATACTTTTGGATAGGTAATTCCTGCATAAAAACTTATCAATCCACCCAAAGAACTTCCCATAATTCCTGTACTGTCTCTATCAGAATGAGTTCGATAATTGGTATCAATGTATGGTTTTAAAGTATTCACCAAAAAATCGATGTATAATTTTCCACCACCACCACCAAATTTAGGATGTTTGTGTGGAGAATATTCATAAGTGCGTGTATCTGAGCCATTATCAATGCCTACGACAATCAAACCTTGTGATTCTCCTGCCTTAAAAAGAGCATTTAGGTTATTATCAACAGCCCATTCTCCTGAAAAAGAAGTAGCCACATCAAACAAATTTTGTCCATCTTGCATATACAAAACGGGGTATTTTTTATCGCCTGAACTTTCATAATCAGGAGGTAAATAAATCCAAATACGCCTTTTTTGATTAAATTGAGGCATAAAAAAATCTTGCGATAGAATATAAACATTCTCAGTTGCAGTAGAATGTTTGGTAATGGGACGAGATAAATTCATAAAACAGGAATAAAATTATTTTACTTTATAGGGCAAAATTATTATTTTTTTTTAAAAATTCCTATTTTTTTGACAGGTATTTTTTTTATCAGCACAAAAATAAGCATAAAAAGGATAATTTTTAGTTGTGTTATGATGGGAAAGTTATATATTTTTAAAAAATGAGAATAAAAATTGTAGCATTTTGTCTATTATTTTTATTCAATCAAAAACTCAACACGTCTATTTTTAGTTTTATTTTCTTCGCTATCATTTTCTACGATAGGTTTTGTATCACCTAAACCTTCTATTTTTATTCTATTTTTATCTATTTTTTGAGAAATAATATAATCAGCCACCGATTTTGCTCTTTGAAAAGATAGTTTTTTATTATTTTCTTTGTTTCCTTCGTTATCTGTATGTCCGATAATTGTAATTTTTGTATTTTTATTTTGATTTAAAAATAAAATAATATCTTGTAAAATAGGTGTATGCCACGTTTTTATATCTGATTTTTGTGTATCAAATAAAATTTGACGCTGAAAAGATTCTCCTATTTTTATTGAATCATAAAAGGGTGGGAGAAGATGGGTGATGTTGGGCAGAGTAAACATTACACCTTTTTTATACTCTAAAATATTAAAACTAATTTTTGTATTTTTCCATTCATCATTCGGATTTTCTATTGTGCCTATAAAACCCTTTGTACCTTGCAATCCATATATTTTTCCATTTCTAGCTAATTGCAAATCACCAACAAAATATTGATGTGCATTTGATCTTTTTGGGTCTGTAGTTAAACAAACTTGACTTTTAGCATTTTTAATAATATCATAACTTGATAAAGTTAGGTCATATTGCTTGGTAATCCATTTACCACCATAAAAATTAGGCGAGAAATTTACATAAAGTTTAAGTGAATTAGGAGAAAATTCAAAACCAGAGAAAAAATATAAATCTTTTTCTTTAAATGATAATTTTTTTTCTATTTTACCTATACTATTATCAAATTTAAAAATATATATTGTTTGTTCATATCTATTTCCAAACATAGCAAGATAGTCAAATGTAGGTGAAATTTTTAAATTTTTTTGATCTCTTATGTCGTCTAAGTGTATTATTGAACCTGTTTTACTGATAATAAAATCATTTTTTAAACCTTTTTCAGTAATTAAATATGTCCTGAAAATATCATTTGTAAATTCGTGTGTGATTAACCAAAAATCTTTTCCGTTAGCGTGTTTTGCCACTGTCAAATTAGGACTTATAGATTGATACAACGTTTGATTTTTAATAATTACTTCACCAAATCCATTATTTTTATTCATATCGACAAGATGATAGTACAATTTTGCAATTTTAGGATTAAACTTCTCGTCATATATTTTTGAATCATTAAAATCTTTTAAAGTCATCTTAGCAAAGTTTTTATTATTAGTTGTATCAAAATCAAGTTTTTCATAAATACTTGTTCTTGCATCATCAATAGAAATAGAAAAAATATAGTAAAGTCCTTTTTTTTGTGGATAGGGAACAATTACATTGGTGGCGTGACCTAATAAATCATTACCATTTTTCATTACTTTATGTGTATGGTCTATAACGGTAATACCATCAGTATAAAACAATAGATTTCCTGAATTTGAATCACAAATAGTTGATATAGTACCATAACTAAAAAGTCCATTTGAAATATTTTGATATGAATTTTGGTTAAAATCTAAACCATTACCATTATTGAAATACCATATATTTGCTTCATTAGACTGAGAAAAAAGGTTGCAACTATTAAAAACAAATACAAAGATAAATATTTTTAATAATATTCTTGGTAAGTTATTGTACATAATTTTAAGATATATCAATCATCTAATTATCTATCTGAAATTTAAACCTATTTCTTTAAAAAAAATTTAAAGAAATAGGTTTTTAAAAAGTTATTACAGAATTACTTTTACTATGTTATAGAAATATCTTAAAGACTAAACAATAAATATTAGATAAATTACTTTAAATTTATTTATTTACAAGACTTTTTAATAATCTAAACTAAACATATTTTATTAAGACTGACTACAGCCAATAATATCTGCTGGATTACCATTACCATCAAGTGTACCATCACCATTAGAGTCCCAATATCTTCTGTTGTTTTGAGCAACACTATTCCATACATAAACTCGTTGACCCGTTGATATACTCCTACATAATAACCATTCTCCACCTTTAACTGAATTACCTTGCTCTTTTGTCAGAGCGAATTTTTCAAATTTTTGTAATAAACTCATTTTATTTAATGATTTTAAAGTTTTAAAAATATTTTCTTTAATTTGAACGCAAATCTAAAAAAAAAAAAATGAATTTTCCAAATAATTAACAATGTTTAACATAAATTTAACGTTATTAGTTCTCTAATATCGAGAAAAGTTATATCTTAAAAAAACTACTCTCCAAGCGTTAATTGATTTTTTACCAATTCAAAATACATACCTTGTTTATTAGCAGCCAACTCCGAATGTGTACCTACTTCAACGATTTTACCTTTATTTAAAACTACAATTTGGTCAGCGTGCATCACTGTGCTTAATCGATGTGCAATAATGACAACCGTTTTTCCTTGATAAAATCTTTCTAAATTGTCGATAATTGCTTTTTCTGTATTTGCATCTAAAGAAGAAGTTGCCTCGTCCAAAAAAAGATAAGTTGGATTACGATAAATTGCCCTTGCTAACAAAATTCGCTGTTTTTGTCCACCACTCAAACCTGTTCCTTCCGCTCCTATTTTGGTATAATATCCTAATGGTAAATTTTCTATAAATGAATGAATTTCTGCCGTTTTTGTCGCATTTTTTACCTTTTCATACATAAAAGATTCCTCTGTCATACAAATATTTTGATTGATTGTATCAGAAAAAATATAGCCATCTTGCATCACAGTGCCACATAATTTTCTCCATTCTTTGCTATTTATGTTTTCTAATGGCAAACTTCCGATTCGAATATCGCCTTGTATAGGTTTATAAAATTTGAGTAATAATTTTAATAAAGTCGTTTTGCCACTTCCACTCTCTCCTACAATAGCCGTTACTTTGCCCTCTGGAATACGTAAACTAATATTATCTAATACTTTGGGCGAACTTGCTCCTTCGTATTGAAAAGTTACGGCATCAAAAAATATACTTTTTTGTTCAGGTAAATAATTCACTAATACTTTTTGCTCGTCTTCTGCAGGTTGGCTTTGAACTTCATTCAAACGTTCTAAACTAATTTGAGCATCTTGAAATTCTTTGATAAATTGTATAAATTGATGAATAGGCGAACTTAATTGTCCTATCAAATACTGCACAGAAAGCATCATTCCCAAAGTCATTTGCCCATCAATAACAGCCTTGGCAGACAAAAAAGTAATGATTATTTGCATACTTTCATTGATAATAGTGCCGCCTGCTTGTTGATATTGTTCTAAAGTATTGCTTTTGATTTGTAACCGAAAATTTTTTGCTTGCAATCTCTCCCATTCCCAACGTTTTAACGTTTCTGCATTATGAAGTTTGATAGATTGCATACCCGATAACATCTCTAATAATTGCCCTTGATTAGTAGAATATTGTTGAAAACGTTGATAATCTAATTTTTTACGCTGCCCCAAAAAAATTGAAATCCAACTAAAATATAAAACACTACACAATAAAAAAACGCCAAAAATAGTCAAATTATAATAAGACAACAAAAAACCAAATATCAAAAAATTAAGTAATGAAAACAAAATAGATAAACTGCTGGTGCTTAATAAATTTTGTATTCTTTGATTGTCTTGCATACGTTGCAAAAGGTCTGCAGTTCTACGACTATCAAAAAATGCTATCGGCAAACGCACTAATTTTAATAAAAAACCAGATAACAATGATAAATTTAGTTTGGCTGTTAAATATAATAATATCCAACCTCTGATTAATTCAATAAATAAACGACCAATCGAAAGCGAAAATTGAGCCATTAAAATGATAAAAATAAACGATATATTTTTAGTATTTACGCCGACATCGACCACATTTTGGGTCAATAAAGGAAATAATAAACCCAATAAACTTCCTGCCAACAAACCAAATGCAATTTGCCATAACGAATATTGATGAGGACGCAAATAACCTAACAAATAACCAAAACTAAGTTTTTTGTTAGAACCATTAGCCATTACATCTTGATAAATATAAAAATCAGGCGTTGTTTCTAATAATAAAGCAATTCCTGCCTGCTCGCCCTCGTATAAAGTGCTTGCCCAACTTTTTAAAAAATCTTTTTCTGTATAATATAATAGTTTGCCTACCGCAGGATCGCCCACGATTACTTTGTTATTTTTGAAACCATACACGACTACATAATGCGACTGATTCCAATGGGCAATAAATGGCGTAGGATTTTCTTTTTTTAATTCTGATAAAGAAACTTTTACGATAAGACTTTTCATGCCTATTGTTTCTGACGCTTCCCCCAAGTCTGTCAAAGATACGCCATCTTTGGCAATATGCGTTTTTTCTCGCAAACTAAATACTGAATAAGTACGCCCATAATACTTGGATACCATACGCAAACAAGCAGGACCGCAATCCCTTGTATCTAATTGTGAAAAAACAGGAAATTTTTTAGTGCGAAAAAATGACATAATTTTGTATTAAAATTTAAGAAGTTACTTTTTAGAAGTCTAAAAAATAAGTTACTCAAGTATTAAGAAATTGATATTTTATATTTGAAAACATACACATCTAAAACGTAGGCGTTAACGCTTACGTTTTAGATGTGTAATAAATAATTTTTTTATCGAGTATAAAAGCCTACGTTTTAGATGTATAATAAATAATATTTTAGCCTTTTTACACCAACCATCTTAAATCTTCTAATTGATAAATATCAGGAAATCTATATCCATCAAAAAATAAGGAAGGAGTTACATCAATACGATTTTTTGTTTGCCAAAGCATCATATTTTCTAATAATAATTCAAAATCGGAAGAAACAACAACCCTATTTTTTGATTCGAGATATATATTCCACGCTGATAAAGTAGGATTTTTTGACCATATTTTAAAACTTTCTGTAAGGTTTATATTTTGAGATGATAAAGCCAATAAATCTAAACATACTTTTTTAGCATCTTGATGGGCATAAGATAATATAAACTGAACTTGTATTTTATCTCCACAAATAGCCAATAATTTTTCTACTTTTTGATGCAAATGTTGGCAAGGTTTACAAAAAGGATTAGTAACAATTTGTAAAGTATGTTTTTCTGCGGACAAACCTTGTATATCAGCAGGAAAATTATCTATAAAAATATTGTTGTCTGATTTTAATATCGCATTAAATACGTCTTTATTTCTTTTAAATGTATTATTTTGTCGGGCTAATTTTTCTATTTGTAACGAAAAAGATAATATCGGTTTGATAAAATACCAAAGTATAACCACCAACAAAAACAACGTAATAAAACCTACAAACGAAAGCAAAGAAAAAGAAACAGAAAATAAAAACGAAAATAAAACCAAAAACTCACCTACAAAAACCAACAAAACACCCAAACACAAAGGACACCATTTTTTGATAACAAAACCTTGATAATAAATAGAAAAAATACTATAAGGTAATACAATCAAATTGAGATACGCCAAATAGACAATAAAAAAATGTTGTTCAAAAACAAACGCAAAAATACAAGCCAAAAAACCACTCAAAAAATACCATAAGCCTAATTCGGTCATACTCACACCCCAAAAACTCCCCGCTTTAGAATGTAAAACACTCTCGCAACTCGTTTTTTTGTGCCACTGACATATATTTTGAGCAAAAGAATTACCTAATGATAAATATTCGCCTACTAACAAAACACTCAAAAATACGCCTATACTTTTGAGTAAATAAATAAAAAACACGCCTGACAAAAACGAAAACACACACAAACCTACCCAAACCAAACCCAACAAACCAAATAGTAAACTATTTTGTACGATTTTTTTATGCGATTGTTTTTGGTTATTGTCATAATCTGGCTCTGCTGAATTATCTGTTTTGCTGACCAAAACGGCATAACCAGTCCACCAATCCAAAAAAATATCTAAAGAATATTGATGAATTTTATTTTTTTGATTAAGAATAGTCACGATATGGGCGTTGGTATCATAAGACAACAACAACGATATATCTTGATTTTTGCCCTGCACCCACAAAGGATAAGGAACTTCTGTCAATTCATTTTTTCCTATTTGCACCAACAAAGTGTCTATCTGATACGAGGACAAAACATCTGCCGCACACTGCAAAGTAGTAGGATATTGATGTAATTTTTCCTCTTTTTTTAAAAAAGACAACGTAAAAGGAACATTGAATATCTGTAAGGTTTTTTCAAATAAAAATTGTAGCATTTTTTAATTATTCTTTCAAGTTTTTTTCGATTTCTTCAGTTAAAAGTTTTTCTATATCCATTACTCTTCCTGCCAAAGCAAACGTAATTTTACCTTTTTTATCAATCACAATATTAGTTGGATATAAATATACGCCCTGTTTTTTAGCAATTTTATAATCTGTAACTACAATTTGATAGTTGAATATTTTACGTTTCAAAAATATTTTAATAACTTCTTCTTTGCCATCTACAGAAATTCCTAAAAAAATTACGTTCTTATTATTTTTGTATTTTTCAACTACATTATTCAAATCTGGAAATTCATGTACACAAGGACGACAACCTAAATACCAAAAATTAAGCACTACAATTTTATCTTTTAAATCAGATAATTTATATTTTTTACCTTTGGTAGTTTTTACTTCAAAGTTATAAGCGTCTATTCCTACCAAACTATCCATACGCACTTGTGCCTGACAGATAGAAATAATAACGAAAAATAAAAAGATAGAAAAAATAAATTTATACATATTTTATTTATTGAGTGTGATAAACGAAGAAATAGTAGGCATAACTAAGAAACCAAATTCTGAGAAATCTCCACTATCAAAACGCTTTTTATTGAATTTGAAATCTAATTTCAGAGGCTCACCCGATGGAAATTTTAGTAAAATATTTTTTCCTTTGAAAGATAAATTTAAAATATAATCATCATTTTTTTGTTCTATTTTATAACTTACTTTGACTATATCTTTGTATTTTTTAGCGTTTTTTTTATCTAAAAATAAATTATATTTTGCTCCTGTGTATTGTCTTTGACAAAATAAATTAGCTATCACATTATAAAAAATACCATCTTTTTTACTATTGTTTACAAATAAAATATTAAGTTGATTTTTATCTTCATTTTTAATTATCTTATCATTGATATTTGGCTTAATCTCTGGAATATATAATTGATATGTATTAGAAAATACACTTGTAAAATGAGGCATTATATATTTTGTATCGTTTTCGTCAATCGCTTCCTTAGAGATACCCATGTTAAACCAAGTTAGTTCCGATAATTTAATAAGCGAAGTATTGTAATTTATTGATATATGTACTTTCAAAATAGCCCTTGTATCATTTTTAGAGGGTAATTTAATCATAGGAAGGACTACAAAAGAAGTATTTTTTTCATCATATTTTTTAAATGTATGATTGAATCTTTGCGTTAAAGAATCTAAAATATAAAAAGTTTTACTTTCAAAACTATCTACATATTTCTGATAGTTTTGTATTTGTTCTTTTGAAAAAGTAGAATCAAAACTTATTTTTCTCATCGAAATATTTACATTTTTTTGAGCAAATAAATGGAATGAGAAGCAAAGGAAAAGGATTGTAATAAAATATTTCATAGATGATTAGAAATTTTAAATTTTTAAAAAAATTATTGCCCAAATCTTTTTTGAGCAATAAATGATTAGCTTAAGTTATGCTTTAGGTTCACATCCTCCACAATAAACTCCATCTCTTCCTACGTCTCCGCTACAATTAGATATTGCTGTTTCAGCATTAAGAAATGATGTAGAGGTAACAGCTTTGTTAGTACCTGCCTGAAAATAATGACACGTCCATTCACCGCCACCTTTTAATACATTTCCTTGCTCTTTTGTCAAAGCAAATTTTTCGAATTTTTGTAATACGCTCATTTTAATAATAGTTTAAAAATTGATAAATATTTTTATTACGCTCCAAATCAAAAAAAAAAAAATGAATTTTCCAAATAATTAACAATATTTAACAAAAGATTAACATTTTATTTTTTATTATTGTTGGTTTTGTTTGTTTTATGCTGCAAATATAAATGAAAAGAATTGAAATAGCAATTATTTTATCTATTATTTTTATTCAATCAAAAATTCAACACGTCTATTTTTGGTTTTATTTTCTTCGCTATTATTTTCCACGATAGGTTTTGTATCACCTAAACCTTCGATTTTTATTCTGTTTTTATCTATTTTTTGAGAAATAATATAATCAGCCACCGATTTTGCTCTTTGAAAAGATAGTTTTTTATTATTTTCTTTATTTCCTTCGTTATCTGTATGCCCAATAATTGTAATTTTTGTATTTTTATTTTGATTTAAAAATAAAATAATATCTTGTAAAATAGGCGTATGCCACATTTTTATCTCTGCTTTTTGTGTATCAAATAAAATTTGACGCTGAAAAGATTCTCCTATTTTTATTGAATCATAAAAGGGTGGAAGAAGATGGGTGATGTTGGGGAGTTCTGGATATTGATAGTTCGAAAATCGGATTTTGTTTTCTGATATAATAATATTTTCCATATTTTCATTTGGGTTTTCAATACAACTTAAATAGCTTTCACATTTTTTTGGATTCATTTCAATCGTAAAACCTGATTTTCTAATATATATTTTGCCATCAGATGCTAATTGCATATCACCACCAAAATATATTCCTTTGTCATAATATTTATATTTTTTTGATTCTAATATATGTTCATTATTTTGAGATGTTAAATCATATTGATATAAAGTTGAAACTATTTTATATTTACCTGTATTTTTTAATTGGTGATTGACAATATTAACATATAATTTTTTACTATTATTCGAAAATTCAGGTGTCATCAAAAAAATAAGTATTTTAGGGCTAAAAACAACATAAACATTACTTTCTAAGACATTACCTTTTTGATTATCAAAATAAAATAATTGAAAGTTATTTGCTGCACTATTAGTTAAAACTATTTTTTTTCCATCAGGACTTCCTTTTAATGAATGATACTCTAAGTTATTATTACTGTAAGCTTCTTTAAATATCATTTTTCCTACTTCTGAAATAATTGGAGTCCCATCTAATCCATTTTCATTAATAAGATATGTTTTGAATATATTTTTAGGAAATGTATGAGAAACTAACCAAAAATCTTTTTGATTATGATGTTTTATAACAGCTAAATCTGCTAAAATACCTTGTTTTCCTTGATATAAAATATTATTTTTAGATATTACTTCTCCTTTTCCTTTGTTTTTATTCATATCTACTAAATGATAACAAAGTTTTGCATTTATTTGTGAAAACTCATTAAATCTTAAATATTCATTTTGTATTTCTTTTGAATTAACTTTTGTAAATTCAGTTGTATCAAAACGCTTAAAAACTGATTGCAAACTATCTATTATACTTACTGTAAAAACATAGAATAAGTTTTCTTTTTTAGGATAAGGAACAATAACAACAGAAGTATGCCCCCACAACTTGCTACCATTTTTCATTATTTCGTGTTCTTTTGTAATGATACTTGTTCCGTCAGTATAAAATAATAAATTTCCATTACTATCTGATATAGTGGCATTAGCATTAGTAAGAAATGAAAGCTTTTTAACTTGAGAGAGTTTAATGGAATCCTTAAAATTTAAAATATTACCATTGGGTAAAACCCAATTTTTAGATTCATTTTGGGCTTCAGATTTCAATAAAATAATATATAAGATAATTATAAAAATAGTAGTTTTCATTTTTTTTGATAACTCATAATTTATTGATTAGACAAATTATGAGTTATTTTTCTATGTAAAATTTTATTGACAATTATAAACAGCAGGTGCTGGTATCATTTGTCCATTTTCTTTTACGGTATCAGTTCGTCGAGTTGTGTGTCTCCAAACATCTACGAGAACATCTGATCCAATCGTTTTACATCTCAACCACTCTCCACCTTTAATTACATTTCCTTGCTCTTTTGTCAGAGCGAATTTTTCAAATTTTTGTAATATGCTCATTTTATTTAATGATTTAAAATTAAAAATTATGTTTATAACGCTGCAAACATAAAAAAAAATCAATTTTCCAAAAAATTAACAATATTTAACATAAATTTAATATTTTATTTTTTATTATTGTTTGTTTTATGCTGCAAATATAAATGAAAAGAATTGAAACAGCAATTATTTTT
Source organism: Cytophagales bacterium (assembly GCA_013298075.1). GTDB lineage: Bacteria > Bacteroidota > Bacteroidia > Cytophagales > Microscillaceae > RDXZ01. Next base: position 2,058 of record JAAFJG010000065.1, on the reverse strand, counting down.
ATTCAATCAAAAACTCAACACGTCTATTTTTAGTTTTATTTTCTTCGTTATCATTTTCCACGATAGGTTTTGTATCACCTAAACCTTCGATTTTTATTCTATTTTTATCTATTTTTTGAGAAATAATATAATCAGCCACCGATTTTGCTCTTTGAAAAGATAGTTTTTGATTATTTTCTTTATTTCCTTCGTTATCTGTATGCCCAATAATTGTAATTTTTGTATTTTTATTTTGATTTAAAAATAAAATAATATCTTGTAAAATAGGTGTATGCCACGTTTTTATATCTGATTTTTGTGTATCAAATAAAATTTGACGCTGAAAAGATTCTCCTATTTTTATTGAATCATAAAATGGTGGGAGAAGGTGAGTAATGTTAGCAAGATAATTTCTTGTTGATTGTGGATAAGAATATGCTGTAAAATTTAATTTAGCTTTATCTAATATTTCGTTTGGATTTTCTATTACTCCAATAGAATTAACTCCACCTTTGGTAATATATATTTTTCCATCTTTGGCTAATTGCATGTCTCCATTAAACATCTCATCACGATTAAAGTTTTTTTGATTTGATTTAAAAAGAATATTTTTTCCATTTTTTAATATTTCATTTTCTTTTAAATTTAAGTCATATTGTTTAATTTGCCACTTTTCTTCGTTGTAATATATGAAATTAAGGTATAATTTAGAACCATCTGGAGAAAATTCTAAACCTTCCAAATAATGTAAATCTTTCTCTTTGAGTGTGATAAAATCACCAATTTTTCCTGTTTTATTGTCAAATTTAAAAACCTGAATTACATTAGCAAATCGACTTTCTACTAAATATAAATGATTGAAGTTAGCAGAAATTTTAATATGTTTGTGTTCAAGACGTGCCATATCATCAGTATATAATTTCACTCCTATTTTACTCATTAAAAAATTATCTTGCAATCCCTTTTCATTGATTAAATAAACTCTAAAATGATTGTTCATAAATTCGTGTGTAATCAACCAAAAATCTTTTCCATTTGCATGTCTTGCCACTGTCAAATCAGCACGAACAGATTTATACATTAGTTGATTTTTTAAAATAACTTCTCCTAAACCATTATTTTTATTCATATCAACTAAATGATAATAAAGTCTTGCTGTTTTTTGATTGACTGTATCATATTTAGCTACCATTTTTGACCAATAATTTTCTGATATTTTTACTAACTTAGTAGTATCTAATTTTTCATATTCACTTTTTTTTGTATCATCAATAGAAACAGAAAAAATATAGTAAAAACCTTTTTTTTGTGGATAGGGAACAATTACGTTAGTGGCATGACCTAATAAACCATTGCCATTTTTGACTACTTTATGTATATGATTTATAACACTCATTCCATCAGTATAAAATAATAAATTTCCTGAATTGGCATCACAAATAGTTGATATTGTTCCGCCAGAAAATAGCCCATTTGTAAGTTTTTTTGGTGTATCTTGATTAAAATCTAAACCATTTCCATTGCCAAAATACCAAATATTTGCTTCATTAGATTGGGCAGGCAGATTAAAAGTTAAGAACAGAACGAAAAATAGAAATATCATTATTATGAAAATATTATATTTTTTGGGATAAATTTGTGTGACTATATTTATACAATCACACAAAAAATTTGGGTTATGTTTGTTAACTTAATAACATTTAACATATTCCTGATTTGAAACTTGTTTACTTACTCTGTCTTTGATTGTATAAAGATTACCGTTAGTTCCTTGGAATATATCCACAAATCTACCACCTTTAATGTCATAACAACTTACCCACTCTCCACCTTTAATTACATTTCCTTGCTCTTTTGTCAAAGCAAATTTTTGAAATTTTTGTAATACGCTCATTTTAATAATAGTTTAAAAATTGATAAATATTTTAATTACGCTGCAAATCAAAAAAAAAAAAAAAAAAAAAATGAATTTCCCAAATAATTAACGATATTTAACATAAATTTAACATTTTATTTTTTATTATTGTTCGTTTTGTTTGTTTTATGCTGCAAATATAAATGAAAAGATTGAAATAGAAA
>JAAFJG010000064.1 GCA_013298075.1 Cytophagales bacterium | reverse complement strand
TTAATGTATTTAAAAGCATATTTTATTTTTTATTTTTTATTCAAAAAACAAAAATAGTAATTTTTATGCTTTTTTTAGCTTTTTTTATGCTTTTTTTCATCAGTTTAAATTAATGTCACCCATATTGATAAACTGAATAAAAATTAATAAATCGGGTAAATTTTCAGATAAATTAAATATATTTTATGTGTAAATTTTTAAATATTTATATTTTTTTGAGTAAATACTCTAAACTAAAACAGGGGTGCGGAAAGTCGGTTAGATGCTCCCTTAATATGAATTTGATACTGATATTTCTTTTATGTTTAGAATAATGTTATAAAATTCTTTCAAGGTTTTGAAAACCTTGAAGGTAGGCTGTTCAGAAGAGGCTAAAAATACTCCTTAACGCTACAATTTTACGGCTAACATAGTAATATCATCACGCTGTTCGGTTCCTTGTTGATGTTCTTTTAAAATATTTTCAATAAATAAATTTTGTTCTATCAAAGGTAATTGATGAATATCTTTGATGATTTGTTGTACTTTTTTCTCTGTAATTTTTTTTCTTTCGAGATTATTTTGGTCAGCCAGTCCATCAGTAGTAAGATATAATTTATCTCCTTTTTTGATTTGAATGGTTCTATTTTCAAAAATAATATTTTTGCTTTGCACGCCTCCGACAGACTTTCTACATTCATCTAAGACCATAAATTCATTGTCTTTTATTAAATATAAAGGTCTTTTTGCTCCAGAATAAGTTAAAGTATATTCGTCTTTATTATCTTTGTTTTCTTCCAAAACACATAAACATAAATCCATTCCATCGTTGTTTACTCCGTCTTTTTGACGCATTACAACTCTGGTCTCAGCGTGTAAAAGTTCTAAAATTTTGGCAGGATTATATTGATGTTTTACTTTAATTGCTCTATAAATCAATGAATAAGCAATCATACTCATAAACGCACCCGGAACTCCATGTCCTGTGCAATCTACGACAGCCAAAAACCATTTATTTTCTTGTTTATATGCCCAATAAAAATCACCTGAAACAACATCACGAGGTTTGTATAAAATAAAACTTTCATCACACAAACGATTTAAAAAGTCTTGTGAAGGAAGTATAATTTGTTGAATAGTTTGGGCATATCGAATACTATCTAAAATTTTTCCATTTTTACGTTCAATAATTCTATAGGCAGATTCTAGGGCATCTCTTTGGTCGTTTAGTTCTTTATTTTTTTGTGATAAATCTGCTGCTTGTTCTTCAATTTCTTTGGTTGCTTCTTTTACTTTTATAGTCAAATTTTGTTTTTGACGATACAAACGATACGTATTTATTCTTACAAATATAAACAATAACGCTCCCAGAACCAATATATACAACACCCACGCCCACCAACGCACATACCACGCTTGCAAAATTACAAATTCAAAACTTGTAGAATCACTCCATATAAAATTTCCTTGTTGGATTGACCTTACCATCAATTTAAACTTTCCTGCTGGTAAACGCTCTAGCAAAATCTGGTCTTGTGTAGAAGCATCACTCCATTCTGAATTTAATCCTTCAATTTTATATTGATACAAAACGTTTTCATTTGGAAAAGTAAAAGAAATAAAATTGACTTTTAAAGTAGATTGATAATCATATTCAAATTTTTGTTCTATTTTTTCATTTAAAATAACACTTTCATTACTATTGATTTTGATAGATTTAAAAATAGGTTTAGGGGTTTTTTTTGCATCTTCATTGGCTGCAATCATATAATTCAAACCATTCGAAGTGGCAACTAAAATACTTCCATCTGATAATTGAGCCAATCCTTTTAAGCCAATACTGACTGTAGAAAGTCCGTTTGTTTTTTCAAATAAGACCGAATTTTTATTTCTATATTTTAAAATTCCGATATTAGTACCAATCCAAATATTATCTTTTGCATCTACTAAAACCGCTTTAATTGTTTCAGAATTATATCTTTTAGTTAAATCTACTTGTGTTAAATTTTTGTTTTCATATAAATATAAACCTTGTGTAGAACCAAGCCAAATTCTATTTTGATTGTCAATACACAAATCATTAATTTTAAACATTGTTTGTGTAGCTACTTTTTTTATATGAACGCTTATATTTTCAAATTTATTTTCAGTAGGATTAAATTTATATAAATACGTATCTTTTCCTTGTCCACCTACATAAATATCACCATTTTTGGCTACTCTAATCACTTCTACAAACGTACCTAATCCTTCTTTTTCAGTATATTGTGTAATTTTTAGATTTTTATCTACTTTGGTAATACTTCGTTTTTCACCATATTGACACACCCAGACATTTTGATTGTTATCTTGTTGTAAGAAAAATACAGATCTTCCATAATTAGCCATTGAAATCTCTTTGGTTTGTCCTTTTTGTTGCACGATTAGTTTACCATCACCTGTGCCAATAAATAATTTATCCTCTATTTTTACTAACGATAATAAGTTTCCTCTTTTATAAACTTCGGTTTTGAAATAAGTTTTTCCTTTCTTTGTGATTTGATAAGCACTTTCTTGGTCGCATACAAACGCACCTTCTCCTTCTTTATCTTCAGAGTGAACGCCTTGAATATAACTATTTGCTTTTCCTAATTTAAGTCTATTAAAGGTATTGGAAGAAAAAAACTCTACGCCATCATCGGTTGCTGCCCAAATATTTTTTTGTGCATCTGTTAATAAATGATTGATAGTATTAGAACGAGATTCCCAAAATTTTCTAAGGTTCCATTTTCCACCAATATTTTCTAATTTATGTAATCCTTTTTCCCAAGTTCCTATCCAAAAATCACCTGAAACATCTTTTGCCATACACGAAACACTCGCTATCTCTGCTATTTTTTTTATTTCGGTTTTATCACCTACCACAATTTCAAAAACGCCATTTCTATCACCTATCCAAATAGTAGTTGGATTGATAGCTAAAATTGCACTGATTTCGGTTAGTTTAAATTCATTGGGTAAATTGATAATTTCAAAATCGTCTTTACTTTCATTATAAAATAATATTTTGCCCATAAATGCACCTACATATAATCTTCCGCAAGAAGTTTCGGCAAACGTGAAAGACCTTACATAAACAGTCGTATTCAGTTCTTTGGGTAATGGATAACGTTTGGTAACGCCCGCATTATAACGTAAAAGGCTTCCAGGTTCGCTTATCCAAATATTTCCGTGACAATCTTCGAAGGCTTCTTTGGGATACATTATTTTTTTATCGTCAAAGGTATTGTTTGTACCTTGCAATATGGTTCTAAAAATAACAGTATCAGGTTTGCTAATGGCTTCTAAAACTCCTAAATCATTGATTATCAATAATCTTCCACTTTTGGTTTTAAATAATCCTTTGGTATAATTGATAGGTAATTCTTTTTTGAAATTCAAAAATCTACGCCCATCAAACCTTGATACGCCTTCATCAGAAGCAACCCAAATAAACCCCCATTTGTCTTGCACTACATCTTTGGTAAGGTTAGAAGACAAACCGTTTTCGGTTTGATAAGAAGATAACTGATGCGTTTGTGCAAAAATAGACTGCACTAACATCAGATATAACATAAAAATAAATATATTTTGATAATAAAATTTCATTTTGTTCCTCGTATTTTTATTTGATATTTCAATATCTATTCCATTTTTTTCAGTTTGATAGTTTTAGTGATTTTAATATAATATTTTTATAAAAGTTTCTTCAAGACTGAATCTAATAAAGTTTCTTCAATCGGTTTAGAAATATAATCATCAAAGCCTTGGTCTAAAAATTTTTGTTTATCTTCGGGCAACGCAAAGGCGGTAATAGCTACAAACTTAGTATTTTTTCCGTTAGGCAATGTTTTTATTTGTTGAGCTAATTCAATACCATTATGATTATCATCTCCCAAATTAATATCCATTAAAATCAAATCAAATTTTTGTTTAGCAATAACATTTAAGCAATCTAATCCATTATAAACCAAAGTAGTTTCATATTTTTTTTGTAACATTTTTTTGATTACAAAGGCATTAATGGCTTCATCTTCTACACATAATATTTTTTTCATCTTCTTTAAAATAGTATTTTTCGTATAAATAATATAATTTTTGTGCTAAAATAGTCTCGTTTTGTTGTTTTTGCAAATAAAAACAAGAAAATATTTTATTTTTTTTTCAAATTGATATTTTTTAGAATATAATTCTTATTTTTGTGCCTATTTTTGATGTAAATTAACTAAAATACTTTCATCTTATAATATACATTCAAAAAAAATTTTTTATTTTTATGCACATCAATCATCATTACCTTCTCCAACTTTCACAACATTTAGCCACTGCTTTGCAAGCCAATTGGAGATTAGGCATAGCCGAACATCAAGTTAAATTATCACACCAAAATCCTGCTACTTTGGAACTTTGTTTTAGTCAAAGTAAAGATGAATTGGTCTTAGGATTTGCTCTGCCTGACAAAGATTTTTATATGAGAATTAATTTAGAAAGTGAAATTTCTGCCATTAGTTTTCCCGAAAGTTATGCACGTGCCAAAAAAAATAGCGTAGATTTATTTACAGAATTACAAGGAAAATCAATTACATATCTCACGCAATACGTGAACGAAAGAGCATTTAGTATTGATTTTGAAGGTGATTTTGTGTTATTATTCAAAATGTTTGGTAGGCGAGCAAATGCTATTTTATTCCAAAAAGATGAATTTTTAATTAGTTTTCATAAAAAAATGGAAACAGATAAATATTTGATTATCAATGAATTAGATAGATATATCGAACAAGACTTTGAAAATTTTCAAAAAAATAACGGCGATGGAAAAAAAATATTCCCTACTTTTGGCAAAGAAGTTCAAGATTATTTACAAGCATTTCACCTATCCGAACTTTCTCTCGAAAAACAATGGGAAAAATGGATAGAAGTCAAAAAAATATTAGACAATCCTACTTTTTATATTTTGAATGCAGCAGATTTTCCTGCTTTGACTTTATTACCTCCCAATGAAAATCAAAAAATAGATTTTGAATCTAAAAATCCATTAATAATTGCCAATGATTTTTTTATTGCTTGTACAAAAACTACTTTAATCCGAAAAGAAAAGGGAGAAATTACCAGAAATTTACAACGAAAACAAAAACAAACCGCTATTTATATCGAAAAAAATGAGCAACGATTAAACGAAATTACTGATGTAAATTTTACAGAACAAACTGCCCATATTATTATGGCAAATTTGCATCAAATTGAAAAAGACGCAGAAAAAGTCGAATTATTTGATTTTTATACCAATGAAAACAGAATTATTAAACTCAAAAAAGATTTATCTCCTCAAAAAAATGCGGAAATTTTTTATAGAAAAGCAAAAAATGAAAAAATTGAAAGAGATAATTTATCTAAAAATATTCAAAGAAAATACCAAGAATTAGAAGAAATTGATAAACATTTGCAACATATTGAGCCTTTTACAAGCCTCAAAGAATTGCGAAAATATATCAAAGAAAATAATTTGGCTCAAAATGAAAAAGAAGTAACAACACAAGATACATTATTTAAAAAATTTAATTACCAAAATTTTGAAATTTGGGTAGGAAAAAATGCGAAAAATAACGATTTATTGACCCAAAAATATGCTTATAAAGAAGATTTGTGGTTGCACGCCAAAGATGTGAGCGGCTCACACGTGATTATCAAATACAAAGCAGGAAAATCTTTTCCGAAAGATGTGATAGAAAAAGCGGCTTCTTTGGCGGCTTTTTATTCCAAACGAAACAATGATACTTTGTGTCCCGTCCTTTTTACGCCTAAAAAATACGTCAGAAAAACAAAAGATTTATTAGCAGGACAAGTTATAGTCGAAAAAGAGGAAGTTATTATGGTGATTCCTGAGAAGTTTTAAACGTTTTTTTGTAGATAAATAACGTTGTAGGTTTTTAAATAAATATTTATTTATAAAATTGGTTCTTAGGAAGTTTGTGCGGAAAATAAAAAAAAAAGAAATACGTTTTTTGAATTGCCTCCAAATTTATCTGGAGGATAATAAAAAAATTCAATCCTTGCCTTTAGCCAAAATCTCGGCACTTTTCAAATTGATATTTTTTAAATAAATGCCATTTCTATTCATACAGAAGAAAATTATATCCGCAATAAGTTCCCATGAACCAAAAAATTAAAAAATCGCTATCAAATTGAACAATTTCTTTTTCTATCATTGCTAAAATCTCATAAACATAGCCCATTTTTATCGAGATAGATATTTCAATATAATAAAATTTGTCAATATTTTGTGTATCTTTACAATATGAAAATCGTTCATAAAAGTAGTTTTTGTCTTAGTAAAATAAATTTTTACTTTTTTAACGATAAATTTTGGTACGATTTTTATCAACATATTTAACAAAAAATAAGACATAAACCATTGACTATCAATAAATTAAAAAAACATCGGATAGCGTAATTTTTCATAATATTTTTTATTTTATTTGTATCATTTCAACCAATCATATTTTTAAAAATGCAATATTTTTTCTGTATCAATAGTCAAAAAAAGTTCTTTTTGATGTAAATGAGCCATATTATTTGTCCAAACTTCCCATATTTCGTCATTGATTTCTACCAATAATTGAAAATGACTTCCTGCATAATATTTTTTTTTAATTTTGCCTATTAAGTTAGTCGGAATATCTGAAATGATAATATTTTCGGGTCTAATTCCTTTTTTTTGTGGAGAATTATCTGTCAAATAATTAATTTTTCCAAATAATTCTGCCGTATAAATATCGATTGGTTTTTCATAAATTTCTGTGGGCGTTGCTTTTTGTATCAAATTTCCATTTTTCAAAATCATAATTTCATCAGCCAAATGCAATGCTTCTTGTGGATGATGCGTAACAATTATTAAAGATGTTTCGATTTCATTTTTAAGTTCGAGAATAGCATGTTGGAGTTTGATTTTGGTGGGCATATCTGCCTGATTAAAAGGTTCATCTAACAATAAAACTGCTGGCTCATTTGCCAAAGCCTTTGCAATAGCCGTTCTTTGTTGTTGTCCACCCGAAATTTCTCTCGGATAGCGTTGCAATAAATCTTTCAAATCTAACGTTTCTGCTAATATATTTAATTTTTTTTCTTGGGCTTTTTTTGTCCAATTTCTAATTGGATACATAATATTTTCCCATACTTTATGATTGGGCAATAATTTAAAATCTTGTGGGACGCAAGCAATTTCTTTGTATTCTCTAATTAAAAGCGTAGCAGGGGAAGGCAATAATTGTTGATGAAGAAATATTTTTCCTGCGTCAGAAGTTAGTTTTCCTGCTAATAATTGCAATAAAGTTGTCTTTCCGCTTCCGCTTTCGCCCGCTATGACGATACATTGTGCAGGCGAAATATCAAAAGAAATAGGAAAAAGTCCGATAGAACTGGTGTATAATTTTGAAATATTTTGAACAGAAAGCATATTTGGTTTAAAGTTTGTTTTAATTTTGGGTAAATAAGCACAAAAGTAATCTTTTATTGTTGTAATACGTATAAGATTGCAAAGGTATTTTTTTATCATTACAATCAAAATAATAAATAATTTTTAATTTATGTTATCAAAACACAGTGTTTTTCAAATAATATTTCTCTTTTTTTTCTCTGTTTTATTTTTTATTCCAAACCTACACGCACAAATGCAATATAAAGGTGCGATTGGTAAAGCAAATATAGGTTGGTATGAAAAAGGTGCTTTTATCGATGGGAATGTCGGTTTGGTTTGGAAAGAAAGAAATCCGACGCGTGCCACAGGCGCGAGCAACGGAATGCCCGAAAGAATTTTTATTGCCTCAGGCGGATTTGAAATTGGGTATGATTTAAAAAAAGAAATAAGAGTTTCTCCAAAAATCACTGCAGAATATCATTTTGTTGATGGTTTTCCACTGACTATTCGAGTCCAAAATCGTTATTATCCCGCAGGTGAATCTGAGGGAAATTATAAAAATGGCTCTTGGCAAATATGCCCCGAATTTGGTTTTAATTTTTGGGGAGCAAAAGCATTTCTTACTTATGGGTATAGTATGCCCGTAACGAATAGGATTCAAGCAGGTTTTGTAGGACATCAAATCAATTTTGGTTGGAATTTTTATAGAAATAGATAAAAATAAATTTAGACTTTGAATATAAAATTTATCTTCAAAGTCTAAATAAATATGTTTTGTGATAGATTAGAAGTGTTTTTTTTTAATATTTTAAAAAAAATGCGTATTTTTTGGTTAGGTAACGTCTAAGGTTTTGTTGAGTAAATCAACACAAATTTTTTTATCTTTGAAAAAATCTAATCCCAAAATTCCACCATATTCTTGAGCATCTACAGGAATATCATACGTCCAAATGTTTAGATTTTTCATTCCATAATCAATTTCGGTAAGGTCCATTTTTGGTACAACATAACCATAAGCAATTTGCTCTCTATTGCTTCCTGTTGTAATTTTAGTTTGTGGTGTTCTTCTTTTGTCAAGTTTAAAACCTATTTTTTCGGCAAATTGTATATTCAAAACGGTGATATTAGCACCTGTGTCTAAAATCATAGGAATTTTCCAAACACTTTTTTGTTCTGAACCTTCTAAAAAATACCAAAAATCAACAACTACAATGACGCGTAAATCACTTGCGGTTTTATAAGAAATATTTACCTTTTTTTTGATTTTTTTCATAATTATTTTAGAATAACAGCAGTATAAATAGGAAATACTAATTTTTTTGTTTTTTTGATGGTTTTGGTTGTTTTTATACAAAACGCATAATATTGTTGAGTTTTTAGAAAAAAACTATGATTTTTATTATCAAATTCATTGATTTCATCAAAACTATCAGCCACCCCCAAAATATCAAGTTCACTATTTTCTAATTCTCCTCTACTTTTAAAACCCAACAAAACCCATTTATTAGGATTTTTTTTAATAACTTCTTTCCACGAAAGCCACACAGGCGTATGTGTTGGCATTTCTTTTTCTTCTTGTTTTGTCATATTTTTATTTTTTTATAAAATATTATTTCTATTTATAACGCAAACATAATCAATAAAAGTATATTTTATGACACATTGAGGGTATTTTTAGCACGCAAATAAGAATGAATAAATACAAAAAAATAAATCATTTTAAAATTTCTCTTGCTTTCTTTTCGTCATTTTTAAGTTGATTTGTCATTTGTGTTAAGCCTTCAAATTTTTCATCACCTCGAATTTTATCTACCAAAAAAACTTGTATATTTTCTTGATAAATATCTTCATCAAAATCAAAAATATTCACTTCTATTCTTTTTTCTAAATTTCCTGAAAGCGTTGGGCGATTGCCAATATACATCATACCCAAATAAAATTTGGTTTTAATCGTAATTTTAACCGCATAAATTCCATCAGCAGGAATTAATTTGGTTTCATTATGCAAAGATAAATTAGCAGTTGGAAAACCAATCGTTCTTCCTATTTTATCACCATCGATTACTTTTCCTCTCAATTCATATTCATTGCCTAAATATTGATTTGCCATTTTGATATTGCCTTCTGCCAACGCATTGCGAATTTTGGTAGAACTAATGGTATTATTTTCTAAATCGTGCCTCGAAATTTCATCAATCGTAAAATTATATTTGTGATTATTTGTCAATAAATATTCCAAACCGCCCGCTCTATTTTTGCCAAATCGATGGTCATAACCAATCACTAATTTTTGTGTATGTAAAGCATCAATATAAATTTTTTGGATAAATTCATCGGGAGAAATTTGTGAAAATTCAGCCGTAAAAGGTAAAATCAATAAATGATCGATGCCAAGATTTTCTAATTTATCAATTTTTTCTTCTAAAGTTGTTAATTCTTTGATTTCTGCTTGATTTTGGCTGATAATATTTCGCGGGTGCGGATAAAATGTAATCACTACACTTTGACCATTATTTTGGTGGGCAGTTTCTTTTAGGTGCGATAATATTTTTTGATGCCCAATATGAACGCCATCAAAAGTGCCACTGGTTACGACTGCAAAAGATAAATGAGGAAGATTTGCCAAATTTTGATGTACACGCATATCTAATTTTTTTAGGATTATATGTTAAAATTAATTTTTTCTTAATTGATAAGAAAGCCCAAACGTTAAAATCGTATCTTGTTGCAAAATATTGCTCACCACTACATTTTCATAACTATATAAAAAATTCGAAGTAAAATTAAGCCCTTTCCACATCGGAATATCTAAGCCAATATCAGCCAAATAACGATAATTATTCATCGCAGAAAAACAAGGTTGGTAATAAATATCATAATGAAAAACAAATTTATTTTTTCCAAATGTATGCCTTCCAAACAACCTAAAAATCTCTCGAAAAACTTTTATTCTATCACTTCCATTATACGTTTTGTCATTGAAAGTATTTTTGCTAAAATCCGTTTCTTCGTACACAGCCGAGCCTGAGAGTTTGATAAGATGATTTTTTCGTTGAAGAAGTTGCCAACTTAATCCGCCACCTATCATATACCTAAAATCAATCGCTAATCTAAAATTTTCAGCAAAATAAAACCGAATAAATGGATACACTTTTCTATGCGGATTAAAATAAATAAAATTACGACTTAAAAAAGCATCATCTACTTTTACCCCTCTATTTTCTTGGTATAAATACGTGTTTTGCGTCTTAAAAACGATATTTTTAAAAGGAGCATACAAAAAATCAAAGCGATTGCGTGAGGCAAGCACACGCACATTGCCTGTTTGTTGATTGAGCGTACTCGCCAATCGAATATCAATTTTTGCCGTATCGCTTTCGCTTATTTGTGCCAAGGCAAATAAATTTATCAGCCAAAATACGCTTATCAAAAGTATTATTTTTTTCATTTTTTCATTTTTTTAGATAGATAATGTTGCAAAGGTAACGATTTTTTTCTAACCATTCAAAAACCAACAAATAAATACATAGATTTAAAATCTTTCGGTTCTTATGAAATTATTGTGGATCTAATTTTATTCTGTTATGAATAGCCATTTATTTTGAAAACATAGAAAAATATCAATTTGAAAAACGTAGAGATTTTTGGCTAAAGCCAACAATTGAATTGTATATTATCCTCCAGATAAATCTGGAGGCAATTCAAAAAACACATTTCAAAAAAAAATGATTTTCCGCACAAATTTCCTAATAACCAATCTTTTTTTATAATTATTCTATTTCCTCAAAAGTTATATTTCATCAATAATTGAATAAAAAAAAGGCAACTTTGTAGCGATACAAAGTTGCCTTTTTTGGTTTTTTTATGTTACAATCTTGTAACCCATTTCAGAGGTATTTTTTTTATTTTAATGCCACCAAAGTTGCGCCATATCCAAACTTTTCTTTTTTGGCATCTTCAAAATATTTAATATCTTTGCTTTGGCTTAGTTTTCTATGAATTTCAGTTTTGAGTACGCCATTGCCTACGCCATGTATAAAAATAATTTCACTCATCGCAGCCATAATTGCATTTTCCAAATTTCGTTCAAAAGTTTCTAATTGTAAGGCTAACATTTCGCCATTATTCATTTTATTATAATCTTTGGTTAGTTTTTCTATATGCAAATCAATTTCTTTGGCGGGTCTTTTTACAATTTGAGACAACGGCAAAATCGTATTTGGTTTGGGCGTAAACATTTCTTGTTTTAGTTTTTCGACATCAATTTCAGTGAGTTTTTCGGTCAAAACAGCACTTTCTTCTGCTTCTTCTTTGTCTAATTGAAATACATATCCATCTTTTAATAAAATAGGAACTTGTGCTTTTGCTTTAAAAAAACTATTGCTTCTAAATCTTAATTTTTTGACAAATGGCATTCTCATATTCATTCTTTTGTACGAAAAATAAATAAATTGAAACACAAATACGCCCCATTTTTCAAATTCTGATAAATTAACTTCTTTAAATTTAAGACTTTGTCTGCTTTTTAAAATATTAGTGGCAATGCCTTGTACCAAATTATCGCTTTCTTCTGCAATCACAAATGGCAATTCTAAATCAGTATTATTGATAAGATGAATCCCATATTTATCTTGATTTAAGGCTACAAAAGCCACATAAATTCCTTTTTGAGAAATAGTAGTATTACTTTTTGAAGTGGTATCTTTGGGGTCATTAGGCGTTTGATTGATACCAAAACGAGTATTTTCTTCAACAGATACTACTGCAATTTCGTTTCTACGCACAGGGATTTGGAAACCGTCTTCGATTTCGACTTCTATTCTATCTCCTGACAAAAATTTGGTAATAATACCTTCTTCCGTTGAGTGCAACATTCTCACTCTATCACCTATATTCATAATTATATGTTATTTAATGAGCAAAGGTACTATTTTTGCAATCAAAATAAAAGATTTTTTAATAAAAAAAGATTTTTATTGTCAAATAATTTATTTTTTTTATTAGATTTGCAGAATATTCGATAAGTATATGTTATAAAACTAAAAATATTTATACTCAAGAAATAAGATTTCAAGTTTTATATGTACAAAAAATAATACTAAAATTCAATACTAAAATTTAATTCACATGCGTATTCCTCATCAGGCTGAAGGTTTTATTCCTGCTTTAAAAATTTATAACACGCTCACACGAGAAAAAATAGATTTTCAACCCATCAATCCGCCTTTTGTAGGCATTTATTTGTGCGGACCAACCGTATATAATTTGGCACATATCGGCAACGCAAGACCTGCTGTTTTTTTTGATGTAGTCAGAAGATATTTAACTTATTTGGGTTTAAAAGTGCGTTTTGTAAGAAATATTACTGATGTAGGGCATTTGACAGGCGATTCTGATGAAGGCGAAGATAAAATTTCTAAACAAGCAAAATTAGAACAAATTGAGCCAATGGAAATTGTTAATTTTTATACGCAAAAATACCACGAAGTCATCGATAAATTAAATGTATTAAGACCGAGCATCGAGCCAACTGCCACAGGGCATATCGTAGAACAAATCGAATTGACACAAAAAATAATAGACGCAGGTTTGGCTTACGTGTCCGAAGGTTCTGTTTATTTTGATGTCAATAAATACAGAATGAACGAAAATTATGGCGAATTATCGGGAAGGATTTTGGAGGATTTATTAGAAACCACCAGAGAATTAGAAGGACAAAAAGAAAAGAAAAATCCCGCAGATTTTGCCCTTTGGAAACGTGCCAATGCCGAACATTTGATGCGTTGGAACTCGCCTTGGGGAGAAGGATTTCCGGGTTGGCATTTAGAATGTACGGCAATGAGTACCAAATATTTAGGGAAAATTTTCGATATTCATGGGGGTGGTTTAGATTTGATGTTTCCGCATCACGAGTGCGAGATTGCCCAAGCAAAAGCGGCTTATGGTGAAGCACCTGTGAAATATTGGATGCACAACAATATGGTAACTATCAATGGAACAAAAATGGGAAAATCTTTGGGGAATTTTATCACGATTGAAGATTTATTTTCAGGAAAACACGACTTATTAGAACGAAGTTATTCACCTATGACCGTTCGATTTTTTATTTTGCAAGCCCATTATCGCAGTACCTTAGATTTTTCGAATGATGGTTTGTTGGCAGCCCAAAAAGCCTATAAAAGAATTATCAATGCGTTGAGTATTTTGAAAAAATTAGAATATCCATTGCACCCAAAAGCAGAAATTGACGAAAAAAATGACGAACAAATTCAAGGTTTTTGTGATACAATGTTAAAAGGTATGCAAGATGATTTTAATACGGCGATTGCCATTGGACAATTATCGAATATAGTCAAAAAAATAAATGCTTTTTATGTCAATCCCGAAACGATTGATACTATCAAACAAGGCACTTTTGAAAGAATGAAATCTTTGTATCAAGCAATGATAGAAAATATTTTGGGTTTGCAAGAAGAAAAATCTACCAATCAAGAAGCGTTTATTCGTGCTTTGTTAGATTTGTATGTGGAAGCAAAAGAGAAAAAAGAATATGCCACGATAGATAAAATCAGAGCAAGTTTTAAAGACAATAACTTGATAATCAAAGACTTGAAAACAGGAGTCGATTGGGGTTATCAAGAATAATTAAAATTGTATTTGAAATATTTGTGGTATAAAATCACTCAAAAAACATAAAAATAAAGGTAAAAAAGTATTTTTTTATCTTTATTTTATTTTTTTCTAAAAAAAATCATAGAAATTAAAAAAATATAATTATATTTGCACCACTTTTTTTAGGACATAAAAAAAAAAATATCTAAAGATTATTTAAAAATTATTTAAAAATTTATTTATTATACATTTGTAAGATGGCAGTTATTAACAAAATTCGTCAATATTCTTGGGTTGCTATATTCTTTATTGCCTTTGCAATCGTTGCTTTTATTGCAGCAGATTTATTAGGTCCGAATGGAATTGGCGTATTGGGTGCTACAGATACATCAGTAGGCACTATCAACGGCGAAAAAGTAAAAAGAGAAGATTTTGAAGCTGAGGTAAACAGAGTTTCACAAAACTATCAAAATCAAACAGGAAAAGCCCCTGACGAAACGCAATTAACAAGCGTGAGAGAACAAGCATGGAACGATATTATGTTCAATCGTTCTTATATCCCTCAATTCAAAAAATTAGGAATTGATGTTTCTTCAAAAGAATTAGAAGCAATGGTACAAGGCGATACGGCTTTTATTCATAGTTTTGTACGTGGACAACAACAATTTCAAAATCCTACTACGAAAAAATTTGACAAAAATGAAGTCATCAAATTTTTACAAGGTATGCCAAAAATGCCTCCAATGGCACAATTTCAATGGAAAAATTTTGAAGAAGCAATTAAAAAAGACCGTATGAAAACTAAATACGAAGATTTATTAAAAAATTCGGTGTATGTAACGCAAGCGGAAGCAGAAATGCAATATCAAGCACAAAATACAAAAGCAGAAGTTAAATATGTATATGTTCCTTATACTTCAATTCCTGATTCTACTTTGAAAGCAAGCGATGACGAAATGAAAGCCTATATGAACAAATATCCCGAGAAATTCAAAGGACAAGAAATGCGCAGCATAGAATATGTTACTTTTGATATTAAACCATCTAAAAAAGATAGTGCGGTGCTTTTTGATGAAATCAAAAAATTAGCAAGAGAAATTGCAGTAGCAGAAAATGATTCTTTATTTGTACAAAATAATGCTGAAAATCCAACTCCTGTTGCTTTTCAATCTATGAAAGATATTCCTTTGGCAATGTTAGAAAAAACGCCTGTGATTTTGAAAGGTGGCGTGTATGGACCAGTGTTAGATGGCAAAGCCTATAAAATTTTTAAAGTAGTTGATGAAAAAACAGACTCTTTAACTTTTGTGCGTTCTTCTCATATATTGATTAAGGCTGAAAAAACGGCTTCTGCAGAAGATAGAGCAGCAGCAGAGAAAAAAGCGGGTGATATTTTACAACAAATCAAAGAAGGAGCAAATTTTGCTGATATGGCAAAAAAACACGGTACTGATGGAACGGCAAGCGTAGGCGGAGATTTGGGTTGGTATCAAAAAGGTGGTAATTTTGTAAAAGATTTTGAAAATGCTTTATTTTCTACTGATAAAAAGGGGTTGATGCCTAATTTAGTAAAAACTGATTTTGGTTATCACATCGTAGAAATCACTTATCCACAAACCAGCAAAAAATACAAAATGGCGGTGGTTGATAAAAGTTTAGATGCGGCTGAAAATACAAAAAATGAAGTTTTTAGAAAAGCAGAAGAATTTAGAAATAATGTTAAAACAAGCGAAGAATTTAGAGCGCAAATCAAGAAAAATCCTACTCTGGTTTTACAAAAAGCAGAACGTTTGACAACTACAAGCACTGATTTGAACGATATAAAAGGAGCTAGAGAAGTAATTCGTTGGGCATTTTCTGAAGGAAATATCAATGATGTTTCTGTTGTATATGAAATTTCGGAAGCAAATAAATACATTATTGCTACTTTGACTGCCAAAGCCGAAAAAGATAAAGCAAATGTTGAGGCTTTCAAAGAGCAATTAAAAGCGGAAGTTATCAAAGAGAAAAAACAAGCAATTATCATCAAAAAATTAGGCGAAGCCAAAGGTAATTTGGAAGAGGTGGCTAAAAATTATGGAACTCCTGCCTTGTTTAATACAGTAGCAGACGTAAATATGGCAAATAATATGGTAGGAACGACAGGCTTTAATCCTACGGGCGTAGGAAAAACTTTTGGTTTGAAAGCAGGAAAACGTACAAAACCTTTTGCTGATGAAAGTGGCGTGTTAGTGATTGAATTGATAAAAATAAATGAAGCGGCAAAAACGGCTGATTATTCTCAATTCCGTAATCAAGTAGCAGACCCATTGAAACAAAGAGTTCAATATTCAGTAGGTGAGGCTGTCAAAGAAGCATCTAATATTGAAGATTATCGTTATAAATTTTATTAGAATTGATTTCCATTTTTGTAAAATAATCTAAGATATATATAATTCCACAAAGGTTTTTTTTAACTTTTGTGGAATTTTTTTTGTTTATTTCATTCATCACACAATATTATTTTTTTATGAAAATCTTACTTTTTTGCTATATTTCTTACATCAGTTTGTAAATGCAAATAAAAGATATGAACTTTGCACAAAAAAATATTACACTTTATTTTTATGAAAAATTTTATACTTTATTTTACGTTTTTTTGTTTGTTGTTTTTAGGAAAAAATGGATTGCTTTGGGGGCAAATTTCTGAAGGTTTTGAAAGTACAACTACGCCAGCAACAGGTTGGACATATACTTCTGTTACACATGGAACAACCAATCCACGTACACCATCAAGATGTGTAACTTTCAACGGCACAAATGACGCAATAATAACTCCTTTAATAAGCAATCCCAATATATTAACTTTCTATTGGAGACGAAGTGGAACAACACCTGCAACTCCTAATTTTTTAGTTCAAACAAGTAGTAACGTTGGTGGTCCTTGGACAACTATCTCAGGAGGAAGTATTACGAGCTTTACAACGAGTTATCAAACTTTCACTGCTAACTTATCATCTTTTACAAATATTTATGTAAGAGTTTTAGATAACAGAGCTTCTGGAACTAATGAAATTTATATAGATGATTTTAGTATTGATTTAGTTCCCGCCACTTTTACCTCTACTCTTTCCACAGGAGCAGGTTCAGAGCCATCAGGAATATCTTCTTTAATAAATACACAAGCCTCATCAATTTTAAATTTTGATTTTAATTTCAATGATGATGGTGCCACGCCTGCCACAGATGCCACAGATACACAAATTTCTCAGATTGTATTCAATCAAGGAACAGGAAATGATATTGCTGATTGGACTCAAGCTATTTTAGGGGCAGAACTTTCAGATGGTACTAATACAACGACTTCTGCTACTATCAATGCCACTAATATTACTTTTGGTTCTTTACCCAATGGAGCAGGACAAATAGGAAGAATTACTGATAATGCGACCAAAACATACACATTAAAAATTTGGCTAAAAACGTCTTTGGGCGGTATATTGCCAGCAACTATTGATGGTTTAAATCTTGTTTTTCAAGTAACGAATACAAGTTTTACATTTGCGGGAGGTGGTTTAATTGCTTCTCAAAGTGTTAATTCAGGTAATACAAATAATGCAATAAGTGTGGTAAGTACTCAAATGAGTTTTGTCCAACAACCTCCTTCTAATAGTTTAGTAAATGCTGCTATGTCACCTGCTGTAACCGTTCAGGCGACAGACATAAATGGTAATCGTGATTTGAATTTTACAAATAATATTTCAATTACTTCTACTGGAGTTTTAGATTCAAGTCCGCAAATCTCTACGGCAAGTAGTGGTTTGGCAAATTTTGGTGCTATCACTCATACTGCTTTGGGTATTGGATTGACGCTTACTGCTTCTTCAGTAGGTTTATCTAATATAACAAGTACAAGTTTTAATATAACCAATGTGTCAGGCACATTTTTAAATCCGGGTGATATAGTAATAGTTGGCTTTGATTCACAAGAAACAAACTCTGGAGCAGAAGACGGAGTTTACTTTATGAATATGGTTGATATTTTACCCAATACAACTTTTTCCTATGTTAATTCTCGTTTTGAAGCTTGCGCACCTGCTAATACACGCACAATGCGTTGGGGTGGTTCAGGTAATGATCCTTACGAAGACCCAGGTGTAATTTCGTTTACTTGGAATGGTACATCAAATATTACAAAAGGAAGTGTAATTAAAATGCGAGCTACAACAAGTGTAGCAAGTATTATTATGGAAATTAATGGGGTTACTAAAACATCTGATTTTACAATTACAAGTATTACTTCTATTTTTCCCAATATATCAAGTAGTGACCCTGACCAAATGTATATAGTACAAGGAACTTTTACTCCGTATGGAGTTGTGGTGGTTAGTAGGTATAATTTATTTGAGGGGCGTGTTTTATTTGGATTTACCAATGGAGCAAGTTGGGTACCTTTTAATACTGCCGTTTCTTGCAATACTAATGGAACAGGGCGTGAAGGACGACTGCATCCTGATTTAAGATGTTTTAATATTGAAAATGCTACAAGACGAGACGCTATGTATTATAAAACGGCTAATATTTCATCAACATTTTTACAAACTGGTACTAAAAGAGAATTATTAGGTAAAATAAAAGATGTTACTAATAATTGGATAGTTACAACCAACTCTAATATTCCTAACTCAAGAAAAACAACAACTTTTACTATCAATACAGGAAAAACAGATGGAACTTGGGTAGGAGATGTAAGTACAAATTGGTTTGATTGTGCTAATTGGGAAGGTTTAACTGTTCCAGATAATACAATAGATGTAACCGTAGAAAATTATTCACCTTATACAAACAGAGCAAATATAGATTTTACTGCCACTTATTCTGATGAGTTTCAAGATATTGCACAATGCAAAAATTTATCTGTCACTAATAGAAGTGTGTCATTAGAAGGAAATATAAATGATAGACTTGATGTATATAGCAACATCAACATCTCAGGAACAGGACAAATCGATATGAATGACGCAAACAACACAACCAACGATGGCACTATCAATTTATACGGAAATTTTACCAATCAACTTGCCAATGGACTTGATGAAGGCAATGGAACTTTTAATTTTATAGGCTCAAGTGAGCAAACCATACAAAATACGGCAGGAAATGAAAGTTTTTATAGAATCAATGTAAATAAATCAGGAGACGTAAAATTATTATCCAATATAAATCTTACTTCTTATTCTGCCACTAACAATGGACGAATTACATTGACCCAAAGCGATATTAATTTGAATGGCAATAATATTGATTTGGGAAGTGATGGAACTTTGAGCGAAAATTTAGGAGCCAATCATCTTATCAAAGATAATACAGCTACTTTTGACAAAGGAGCAGGCGTAGGAGTTTCAGGTGGATATGTACGCACATCAGCCAAAACCATTAGCACCTCTAACAATACAATGGCAGGAATTGGGCTTAATCTTTTGAGAAGTGCAGGCAGTGATTATACCGTAGAAGTAGATAGATTTCATTATTCGGGTTGGACATCTACAAGAACTGTCAAAAGAATATTTCATATCAAAACCACCACAGGCACAGAGGTAGGCACTAATTCTACCTTGAAAATGTTTTTTGCTGATGATGAATTAAATGGCTTAAATAATGCCACAGATGGCGTTTTGGCGGCTTGGCGTTTACCAAGTGGGACTGCTTGGGCATATCACCCAGCTGCTTCAGTAAGTCATAATGCGTTGGCTCGTACCATAGAAGCAAGCAGTGTGAATGGTTTTTCGCATTGGGCAATGACTCCACCTAATATTCCTCTTTCTTCTTGTGTGTTAGATTTTCAAGCACAAAAAATAGAAACACATACAGCCAAACTTTTTTGGAAAGTAATCTTACAAGATAATCCCGAAAAATTTGAAGTACAAAAAAGCCTCGATGGGCTACATTTTACGACCATTGCCACGCTTGATGCCACACAATCACCTCAGTATGTGTTAAATGATTATCAATTATTACAAAGTAGTTATTATCGTTTGAAAATATTCAAAGCGTCAGGAGAAATAGAATTAAGCCCGATTAGATATATCAGAATCGAAAATGGACTTATTATTTATCCAAATCCAGTCGGTAATTTTATCAAAATCGAAGGAAAAAATATTGATTTTTGTGCGATAAGATTATCAGAAGTAAGTGGAAAAATTTTGTTAGATAATCGTGGTAATTTATCACAAATCAACGAAGTTTTAAATCAATATTTACCTAATTTGTCCAAAGGAATGTATTTTTTAGAAATCAATACAAACCAACAAAAATTTGTGCATAAACTTATAAAAGAATAAAATATGAATAAAAATAATAATTTCATTTCTAAAAATAAGTAATTGCTTGACAATTTTTGTGGAAAACCTAAAATTATAAATTTTTATTTTGTTTTTTATTTTATAAATTTTTGAAAGTATGGTCAGACTTTCGCTTTGCTCTGTACAGACCATACTTTTGAAAATTATTTCTGTACCAAAGTTTATAAAAATGTAACACAATTTTTTGTATTAAAACTTTCAACGATTGTATTAGAGTTTTTTAAATGGTAGCCAAAAATTGACAAAAATCATTAAAAATTCGAGAAAAAAGAAAAAAAATCCGTATTAATCCGCTAAATCCGTGTGCTAAAATCTCTTTCATTTAAAAAATACTATTATAATTTCGTCTTCATAAAAGAGAATTTTTTTTCTCCACAGAAATTGTCAGCCAACCAAATACTTGAGAGAATATATATATTTTATTTTCAATATTTATTAAATTTTGGGATACATCTAAGAGAGTTTTTTTAGGTATATTCTTTTGAATTGATATTTTTACTTTTATTTCATATAAAATCTCACGCCTGCATACACCATTCGCCCCATCACAGGTGCATAAATAATTGACGCATCAAAATAATTTCCAAAAGGTTGATTGTTGGCAATAATTGGATTATCTTGCATAAAATTTAATAAATCTTCGCCACCTACATAAATATCCCATTTTGAATTAGGTTTATAAGTCGTTTGCATATTCAATAACCAATAACTTGGGCTTTTTTGTCTTCTTTGAAATTCCATTGGATTGTTTTGCGTATTAGGCAAATTCATAGTTCCTAACCATTCTCCCGTAACATCAAAAACTAATTCTTCTTTTGTTTTTTTATTTTTCAAAGTATAATCAAAATTGGCAAAAAAGCGTTCTCTGACAACCATAGGCACATTTTGTAAGCCAATATTTTCATAATTAGTACGAACATCATAATTTTTGTAGGCAATAGTTAAATTAAAATCATCAAATAATTCGTATTCAATTTGAATTTGAAAACTATTCGCAAAAGATTTTCCATTGAGATTATAAAAGCGAATATTTTGAGCCATATTTATATCTGTAACGACTTGATTTTGAAAATCTGTGCGATAAAAATCGAGAGAAATTTGTCCATCTCGCCCAAATAATTCGAATTCTTGTGTGAGATTGATGCCATAATTCCAAGCCAACTCAGGACGAAGATTATCAGCCCAAGAAACTCGCCTCGAACTTGCCAAAAAACCTGCTTGCTCAATCATCGGATTGGCTGCTCGCATACCTCTGCCCGCAGAAGCACGTAAAATAATTTTATCCGAAATTTGATATTTAATATGACTTCTCGGAAATAAAAATGCCCCAAATAAATTATGCACATCAGCACGCAGACCATTTATCCAAGTAATTTTTGAGGTAGGTTTCCAAGTATATTCAACAAAAATACCGCCTGTTTTTTCGTATCTTTGGCGTGTAATGTATTGCATATCAGGAATTTGAGCCTGCCATTTTTCGTCATAATTATCCATCAAAAAACTCGCTCCCAAACGTAATGTATTGATATGAGTTCGAATAATGGGTGTTTGATAAATAACTTGCGTATTGATTGTATTTTGCCAAGCCTTATATTGATTTAATCCAAAAAAAGAATTTTGAGCGTGATGTTTGGTGTTAAAAATAAATCCAACGCTTCTGCCTTCTACTTTTTTAGAAATAAATCCAATTTTTGTCCAGGCTTCATATTGTTTCAAATCTGCACTTGCACCATATAAAATTTGGTTTGAATGATTATTATGATTATGTTCTGATTGTCCACCTAATTTTGTATCGTTTACAAATCTAAAACCAAATTGTGTTTCTGTATTTTTTCCTTCGTATTTCCAACGATTGATAATATTATATTGCGAAAATTTGGGCGTATCCATATATCCGTCCATATTTTGGTCAATCACATTTTGCAAATGACTTGTATGAGCCAAAACCGCAGTACTCCATTTTGAGTTGATTTTTGTGGCTACATTGGCGTTCAATTCCCATCTCCCAAACGGATTGATAAAACCATTTAATAACAATTTTTCGGCACTTTCTGGCTTGGCTAATTCCACATTGATTTGTCCTGTCATCGATTCGTAACCATTGACAACCGAACCTGCTCCTTTATTGATTTCGATAGATTTGATAGAAGTTCCCGCAATTAAATGCAAACCACTTCGAGCCGCCAAACCGCGTACATTGGGCATATTTTCGAGCATAATTTGAGCATATACGCCATCAAGTCCCAATAATTTGAGTTGTTTTCCGCCTGTGATAGCATCTGTAACCGTCACATCAACACTTGCATTGGTTTCAAAACTTTCAGAAAGATTACAACAAGCGGCTTTTTGTAATGATTTTGTGGTTAATAATTCTGTTTTGATAGGGTCAATATCTATTTTTTTATCTTTGATAACAATAGTATTGAGTTCGTTTTCGTTCAAAAAAACTTCTATAGTTTTTTGTTTATCAATCAAAATTGTATCATTTTTAAAACCTATAAAAACGAATACTAATTGATTAGATTCAGTGATTTTTTCTAAAGAAAATTCTCCTTTTTCGTCAGATATTGTTCCTTTTTGTGTATTTGCCCAAAAAATACTAACGCCTGTGAGCGTTTCTTTTTTTTGATTTTGATTGCGAATAACGCCATTGATTGTATTTTGTGCTGTTGATATAAAAGGCACAAAAAAACAAAACATATATATAAAAATGAATTGAAATTTCATCATAAAATGAGTTAAAATGTTGAAATAAATTAAAAAACTATACCAAGAATTATGTGATTTTCTTGATTGATTTTATTGATTTTCAAGAATTTATATCTTAGAAAATTATAAAAAAAATGAGTTTTTTAATGTTAGCAATTCCAACGTTTTTGATTTCTTAAAAAATCTTTGGTAGAGAGTGGAGGTGGAGATGAATCTGCAAAAAAGATTATTTTTGGAGATAAAAAAGTATATTTTTTTTCAAAAATAAGTTCAAAATTATATAAAATAAATTCAAAATGAAGATTTGAAAACTCAAAAACAGAGGCAATTTCAAAATTATCAAAATCAACTTGCAAAAAATTATCTGTAAATTTACAACAAGGATTGAAAGGTTTTTCTTGTTCTTTTTCGCAATGTTGATGGATATTTTTTTGACAACAATCTTCTATATCAGCCATAAAAACGCTGGTTTTTGTGGGCATATCAGGCATACGACACACGCGTGTATGTAAGGGCAAACCTATGCTTGCGCCCAATACAAATGTTATCATCAACCAATTTATGATATAAAAAATTGTTTTTTTCATCTTTTTTAATTATTCCGCAGGTTGCAAACCTGATGCGGCTAATTGTTTGAGCAATTTTTGAATTTCTTGTTCAGCCTTTAATTTTTCTTGTGTTAATTTATCAGCCAATTCTAAGGCATCTTTTGCTTTTTGAGATTCTAAATCAGCGCGTTGTTTTTCTTCTAAAGCATTTTTTGCTAACTCTTCGATTCGTTCTTTTTCTCTTACTTTTTCTAAATATGTAAAAATAATTTCGCCTTCTTTATTACACCAACGAGCATAAGTAGTAGTACTATCTTCAAATTTTCCTTTCCACGTTTTTATACCTAAACCTATTTCAGGCATATAATTATTTTCGTTGTCTGTGTAAGGTTCATATTTTCTATTTACTAACTTAAATACTTGCAAATTATTTTTATATAATTTATGAAAAGGATCATGAACAATATAATATTTTACGCCAATTTTAGCATATATGTCAAATTTTTCGGTATGTTTACGCTTTTTTTTGTTTGATATAATTTCTATCACTAATTCTGGTGGTTTTCCTTTTACCCATAAAAAATAGCATTTATTTTTTTTATCCAGAAAATCACCTCTATCAGTATTGAAACTTAAAAGTAAATTAGGCACCATAGGCGGAAGTTTATCAGAATAATAAAAAGCAACATTCGAACAAGCCATAAAATTTTTGTTTGTCCATTTGAGATTATATAACAAACTAACATATAATCTTTGTTGTAATTCTGTAAATAAATTTGCTACAGGTTTTCCATCATCAGTAACCAATGTATCATAACTTGTTTTTTCAATTTCATAATAAACAGTATGGGCATACACTTCCTTATCTACGCTTTCGTAAACTAATTCGTGTTTTTCTTCTAAGCCTAATTCCTCAAGCAAGTCCATATTTTGATGGTTTAATTTTG
>JAAFJG010000063.1 GCA_013298075.1 Cytophagales bacterium | reverse complement strand
TTTTTAAATGGTAGCCAAAAATTGACAAAAATCATTAAAAATTCGAGAAAAAAGAAAAAAAATCCGTATTAATCCGCTAAATCCGTGTTATCTGTGTGCTAAAATCTCTTTCATTTAAAAAATACTAATCATTTTTCAATATGGGTGACATAGTTGTAAAGGCTATAAAGGCTTAAATTTAGTATAAAAGAATTTTTTGTATTTAAAACATTAATTAAAAATAGATACGACAAATTCCCGTAAGTATTTTTTATTCATTTAACCAAATACTAAAATTTAAAAGTATTGAAAAATGCCTTAATCATCTTTAAATAGCCTTTTTATGTTAAATTCAAAATGTCACTCATATTGATTTTTCTTTAAATCTTTAATTTCTTGTTCTAATTTTGTTATTTTTGATTGGTATTCATTTTCTTTTTGTTTTTCTTCAGAAATATCTCTGATATACCCCAAATAAACGGTTTTTCCTTCAATTTCAGATTTATTGATATAAATTCTTAGGTTTACAAGTTGCTCTGTTTTTTTTCTACCTTGTGTGTATATTGTTTTTTTGATATGTTTATCAAAATCAAAAATACTTACATCTGGTAGCAAAGTAATGATATTTAGTTTTTTTATATTTTCTTTTTCGTATTCAAATATATTTAAAAAAGAATGGTTATATTCATCAATCATACCATCTTCAGTGAAAGAAATAATGCCACTCGAAGAGCCTTCTATAAACGCCTGAGATTTTAGTTTGGTCTGCTCCAAAAATATTTGCGTTTTTCTCATTTCCTCTTGTGTAGCTGCTAATTCTTCTACATTTTGACGCATTTCTTCCTCTCTTGCCTGCAATTCTTCAGCCGCTAATCTCGATTGTTGGTATAGTTTTTTTGTTTCCTCATTGGCTCTTACAGAAATAAGTGTAATGGCAATATCCTCACTTATTTTTTCTAAAAATTTTATTTGATAGTCTAATAAAGGACTTAAAGACGCAATTTCTAAAACGCCTACCACATTTTGACTTGCCATTAAAGGCATAATAATTAAAGTTGAAGGCAATATTTCACCTAAACTTGACCTAATTTTAAAATATTCGGGAGATATTTTTGTACGATAAATACTTGTTTTTTCTAAGTAACATTGCCCCACTAATCCTTCTCCCTCTTCTAAGGTTGAGTTAATAAATTTTTTACGATTATACGCATAACAAGCAACCATTCTTAATAAAACACTTTGGTCTTCTCCTTGTTTTTCTACCATATAAAAAGTTCCTTGTGAAGCACCTAAATAATTAATGATTTTACTCAATAGAATATCTGCCAACAATTCTAAATTATTACTATTTTTTCTTAAAATTTCACTCAATTCACTGATTCCATTACTCACAAATTTTTCTTGAATATCTCTTTCTGTCGCATTTTTGAGGTTATCACGCATATTGACTAAAGACTGTCCCAAAATATCACCCTCATCTATCCAATAAGTAGACTCAAATTTTCCAGCGGCAATTTCATCAGCAAAATCTTGATTTTTAGACAAAAATTTAAGCTGTTGCTCTTGATAAATAGCATTATAAATTTGTTTATAGGTTCTTTCTTTGTATAAATAAGTCAAAAATAAAGCAACCAAATGAGCGCCCAAAACAATAACTAACGCAATAATAAAACGCTCTACACTAATGGCTTGTTTTTCTAAAAGATAGGTAGTAACCAATGGGTAAAATGGGTTTTGATTGTCAAATGCAACCACATAACAAATAATGACGAATAAATAGCCAATACTCAAACCAAAATGTATTAATTTTATATCCTGATAAACAGTCAATAAATATATCAAAACAAAAAAAGAATATCTTACTTCCGTAATACCACTCGAAGAAGCAATCAAAACCATCATACCCACAGCAAAAGCAATTGCAATAAATATATTTTTGGTGGCTCTAGTAGTAATATAAAAAAAACCTACCCAGTATATCAAAAGGAAAAATAAAGAGCCTGATAATGCCAAAATAGGTTTAGAATACACAGACCCAAACAAAAACACAGCACCAGCCAATCCATACAAAACATAGCCTAATAATTTATCAGTATTTAAGTTTATCTCTTCTAATTTTTCTTCTAATATTTGTTCAGAAACTTTTTGTATCATTTTTTTGAAAATAAATGGTTTAAAAAAATACGCTTTGTAGTGATTTGCAAAGATATTCATAATTTTATCTATAAACAAAAAAAAGCCCAAATATTTTATTTACAAAAAAATAGATATTTTTTGGACGTAATTTTTTTTGGCTATTTTGTGCCAATAGCTAAAAATAAATAAAAAACTTCAAAGCTTTAAAGACATAATCACCAAAAAAACACTTTGACATTAGTTTTTTTAGATAAAAATTATTTTGAATGTTAATTTTAAGCGTTATATTTTGTTCTTGTGCATTTTTTTGTGGCAATTTAGATACATTTTCTATCAAATTTTTTATTTCAATAATTGTAAAAATAGGTTTGGCAATGCCTAATAAAAAATGTTTCATTTCAATTCAAAAATATCTGCATCTAAATAAGCAGGAAAATTTTTTCTGTATTCTTCTAATGCTTTTTTATCCAAATCATAACTAAAAATTGCCTCGTCATTTTCTTGATGCCAAATCATTTCACCTTTAAAATTTGTAATTTGTGAATTGCCCGAATATTGAAGTCCTTTGCCATCTTCGCCTATTCGATTGACACCCGCCACATAACACCAATTTTCTACGGCTCTCGCAGGCAGCAAAACATTCCAAGCCTGACTGCGCACTTGAGACCAATTAGCGATATAAATCAATAAATCATACTCACAATTTACATTTCGACTCCAAACAGGAAAACGCAAATCATAACAAATTTGTGGGCATATTTTCCAATTTCGCCATTCAAAAATCACTTTTTCAGTCCCAAAAGTATAATTTTGATGCTCGTTTGCCATTCTAAATAAATGCCTTTTGTCATATTGATAAAAAGTTCCATCAGGCAACATCGCAATCAATCGATTAAAATAATAATTATTTTCTTTGACAATATAACTTCCGATCACACACGCATCAGTCTGTGCAGATATTTGTTTGAGCCATTTGAAAGTAGTCAAATTTGGAACTTCTGCTAATTTTTCTACTTCCATCGAAAAACCTGTCGTAAACATTTCGGGTAAAATAATCAAATCTGTTTTATGTTTGATTTGCCAAATTTTTTCTTCAAAATGCGCCAAATTTGCTGTAATATCTTGCCAATATAAGTTTGTTTGAATGAGTGTAATATTCATAAAAATATATTTTTAAACTGAATTTTTAAACTGAATTTTTAAACTGAATTTTTAAACTATACTTTTGAAAATTGATAGATAAAATTTTTCCACAACAATACAATTCAAAAATTTATCATTGTGGAATAAAATAAAATATAATAAATTTTAAAGCCTATTTTGCATAATTAACCGCTCTCATTTCACGAATAACAGTAACTTTAATTTGCCCTGGGTATTGCATATCTTTTTCAATTTTATTAGCAATATCAAAAGAAATAGTTCCTGCTCTTTCATCGCTTACTTGGTCAGCATCAACAATTACCCTCAACTCTCGCCCTGCTTGAATCGCATAACATTTATTTACACCATCAAAAGAAATGGCTAATTCCTCCAATTCTTTCAAACGTTTGATATAAGATTCCATCATTTCACGTCTTGCGCCTGGGCGTGAGCCTGAGATAGCATCACACGCCTGAATCAATGGCGAAATAGTAGAAGTCATTTCGATTTCATCATGGTGCGCTCCGATAGCATTACAAACTTCGTGATTTTCTTTGTATTTTTGTGCTAATTGCATACCCAAAATTGCGTGTGGTAAATCGGGTTCTTCGTGCCAAACCTTTCCAATATCGTGTAAAAGTCCTGCACGTTTGGCTAATTTAACATTTAAACCTAATTCTGCTGCCATTGTAGCACATAATTTGGCAACTTCTCTCGAATGTTGCAATAAATTTTGTCCATAAGAAGACCTATATCTCATTCTGCCGACCATTCTAATCAATTCAGGGTGCAAACCGTGAATCCCTAAATCAATGGCAGTTCTTTCTCCGATTTCGATGATTTCTTCTTCCATTGCCTTCGTTGTTTTTTGAACAATTTCCTCGATTCTCGCAGGGTGAATACGTCCATCAGACACTAATTTTTGCAAAGAAAGTCTAGCAATTTCACGTCTTACGGGGTCAAAACCAGAAATAATAATGGCTTCAGGAGTATCATCAACAATAATTTCTACGCCAGTGGCTGCTTCTAATGCTCTGATATTTCTTCCTTCACGTCCAATAATTTTTCCTTTTATTTCATCGTTTTCGATGTTAAAAACAGACACACAATTTTCGATAGTGTGTTCACTTGCAGTGCGTTGAATGGTTTCTATGACAATTTTTTTCGCTTGTTTAGTGGCATTTAATTTGGCAGTTTCCAACAATTCTTTTGCCACTGCATTCGCTTTTACTTGTGCTTCTTCTCTCAATGCTTCTATGAGTTGTTTTCTTGCTTCGTCAGCAGTCAAATTAGCAATTTTTTCGAGGTTTGCTACTTGAGAAAGACGCATTTTTTCAGCCTCTTCTTTCTTTTTAGTAATCAGTTCGGCTTGGTCGAGCAAACTTTCTTTAATTTTGTCGATTTCTTCCTCTCTTTTTTTAATCTGTTCTTGTTGTTTGTTTACGTTTTGTTGTAGTTGTTTTAGTTTATTTTCATTGTTGGCAAAAATTTGTTTTTTCTGGTTCATTTCTATATCGAATTCTGAACGAAGTTTTAAAAATTTTTCTTTTGCTTCCAACATTTTTTCATTTTTCTTTGTTTCGGCTTCTCTTTCGCTATTTTCCGCCATTAATTTTGCTTCTTTGATAATAAAAGCAGATTTTTCTTCGCTTTCTTGTCGCTGTTTTTCTAAGTCTTTTTTGAGGGCAGAACGGTCAAGCATCATGCCAACGCCAACGCCTATAATGACCAGTACAATATATATGAGGTATTCCATTTTCTTATAAAAATATATGTTTTGTGATAATAAAATATATAAGAAGAATGTAAAAAGAAAATAGTTTTTGTGGATTATTTTTTAGTATATTTTTAAATGAATAGTCTAAAAAATCATACACATCTTGTAGTTATAAGCAGAAAAAAAATCAAAACTTGTCAAATTATATCTATTTATCTTCAAAAAAGACAAAAATTTAGTCGTTAATCATTACGAATGAATTATTTTTAGATAAAACTTATCACAAAAAGCAATAAATTTTACTTCATTTTATCAAAACTAATAAAAAAAATTCTATATAAATATGAACAAAATCAATGCGATTGATTTTTAATTTGCTGAATAATACAAGAAGTTTTTTGTATAATTGAATAATATCTAAAAATATTCTCAATCAATCTTACCACACACGCTACTTTTTCTTAACAAAACTTCTTTTTTCAAAAATTTAGTACAATGATAAAGTTTTTTTTTTTATTTTCCAAAAAAATAAGACGTTTTTTTGAAAAAATATCATTTTTTTTATAATATAAGTATTGCTTTAAATATCTATTTTTTATTTAATTCATTGATTATCAATTAATTAACAAAAAATTAAAAAACATTATTCATACACATATATTTTTGTTTTTTGTTGAATAAATATTAATTTATTTTCTAAGATATAAATTCTTTCTCCTATAAAAAAATTTTCGGGAACTTCGAATGTTTTTTCTATGATTATATTTCCTTTTTTATCTGTAATCCATAAATTTTCGGTGTAAATATCATTTTCTTTGGTAAAATAATCAATCACCAAAAAATCATTTATTTCTATATAAGCAATATTTTTGATAACGTCTATTTTCTTTGTTTTGAGTTGAATAAATTTGTTTAAAGTGTCAAAATATTCTTCGTTTTCTTGATAATAATTGGTTTCAAAAATTTCTTTTTTTATTGGTTTTTGAATAGTTAAAAAATCAATATTTATCTCATTTGTTTTTTGAATAATTTCATTTTTTGTATAATCAAAAGTCCATAATTCTGTCGGAATTGGCTTTTCACTATTAGCATAAAAATAAAAATAAATATATTGATTATCAAAAAAAACAGGATTTATCCACCAAGATTCTGACAAAACAAATTCAGTATAAATATTATCATTGATATTCAACATAATAAATTTTGTTTGCCACAATACTTGTTCTCTTATTTCTATCAAAATTATATTTGGATTTTGAGTATGCTCGATAATTCTCCAAATAATTCCTGATGTAATAAAATGTTCTAATTTTTTTTGCATGGTGTGTTTTTATTGAAAAATATGATAGGTTTGTAGAAATTAGTGGTTTAATTTCCTTTTTTATTCAATCTCATTTCTAAGATAGGAACAAATTTTTGATGCTGTCCCAAAATTCGTTGCAAATATATTTTTTTATTTTGATAAAATGTGTATATTTGCAAAAAAAAATAGATTTATAAAGATAATATTTTGAATAAACACAAAATAAAAATCATTGAAAATGGATAAGATATTAAAAATAAATATAAGTATTATTTTGTTTTTAAGTTGGATTTTTGTCAGTAGTTGTGATAGATACAATCCTGTCAATGATGATATGCAAAAAATTCCTACTTTTGAAAATCTTGCTTCTGATGCGACTTTGAAGGCTTTACAAGATAATTTAGGAAAAAATCCTGATGCAGCAGAGCCTAATTTTCAAATGGCTTTATATCGAATTAGAAAAAAAGAAGATAGTTTAGCTGTTCCTTTTCTCGAAAAATCTTTGCAAATTGATAGCACAAAAAGTAAATATTTTTTGGCACTTTCACGCGCCTATGCGAACTTAGGAAAGACCGAAAAAGCACTTAATATCTTAAATAAATCGAGAGGATTGGGCGATAAAAGTTTGGAAGGATTGATTCTGGGCGGAGAATTATATTATATGATAAAAGAATATAACGAATCTATCAAAGTATTAAACGAAGCCTTACAACTTTCAAAACGTGATGCAAGGATATATTTTTGGAAAGCAAACGTTGAAATTGCTCGTTTGGATAGTGCCAATGCACTCAAAAATTTATCGTTAGCACTCAAATATAAGCCTAATTATTTTCAAGCATTTAATAGTTATGCGCAATTATTTAATCAATATGAATTATATAGTGCGGCAATTTATTATGCGAATGTAGGATTAAAAATCAATCCCAATTATGACTTATTAAATTTTACAAAAGCGGAATCTTTTAGACGAAAAAAAATGGCTGATGATAGTGCTTTTGTTTATTATCAAAAAGCATATACGCTGAATATGAAAATCTGGCAAGCAAGTTATTTTTTAGGAAAACATAGTTTTGAACGTGGACAAATGTTGGAGGCAAGAAAGTTTTTGTTGAGTTCTTTACAATATAAAGATTTTGCTACTTCGAGATATTATTTAGGAATGACTTATTATTATTCGAATCAAAAGGAAAAAGCAGTAAAAGAATTATTGAAATCCACTGTTTTAGATAAACAAAATCTGGCTGCAAACGAATGGTATTGGAAAATAAGAACAGAAATAGAAGCCGAAAAACAATATCGTTACCAAGATTCTTTGCAAAGGCAATATTATAAATCGTTAGAATTGCAACAAAAAACGCAAGATTCTTTACAAAGAGAATATTATAAATCATTGCAAAAACAAAATATATCTACTCCAAAGTAAATAATTTGCAAGTGAATAAAGAAAGATATTGAGTTGTTTTTTGAGGAGATTAAAATAGTTGAAAATACGATTTTTCTAAATTTCAGTACTGATAACCTACATAAAGGCTTGTTAAACAAATAAATTGTTTTGCAAAATATCTGACGTAATCTAAAGAAAAATCGTACAAAAATCACAAAGGTAATTAATAAAAATAATTGTTTAATGGTTTTAATAGTAGTAATTTTATTTTGACCATTTGTATATGCGACTTTTTATAAGAATACAAAGGTAAAAACAAATTATTACATTTCCAAATTTTATGTTACTTTTTTCAAAAAAATTAAAATAAATTTAACTTAAGCCTTCAATTTGTCCATTTATAATATCAATCATCTGTGCTTGTGGATTTTTTGGAAGCCCTGGCATACGCATAATATTTCCCGCTACCGCCACAATAAAACCTGCTCCTGCATTGATAATTAAATCTTCAAAATGAATTTCAAAATCTTGTGCTACGCCCAATTTTGAGGCATCATCAGAAAAAGAATATTGTGTTTTGGCAATACAAACAGGTAGATTTTGGAAACCTAATCTATTGATTTTTTTGAGTGCATTTTTTGCTTTTTCTGTCAATATAATTCCTTTACTTCCGTATATTTTTTGGGTGATTTTGGTCAATTTTTCTTCTATGCTATCTGTCAATTCGTAAGTGAATTTTAGAGGTGTAAAAGGTTGATTTTCAATCACTTCTATCACAGTTTTAGCTAATTCTAAAGCCCCTTCTCCGCCTTGTGTAAACGCATTATTGACCGCAAAAAACGCTTTATTTTCTTTCGCCCAATTTCTTATATAATCTATTTCTTCTGTTGTATCAAATCCATATTGATTAAAAGCCAGAATTACATTTTGCCCAAAAGATTGTAAATTTTGTAGATGTTTTTCTACATTTTTTAGTCCTTTTTTGATGCCTTCTAAATTGGGTAATTTAATCTCACTTTCTGCTATTCCACCGTGCAATTTTAAGGCTTGCGAAGTCAAAACCAATACTGTTGCTTTGGGTTCTAAGTTTGCTTTTCTACATTTGATATTAAAAAACTTTTCCGCTCCTAAATCCGCTCCAAAACCTGCCTCAGTTACCACATAATCTCCAAAAGTAAGTGCCATTTTGGTTGCCAAAACAGAATTACAACCGTGTGCAATGTTCGCAAACGGACCTCCGTGTAAGAATGAAGGAGAATTTTCGGTAGTTTGTACCAAATTTGGATTGATAGCATTTTTTAAAAGCACTGTGATTGCTCCTGCAATACCTAAATTTTTGACTGTAAAAGGTTGATTATCAAAGGTATAACCGATAATAATATTTTCAATTTTTGTTCTTAAATCTTCTAAACTTTCAGCAAAACAAAAAACCGCCATAATTTCAGAAGCAGGCGTAATATCAAAACCTGATTCATTGGGAATACCATTCGCACTTCCTCCCAAACCTGCATTAATGTATCTCAACGACCTATCATTGACATCTAAAACTCTTTTCCAGACAATTTCTTTGAGTTGTTTATCTGTGCCTTTATTTTGATATTGATAGTTATCAACTAAAGCAGTAATCATATTATGGGCTGAAGTAATGGCGTGAAAATCACCTGTAAAATGTAAATTTATATCTTCCATCGGCAACACTTGGGCATAACCACCACCCGCAGCACCGCCTTTCATACCAAAACAAGGTCCTAAAGAAGGCTCACGCAAAGCCACAATCGTTTTTTTTCCTAATTTTGTTAGTCCCAAACTCAGTCCTACCGAAGTAGTTGTTTTTCCAATTCCCGCTTTGGTTGGTGTGATAGCCGTTACCAAAATCAAATTACTTTTTTTAATTTTTTCTTCATCAATCAAAGTATAAGGAACTTTTGCGATAAATTTTCCATAAGGAATTAAATCATCTTCTTGAATATTGATTTGTTTGCCGATTTGAGTAATAGGCAATAATTTTGTGGTGCGAGAAATTTCTATATCAGATTTCATATTATATTTTTTTTGCAAATATAATATTTTTAGATAAAATTAGACGAGAAAATATGAAATTCTTTATGAATTAACTAGAAGTAGTAAAAAAATAAGCCAAAACTTTTAAATATTTTGTTACCGTAATTTTTCGTGTGGTAAACAAATAATAGGAGGTTTACTTGTAATTTTATACAAATAAATTGACTTTATTTGTTAAAAAATTGTGATTATTTTAGTAAAAAATAATTTTTCACACTTTTAATTACAGTAATATTTTTTTTAGCACACGGATAACGCGGATTTAGCAGATTAAAACCGATTTTTTTTCTATTTTTTCAAATTTTATTTACCATCTTGAAAACTCTATTTTATAAAGGATCAACATCAATCACAATTTGTACTTGTCTATATTTTTTTTGGGTAATAACATCTTCTATTTTTTCGCTAATAAATTGCTTTACCGCTTTTAAATCCACATTATCACGCTCAATTTTTATCAAAATATTAAACAAATACTTATTTCTAATTCGACCAATAATAGGCGCTTCGGGTCCTAAAATCCTTGCTTTTCCTAATTTTTCTGTCAATAAATCTGCCAAAGTTTGTGAAGTTTCGAGGCTTAAATTTCTATCAATATGTTTGCTTGTCAATCGAATCAAACGCGTAAAAGGCGGATAATAAAAATAGGCTCTATCTTCAATTTCCATCGCATACAAAGCATCATAATCATTGCGAATCACTTTATGCAACAAACCTTGTTCGGTGTCATTGGTTTGAATCAATACAGACCCTTTTTTTGATTTTCTACCTGCTCGCCCACTGACCTGCGTGAGTAATTGATAGGCTCTTTCGTGTGAGCGAAAATCTGGAAAATTCAACATTCTATCCGCATCAAAAATACCTACCAAACTTACTTTATCAAAATCAAGACCTTTGCTTATCATTTGCGTTCCGACCAATATATCAATTTGATGATTTTCAAAAGCCTGAATAATCTGTGCGTAGGCATTTTTGGTGCGTGTGGTATCAAAATCCATTCGCCCAATTTGTGCCTCTGGAAAATGAATTTTTATTTCATCTTCTAATTTTTCTGTGCCTGCTCCTACGGTTTGCACGCGTGTAGAGCCGCAAGCGGGACATTTTTTTGGTGGAGTTTGTGTATGTCCGCAATAATGGCATTTTAATTGATGATCACCTAAATGATAAGTCAATGTAACATCACAATTCGTACATTTTGGCGTATAAGCACATTCCAAACACGTCATATAAGGCGAATAACCTCTGCGATTTTGGAATAAAATTATTTGTTCTTTTTTGTCTAATCTATCTTTTATGGCGTTCAAAAGGGCGGTAGTAAATGAGCCTTTCATCAATTTATTTTTTCGTTCTATTTTTATATCTACCAATTCAATATTGGGCAAAGTTGCTTCTCCAAAACGTTCTTTGAGTGCGACTAAGCCAAATTTTCCTTGTTTTGCTTGATAAAAAGTTTCCAAAGAAGGCGTAGCAGACCCTAACAAAACCTTACAATGTTGTAATTTTGCAATCACCAAAGCCATATCTCGGGCGTGATAACGAGGAGCAGGGTCGTGTTGTTTGTAAGAAGTTTCGTGTTCTTCATCAACAATAATAAGCCCCAAATTATCAAAAGGAAGAAAAATACCTGACCGCACCGCCACCACAAAATTAAATCGACCTGTAATCACGCCTTGCCAAACTTCGACTCTTTCATTGTCCGAAAATTTAGAATGATACACGCCCATTTGTCCACCAAAAATCTTTTGCAAACGAGCAACCATTTGCGTTGTGATAGCAATTTCAGGTAATAAAAATAACACTTGTGAGCCGCCTGCCAATACTTTTTGAATTAAATCGATATAAATTTCTGTTTTTCCACTGCCTGTAATGCCATTCAATAAAACTACATCTTGCTTTGTAAAACAATCCATAATTTGTTCAGAGGCTTGTTTTTGAGCGGGAGAAAGCATTACTTTGGCAGACACTTTGGGTAAATATTCTGCAAATCTCGAAACAATGACATCAAATTGTTCAAAGACTTCGTTTTTGATTAAGGTTTGTAAAGCCGATTTATTATATTCTTCATTTTTAGTAAAAAATTCTTTTTCGATTCCTTTTTCGTTTTCAGTCCAATCTCTCAACACAGGAATTTGTCTTAAATATGCCAAAATAATATCTAATTGTTTGGGTTGTTTTTCTAATTTTTTGGTGATTTTTTCGAGGTCAGATTTGGTAATATATTCTCTTGTCAATCTTATTTTTTTGATGATTTTGGGAGAATATTTTTCTTTAATTTCTTCAAAAATCAAAACAACTTCTTTCACAATCAAACTTTGAATAATATGATATACATTTTCGGTTTCTAATACTTCTGCTGCTTCATCATAAGTCAATTCGCCTTTTTCTTGCAAATGTTCAATGAGTTTTGTTTCTTTGTCAGTCAAATTGGCGCGAGAAAAATCATATTCAGGTCTAATTTGAATTTT
This sequence comes from Cytophagales bacterium, assembly GCA_013298075.1. Lineage (GTDB taxonomy): Bacteria > Bacteroidota > Bacteroidia > Cytophagales > Microscillaceae > RDXZ01. The sequence goes on along the minus strand of JAAFJG010000063.1, from coordinate 13,254 downwards.
TGAAAGACTCGAAATTTTTAAACCTGATGGCAAAGCAACCTGTAACACATCACCCACATTGCACATATAATAAGCCGCCATCCATTGAAAAAGTACAATTTGAGTTGGTTTAACCATTGGCAAATCGTCCAAAACTTCTAAAATATATTTTGCTTGATAGGTTTCTGGGGCTTTTTCGTGAAGATTGGCAATCACAGCCGTTAAAATTCTTCGTTTTCCAAACTGCACAATCACGCGCGCACCTATCTGCACCACTTCTTGTAACTCAACAGGCACACGATACGTAAAAAGTTGCGGAATGGGAACAGGCAACATCAAATCAGCAAAAATAACTTTATTCATAAGAAAAAATCAAAAATAGAACGCAAAAATAATCATAATTTCTTTGAAATAATCTAAATATAGAAAATATTTAAAGGCTGAATATTTATTTTTGACTTATTCTTAATTTATTTGGTTCTTAGGAAATTATTGTGGAACTAATTTTATTCTAATAGTATTTTTTAAATGAAAGAGATTTTAGCACACAGATAACACGGATTTAGCGGATTAATATGATTTTTTTTTGTTTTTTCTCGAATTTTTAATGATTTTTCTCAATTTTTGGCTACCATTTAAAAAACTCTAATATGAATAAGCATTTATTTTGAAAATATAGAAAAATATTAATTGGAGAAACGTAGATATTTGGGCTAAGGCAAACGATTGAATTGTATATTAACCTCCAGATAAATCTGGAGGCAGTTCAAAAAAATATTTTCCGCACAAATTTCTTAAGAATCAAACAAAATGTATCTAAAAAAACTACCTTATTTTTTAGTCTGATGTAGTTTTTTCTATTTATGCTTTTGCTTTTTCTTTGGTAATATTTTTTGTTTTTTTGGTCAATGCCTCATACAATTCATCTTTTGCTTCGTGCAAACCTTTTAAAAATTCGGCTATATCAGGAATAATTTCAGGAGTCGAAGTAGCAGAAATCGTAAGCGTACCCGCATAACTAAACACCACCATCAACAAACCTAAACCATCTAAAATAGGGGCAGTTCCAAAATGACTCCTCAATTTTGCTCCATTCAAATACAAAGGAACAGGCGGACCGGGTACATTTGTAATCACCAAATTATAAAAAGGACTATGCGTTTCTGATAATTTCATTGATGTATAAAGCCTTGCACCCAACGCAGCCACTGCGGAAGGCACTAAATCCATTAATTGTGTCGCAGAAATGGCTTTGCTATACGATTTTGAATTTCTGGCACTTTCCATAATCAAAGACAATCTTCTCACAGGATTTTCCTCCAAAGTTGCCAAAGACACCAACATCGCTCCTACCAAATTTCCTCCCGATTTTTTTTCATCGTCTGAACGCAAAGAAATTGGAGCCATTGCCACCAAAGATTTTTTAGGCAACGCATCTAATTTTTTCAAATGTTTTCTCATTCCTCCCGCACAAATTGCCAACACAATATCGTTAATCGTGCTGTTAGGCATCGATAATTTCATCTCTTTCAAATCCGCAATCGGTATTTCTATTCCCCCAAAAGTTCTATTAGAAGTAATACTTGTATTGTACGGAGTCATCGGAGCAGTGAAAGGCAAAGGTGGTGGCGTAATTGATTTTTGAGCCACTTCTCTAATCGTTGAAATAGCATTACTCACCGTTTCTATCGTAATTTTTGCTAATTGCATGGGCGTTCCAAACGTCTGCCAAGCACTTTGAGATAATAATTCTAAATTAGAAGGAATAGGTTCGGGCTGCCAAAGCACAGGTTTATCAGTTTGTACTTGTTCGGACATACTAAATAATGCGCCCATCATTTCTGCTCCTGACATACCATCAATGGCTGCGTGATGTGCTTTGGTTATGATAGCAAAACTACCTTTTGGCAAAGATTTATCCATCAATCCTTCTACAAAAATAATTTCCCACAAAGGTTTTTCTCTGTTCATTGTTCTCGAAAAAGAGAGAGCCGCTGCATCTCTTAATTGTCTAAGATACCCTGGTTTTGGCAATGCGATATGATATAAATGATTATTGATGTTAAAATCGGGGTCTTCTACCCAATACGGATGTCCTAAATTTAAAGGAGACTCTACCAAACGTCTTCTAAAAACTCTCGAAGTATGCAATCGAGATTCTATATATTTTTTAAAATCATTAAAAGTCATTTCACCGTTGGCAGGTGGGTCAAAAATATAAACGCCACCAATGTGCATAGGTGATTTATGCGTTTCTAAATATAAAAATGAGGCATCGAGTCCTGATAATTGTTGCATATAAAAATATAAAAAAAGATTTTTTGTATAATTGGGTGCTAAAATATGAATTTTTTTAGAATTTTGCAAAATTTATCATAAATTTAACCAAAAAAATCAAAATTTAATTCATTTCAAGGTTATTTTTATCGAATAAATCACACAAAAGTTTGTTGTTTTTAGAATAATTATTTAACTTTGCAATACAAAAACAATTTTGAAAAATTAGTATAAAAATAAAAAAAATAATGGAACAAATATATTCTTTGCGTATCCCTATTGTAGGATTAAAAAATCAGGCTTATCAATATAGTTATCAAATTTCAGAAAATTTTTTTAAGCAATATTTTGAAGATACAATTCCTAACGGAAATATAAAAGTAAAATTAGCCTTACAAAAGTCTGAAACGATGATTCAAACTATTATCAAACTCAATGGAACGCTTACTTTGATTTGCGATAGAAGTTTAGATGAATTTGAAGAAGAATTGAACGTGGAAGAAAAAATGATTTATAAATTTGGAGAAAAAGCAGAAGTGCAAGATATCGGTCTCGAAATTATTCCACATAAAGCACACGAAATTAATTTTGAAGAAACTATTTATGAATTGATTGGTTTGGCTTTGCCTATCAAAAAATTGCACCCGCGTTTTAGAGATGAAAATATAGATAATCACGATGACGAACAAGATAGTTTTTTGGTCTATTCTTCTGACAATAATCAAACAAAAAAAGAAGAAAATCAAGACGAATTAATTGACCCAAGATGGGCAAATTTATCAAAATTAAAAGAAAAATAATCAATAAAAACAAAAAAAATGACTGAATTTGAGGCTTATTTTCAAATTGGATACAAACATATTATTGCCATAGATGCCTTAGACCATTTATTGTTTGTGGCGGTTTTGAGTATTTTGTATAGTTGGAAAAATTGGAAAACTTTATTGATTTTGATTACTGCTTTTACGATTGGACACTCGATTACTTTAGCACTTTCGGCTTTAAATATACTGAGTTTTCCTACAAAAATAGTGGAAATGTTAATTCCTTTGACGATTATTTTAACGGCTATTTATAATTTTTTTGATAATCCTAACTCAACAAATACTTTTAAAATTAGATATTTTATCGCGCTAATTTTTGGATTTATACACGGTTTTGCTTTCTCTAATTTACTAAAAAGTATGTTTGCATTAAGCAACAAAAGTATTATTTTAAAATTATTTGCGTTTAATATAGGCATTGAATTTGGTCAAATTACGGCTTTATTGATTTATTTAACAATTTCATCTTTATTTATTCAAATTTTAGGCGAGCAAAAAAAACATTATCTTACTTTATTATTTTCAATCATTGTGATTTTTTTGAGCGGGCAAATGTTTTTGGAAAGGATATAAATAATAAAAAATCAACAAAATTATTTTTGAATACAAATAGCATAAATGCCATTTGTTTGAAAAATAAAAATATTTTGTATGTTTTTTGTAATATTCATATAAAATTTATAATTTTGAATAAAAATACATTAATCCTAAAAATATGTCTATAAAAATTCGTCCTGAAGACGCACTGAGTTATCATCAACAAGGAAAACCGGGAAAAATTGAAGTAATTCCTACCAAGGCTATGAGTACGCAAATGGATTTAGCATTGGCTTATTCACCAGGCGTAGCAGAACCTTGCAAAGAAATTGCACGCGATAAAAATGAAGTGTATAAATATACAGCCAAAGGAAATTTGGTGGCAGTTATTTCAAACGGAACAGCCGTATTAGGTTTGGGTGATATAGGGCCTGAAGCCTCAAAACCTGTGATGGAAGGAAAAGGCGTTTTATTCAAAAAATTTGCAGGAATTGATGTATTTGATATAGAAATTGATGAAAAAGACCCCAAAGAATTTATTAAAATCGTAAAAGCATTAGAACCTACTTTTGGCGGTATCAATTTGGAAGACATCAAAGCCCCAGAATGTTTTGAAATCGAACAAGAACTTCGAAAAATAATGAACATTCCTGTGATGCACGACGACCAGCATGGCACCGCCATTATTACTTCTGCCGCTTTATTGAATGCTTTGGAAGTAGTAGGAAAAAAAATTGAAGAGATAAAAATTGTAGTCAATGGAGCAGGTGCGTCTGCTACTTCTTGCACACGTTTATATGTGGCGTTGGGCGTAAAAAAAGAAAATATTGTGATGTTGGATAGCAAAGGCGTTATTCGGGCTGATAATCCTAATTTAGATGAAAGTAAAAAAGAATTTGCTACGCATCAAAATTTGAATACTTTGGCAGAAGCATTGGCAGGGGCAGATATGTTTTTAGGACTTTCAAAAGGCAATATTTTAGCCCCCGAAATTTTATTGACAATGGCAAAAGACCCAATCGTTTTTGCTTGTGCCAATCCAGATCCTGAAATTCCTTATGATTTGGCAATGGCAACTCGAAAAGATATTATTATGGCAACAGGACGTTCTGACCATCCTAATCAAGTTAATAATGTGTTAGGTTTTCCGTATATTTTTAGAGGTGCGTTAGATGTGCGTGCTTCTGAAATCAATGAAGAAATGAAATTAGCAGCCGTAAGAGCCATTGCACAATTAGCCAAAGAACCTGTGCCTGATATGGTTACAAAGGCGTATGGAGAAACTGATTTGGCTTTTGGAGCAACTTATTTAATTCCAAAACCTTTAGACCCACGATTGATTACGACTATTTCGCCTGCGGTGGCGAAGGCTGCTATCGATTCGGGGATTGCTCAAATTACGATTACGGATTGGGACGCATACAAAATTGCTCTCGAAAAAAGAGTTGGTTTGGATAGCAAATTGATGTCAAGAGTGATTGAGGCAGCAAAGAAAAATCCAAAAAAAGTCGTTTTTAGTGAAGCTGACCACCCAAAAATTTTAAAAGCCGCTCAAATCGTAAAAGATGAAGGCATTGCGATTCCTATTTTGTTGGGAAATAAAGAAAAAATTGAACAAATTATGCTCGCCAATAAATTAGATTTAGGTGATTGTGTAATTATTGACCCTGATAAACAAACCGAAAAATTAGAAGAATACGCCCAATTTTATTTCCAAAAAAGACAAAGAAAAGGCGTTACTTTTTATGATGCACAAAGACAAATGCGCGAAAGAAATTATTTTGGAGCGATGATGGTAGAGTTGGGAGAGGCTGATGCGATGATTTCTGGTTTGACAAAAAACTATCCACGTGTCGTAAAACCTGCGTTGGAAGTAGTGGGCGTTGCTGCTAATACGGACACAGTGGCGGGTATGTACGTGATTAACAATGGACAAAAAACTTTATTTTTTGCCGATACAACCATCAATTTGAATCCAACTGCTGAGCAATTAGTTACCATTATTGGTTTGACTGAAAAAGTAGTTCGTACTTTTGGACACGAGCCAAGAATTGCTGTTTTATCTTATTCTAATTTTGGTGCAACCAAAGGAGAAGAAGCGGATAAATGTAGAGAAGCCGTAAAATTAGCCAAACAAAAATATCCAAATTTAATTATTGATGGAGAAATGCAGGCTGATGTGGCATTGAGAACTGATATTTTGAAAGAAAATTATCCGTTTAGTCCATTGGCAGAGCAAGGAGCAAATGTTTTGATTTTTCCTAATCTTTCTGCGGGCAATACTGCCTATAAATTATTGCAAAGTTTGGGAGTTACAGAAGCCATCGGACCTATTTTGATGGGAATGAGAAAACCTATTCACGTATTACAATTAGGTAGTTCGGTGCGAGAAATTATCAATATGGTCGCTATTGCGGTAGTAGAGGCACAAAGTAGATAAAATATATCACTAAAATTTATTAAAAATGCACAAAAAATACTTGATATTTTTGTGCATTTTTTGTTTTTTTATAATTCCAAAAAAAAATTTAAAAAATAATAAGAAAAATTTGGAATTAACTAAAATATTAGTTATTTTTGCATCAATAATAAATCAATCAAAAAAAATGAATATTCATCATCAAGAATTTATCACACAAAAGAAGAAAAAACTAACATTTAACAGAAAAATAGGTTTGTTTTTTGGGTTGATAATGAGTGTAATATTGATTTTATTTGCTTTTTTTGGATTGAATTTTATCCAATTTTCATTTTATAATCTTTTATCATACGAGCAAATCACAGATAAAGAACAACAATCAATCAAAATACTTTCTTCAGAAATTATTCAAATTCCTGATATTGATAAAAAATTTAATGATAAGAAATTAGAAAAATTTGTTTATAAAACAAATGAAAAACAAATCAAAATAGAAAAAATTATTCAAAAAAAAGATAGTATAATTTTGGAAGAAGAGGAAGAGGAATACGATATTATAGGTCATCGTTATCCAGCCGAAATACGAGAAGAAGCAGAATTTATAGGTGGAGAACGTGAATTTTATAAATTCATATCAGAAAATATAAAATATCCCAAAACCGCTCGTAAACAAGGCATAGAAATAACTATTTTTGTGGAGTTTACTATTCAAAAAGATGGGCAATTAGTAGATATAAAAATAAAAAATCCAACTTCTGACGTTGATGGCGGTTGTAATGAAGAAGTGATTAGAGTTTTAAAACTTTCTCCAAAATGGAACCCAGCTAAACTAAGAGGTAAAAATCAAAAAAGACGAATTGGTATTCCTATAAAATTTGAATTAAAGTAGTTTTTTGATTCTTAGAAACTTTGTGCAGAAAATGATTTTTTTTGAAATGTGTTTTTTGAATTGCCTCCAGATTTATCTGGAGGATAATATAAAATTCAATTGTTGGCTTTAGCCAAAAATCTCTACGTTTTTCAAATTGATATTTTTCTATATTTTCAAAATAAATGGCTATTTATAACAGAATAAAATTAGATACACAATAATTTCATAAGAACCAGGTTTTTTTATTCATCAACAACAAAAAAAACGCTTATTTTTCAATCAATAAGCATTTTTTTTGCGTATATACACACACAAGAAAAAAAATTATGAAAAGTATTTTGTAAAAAACAAGAATTTATCTTTTTTTTGATTATTTTTGCGTTTTAGATTATATAAATAAAATGAATCATCGCATCGAACAACTATTGACATTCATAAAAAACGAGCCAGATGACCCTTTTAATCAATATGCGTTGGCGTTGGAATATATGAATTTTGATATAAATATGGCACAAAAACATTTTGAAATACTATATCAACAACAACCCAATTATCTACCTTTGTATTATCATTTAGGAAAATTATACGAAGAAATAGAAAATTATACGAAAGCATTGGAAATATATAAACAAGGAATTGACGTAGCAAAAAAGCAAAATAATCTTAAAACAGAAAAAGAATTGACAAGTGCTTTGAATAATTGTGCTTTGGAAAATATGTAATGAGAAGTTGGCACAATAAATGAAAATAAAAAAATAATTATTGATTAAAATTATGTTCGGATTTAAACTTAATATTCAAAATAGTATATTTTTGCAATTATTTATTATTGCAGCCTTAATCACTATTAACTATTCCGTAGTTGCGTCTTATGATGCCGATTTATCTGAAATCGAAAAAACGATAGACGTAGCAGAAAGTAATGGTACTTATTCGCAAGAAATTATGTATTATTCAGGCTTGATGTTGGAAGGAAAAGAAGAAAATAGAACAAAACTCAATGAAGCCATCGCCAAACACGACGAAAATGTGAGAGTGATGAAAAATGGTGGAAAATCAACCGAAAATAATTCTTATATTGCATCTGTGCCTGCGGAATTATCAGCGGCTTATTTCACTTCTTTTGAAACTATTTGGAATAAATTTAAAGAAAATGCGACCATTGTTGCCACCAAAAATTTATATTTATCAGACCAATCTATTAATCCTGAATTGAAAGTTGCCTACGATTTTTTAGCCAAAAATAACAGCAGAATGCTCAAAAGAAATAATGATTTAGTGGGAGCATATTTAGTTTATTTTGATAAAAAACAAGAAAGACGTGATTCTGTATTAAATTTTATATTCATTATCAACGTTGCTTTGGTTGTTTTGATTGCTATTTATATTTATTATAATGTAATCAGACCGATTTCGAGATTGAGTGAGATTGAAGCAATTATCAACGAAGGAAACTTTGAAAGAGATATTGATTACAAAAAAGATGACGAGTTAGGAAAAGTGGCGACTTCTATCAATCGTTTGTTTGCTAGTTTGAGTAATGCAACCAATTTTATTATCTCGATTGGAGAAGGAAAACTCGAATCTGAATACAAACAAATCAGCGAAGCAGACAGCAAAAAAGATAGATTAGGCAACGCACTCCGAGAAATGCGTGATAAAATGCAACAAGTGGATGACGTTGATGGACAAAGAACTTGGGTTTCTGAAGGTTTAGCAAAATTTGCTGATATTTTTCGTAATTATGGACAATCCGACGACTTTACTTATACTATTATTTCGAATTTAGTTAAATATACAGGTTCAAATCAAGGAGCATTATTTTTATCAGAAGAAAATAATAAAAAAGTAAATGTGTTACAAATGATGGCGGCTTATGCGTATGAAAAAAGAAAATACGTACAAAAAACAGTGCAAAAAGGCGAAGGTTTAGTAGGTGAAGTATTTCAAGAAGGAAGTACGGTTTATATGACAAAAGTTCCCGAAAATTATACACATATCACATCAGGCTTGGGTGAGGCTACGCCACGTTCTTTGCTTTTAGTGCCAATGAAACTAAACGACCAAATTTATGGCGTATTAGAATTGGCATCTTTTGATGAATTTCCTGCCTATAAAATTGAATTTGTAGAAAAATTAAGTGAAAGTATTGCTTCAACTTTTGCCTCTGTCAAAAATAATCAACGTACACAAAGATTGTTAGATGAACAGTTGCAAATGGGACAACAAATGAAATCTCAAGAAGAAGAAATGCGTCAAAATTTGGAAGAATTGATGACCACACAAGAAGAATTGGAACGCAAAAATAATATTGTGGAAGAGGAAAAACAAGAACTTATCCAAAAATTAGAAGACGAAAAAGTACGCAGCAAAGAAATGTTAAAAGATAAAATGCGTATTCAACAAGAATTAGATAATTTGAAAGAAAAAATATTGTTGATGGAAAATAAAGCAGAATAAAAATACATAAACATTTATTTTTTTAATGAGAATAACCAAAAAACCTATTCTTTGTAATTATTACGTAACGTATAGGTGTAATGCTTCGTGTAGTTTTTGTGATATTTGGGAAAAACCATCTCCTTATATTACCTTAGAAAATGCCGAAAAAAATCTCTCAGACTTAAAAAAATTAGGCGTAAAAGTAATAGATTTTACAGGTGGCGAACCGCTTTTGCATAGACAAATCACAGAATTATTAGCATTGGCAAAGCAAAAAAAATTTATTACTACCCTCACCACCAACACATTATTATATCCAAAATATGCCGAAAAACTAAAAGGTTTGGTAGATATGTTGCATTTTTCGTTGGATTCGCCTGATAAAGACGAACACGACAAAATGAGAAACGTAAAATGTTTTGATTGTGTGATGCAATCTATCGAAATTGCCAAATCTTTGAAAGAAAGACCCGATATTCTTTTCACTGTTTTTGATTATAATGTAGATAAAATCCAAAGAATTTACGAAGAAATTTGTCTGCCCAATAATTTAGTATTGATATTAAATCCTGCATTTGATTATAATGAAGTCAAAACAGGCAAAATTTTGAATGAAGATTTATTAAATACGTTATCAAAATGGGGAAAAAAGAAAAATATTTATTTGAATGAAGCCTTTATTACTTTGAGAAAAGATGGCGGCAATCATATCGAAAAACCAATTTGTAGAGCTGGAAGCACGACCATCGTCATTTCTCCCGAAAATAAATTAGTCCTTCCTTGTTATCATTTGGGTATCGAATCTATTTTGATTGAAGATAATTTATTAGAAATTTATCAATCTAAAAAAGTTCAAAATCTTATTCAACAAGAAGGAAAATATCCGCAATGCGAAGGTTGTGTGATAAATTGTTATATGCAGCCATCTTTTGCTGTCGAAATCAGTAAATACTTTTGGAAAGCACTCCCAAGCACTTTAAAGTATAATTATATGAAAGGAACTTGGAAAAATTTATTGAAATAATCGTTTTTTTTAGTATTTTTGCATAAAAAAAACTAATTTTGTAAAATATATTTATTTATTTTTAAACGATGGAAAACAAAGAAACCTATAATTATACGCAAATTTATGAAGAAGTAGCCAAAATTAGTACCAAATTAATGAATGGCGATAGAGAAAAAATGGTAGAAGCCGAACCTTTTTTTGGACATTTTTTTACAGGAATGGTCAAAAAAATTTCTTTCGAGGTAGATACATTGGCGGTAAGTTATCAAGATGGTTTGATTGTTTTGTATATCAATCCAAAATTTTGGACGGTAGATTTAGCCCCTATTTTGTTTAGAATTGGCGTGATTAAACACGAAATTTTACATATTGTTTATCAACATATTTTAGCGATTCATAAATATCGTAAAAAATTAATATTTAATTTGGCTGCTGATATAGTTGTCAATCAATATATTAAGTTAGAACATTTGCCCGAAGGAGCGATTTTTTTGTCTTCTTTTCCTGAGTTAAATTTATTACCTCACGAAAGCGTTTTGTATTATTATAATAAATTGAATGAATTTCAATCAAAATGTGAAAATTCTAAAAATCCATCAGAATTAGAAGGTAATAAAGCTTGGGAAAATTTGAAAAATTTTATAGACCAAGAAAATCAATGGCAAAAAAAACACAAAACGTGGGAAGCTTTTGAAAAACTCTCGAATGCTGAAAAAGAAATTGCCAATAGTGCTATTGAAAAACAAATCAGAGATACTGCTAAAAAAATAACTTCCAAAGACAGGGGGAAAATGCCCGCAGAATTAAAAACGTATTTAGATGCTTTAGAAAATAACGCAAAATCTATCGTGAATTGGCGAAGGGTTTTAAGATTATTTGCAAACAATAGCAGTAAAACTTCTTTAAAAAATACCATTCGAAGAGCCTCCAAAAGATATGGCACTACGCCCGGTATCAAAATACAAAGAAAACAAAAAATTTTAGTTGCTTTAGATACATCAGGAAGTGTAAGCGATGATGATTTGAAAGAATTTTTTGCAGAATTATATCATATTTGGAAACAAAAAGTAGAGATTTTTGTGGTCGAATGTGATACAAAAATTGCCAATAGTTATCATTATAAAGGAAATACGCCTAATTTTGTGAGTGGACGTGGCGGAACGATTTTTGATGGACCGATTAAATATGCCAACGAAGTATATCGTCCTGATGCGTTGATTTATTTTACAGACGGCTACGCTGATGTACCAAAATATACGCCGATTTGTCCGATGTTATGGTTAGTTTGTACTAATGGTATCGAAGTAGAAAATATAGATGCTTTTCCGGGGCGAAAAGTAAAAATGAAAAATAATATCAATTTGGTATAATAAAAAAATATGGAATATAAAAAACTTCTTTCTGTCATCGAAAAAAAGTTTTCACTTGACAAAACTTCAGAGGCTAATTTATATATAAGCCTTGATTATCAACATATTAAAGTGGCTGCAATCTATGAAAATAAGTTGCAAATGTTAGAACATTTATATTATTATCAACCTATCAACACAGAAGAATGGGAAAATAAATTAGAAAATATTAAAAATTCTTCTGATATTTTAGTTAAAAGAGATTGGAAAAGTGTAACTATTTTGCCACCTTTCAAAGCCTTTACTTTGGTGCCAAAAGATTTGTTTGTGCCTGCACACGCCTTAAAATATTTACAACACGCAGACAATAAAGCCGCACAAAATCCGATTGTTGCCAACGAACAGAAGAATTTTGATGCGATAAATATTTTTAATGTTCCTTATCTTATCTATGAATGGGGCAAAAAAAATTATACAAAAGTCAATTTTAAACACATTACAGAAATATTTTTAAATCAATTAAAAAATAAAAATACGACCAAAGAATCACAAATTCATATTCTTGTCAATGAAAAATATTTAGTGATAACAGTTTTAAACAATGCAGAAGTACTATTTTGTAATGCTTTTGAGTACAAAACTTCGAGAGATTTTTTGTATTATGTATTGTTTGTGATAGATGAATTAAGAATAGATAAAAGTAAAACTTCTGTTAAATTGTATGGACAAATTAATCAAGTAGCAGAAATTTATCGATTATTGAATAATTATGTATCAGAATTGAGCCTTTGGGAAGGGAATTTGACGATTGAAATGAGTGAAAATTTTGTCAATATTACCAAATTACATTATTTTGATGTTTGGGGAATGACTTTGTAGTTTTTTTTATTAGGATCGAAAAAGTAATAATTTGATAAGGGAGCATCTAAAAAATAAACTACCCACTCAAAAAAACCTATTTTTAGTTCCCTCACTGCTGGGGAGGGTTAGGGCAGTGTTGTTAAATTCTTTTTTTTTTAACAAATAAAATAGAAATTAACTTGTATAATATTTTGTAAAAAATCTATAATATTTTGAAAATCTTATAGATTTGGCAAATTATATTTTGATTTGTAAAATAATTTACCTGATAAATATTAGAACTTAACAACACTGCACTTCAGCCCTCCCCCGAAAGTGATGGAGTTTTTTTGGTATAATATTTTCTACTTAGTCCCTAACGACTTTTTAATTTTGTAAATAAATAAATAAATAAATATTTATTTTATTATTCTTTCAAGGTTTTAAAAATATTGAAGAAATTTTATAATAATTATTCTAAATATAAGGGACTAAATAAAAAATAATATACCTAAAAAAACTCCCTCACCTTCGGGGAGGGCTGGGGTGGGGCATAATTTTGCTCAAAAGCTCCACCCTAACCCCAGTGTTGTTAAGTTCTAATATTTGTCAGGTAAATTATTTTACAAATCAAAATATAATTTGCCAAATCTATAAGATTTTCAAAAAATTATAGATTTTTTACAGAATATTATACAAGTTAATTTCTA
>JAAFJG010000062.1 GCA_013298075.1 Cytophagales bacterium | reverse complement strand
TTTAAAGCCTAAAATTATGTGTTTGTTTTTAGTGGAAGATCCTAAAAAAATTATAGAGGAACTTATACTTTATTTTGCCAGAAATACAACTAATAAATCTACTGATAAAAAAGAAAGAAAACGAGAAAAATCTTTAGCAAAAAATAGGCACTTGAAAACTCAATGTAATTTTAGGAGGGCAGTCTAAAATAGCTTAGGTTAATAGCATTGGGCTAAACTCATACTAAAATTAACAAATGGTTTTACACGTAAAAGTGGTAAACCTAAAAGACCTTGACAGGTTCCTTTTCTGTAGTAGTGGAATTTTGCATTTTCAAAATTACAGAAAATTTTTGTCATTTCTTATTTTTTAACATATTTTTGTCCAAAGTCCAATTGTATTGATTATAATATTTATCCATTTTTTCTTCTGGAATTTCCTTGCCATTTTCATCATAAACCACCAAATTATTGTCTTTTGTGCAATACGTTTTGGCGTTTGCTTGTGCGGCAATGGGCGTAATCGGATTTTTTCCATCTGGTCCGTGAATCCAAGACGCACCTATATCCAACGGAACTCCTGTAGTTCTATCTGTCCAAATTCTGCCTCCAACTCGATTTCTTCCTTCCAAAACAATCACATCATAATCGTTTTTGATGAGTTCAACGGCACAAGCCAAGCCCGCCATTCCTGCCCCAATAATGATAACTTCCCCTTCTTTGTGTTCTAATTCATCTGTATTCATACCTAAAATATTAGCGGGAATTAACAAACTTGCAGAGAGTGTTATGCCCAATTTTTCTAAAAATTCTTTACGATTCATAACAAGTTGTATTTTTTAAATAATGATTTATAGTTGCAAAAATAACACAAAAACTAAAATAAAATTATTTTTTTTTAATAATATTTTACAAAATATAAAAAATAAATAAATAACATATAAAAACTATTATTTTATTTAAAATATTTTATAGAAGTGTGTTTTGTCACATAAAACCGTCAATTATTGTATAAAAAAATAATAATTTACTACAAAATCGTAGTTATTTAAAAAATAACATACAAAAAACAGATAATAATTTGGAATATTCAAAAAATACACTTAATTTAGCTCCAGAATAACTAATAGTATGAAAAAAAACCTATATTTGTTACAAAACAATGACGAATCTAAAGAAATGCGTAAGCAAGTGGAGGGTTTATTGTTCTCAGATGAGGACGCAAATAATCAATTAGCCTTACAACTTTTGGAAGGTGGAGGCGTGCCACAAGAGTTTTATCCTTATTTATGGATATATTCTTTTTCGGTCAATAAAAATTCTGATACTTATACTCAAATTTTAAAATTTCTACATAAAACTCTTTCAGAAAAACAAAAAAGTATTTATCAAAACTGTTTGAATTTTTATACAGATAAATATGACGAATATTTAGATAATTTGTTTGCGATTGCTTTGTTGGAAGAAGTAAATAAAGATGCTGAAACTTCGAAAGACATTCATATTTTTGGTGAATATCTGCTTTTGAAACATAAATTGGGGGCAAGTTTTTTGTTTCATCATAAAATATTGCCCGAAAAACTTATTTTTGAAAACTTAATCGAAAATAACGAAGATTTAGATTTATCTAATTTTGGATTGACTTCTATTCCTGAAATAATTGGCGAATTGACACAAATTACGTCTTTGAATATCAGAGAAAATCCATTGGCATACATTCCTGATGAAATAAAAAATCTTAAAAATCTTAAAAATTTATATATTGATGACCAATTATCAGACGAAATAATGGTTAAATTGGGAGATTTTTTTCCTTTGATTTTGTCTAAAATATACGAAGAAAAGGCTTGGAATAAAGTCAATATTGATAAGTTTGATTTTGCGTTAAATTTTATGTCGCAAGCAAAAAATTTAACTCCCGAAAGGTCGGCTGTTTGGGAAGGTTTGGCTTGGATTTATTTACAAATTATGGAGTATGAAAATGGCTTTGAATCCTATAAAAAAGCTATTTTATACGCAGAAAATGACTTAATTAAAAGTAACTTTTTAGCAAATTTATCTTCTGCTTATCAACGAAATAGAAAACCAGAACTATCTTTGAAATCAGCCCAAGAAGCCATCATTATTCTCGATAAAATTCCGCTAAATGAATGGGACGAATACGCTTATTTTTCATTTGGATTGGCTTCTCAAAATGTAGGAAAATATGACGTGGCTTTGGATAATTATAAAACTACTTTACAACTTGACCCTTATTATGGCGATGGAGTCGTGCATTATAATTGTGCGTGTGTGTATGCGAATCTCAATGATAGAAAATCTCTTTTGGAAGAATTAAAAAACGCTTGTAATCATAGCCATTTTAATTGGTATAAAGATGCACTTTCTGATGTTGATTTTGAAAAATATTGGAATGATGAAGAATTAAATCAAAGAGCAGGAGAAATTGGGAATAAATATTAGAAAAATTAGATATTAGGAAATTTGTGTGCAAAATGAAAGTGTTTTTTGAAATATTTTTTTTAAATCGCCTCCAGATTTATCTGGAGGATACTATACAATTCAATCATTGACTTTATCTGAAATGTTTATATTTTAGGGACTAAGTAGCAAATAATATACCCACCGAGTACGATTCCTTCAAGGTTTTAAAAACCTTGAAAGAATTTTTCCGATAAAAAACGCTTTTAAATGGGTATTATATTTTTTAGAAGATCCCTTAAAATAAATGGCATTTATATTTTTATTAAACTTGAAAATTTTTTGCATAAATTAACTAATCAATTTCTTAATTCCTTCAATCACACGTCCTTCGCCTGCTTGCTCTGCCAACAAACTATCCATTCGAATTAAATCAACTTTATCACGCAAAATATTAGAATTTTCGATGTATTTTTCAACCGTAGTCAGACCACTTCCTGCATAACCTTTGGCAATCGTGATACCAATTCTATTCGTATAAGTCAATAATTCTTCCATCGCTTTCAATGTTTTTTCGCCCTGTGATTCCCAATCATCGCCATCAGTACCATAGAAAACATAAATATTATAATCTTTTGCCAAATTTTGTTCTTTAATTATATTATTTATCAACTCAAAAGCAGGATAAACGTTTGTGCCACCCGCTACTGATGCTTTGTAATAAGTATAAAAATCGTCCACTTCTTTTGCTTCTGTATCATGCAAAATAAATTTAGTTTCGACCTGTTTATTAAATTGATAATATAACCAACTATAAATCAATAAATGTTGCAAAGTGATTACTTCTGTTGGTTTTCCTTGCATCGAACCCGAATAATCTCTCACAAAAAATACTATTGCTTGTGCCTCGATGTCTTTTTCTGCGGATAAAATTTGATACACTTTATCCGTAGGAGAAACCATAAAATTTTCAGGATTAGGTGTTTGGTCTTTTTTTATTTTTCCCAATAAAATATTGGTTTGAATAATTTTTCTAAGTGTCAATTTTTTATCCAAAATTTGTCCACTTCCTTCGTTTCTATCCGTTAAATCGTAAGTGTATTTTGTCAAAGATTTTTTATTTCCTTTTGTTTTTAGGTTAGGTAATTCGAATCTTTCTGTCAAAATACGCCCAATATCAAATGCTTCCGCCAACATTTCGTGCTGTCCACCTTGTCCATTTCCAGGTCCTTCTCCCTCGCTTTCTTCTTCTCCTTCTTCATCTTTTATTTTTCTTTCGCCGATTACTTTTCCTACATCACCTTTTCCTGTTCCGCCAAATTCTTCTTCATTATTTGGATTTACATCGTGATGATATAATTTTGGTTCGGTAGTCGTGGGGACAATAATTACTTGACTTTTTTGTCCTTGTGCGGGCTTGAGTAATTTTCCAAGCCTGATTTTACGTGGAAAACCATCTTTTTCGCGTTTTTGGTCTTGTTCCAATAAGTCATCTAAACCTTTCAAAAGTGCCAAATAAGGATATTCTGTTTTTTGATTTAATAATAATTGATAGTCAGAATATTCGTATAAAGATAAGATAGGATTATTTTTTTCATTTGAAGTAGGATTTAAAACATCTACTTTTTTTTCTGTAGGAAAAATATGTTTTTTTTCATTTTGATATTCTTCTATCATTCTTTTGGCTACATCATCAGGAAATTTTTCTAATTTTGATAAGATATGTTCTGGAATTGGTTTCATTTTAGGGAATTATGGTTTAATTTGTTCTTTGTTATTTAACGTAGAAATAGATTAAAAATTTTATTTTTTAACCATAAAACCTATAAAAAATTAAAAAATAATTTTTAGGAATTTATTGTGGATATGATTTTGTTTTACTATGAATAAAAATAGCATTTAGGTTATTTATTTTGAAAATGATAGAAAAATATCAATTTGGGAAACATAAAAATTTCGGCTAAAGCCAATAATTGAATTTTATATTATCCTCCAGATGAATCTGGAGGCAATTCAAAAAAACATTTTCCGCACAAATTTCCTAAGAATCAATATACTTTTTACCAATTATCAAAATCAATTTATTATCTATATTTTTGGACGCAAAAATATATTTTTCGCCGCCTTCTGCTAATTGTAGTTTTTTTCGAATTTGTGCTACATTTTCAGGGAAATTTCGAGTCGTAATATTTGCTTTTTTTTCAGGAATTATTTTTTGAATTACTTTTTTATCGTATTGACAAATATTTTCTACTTCAAAAATACGTGCTTGTGCGTCCTTGCATAGCGTTTCGCTTGTGTATAGGTGCGTATGTAAATGTAATTTTTTCAAGTTATATTTTTTGGCAAAATATTGAAATGCACCACTTTTTAAAATGGCTGGAAAAGGTTCATACATATATTTTTGAGGCAATGAATACTCAATTTCTATATTTTTTTCTTCTGATAAATCAAAATAAAAATGATGTTCTGTATTATTTTCTATCGTAAAAACTTCTATTTTTATATCATTTTGAGGATTATTTTTATTATTTTCCCAAAAAAACAAAACTTCTTTGACTTCATTTTTTGTACCAATAATAAAAACTTTTTGAGGGGAAATAGGTAATTCTTTGATGCCTTGCGAAATATCAATCAAAGGAGAAGTTTTTATCATTATTTTTTGTACTTTTTCAAGATAATGCCAAATATTTATTACATTAGGCAACAAATCTTTCCAAAGAAAAACTTTTTGTCCTTGCGCATCTCTGCGAGAAGGGTCAATATAAATTATATCATTTTTGTTCAATGTATTTTCTGCTAAATATTGTTCTGCTGTTTGGTTATAAAAACTAACTTTTTTAAAATTTAATTGTTTAAAATTTTCTTTGACAATATTTTGTAAAATTTCATTGGGTTCGATATGTGAAATATCTTGAAAATTTTGCCCTAAAAAATAAGTATCGACTCCAAAACCGCCTGTCAAATCTATCAATTTTTGTCCATTGCCTATTATTTTTGCTTTTAATTGAGCCATTTTTTCGCTGCTACACTGTTCTAAAGCCAATTTTTGTGTGATGATAGTCGTTTCGTTATACCAACTATTTATTTTTTGGGCTAATTTTTTTCTTCCTTCTATTTGTGTAGCAATTTCTTGCCAATGCCAATTTTTTTTATCAATATCTTTATTTTTTTTGAGTAATAAAGCCGCAATATCGATATTTTCATTTTCACGAATAAATATTTGTACGTTTTTATCAGTAATTAAAAAGTCTGTATTTTGAGTTGTCATTCTATTTTTATTTTATTTGTAAAATATAAAAAAACCTCCAAAGTTTTTAAAAAATTGAAGGTTTTTAGTTATTTTTTTTGAGAGAAATAAAATTATTTTTTCTCCATTACAGTCGTTTTTTTATTCCAATTAAACTGAATTTTATTTTTGTCTTTAAATTCAAATTCTGAAAATTTCATTTCACGACCACTGAATTTTAGAGTCAAATTTTTTCCTTCTTTGTCAAATTCAAAAGAAGCAGTTTGTGTTTTTTTAGCATCTATCATATCTACAGTGCCTTCTTTTTTAAAGTCTAAAGAAGCATCTTTAAAATCTTTTGGTAGATCAGTTTTACCATCTACGCTTGTAAATTGCCATTTACCTACAATTTTTGCTTTTGGACCGCCACCACCACAAGCAGTCATGAAAATAACTAATAATAAAATAATTGATAGTTTTGTTAATTTTTGCATAATAAATTAAAAATTAAAAAGTGAATAAAATTAGAATGAATATAAATTTTAATGCAAGTTAAAAAATGAAAGTGAAATAAAAAAATTTTTACATATATATTTTTATTTTTTTTATAAATAAGTGAATAATCATAAAAAAATCATATTTAAAAATCATTATTTAACTACAAAAATTCAGAAATACATTCAATTTTACCTCGCAATATATAATTTTCCAATCCCATCTTTAAAACCTCTATCCGCCGCCGTTGCTCTATTTTCGATATTTTGTCCTGCTCTTCGAGCAATGACACGATATAAATAAACGCCATTCGCTAATTTTTGCCCAAACTCATCTGTACCGTCCCAAATATATTCAGTAATATTATTTCCTACTCTCAAATTCCCCAATTCTGCTTGTGTAATCTCACGAATAACACTGCCTGTTACGGTCATAATTTGAATTTTCATTTCATCAGGAAGTTCGCCTGTGAGCGTGAAAACAAATTTTGCACCCGTAGAAAATGGATTTGGATACGGAAAAACATTGGTAATCGTATTTTCTCTCACCACCTCAAAATTGATAGTATAAGGTTCTGTTCCTGTGCGATTGCCCGCTACATCTGTTCCTTGTGCCCTCAGAGTATAAATCCCATTTGGTAAATTTGTTTCCTTAATATTGACAGTCAAAACGCCATTTTGTAATGCCCAAGTAATGTTTGGATTGGTATAAAGAATATCTTCAAATACACAAGTTGGACAAGGTTTTTTTAAAGAAATTTTTAATAAATTGGGGTCATTAGGAAGTAAAAATCTATTTTCATCTCTCAAACCTACCGCAATTAATGGATTTGGAGAAACAATTTCGCCGTCCATAATGCGTTTTCCATCAAAAACAACTTCCAATAATGGGTTAGTTCTATCTCCTTTAATCTCAAAATTAACGGTTAAAACGTTATTTTCATAAATAGCTTCAGACGTAATTTGTGGATTGACATATGTTTTTAATTCATATCTTCCACTCAAACCTAACGTATTGATAAATCGAGAAAAACGAATCGTTTCACGCAATGCGGGCGATTTTATTTTAATAGTAGTAATGGTTTGAGATAAATTTTGTAAATTTTTGAGCGTAAAAGTTACTTGTAATGAATCGGTCGCAAACGTAAAATTACCAATATTTTTGAACGCAAAAGGCAAAGTAAATGTTTCGCCTTCTGTTTTAGGCGGAATAACATAATTAACTGCCCCAACCGACTGCACATCAATCATTCCTTCAGGTAATCCATCAAATAAAACCATCCACTTTTTAAGTTGTGCGGGAGTTTTGGTGATGGGGTCATTTAGATTTAATTTTAATAATAAATAAGGAAAAGTAACAGGATTGATTACGCCATTCAAGTTCACTGAGGCAGCATTTACATCAGGAATAATAGGCGTAGCTGTTGGAACTAAACTACTATTTACGCCATAAACTTCTAATTTATAAGTATCGTTGGGAGATTTTTTAACGGTATGTATTATTTCTTTCCAATTGACTGCGGGACCTATCAATGAATAAGCAATTTGTCCAGAGCCATTTGAAATGTCAATATTTGTGTTTAACTGTATCATTTCATTGCTTGCATTCGATAAATTTCCTGCAATTACTTCAGAGGCTGTTCCTTGTGCTGCTCCTTTTCTACCCAAAATAATATAAGGACTTCCTGTTTGTAAGGTCGTAAAAATATTCGCATTTCCACCAATTTGACTAAATGAATTGAATATATTATTGCCCCAACTACTAAAATTGATATTGCCTTTTGTAAAAAATAAAACGTAATCACCATCTGAGACTCCCACTAAATAATTGGCTAAAGCACCATTTAAAATGGCTGCATTATCATAAGAATTAGCAAAAGGTTGTACTTGTCCACATTTATCAGCCGCATTTGAAACCAAATAAGGATTGCCTGTATTGGGTTTGAAAGCCAAACAAACAATTTTATCCATACCACAAACACTCGAACCTGTGATTTGAGGACCAAAATAATCTAAAAAAGTATTGATATTGACGTTTGTATTATTATTGCCACCAAAAGTTCTGATTGTAATAGGTTTATTGATTGGCTCAAATTCCCAAGTTTGATTAGACGTATTTCGCTTGATTGTCTGTAATTGTGTCTTAGAAAATTGAGTAAAACGGCTTTGAGACCAACCTAATGGACTATTTTTGATATAAATAAACGAACTTTCTCCCCAAAGATTGCTTTGATTAGTTACATCATCTACATAATTGACACGCCAATAATAAACGGTGCTATCTGTGGTGTTATCAGTTAATAAATTTGCGTCCCAAGTCGCAGAAATTCCTGCCTCTAAAATCATCGTTTGTTTCGCTCCACTATTATATGTATTGACTGTATCTAACTCGATAATAAAATTTTTACCTTCATTTTGTAAAGTTGAGGACATCACAGTTAGGCTCACAGGTTGTGCATTTACAATCGAATATTCTTTTGGAAAAATAGGCAAAACTCCCACTTTTGGAAAGAAAAAATCAATTACGCCTACATTATTATCTTCTCTTAATTCATCGACTAAATTTTGATAATCTAAAGTTACTTCTATTCTATTCATTCCAAAGGCATCTTTTCCTGTTTCCTTCAACAAAGTAAGAGAAAGAGTATCACGATAACGGACAGGATCATAACCGACATTATTAAAAAAAGTAGATACCTGTCCGTTTGGATAAGTACGTTTTACTCTTACTTGTAATCTTTGATTTGGTTCGATTCTTCCTAAATTAGATACAATAAATTTGACTTGAAAAGATTCCGAAACTGCCGTAATAGGAGAATTATCAACAGGTTTTAAATAGACTTGATTGTTGGCAGTATAATAATCAGGTTTTCCTGCATCTATATAACGTGCAGCAGGATCGCCTTGTAAAATCATTTGTTCAGAAATAGAACGGTCTACTACATTTGTAGGGGCAAGTCTTGCATTTTCTTTCAAAATAAAGCCAATCGGTTTGCCGATAATTCCTAAATATTGACAAGAAAGGTTATAAAATCGAGCAGAAAATTCATACAAAGGAACAGAATAACCAAAATAACTATGAGCCAAAAAACCAATCGCACCTCTGTCTTTTGTCAAAACCCAATCTTCTGAAAGGGTAGTTGGTCCATAAAAAATCGCTCCTAATTGACAACCATTGGTAACTATCATCGGATATTTTCCTTTGTTGCGATAATTTTGTGCATCATCAGAAGCACGCCCAATCACCACATCTGTAATATTTAAAGAAGAATGACCAAAAAAGGTCATCAAACCTGTTCCACGATTTACCAATTCAGAAACATTCACTAACTCGACTGGATTAGTGGTACTTTTTGAAGTCGTATTAACTACCGCACCCAAATAAAGTCCTTCGGCAATAGATTTCAAAAAATCTACATAACTTCTAAAAAGCGTTTGTTCTATGGCGTTGTTTCCTCCGCTCAAATGAATAAAATTTTTCTGCCACAAACGATTGTCTGTCGGAATTTCGTGTTCGATAATCTTACTATAATAATTAAAAACTTGTTCTGGCGTAGTAGCCGAAAGCCTTCCTGTCGGCACTAATTGATACCTTGCGCCTGTACTACCAAGATTATGCGAAAAAATATTATCAGACGCAGGTGCGCCCGCAGTCGGTACTAAATCTAAGGCATAATGAGCAACGTTTTGTCTAATATTCAAATCATTATAATCATCAGGCAAAGCAGCCCCTTTTCCTACCAAAAACATATATTTAAAATCTGGATTTTGATATAAATAATCTAATAATTTTGTGATTGCCCAAGGCGTTTTTTCGCCATATCCAAATTGATTATAAACCACATCAATATTCATCAATAAAGGTTTATAATTACCTCCCGCAGGCGTAGCACGATAATTTGCGTAGGCTTGCACAACATCAGGAATTCCTCCAAAAGGTTGTCTTAATTTGGGGTGAGTTATCAATAAATAATCAAATAAAGCAGGCGTAATAGGTGTAAAAAATACTCTTTTGATGCTTAATGGACTGATAAATTGCCCATTATATAAATACATATTTTTGGTTTGTGTATTTGTTCCATTCAAACTTAATTGCATATTTCCCGCAGAAATTTGCCCATTCAAACGAATAAAACTATCCATATCTGTTACATCAAAAATCTGTGCATTCGTAGGAACATTATTGATTTGTATATCGCTATTTGGATTTCCATTGAACAATACAGAAAAGTTTTTGTTACTATTGCCATCACACGTAAAAGTTTGTGGATAATTGATTTTGATATAGGCAACTCGCACATTGCCTGTGGGAGCATTTATTCTGACCACACAATTTCCCGTTCCTGAAATATCTGTTAAATTAATAGTTTGCTGATAAACAATTTCTTGATAAGCAAAACCTGAAGAATTGCCCAAATTTCTCAAAGTTCCCGCAGAGTTTCCAACTTGTATTGAGAATGTATAAGCAGTTACTATGTTGCCTGAAATACCAATTTCAATCGTGGGCGAACTTCCACCAACTCCCGAAAAAACATTGTCAATCGGCAACGTAAAATTTCTACCAGTTCCTTGATTGATAGAATTAGAAAGCCAGCCTTCGCCTACATCAAAATTAGATAAAAATATTTTTTCATTCGTTCCTACTCTATAATTTTGTCCTAAACTATAACTTTCTGCAAAAAATTGCAAACTTTCGGCTTGATGAAAATTAGTATTAGAGGCATTAAACACACTATTATCATTGGGAATACGTTTACCAAAAGTATTATCTAATTTCCATGTAAGAAAAACCGCAGTCGTATCAGAATATAAATTATAATAAGGATTGGTTTGATTGACTGAACTTTCGTATAAATTGGCATCGATAGTGCCATCATTTCTGCGTCCATAAAATTCGATATAATCTGTGGCATCAAACGTATTATCGTTTTCGCCTTGCACAAAAATTGCTTGTTCTTTTCCTCTAAAAAATACTTGAAATTTTTTTGGATTGACACCTGAAATACCTGCGTTGGTTAAGTCCGCTTGCGTAAGGCGATGTACGCCTGTTTGCACTGTCGGAATTTTATAGTAAGATTGATTAAAATTTATCCATTCATTTCCGTATTGAGCATAACTTTGAAAAGAAATGACCAAGATGAATAAGAATGTAAAGATTAGTTTTGCTCGCATATTTTTATGTTTATTCTTTTATGTTTATTCTTTTATGTTTATTCTTTTATGTTTTACACTCTTTTATATCTTTTTTTATGTAAAAGTAATTCAATTTATGATAAAAATAACTATTTTATTGAAAATTTGTTGTAAAAATAAAAATTATAGTACAAAACGAACTGAAATTATATAACTAATTAGGTGAACTTACTCTGATATTTCTTATTTTTTATAAATAATAGTTCAAAATAAATTCACCTAAAAAAGTATTGTTTTTTTCTTATTAGTATTTTTTCAACGCATTCAATGCTGCTTCCATAGATTGCAAGATATGTTTTTTTACTAATACTTTACGTTTTTGAACAGCCAAATTTGTTAAAAGTTTTTTATCAAATTTGGGATTCATTTGTTCACGCAAAATATTATTTTCTGCAATAATAATTTCACTTTCATCTCGCCTGATTAATTCACGCATAAAACTTGTTTTGATACGAAATTGGTCTTCTTTTGGTTTTGTTTCAATATCTGGATATTTTCTTTTGACAACTCTCATCAAATAAGAATATTCGAACACGTGGTCGCAAGAAAGCCTAAATCTTTCGGCGGTATCGTGGTCTAGATTTCTAAAAGTAGTACTTAAATTTTTCCAATCTATCAACAAAGCCTTTGCTTTTTCGACATTTTCAACTACTTCATCGCCAATCGTAACGAGTCTTTCGCCTGCTTTGCAATATTCTTTTTCGAGTTTAACTTTAATTTGTTCTGGCGTTTCTTCTGGGAATTGTGCTTTGTAGTTTTTAAAACTTTTATAACGATTAAAAAATAAATCATTAGCAAATTTAAATTTCTCCCAAAATTCAGTGGCTTTTTTATGTGGAATTTTACCGCCTGTTTTCCATTCGGTTTGTAAATTTCTAAATTCATTGAAAGCATCTTCAAAATTATCAGAGAATTTAAGATTATCCGCAGTAGTCAATATTTTTCTATAATGAAATAATCTATCTTTGGCTTCTTTTGCCTTAAATTTCATAATATTTTTACGTCTGTAGAAAAATTCTTGGTAAGTTTCATCAAAAGATTTTTCGAGTGCGGCTTCTTCTGTTTCGTCCACTGCCCCTGTTTTTATCCATTTTTGTTTTACTTCCTTCATTTTATCAGAAAGTTCGAGTAATTGCAATGGTTCTGCTATGTCTTGTTCTGCCAAAATTGTTTTTGCTTCTTCTAATAAAGCACTTTTAATTTCTAGATTTTTGACACGATTGATAGAAATCATTCCATTGAGTTCTGCTTGCAATGTATCTAATTTTGCAAATAAGACAAGGTAATCGCCTAATCCATCAAAATTAGTTAAATAATCTCTCATGTGTATTAGTTTCATGAGATATGACCCTTTATTTTGCGCCTCAGTAATAGCATTTTCAAGGTCATTTACTTTTTTTTCTGCTAATTGATAGCGGTCTTCAAAATATTTCATTGAGGCTTCTTCCGTAGTTTTTACCTGTCCGATTCTGCGGTCAGGGAAGCCCATGTATCCTTTCAGATAAATATCTGTATCGAGGATATAACCAAACTCTGTTTCACGAGTTTTTTCCATAGTGTTTGTATATGTTGTAATAAGTGAGGTTTATCTTTATTTTTTAAATAATCGTTTTTTTAGATGATATTATGAGCAAAGATACTTCCAAATAGTATAAAGATATAATTTTAGGTGCTAAATTAGTATTTTTTTTTGTAAAAATAAAAATAAATTCTAATTTTTTTTTATTTTTGGTATTTTTTTCTATAAAATTTCTATTTTTTCGTTCAATATTTCTTTTTTTGCAAATAATTCATCAATAAAATCAGGATTTTCTTCTATCGCATTTCCCACGACTAAAATATCTGCCCCTGCCTCCCAGATTTCTTGGGCTTGGTGAGCTGTTCTGACTCCGCCACCAATAATAATCGGCAAATCAACCGTTTTTCTTAACATATAAATCATTTTATTGCTCACAGATTTATTCGCTCCACTTCCTGTATCTGCATAAATCAACTTCAAACCCAACATTTCTCCTGCCATAGCCGTACAAGCCGCCACTTCTGGTTTATCGTGTGGAATAGGCGTAGTATTACTCATATAAGAGGCAGTCGTTGGTTTTCCACCTTCTATCAGCATATAACCTGTTGCCAATACTTCCAATTTACTTTTTTTGAGAATGGGAGCAGCCACGATATGTTGTCCAATCAAAAAATCAGAATTACGCCCAGAAATCAAAGAAAGCAACAGAATTCCATCAGCATTGCTATCAATGTGCATATTGCTACCGGGAAAAATAATAATAGGTTTTTCGCAAACCGTTTTAATTTGCGTGATAGTCCCTCCTAAATTTACGTCTTGAATCAAACTTCCGCCCACGAAAATATAGTCTGCTTTTTGAAAGGCATTTTTTTCATTCAGTTTTTGAAAAATATGCGTATCAAATTTATCAGGGTCAATTAACAAAGCAAAAGATTTTAATTTTTTTTGTTTTCTTTCGTAAATATTATTGAGAATTGTCATTGTCTTTTTTGTGAGTATATTTTTTAAATTTTTCTTGGGCTGAATCTAATAACCAATCAAAAGCAAATTCAAAAATTTGGTTTTGTATTCTGCTCCAAATTCTTGAAGATATTTTTTTTTCTTGGTAAATAATTTTTTCGATAGGCTTATTTTCTTTGTGTGATTTATTTTTTTTACTTTTTGAAAACAGCAAACGATAAGTAAGATAACTTCCTATTACTCCTAATGTCCATTTTCCAATCGTTGTTACTTGTTTTTTATTATATTCAAAGCTTTCGGTTACTTCTTTTCGTGTATTTTTGGCATACTCTTCCAACATTTCTTTCCTTTTTTGGATAGAAAGTTTTTTAAATTCGGGAGTTTTATAAAACTTTATTTCTTGCGTTTGATGTTTTACGATATTAGACATACAAAAATATTATAAATATATGAGAATGTAAAAGTATAAATACAAAAGTATAAATACAAAAATGGTACTTTTTTTCTTTATTTTTAATTTTCCTCAAAATTAGTGCTTTTTTTTTAGAAATAAAATTTATTTTTGATGTTTGGATGTGAAACCTGAAAAATATACAATAATTTCACTTTTTTGGGGTAATTGAAAAAAAAAAAATTTTATACATAAGGGAGCATCTAAAAAATAAATTACCCAACCAAAAAAATCTTATTTTTAGTTCCCTCACCGCTGGGGGTTAGGGTGGGGCTTTTTAGTCAAATTATGCCCCACCCCAGCCCTCCCCAAAGGTGAGGGAGTTTTTTATAGGTATATTATTTTTTATTTAGTCCCTAACGCATTATGTATGAAATTTTTTTTATCAATATAAAAAATAAAAATCTGGATTAAGGAGTAAAATAAGTTTCCAATCTTTGCGTACTTCCTGCAGGTCTGACCAAATCAATCATACCATATCCTTCTTCTGAAAAAGTTCCTAAACCGCAATTAAATACAAATTCTTGTACTTTTTTGGGTGCGTATAATGTAAATGGCAACGTGTAACCTCTTACTTCTTGTTTGCTATCGTCTGAAAGTGTATAAATTCGAGCAAATTTTTTCTGGTCTTCTTTTATTTTTTTCAAATAAAATTCATCAGGAACTAACTGAAATTTACTAAAAGATACTAATTCTTCTTCTGAATATTCATCAGACTGAGCCATTCTTTCGATGGTTGCTTCATATAATAAATCTGAAAAAATATCTAAATCAGGAGCAATAAATTTTTTGGCTTGATAAGTTGCATCTTCTTGTGGTTTGCATAAAACCAACGGAGAAATACAAATATATTTCACTGCCTCTTCAATGTTATGATGGATTTCTTGCTCAACTGATTCGGGAGTAAGCAATAAATTACCAATTTTAATTTCTTTGAATTGAAACATTTTTTGGATAATAAAATCAATCCATTCTTTGCTTCTGCTTGCCAATACCAAGGTTACTCTTGACGAATAAAAATGTAATCCATTTCTACTGATTTTAGTTTGCCCTTTGATGCCCGAAAAATTATAAAATGGACAATTTTCTGTATATTCAGGATTGCTTTCGACAATGTTTCGAATATATTGTGCCAATAAATACTGGTGATGAAAAGGAACAGTTGCCCCTTTATTTTGCACTACAAAAACAACTCTAATCCTCATGATGTTTATTAGCTAAGTGTGTGTATATTGTAAATAAAAAAAATATGAAAAAATGTAGCTGAAAAAATCAGTTTACTGCAGTGTAAACAAATAGCTAATTAAATTGTTTTAAAAAATAATAATTTATTTCAAAATAATTCTAAAAAAAATAGTATTTTTAATATGATAAAGATTTTAGCACACAAATAACACGCATTTATCAGATTAAAACAGATTTTTTATTTCTGAAAAACCTCGATTTATTTCTCCAACAAATTAACAAACAAACGAATCGCACCACTCACACCCGCAGGAATTTGCCTAAAAAACGAATAACCTGTATAAATAAATTTTCCTTTTCCATATTTTGCAACCAACAAACCGCCATCTTGAGGCTTTTCGTTTGTATCATTTGAAGATAAAATAGGCGTATAATTTATATCCCAACTACCTGCAAAATATAAACCTCTTTCTTGTACCCAATTTTTAAAATCTTCTTGCGAAATTTGATTAGGTGAATTTAAAATTTGATGTTTTGGGCTTAAAAAACGTACTTCTGCCTTTTCTTCCGTAACTCTTTCTCGACTCTGCGTGATAGGAAAAACGCCTAATTGTGGCACTTTCAACTCTTGAGCAGTTTGGTATTGCACCACCAAAACTCCGCCATTTTCTACGTATTCGTGTAAATCTTTTTGCTCTACTTTTAGATGTTCTTCTGTGTTATAAGCACGTACGCCCACAATAATCGTTTTATAAGAAGATAAATTTTCTTTTTGTAACAAATTTTTATCCAACATCGTTACTTGATAACCTAATTGGGTCAAATAACGCGGAATTTCATCGCCTGCTCCTGCAATATAACCAATTTTGGGCGAAGTAGTTTTGATTTCTAAACGATTTAATTTGGTTTCTGCGATAGGAAATAAAGTTTGCGTAGGAATATGAGCGTATTCGATGCGTAAAATTCCTTTTGCTTCGATAAAAGTAGATTCATTTTCTAATTGAATAAATGCTTTTATGTTGCCAATAGAAACATTTTTAGGTGGTGTAATTTTGGCAAAAATATCGATTTCATCTTCTTTTTTGGGTAAATTAAATTCGTATTCTTTGGGCGAAATTTTCCAATCATTTGGAATTTCTAATTTTAATTTTCCTTTGACATTATTTTTTCCTGCTTTGATAGTAATTTTTAATTCCTCTGTTTTTTCTGAGGCAAAAAGCAAGTTTTTTTCTGAAAAATTGACCATTACTGCGGGCGTAATCTCCAAAGGACGATAAATTTCGCCTTCTTCAGGTTTTACAAATTTATAAGTAACAGGAATTTGACATTGAAAATAATCATTTTTTATTTTTACGTTTACATTTGCAAAGATAAAAGGTTGATTTTCTGGAACTAAAAATTCGCTTTCATTGTCAATCTTAAAAAATTCATTTTCTTTTTTTTGGCGTAACCAATAAGGTTGTGTCGTAGGAAAATTTTTAGGAATAAAATATTTATTTTTCTTCGAATACATTTTTCCTTTGGATACATTCACCTTTTCGCTCCAACCCTCAAAATCTCTGTGATTGGCTGTCAAATGATATTCAATTTCAATAGGAAATGGACTATTTTGAGAAATTTCTACATTGACTTCTAAAGAATCGCCTTGCGAAACATTGCAATTTTTAGCATTGGCATCAACCCAAAGTCCCAAACAAGACTTTAAAATTGTATCTATTTGTTTGATTTTTACGTCTAAAATATGTAAATAATCTTTATTTTTTTCACCAATCTCCAAAATTTCTTTTTTCAATCTCAATAAAAGCCCCACGCTTTCAAAAGGTTTTTCGGGTTGATAAGTGCGAATAATTTCTTCTAATAATGCCTGTATTTTTTGAGAATGAGGAATTTTTTTCCACGATAGATCTATATCATCAAACAAATCTTTCTCCGCTTTTTTGCCTTTGAAATGTTGAAACCAATCTATTCTGTTGCCATAATTTTTGGCTGTTCCAAAGCCTTGTGATTTATGCATACTTCTACTTTCTGCTGCAATCACCAAATTAGATTTACCTAATAAATGATTAAAATTACCAATTTCAGTACTAAAAGATTTGGTGCTATCTGCGGTTGCATTCCTAAAACCTCTTGAATATTCGTTCCAAACCAATCTCGTAGTTTGATGCTTTTTGCCTAAACTTGGTTCATAATTTTCATCATTTGCCAACTCAAAAGCCTCCAAAGCCAATAGCATAGAAGCTTCGTGATGCCCATGTCCCGCGTCGCGATTGGGTGGAAAACGAGTAATAATTACATCAGGTTTGAAATAACGAATAATTCTTACTACATCTTTCAATAATTCTTTTTTGTTCCAAATACTGAATGTTTCTTGGGCATTTTTAGAAAATCCAAAATCATTGGCACGCGTAAAAAACTGCTCACCGCCATCGATTCTTCTTGCTTGCAACAATTCTTGTGTCCGTATCAAACCCAATAATTCGCTTTGTTCTGCTCCGATTAAATTCTGTCCACCATCGCCTCTTGTCAAAGATAAATAGCCTGTTCTAACTTTTTTTTCGTTGGATAAATAAGCAATCACAGCGGTATTTTCGTCATCAGGATGGGCTGCTAAATACAAAGCCGAGCCTAATACTTCTAATTTTTTTATTTTGTTTAGTATTTCTCCTGTGTGTAAAATTTTAGGAGAAGCTTGTGCGAATAATAACGTGAGTTTTATAGATAAAATCAGCCAAATAAACAAAAAAAGATAAAAATGTTTCATTATGTTTTTATTTTTGATATACGATTCAAAACATTTTTTTTGCTTGACTAATTCCAAATAAATTGTTAAAATATTTGTTAAAAAAATAATGGGACAGCGAAGTAGAAAAAAATATCAAAGGAATACGTCAATAAAATTGTATATTAAAATCTTTTATCTATCTTTGCATCATAAATATAATACATAAAATATTTAAAATGTAAAAAAGTATGATAAAATATAACTATTCAATCTATCAAAAGATAGGAAAAAGACTTGTTTTATGCCTGAGTTTATTTGGTATGCAAACACAAGTATTTTATGGACTCAATTATAATCATAAAGCAAACAAAATAGAAACAATAATTACCTCTACTGCTCAACCAAATATGATATCAGGGGTAATAGAAGATAATCTCCATTTAACAGAAATTATGGGATCTATAAGTAAATTTTATGGAGGAACAGAAAAAAATGATGCTAATTCTTTGGTATCACCTACACTTTCACTTTCCGCCATAGACTTTTCAAATGTTAGAATAGTTACGAATGTTAATCCTTCTACTTCAGAGTCATTTACTATTACTGGATCAAATCTAACTGCTGATGCTACAATTGTAATCAATACAACAGATTGGGAACTCAGCACAGATAATAGTACTTTTTTTCCTACTTTGAATTTAGCAAGAAGTGGTAATAATCTCACAGGACAACCTGTTACGATATATGTAAGACTCAAATCAGGATTGACGCTTGGTAATAAAACCGCTCTATTAACTGCAAGTAGTACGGACGCAACCAATCAGACTATTACTTTAAATGGTAAGATTATCAATGAGGCACCTGCTTTATCGCGTACCAATATGATGAATTTTGACGGCACAACCCTAAATCAAGCTGTATCTGTTTCTTCAAATGTATCAAATGGATTAACCAAAATGAGTGTAGAAACTTGGGTAAAAATAGGAAGTTGGAGAGATTATGGTGGAATTATCAGTAAAGGAACTACTTATGGCTCACGCTGGTTTATATTACAAGGCGCAACAGCAGCAGGGAGTGCAAATGATATTATAATAGGTATTGAAAATAATAATACGACTGGTCAAAGTTGGGCA
Source organism: Cytophagales bacterium (assembly GCA_013298075.1). Lineage (GTDB taxonomy): Bacteria > Bacteroidota > Bacteroidia > Cytophagales > Microscillaceae > RDXZ01. The sequence continues at coordinate 6,954 of JAAFJG010000062.1, read as the reverse complement.
TATACTAATACAGATGTAATACCTACCAATCAATGGACGCATATAGCAATGGTATTTGATGGCACAGAGAACACAAATGCTACCAAACTAAAATGTTATATCAACGGTATGCTACAATCACTTATTTTTCCTAACCTAAATATACCTAATAGCATTGTTACTAATCCTAGTACTCTTTTTTTTGGTAATGATGGAATTGGCAATTTAACCTATGGCTCTTTTGACGAAATACGTATATGGAATACCGCTCGCACCCAAAACCAAATACGTGAAAATATGCACCTTACTTCATCAGGTTTTGAGGCTGATTTATTGGCTTATTATCAATTCAATGAAACTTCAGGCAATGCGGTTGATGCAGTAGCAGGCAATAATGGTACATTGATAAATGCACCTACTCGCACACCTTCCGAAGTTGCGGTGGCTACTGGTACTTCGAGTAGAATGAATATAGTCACTGGACTCAATACATTTGTTAATTCAAATTTGGCTATTAATTTTACTGCTCCTACTCCTACTGATGAATTTGTTGCGTATCAACTTCGTGGCAATCCAATTAATAGCGTGAATGCACTGAATCAAGGCACAAACACATCTACTTGTTATTGGATTGTAAGACAATTTGGTGCAGGCTCAGTGGCGTACAATGGAATGAATTTTACTTTACCAAGTAGCAATACAATTTCTACGACAGATGTGGCTACACCAAGTAATTTGAAATTATACAAACGTCCTGATAATTCAGCGGCTGTTTTTCCTGCTTTTTTTGCTCAGGCAACGAGTGCGAATAATTCGACAAAAGTTATTCAATTTACAGGTTTTACTTCGCAAACAAGTTTTAGTCAATTTGAAATTGGAAGTACAAGTTCACCTTTGCCTATGACACTATTAAGTTTCGAAGGCAAAAGAAAAGACAATGACAACGTAAATTTAACTTGGAAAACTGCGACAGAAATCAATAACAAAGGTTTTGAGATAGAAACAAGTAAAAATGCTATAGACTTTACTAAAATTGCTTTTTCTGATGGCTTTGGTCACTCTAACACGATAAAAAATTATACGTTAGATACCAAAAATAACGAAGATAGTTATTATCGTTTGAAACAAATTGATTTCAATGGTAGTTTTTCTTATTCTAATGTTATCTTTATCAAAGCAGGCGAAACAGAAATCAATATATATCCTATTCCAACGACAGACAATCTAACTATTGAATTGAATAACTGGAAAAATGGTGATATAAATGCCTTCGAATTGCAAGATTTACAAGGAAAATTATTGCTCAAAGATATATTCAAAGGTAATAAAACAACTATTGACCTCGCACATCTAAGCAAAGGTTTGTATTTGTTGCATATTACTCAAAATAATAAAAAAATTGTACGCAAAATTGTAATACAATAAAGGAACTAATTAGTTTAGTTATTGTTAAAACTCAAAAAAACCTCTCTATTTTAGAGAGGTTTTTTTTTGGTTATGAAGATATAAGATGGATTGATATAGTTATTAAAAAAGTTGTTCTTTTCAGATTGTCAAGTCTTCGACATTGACAATATTGACAACTGAAAAAACGACTACTAATCAAAAAATATTTTTACTTTTTCTATAATAGTATTTTTTAAATGAAAGAGATTTTAGCACACAGATAACACTGATTTAGCGGATTAATACGGATTTTTTTTCTTTTTTCTTGAATTTTTAATGATTTTTGTCAATTTTTGGCTACCATTTAAAAAACTCTAATTTGATAACGACTTTTTTAATTTTGTAAATAAATATTTATTTTATTCTTTCAAGGTTTTAAAAAACCTTGAAAGAATTTTATAACATTATTCTAAACATAAAAGAAATATCAGTATCAAAATTAGTGGAAATTATTGAATACGCAAATGTAAACTACTTTTTTGACAATTCCAAGTAAAAATTTCAATGACAAAATTATTTTTTAAGGCTCTTTTTTTGACCTAAATTATTCATTATCAAACAATTATACAAAAAAGCGTGTCAAAGCCAAGAGATAAATCTGGAGGCAATTCAAAAAATACATTTTCATTGTTTATATAAATTTACAAAGCATTCTTTTATTTTTATTTTATCATTTTTTTAATTTGAATTTCATCAACAACAATTGGATATTTTGCTTTTAATTCTTTTATCCATTCGTCCTCTAAAAAAACTTGATAATCAGTAATTACATTTCCTCTTACTTCATCAAAATCTTTCAAACGTGCTTCTTTAATATCGGCAATATCAATATAAAAAGTTTTATTATTTTTATTGATAGTATAAGTTCCTGCTTTCCAATCCGTTTCATCTAAATAAGCATTGTCTAATTTTTGAAATAAACCTTCTGTAACTTTCAAATTAGTAGGCATATTTTTATTCAAAATAGTTTCTAATTGCATTTTATCCGTAGAATACAAATACAATTCAACTCTTTGATTTTTGGCTTTATCAGTTTTAGAAATAGGTTTTGAACTACCAAAATTTTTAGAAGTAATTCTTTTTGCCTCGATTCTTTTGAAAGTAAGTTGTTTAATCAACGGGTCAATTCTTTCTTGTGCAATCGTTTTTCGTTCTGCATCATCACCATAACCCATAATTTCCAATCTCAAATTCTGGTCTTTTTTCATTAGATTGATAATTTGATTTAAAATTGTCATCGATTCTTCATCAATAGAAATATCATTTTTATCATATTTCAACGCAGGAATTTCTATTTGAATCATTGGATACATTTTTTTATTCAAATATGATTTTAATTCGCTCAACACATTTTGATTCGCCACTTGATAAATAGTTGCGTTGGCTCTTTGTCCCCATTTATAATTCACGCGAGTACGATTAAAAAAGTTTTTTACGCCTGTGGTGTCATCTAAGGCTTTTTTCCAAATTTTTTCGTTCATCAATTCATAAATCATCGTGCCTTCTTTGTATTCATTCACCAAAAGTCGATAATCTTCTCGTGTAGCAGATAAATTTTCTTTTTCAAATTCTAAGACAACAAACTTTTTAAAACGTTCGTATAACAAATGAAAATAGTGTTTTTCGTCTTTCAAAGTAGGCTGCATTACTTGTTTTTCATACACAAAATCAAAAAAATCTTTGACAGAATATTTTTTTTCTTTTTTGATATATTTTGATTTCATTGTCAATAAAATTTCTTTTACAAGCAATTCTGTGCTATTATAACTCCAACTTCCTTGCAAAATTCTGTTATCAACTTTTGCCAATGCCAAATCCCAAACTTTATTATTTTCTGTAAATTTATACTCTTTTTTTCTTTTTTGGATAAGTATATTTTGCAAATAATCGAATCGAGTTTCTTTCGGAACTTGTTGTTTTAAATACGTTTGTTGCTCTCTAAACGTTGGAATAGGTTTTTTGTAAATTAATTGCACAATATGCCAGCCATAAATTGTTTGAAAAGGAGCAGAATATTCGCTTGGTTTTTGTAATTTCATGGCTTGCGTTTCCATTTCAGGCAATATTTTTCCGACCGTAAACTCAGGCAAAACGCCTTGTTGCATACGCGAAGTGGCATCGTCAGAATATTTACAAAGCGAATCCCATACTTCCCCTTTTTGTAATTTTTGATAAATTTCATCAATTTTTTCTTTTGATTTTTTCTTATCTTCTTCTGTTGATTTTTTGCTAATATGTTTCATAATATGCGCAATTTTGAAAGTTCCTGACGCATTTCTTCTGTCCATTACTTTCAAAAAATGATAGCCTTTTGACGTTCTAAAAATACCTGAAACTTGTCCTTTTTGTGTTTGATAAGCCACATCTTCAAATATTTTTTCAGTTTGTAAACTTGAAATATATCCTAAATTTCCTTTGTTTTGTTCTGCTGTGTAATCTTCGGAATATTTGGTAGCAATATCATCAAAATTCTTTCCTGTGGCGGTTTGTGCCAATGCTTCGCCTATTTTTTTGAACGCATTGAGCGTGTCCGTAGGCGTGGCATCTTGCGAAACACGCACCATCACATGCGAAACATTTATTTCTTCGTTGCTTCTTTGATACGTTAATTTTATCAACGAATCCAATCCTTGATTATCAATTAAAAAAGGTTGTGCTAATTGTTCTTGATACGTCAAAAACTCTTTTTTAAACGCATCAGTCGTGTCCAAACCTTTATTCAAAGCCTCTGACACTTTGAGTTTATAATTTTTGAAAGGCTCAATATAGTCTTTCAAATTTTTTTCATTATAAAGACTATCATTGTTCAATGTACTTTTTTCGTACATATACTTAAATTCTTTGACAGAAATTGGGGTTTTTCCAACAGTCATCAAGGGCGTTTCTTTGCCTTTATTGTTAAGCGATTTGGTGGTATCACAAGCCGTTAAACAAAAAAATAAGGCAATAATTACGTAATATTTGCGAAAATGAAAAGAATAAAAAGACATTTTTTATTATTTATTGTGAGAAAATCGGTGCAATTTTAATACATTTTTTATCAAATTCAAAGTTTTTTTAAAAGTAATTTTATTAAAAAAAAATGCTCCTTAGAAAATTTATGCGAAATATACTTGTTATTTTAATGAAAATACACTATTTTCTATTCTTATAACGAGCATTTTTCTACTCATTTTTGGTTTAAGTAATGGTTTGATTGATACTTAAATTAAGAATACTTGAATATATTAGTAATAAAATAATATTTAACAAAAATTTAACAAAAATTTAACAAAAAATATTTGGATTTGTCGTTTGCTTTGCTTTGCTTTGCTTTGCATTATATTATGTATTTTTATTCACTTAAATCTTTATTAAAATGAAAAAAATAAAAATTATTTTGCAAGTTATGCTTTGTTCTTTTTTAATTGGCTGTAATAATTATTCAGAAAAAGTCGAACCTTTGGTGTCGAAAAAAGAAGTTAAAATTGTTAAAAAATCATCAGATTTAAAAACAATTTTACTTAACAATGCTAATTTTAGAAACTATGTTTTGAAACAGGTTGAGATTGTGAACGAAGTAAAACGCTTGACACAAAACTACACTGTCGAAGAAAAAAGTTTATTGAGAGATGCAATTAAAAATTTGCCTAGTAATTCTTCACAAGAAAATTATCTCAATATTATAGGTTATGACATTAATTTACACAACACACAACTTCAATATATTTCACAAAAAAATGAAGCTTTTCATAGTGAAATAGGCGAACTTAGTGATATTGGTGATGAAAATACAATCATTAAAGATGCTATAGGTGAAATAATTGTGGAAATAGGTTTTCTTGAGTGTATGATTGAGGCATTTGGTTCATATTATAAGGAACATAATGCTTGCGGTAAGGATGTAGGTTGCCAAGCGCGTGCAGGTGGGAAATTTGTTCTTCGTGCTGGTCTTTGTGCTAATCAAAATTAGTGTTAATTTTTACTAAAAAATTATCTTTTAAAAAATAAAAGTCAAGTGTATTACTTTTTATTTTTTGAAAGATACAAAAATTTTAATTATATAATAGTTACTTTGAAAGAATTAATAAAAAATACTTTTTTTATAATTCTTTCAAAAATATAAATTTATACAAAATATGCAAATATTTAATCTTTTACTTATTATTTATACCTCTTTATCGGCTAACATGGAACAATTAAATACAACTCAAATAGTTGAAAAAACTATTGAAGTATATCAAAAATCTATATTTTATACTGACAATGTAAAGGTATATAATTCTCAAGATAATCAACAAGATACAGGAAGTAATCACAAAGCAGAAATTAAAATATTCTTCAAACGTGATAATCTTTGTTTCAAATATCTTTACGTCGAAAATAATTCTTCCTTGCCGTTTGTAACTTGCATTTTTGGTAAAAACAATATCTTTAGGATAAATGATGATTTACTTTCCGAAAAAGGTAGTTATACCACGCTTGAAAATATAAAATCTGCCGTACAAAACTCTCTAGAAAACCAGTATATATTACCACTTCTTATAACTGATATTAATTATGAGTTACATCCTTTCAAAACCAAAATAAGTTTAGAAAGAGAGGAAATATTGGATAATAAATCCTACTATAAACTAACACAAGAAATACATAAAGAGATAACAAAGGAAGATGTCAAAACATATAAAGAAACTTTAAAAAATACAAGTATCAAAGTAGGATTCGAAATACCTATTCCAAACTTAGGAGTCAAAAAATATGTCGAAAAAATAACTTATTGGATAGATAAAACCCACTTTTACATAAAAAAAATAGAAAAATATTCGAATGATAAGAATACTAAAAATGTATTAATATTTAATCCTACTTTTAATAATGAATTTGATGAAAAAGTTTTTGATGATTAAATATTTTAGTTCTTAGGAAATTCTCCCCCAACTGGTTTTTTCTCCTTGGTCTATGGCACACAAACCAAGGATTAACATAAAAAAATGTCATTATCAAAGTATATTGGATAAAGTAAAATATAAATGGGACAATACAATATATAAAGAGTGAATCCAAATTCAGTATCCTAAAACCAACAAGTATTTTCATTATTTGTTTTCATTATTTGTTTTTATTGTTATCAATTCCTTTTTAATCAACAATTAAAAAATACAAATAACTTATTGATTATCAATAAGTTATTTTTTTATTTTTTATTTTAAGCTATTTACTTTCAAATATTCCATTATCTGTTCGGCTGATTTTCCTACTAAGTCTTTGGATATTTCTTCTTTAATTACCCTAAAAATTTTGACTGTGTCAAATTTTTTTTCTGTTACTTTATTTTTATTGTTCATATTCTAAAATTTCTTTGGGTGACCTAATTTCTAATGATAAATAATTCATTCTTAAATTTATAGAATTATAACCTCTAAAGTAGGCTGTTCAGAATGTGGCAATTTTTGATAAATTTCTTGATGCAAAAAATTTGATTTTTAGGGTTAAAAAAAAACGAGAAAAAAGATACAGAATTTAAAAAAAACCTCTAACTTTGGTTTATTA
>JAAFJG010000061.1 GCA_013298075.1 Cytophagales bacterium | reverse complement strand
TTTTTTAATTTTTGTAAAGATAAAAAAAAAAATTAATTTAACATAACTTAATCCTGTATTTTTCTTGTTTTTAGTTAGTCTTATAAACCTTTTATTTTGATATGAAAAAAATTATTTCTTGGCTTTTTACGCCTTTTTTTTTAATTGTTTTTGGGTTATTATTATTGATTTTTCATCCTTTGATGTGGATAAGTCATAAAGTTTTTGGGTTGAAAGCCTTAGAATCCGTAACGTACTCTTTACAAGGATTTCTGGTAAATATTTTTATATTCACAGGTTCTTGGTTTCGAGTTATTAATCCTTATAAAAATAAATTAAAAAATATCAACAGACCCTTGATTGTTGTCAGCAATCACCAAAGTTTGTTTGATATTCCGTTGATTCTATGGTATTTTCGCAAAAATAATCCAAAATTTGTTGCTAAAAAAGAGGTTGGAAAAGGAATTCCTTCTATTTCTTATTATTTACATAATGGACGACACATGCTTATTGATAGAAAAGACAAAGAACAAGCTTTGACGGCTATCGAAAAAGGAGTTGATGAGATTATTAAAAATAATTGGTCAGCCGCTATTTTCCCCGAAGGAACTCGTTCAAAAGATGGCGTTACAAAACCTTTTAAAACTGCTGGAATTATGAAATTATTAGAAAAATTGCCTAATGCATTGGTTGTACCTGTAGCTGTGAGTAACACTTGGCTTTTGGGGAAATATAATTATATGCCTGTACCTTTCAATGTGCGTTATGGATTTGAAGTATTAGAACCTATCGAACCTGCTGATTTTACGCCCGAATATTTAGTTATTTTATTGGAAAAACAAATCAGAGAAGTAATCGAAAAAACACAGGCATAAACAAAAATAACTAAGATTTTCCTGATTTTTAAGATTGATTTTCAAGAATTTATCTTTAAAAAAAATATAAAATCAATTACTTTTGAGTTTGATAACGTCACTTCTTTTATGTTTAAAATAATGTTATAAAATTCCTTCAAGGTTTTAAAAACCTTGAAAGAAGAATAATAAAATAAATATTTATTCACAAAATTAAAAATTTGCTATCAAAGTATATCAAAAAACTAAAAAAAATTAAAAAATGACACCTTGCGTACATATTATAGGGGCAGGAATTGCAGGTATTGCGAGTGCAATACGCTTAAAAACAAAAGGACATAATGTAGAGGTATGGGAAAGTAACGATTTTTTTGGTGGAAAATTATCAGAATTTTCTTTGGGAAAATATCGTTTTGACGCAGGTCCTTCGCTTTTTACGATGCCACAAATGATAGAAGAATTATTTACATTGGCAAAAAAAGATATTCATCAATATTTTGAATATAAAAGTTTGGAAACGGCTTGCCATTATTTTTATAATGATGGTACCATTTTGCACGCTTATACAGACCTCGAAAAATTTGCTCAAGAAGTTGAAAATAAAACTAAAGATAAAGCAATTACACTCAAAAAATATTTAGAAAAAAGTAAAAAAAAATATGAAATTACGAACCAAGTTTTTTTAGAACAATCGTTGCATAAAGTTAAAAATTTTTTGAATGTATCGACTTTAAAAGGCATTGTGAGCATAGGAAAATTAGATATTTTTAAATCTTTGAATCAACTCAATGAAAATAGTTTTGAGGACGAAAAAATGATACAATTTTTTAATCGATATGCGACTTATAATGGCTCAAATCCTTATCAAACATCAGGAATTATGAGTATTATTCCACATTTTGAATTTGGTTTTGGTACTTTTTTCCCTTCAAAAGGAATGTATTCAATTACAGAAAGTTTAGTGAAATTAGCCAAAGATATAGGCGTAAATTTTCATCTGAATCATCAAGTCGAAAAAATTGTATTAGATAATTCAAACAAAAAAATTATTGGTTTAAATGTAAAAAATTTAAAAAATAATAGCATACAAGCCCACAAAGCCAATATTATTGTTTCAAATATGGATATTGTGGGTACGTATCAAAAACTTTTACCACAAATAAAATCACCACAAAAATTATTAACACAAGAAAAATCGAGTTCGGGAATTATTTTTTATTGGGGAATAAAACAAGAATTTCCAGAATTAAACGTGCATAATATATTTTTTGCTGATGATTATAAACAAGAATTTGATTGTATTTTTAACCAAAAAACAATAGCTGATGAGGTAACTATTTATGTCAATATTACGGCAAAACAAAAAAAAGATGATGCACCAAAAAATTCAGAAAATTGGTTTGTAATGGTGAATGCTCCCAATAATTCAGGACAAAATTGGGACGAAATTATCCAAAAAACTAAAAAAAATATTCTCCAAAAATTATCCAAAATATTGCAACAAAATATTGAAAATTTGATAGAAGAAGAAATAATTTTTGACCCACGCACTATCGAATTACGCACATCAAGCACGCAAGGTGCATTATATGGGAATAGTTCGAACAATAAATATTCCGCTTTTTTAAGACACGCTAATTTTTCTAATCAAATCAAAAACCTTTATTTTTGTGGTGGAAGTGTGCATCCAGGCGGAGGAATCCCTTTGTGTTTGTTATCGGCAAAAATTGCGAGTGATTGTGTGAAAACAATATAATTTTTAAAAACAAAATCTATGCTCTGTCCTAATCTCGTTGCAAATTTATTTTTATATTCAAAAAAAAGTATCCACAACGATTTTATGTTAAATCTCTTGCAATGGATTTGGGACAACACCAAAATAATTAGCAATTTTTACTATTTTTCAAATTGATTTTTAACATTTATTTGTTTTGTTAAAAAATAGTCAAAAGAAAATGTAATTTTTTATTTATTTTGATACTAAAATGATAACTATTTTAGAATAATACAACATTTGTCGTTCTAAAAACTATATAACAAAAAAATAAAAACACAATGGAAAATGTAAGAGTGCTTTTGGTAGAAGACGATAAAAATCTAGGTGAATTATTGAGTGAATATTTAGAACTCAAAGGTTATCCCACTTTATTAAGTAGAGATGGAGAAGAAGGTTGGAATAATTTTCAAAATAATCAATTTGATTTTTGTATCTTTGATGTAATGTTACCAAAATTAGATGGCTTTACTCTAGCGGAAAGAGTAAGAGAAAATGATAAAAATATTCCGATTTTATTTCTTACTGCCAGGGCAATGAAAGAAGACACAATTCACGGACTTAAAATTGGGGCAGATGATTATATGACCAAACCTTTTAGAATGGAAGAATTGTTGTTGAGAATGCAAGCCATTTTAAGAAGAACTAATAAAGTTGATGATGATATTGAAACAGATATTTTTCAAATCGGAAAATATTCATTTGATTATATTCAACACAAATTAAGTTTGGGAGATACAAACCAAAAACTAACTTCAAAAGAAGCAGAATTACTAAAAATGTTGTGCGAATGTAAAAATCAAACGCTTGACAGAAGTTTTACATTGAAAAAAATATGGAAAAACGATAGCTATTTTAATGCAAGAAGTATGGACGTATATATCACAAAATTACGTAAATTTTTGAAAGAAGACGATAAATTACAAATCTTAAACATACACGGACAAGGTTTTAAATTGGTTGAATTGACATAAAAAATTTATCGAGTTAATATAAAAAAAATATTCCCAAAAAAAACTTGGGAATATTTTTTATTTCTAATCTATCAATAACTTCGTAACGCTGGCGGCATTGATTGCCCATTTTTCGTCATATATCTCGTCTGCTTTTGTGCTATCTTTTACAATCGTCATTTTTTGTGCTTTTGCTTTGATAGCTAATAAATTGCCAATCGATAACTTTGAATTTAGTTTTGCTAATAAAGTTTCTACGCCTTTCATATCCAAACCTTGCACTACTTGTCCGCCAAATGACATTTCTAACCAAGTAATTTCACGTTTTGCTACATCTAATACGCCAAAAACTAAACCTTTTGTCAAACCTTGCGTAACTCTGACTTGATGTTGCACACAAGAAGGGTCATAAGCCACGCCTTTTGTGGGCGAAATTTGCATCGGAAATTTAGAATTCATCCAACCTACTGTTAAATTAGGCGAAATTGCTCCATTGCTAAAAGCATTACAAGTAAAAGTAACATATTTTGCTTTTCTTTCGTGCAAAGCTGCTATATCAATTTCAATATATTCTGCCGTTCCTATTTTGTCAGGAATATTGATAATATCTCCACTATGTTTACAACCCCAAGGCGATAAACTTGAATAAGAACAAATGGCATAAGTATTCTCGTAGGCAATATGACAACTCAAATCCATATCTAAATGTTGTGCAGATAAACCTGTTCCCCATTGCATAAATAATCTTACGTGATTGCCTTCGATTTTAAATTTAGTTCCCATCAATGCCGAAGGTAAATCTTGAATAGTTTCACTTCTATCACCAATCGAAACAGGCATATTAAACAAATTATCAGCAATAAATATCGTTTTATTATCATTTTTGATTTTCTCAAAACGTTTTTCAACAGCAAACAAAGATAAATCCTGAACGCTTGATTGCATTGCTTCTAATTCTTTGCTTTTATACAAAGAAAGTAAATGATTTTTTTGAATTACTTTATTTTTTCCACCTCCCAAAGGTTTGACATGTCTATCATTATTGGTAGGGTCAAAATAATTTTCTGCGTACATATTCAACGTAAAAACCAAACGAGCAGGCACTTTATCAATCACTTCTTTGAACGCATTTAACGTATTTTCTGCTCCAAACCAAAGCATATTCGCAAACAAAGAACGCGCAAACAAACCCGGACGTTGTTGTAATAATTTCAATGTTTTTTCTTCATCAGTACGCAAACGATAATAATTGACTCGCCCTTGCCAAACCGTATAATTTTGGTTATAAAACATATCCAAAACTTCTTTTAAATGCTCAAAACCAACTTTTTTGCTATATTCAGGCAAACGTAAAGCACGAATAAATCGAACCCACATACCGCGTTTTGGGTGCATCATTTCACACATTTTTTCGGTTTCTATGGGGAGATTTGTGAGCCATTTTGCTACAATCGCACAAGTTTTTCTATCATAAGATAGTTTTAATTCTTTAAAATCACTGATACGCGTTTTAGCACTTTTCGGACCTGTTTTAGGGCGAATTACATTCAAATCTTGTTTTCTGGCAATGATTGTTTTTGGTTCAATAATTTGCAAAAAACCTGTATGTTTGTACCATAAATAACGCAAAATATCAGTAGGCGAAGTAAATAAATCTTGTACTTTGTTGCCATTACCTTTTTCTATATACGCATCAATCACGACGATAGATGTTTCTTTCATACCAATATTTAGTTCTTTTGGCAAAGGCATTTTTTCCAGTAGAATTTTTAAAGAATCGATTTGTGTGGCATCTAAGGCGGTTTTTGAAGCCAATAAATCTTCAAAAAAAAGAGCCAAATCTTTTTCATTCCATAATTCTAATATTTTTAAATTACTCCCTTGTCCATAGTTTTCAATTTTTCCAAACTCAAATGGCGTACCACAAAAAGGACAACCATTATAACGTTCCAATGGAAAAGTTCCTGCTGGAATAATATGCCCACATTGTAATTTTGTGCCTTTTCCTTTGAATATATTAACCAAAAAAGTAATCAAATGGTCGATAAAATTTTCGTTGGTTGGCGTGTCCCAATCTTTCACCAAAGGAGTCCAATTTTTATGTAACCCTAATATTTCTTTGAATTTTTCTAATAAATGAGCCTGAAATGTAGGAGTACTTTGATTCAAAGCATACATTAATTCCTCCGTTACTCCAAAACCTAATTTTGCTAAACTCGCAATTAAGTTAGTAACACTTTTTTTAATTCCTTTTCTTTCAGTATTCACTAAAGAAGCTTCGGGAATAAAGATTGCCTTTTGACGCAGGCTCACGTGTCCTAATGTACTCATAATCGTAAAAAAAAATAGATAATGTTATTACTAATCATTAAAAGTGAGTTGCTTTGCAGCAGAAGTAAGTAATAATTGACCTAAAATAATAAAAACAAGATAATTATAAAAACTTGAATTAACCCAAATAATTTGCCTTTCGGCAGAAGTAAGTTTATTTTGACCTATGTTTTGCGAAGCAGGTAGGATTCGAACCTACGACTCACGTCCTTAATGGTGAAGTAAAATTTATTTGACCTTTTTGATAATTACAAATTTTTTTACGCTGCTCTACCAACTGAGCTACCGCTTCTAATAAATAGCAAATAAGATAATTGTATAAAGTTATTTTTTTTTCCTAAAAAGTGTGAAGTAACTTTATCTTGACCTCATTTGATATTGCAAAGATACATACATCAATGCGCAGTCTATTTACGTAGTAAAAAATATTTTTAAAATAATTTATAAAACATTGATAATCAATGAAATAATTTTTTAGTTATTTTTAGATAATTTAATTTTTATAATAAAAATAAATTGAATAGTATAATAATTTATAATTTTATTGATAAACCAATATGGGTGACATAGTTGTAAAGGCTATAAAGGCTTAAATTTAGTATAAAAGAATTTTTTGTATTTAAAACATTAATTAAAAATAGATACGACAAATTCCCGTAAGTATTTTTTATTCATTTAACCAAATACTAAAATTTAAAAGTATTGAAAAATGCCTTAATCATCTTTAAATAGCCTTTTTATGTTAAATTCAAAATGTCACTCATATTGATAAACTTTTAATTTTTATACTAGTGTTCAGTCTTTCTCAAATTTTCGGAGAATGAAATAAAAACCTGTTTCTCATCTAAAAAATAAGAGTTAACGCCTATTTTTTAGATGCTATTTACAAAATAAAAAACGAATTTTTCACTCCGACTGAACACTAGATTTTTTGGTAGTGTCCCAAATTCGTTGCAGAAAAAGTATATCGTTGTACAGACGTTGCATACAACGTCTGTACTGTAGCAAATGTTCCAAAATAAAAAAATTGCAACGAATTAGGGACAACATCAAAAAATTTACCTGACAAATATTAGAACTTAACAACACTGACCCCAGCCCTCCCCGAAGGTGAGGGAGTTTTTCTGGGTATAATATTTTCTACTTAGTCCCTTAAGTTTATATAAATTGACATCTATAAAAATGAATTTTTCAATAAATCTCGAAGAAAATATAAAAAAATGAATTTATTTTTATAATTTTGCGTTTTAGAATAAACAATATACTTTTATGTTACGTATTTGGGATAATTTTTTAGATTTCCTTTCAAAATATAATTTTGTAAAATCAAATTCAATTATTGATATTTTTGTACACATTGGACTAATTTTGTCTTTATGTGTAGTAGCAATTATGTTACTTTTTATGTCATTTCTACCTGCATGGACGCATCACGGAGATACAATTACCGTTCCTAATATTGTGGGAATGAAATTAACAGACTTACAACGTTTCTTAGATTCTAAAAGTTTAGATTATGAAATAGATAGTACAACTACTATTTCTTATAAAGATGCTTCTTTGGTTGCTTTTGCACAAATTCCTGAAGCAGGTTTGCGTGTAAAACAAAGTCGTAAAATTAGAATTAATATCAATCCAAATATATTTCCAAAAGTAAAAATTCCTATTGAAATTCTTGGTTCTCCTTTTTCTGATGCTATCAACACAATAAAAAATGCTCGTTTAGAAATTGGACGTATTCAATACAAACCTTACGAAGGTAAAAATGTAATTTTAGAAATAACCATCGATGGAAAAAAATATACCTCTAATACAGATTTACAAGGTATGGCAATGATGGTTGCTCATAAAAGTAAAGTTGATTTGCTGGTCGCAGACGGTTTAGGCGATGATAAATTTGATGTGCCTAATTTAGTTGGAATGACTTTGGAAGAAGCAGAAACAATTACAAAAGGACAAGATTTAATCCTTGAAAAAAATTATGATTATAATTCTGATGCACCATTGGGAACAATCGTAAGACAAACTCCTACTTATTATGTCGCTGGAAATCGTGTGAAAGATGTACAAAGTAGAGAAGTAAATAAAGTTCGCCCAGGGCAAATGATTGATGTTTGGATTGCAGGAAATTCTGCTGGAAGACCACGCAAAGCCTTAGATAGTGCTGACTTATTGGAACAAAATGATAATATCAAAGATGCTAAACAAATGAAAAAAGATGCCCGAAAGGGAGCAGAAGAAGAAGGACATCAACTAAAAAAAGATAAAAAACCTAAATCAGAACCTAAGAAAAATGAACCAAAAGAAAATCAAAAGTAGAAAAATAAATCTACAAAAAATAACTCTTTTCTTTGTTTTTTTTATGATAATTATACATATAAAAGCACAATTTAATGTTGTGCCTAATCAAAATTATTACCAAGAAAAAAGTAAATCTAATCGATTAAAAACGCCACCTATTCTACTGCTGCCTGTTTTTGATGATTTTTCTACTTATATAGGAAAGGCTGACACAACCATTTGGCAACCACAACAAGGGACATTTATCAATCAAAATTTTGCTATCAATCCAATTTCGGTGGGAGTGGCTACTTTTGATGGATTAAATCAATTAGGACAACCTTATAATTTTTCTAATGTGGTGGTAGAAGCAACAGGTTTATCTGACCAACTAACTACTTATTCGATAGATTTATCTACTTTTACGCCTGCAGATTCTGTTTATTTGAGTTTTTATTATCAAAAAAGTGGAAGAGGAGAAATGCCTGATGTCAATGATTCTTTGATTGTTCAATTCAAAAGAAGTGATAATACTTGGGTAACAGTTTGGAAAACAACAGGAGGAAATGCTGATAATAATTTTACGGGCGTGAGTTTGGCTTTGAAAAATCCATTATATTTTTTTAGTTCTTTTCAGTTCAGAATACAAGCGTTTGGGCGTTTATCAGGTATGTATGATGTGTGGAATGTCGATTATGTTTATTTGGATAGAAATAGACGCAACCAAAATTTTAGAGTAGAAGAAATTACTGCTTCTAAAAATTTTAAAGGACTTTTAAAAAGATATACTTCTATTCCTATTAAACATTTTTGGGCTGATATTCCCAATCAATTAAATGCAATCGTAGAAAGTAGCATCAATAATTTGAGTGGAACAGGTTTTGATGTAATTAGTTATAAATGTGAAGTCAGAGATACTTTAAATAATAATGCGTTATTAGGGACTTTAGTCAATGTAACTCCTTTTATTTTAGGTGGGACAGCACAACAAACGCCTATGACTGCTCCCATAGTTCCTACTATTTTTCCAATTATTCCTAAAAAATTAGGTTTAAAAACACAATTTATTATCAATTCTGGAGATAATTCGACTACCATTCAAGGCATAGATTTAAAAAGAAATGATACCATAAAATCTTATAACCAAATATCAGATTTTTTTGCTTATGATGATGGAACTGCAGAATATGGCGCAGGAATTAATCAACGTTTTGGGCGTGTAGGAGTGCGTTTTAATCTTTCTCAACCTGATACTTTAACAGATATAAATATTCATTTTACTAAATTTGAAAAAGATTTGTCTTCTCAAACTTTTAATCTCGTTATTTGGAAATGGATTGCTGATGGAAGTCAAATCAAAGATTCTATTTTATATAAAGTAAATGTACCTATTCGTTATCCGACCAAAAGAAATCAATTATTGAGTGTGCAGGATATGAAACGCACTACTATACCAAATTTTTGGTTTCCAAAAATAGTACTTCCTGCGGGAGATTTTTTGATTGGTTGGGAACAAACTTCTAATGATAGATTGACCGTTGGTTTAGATTTGAATAATGATGCTTCGCCTTATACTTGGTTTAATGCAGGAAATCAATGGTTAAATTGGCAACCTGCGGACAATGAAAAAGGAAGTTTATTGATTAGACCTATTTTTAGTAAAGATATTCCTACGGCATTTGAGCCAGAAATTATCACACAAAATTGGACTCTTTATCCTAATCCTGCGCAAGATTTTATTCATTTATCAGGAGAATTACCCGAAAAAATTTATGTAATTGATGTCTTAGGAAAAATTTATTTTCAGAAAAATATTGAAAAAGGTTTTACCTTTGAAACAATAGATGTATCTACACTTAAAGATGGAATTTATTTTGTAAAAGGAATTTTTAATAAAAATCAATTCTACACAAAAAAAATTATCATTCATAAAAAATAGTTATACAATAATAATTATAAAAAAATATGCATTTCAAAAAAGTAATATTTCTATGTATATGTTTTGTATTGTTTCAACAATATATACAAGCACAAGTATTTGGACAACCTTACATAGCTTGCCCTGAACAACCTATTACTTTTACAAGTCCTGCCAATCAGACTTTGAGACATGCTTGGGATTTTGCCACAGGAGATTTAAGTAATACCCCACAAGCCACCGTCATCAACGGTTTTATGCAGTTTACATTCAGACCCGAAACTATTAAATTGGTAAAAGATGACGATGGAAATTGGTATGGATTTATAGTCAATGCTGGGTATTCTAATATTTTGAGAGCAAATTTTGGTAATAGTTTAGATAATATTCCCACTTATACGCAAGTAGGTACGTATGGTTGTGGCACACCTGCTGGAGGTTATCATGTAGAAGTAACTAAAAGTAATGGAAGTTGGTATATGTTTTATACTTGTATTTCAGGAGCAGTGGTTCGTTTTAATTTCGGAACATCAATAGCAAATTTAAGTCCTTCTTGTCAAACTATAATTACAGGATTGAACGTACCCATAAGTCTAAATCCAAATCCCACAGGTTCTAGTGTAAGATTTGATGATGTCACTAATAAATGGTTTATTTTTATCGCTATGTTTCCGCAAAGTTTAGGAGTGCTTGTTTATGATTTCGGTAATAGTTTAGATAATGCACCTACTTATACACGTGCTATTTTAAATGTAGGTTGTTTGGCTGATGATTTAGCAAAAGATGAAAACGGACATTGGCATCTTCCTTTTTCAATGCTAGGCGCTCGTTGGGGAATCTTGAGATTTGGCACTTCTTTAAATAATATACCTACCATAGACTATTTTAATGGCGTTCCAAATCCTGTATTGCCATCATCTATTACTTTTTATTATCATAGAGTTTATAAAGATGGTTTAGATTGGTGGGGTTATGCAGTAGAAGTAAATGGAGCTGTTTTAAGATGGAAGTATGGCAATAGTTTATACAATCGCCCTACTCTTCAAAACTTAGGAAATTTTGGGATTTTAGGAAATATTGCACAACCTGGGGCTGCCTCTATTGGTTTTGATTTAGTAAAAGATGACGCAAACTCGACTTGGTATTTTTTTTCTATCAATCGTAACTTTTTCGCTTATACAGCATCAAATGCTAATGTTGGTAGACTAATTCGGTTAAAATTCCCTAACTCAATTAGTTCTAATCCTATTATAAGTGATAGTAAACCAAGTTTAGATATAAAATTTGAATCAGGTAAAAATATAATGGAATTAAGAACATATAATAGTGATAACAGACTTATCAATCATTATGCTGATTCTATTCGGATAAAAGAAGCGGGCGTAGCAAAGTTTGTATTACAAAATCAATGTCTTGGATTGACCACTAATTTTATCAATCTTTCTTATGGAAACTTAAATTTAATCAATCAAACGATTTGGGATTTTGGAAATGGACAAACTTCTTCTGTGGCTAATCCAACTTATCAATATCCACAATCGGGAAATTATCAAGTAAATTTAACGGTCAATAATACAAATGGCTGTTCGAGTGTTTATACAAAAAACATCAGAGTAAGCAAATATCCAAAAGCGGATTTTAGAATAAAACAATTAGATTGTGCATCAGGCACGATAGATTTAGAAGATTTAAGTAGTATTTCAGCCACAGAAATGACAGATGGAGGAAAAATTGTACAAAGAATTTGGAGTTTTGGTGATGGTACTTATTGGCAAGCCGCACCTATTAACACTACTTATATTAGAAAAGGTGGTTTAAGTTTGCCTTCTATTGATGGAATTACTCCTTTTTTAGCCAATTCGACTGCTTTTGTGAGTGGACAAAAATATACGATTAGTTTAACCATTGTTGATGACGCTGGTTGTTCATCTACCACAAGCAAAGAAATAACCTTATTAAATGCCGATTTACCCAATGCTAATTTTTCTTTTACGCCTGCTTGCGTCAATGTACCTACAAAATTTACAGATTTAAGTGTTTTGCCTGCGAATACAAACGGACAAATCAATCAATGGAAATGGGTTTTTAAAACTAATTTAGGTGTAAGATTAGATAGTACCACTTTACAAAATCCTTTTTATAGTTTTGTAACTTCGGGGACATATCAAGTTGATTTAATGGTGCAAAATTCGAATGGTTGTCGAGGTACAATTTCGAAAACAATTATAGTCAATAATTCTTTAACTTCTCTATTTCAAACTTCTGTCAATGGTGGTTTTGCTCCTTTACAAGTTAATTTTACTAATTTGACAAGTGGAGCAAATAGTTATTATTGGGATTTTGGGAACGGAATGATGAGTACTCAACAAAATCCAGTGGTGAGTTTTACTACTGCAGGAACTTATTTAGTGCGTTATCAAGCCCGAAATGCACAAGGTTGCGGAACGATTATGACTAAAAATATTATTGTAGGAAATCCGCCTACTGCTTTAGAACCTATTGCTTTGAGTGGTTTTAAAATTTCTCCTAATCCTTTTGTGGATAAAATTATAGTAGAAAAAAATAATTCTGAAATGGCAGAATTGATTATTTTAGATATGTCTGGGCGTGAACTGAAAACGATTGTAATGGAAAATGATTTGAAATCAGAAATATTTTTAGATGATTTATCAAACGGTATGTATCTCATCAAAATCAGACAAAAAGGAAAAGAATTTATCCAAAAAATTATCAAAAAAGGAAACTAAAAACCAAAATTAAAATGACTTTTGAAGAATATTTAATCTCAAAAAAAATAAATATAGAAACATTTGAAAAAAATGAAGTTGAACTTTTTCAAGCGTGGAAAAATTTATTTCAAGAAATACATTCCGAAAGTTTTACAATGCAAAAAAAATTCCTAATCAATGACCTAAGAAGAAAATATCAATTAACTTAACATATTTTCAAAAAAGAGATTTTAGAAAATTATCTGGGACAGCATCAATTATTTTCAGAATAATTTTTTAAATATATGTACTTATAGCAACGTTTCTTTTTTTATACTTAAAGCAGTTGAGGAATTTTTAATATCAAAAGTAGCAACCATATTAAATAATGGAACTTATACAATATAATTTTATTGCTGAAATTAAGCAAAAAATCCGCAATGCTCAATATGAAGCGTTAAAAGTTGTTAATAATCAACTCATTCAATTATATTGGGAAATAGGAAAATCTATTGCAGAAAAACAAAATGAAAATTGGGGAAAAGGTATTGTAACTACTTTATCTAAAGAACTACAATTAGAATTTCCGGGTATTACAGGTTTTTCTACCACTAATCTTTGGTTGATGGCTCAGTTTTATTCAGAATATCAAACTGTTGAATTTCTCCGACCATTGGTTGGAGAGATTAGTTGGACAAAACACATTGTAATTTTAAATAAATGTAAAAATAATCAAGAACGTCAATTTTATATAAATGCTGTAAAAAAATTTGGCTGGACAAAAAATATTTTAATACATCAAATAGAAAATAAAACTTTTGAAAAATATCTATTAAATCAAACTAATTTTGAAAATACTTTGCCTAATGACCTAAAAAATCAAGCCATATTAGCCATAAAAGATGAATACACTTTTGATTTCTTAAAGTTAGCTGATGAACATTCAGAACGAGAATTAGAAAATGCTCTTACCCAAAATATCAGAAATTTTCTTATGGAAATGGGACATCAATTCACATTTGTAGGTAATCAATTCAAAGTAGAAGTTGAAAATCAAGAGTATTTTATAGACTTATTACTTTATCACAGACAAATTCAATGTCTTGTTGCTATTGAATTAAAAATAGGTGAGTTTTACCCGAATATAAAGGAAAAATGGAGTTTTATTTGGCTGTACTTAACGATAAAATAAAATTACCAAACGAAAAAGATAGCATAGGAATTATTATTTGTAAAGAGAAAAATAGAACGATTGTTGAGTATTCATTAAAAACTTCTCAAATGCCCATAGGCGTAACTACATATACGCTGACTAATAAATTGCCCAAAGATTATGAAAAATTACTTCCAAGTAGTGAAGAAATTAGTGATAAAATCAATAAGTATTTTAATAAACAATGACATATAAATATATATATTATCTTTTTTTTTTTAGATAAAAAATATAAATAAATTTTTATTATTATTATAAAAAAAATCATTTTCTAAACAAACTTTCTAAAAATCAAAAAATAAATGATTACTTTATATGTATCTTTAAGTGCTTTTTTGTTTAGTATTGGCACTTTAATCGTATTAACTAAAAAAAATATTATCGTTATTTTGATGGGCATCGAACTAATTCTGAATGCTGCTAATCTTAATTTAATTGTTTTTGGACAATTTGACAAGGAATATTTGCGTGGACACGTTTTTGCATTATTTATTATGGTGGTTGCCACTGCGGAAGTTTCGGTTGCGTTGGCTATTATTTGGTTGGTTTATAAATATTTCAACACAACGAATATTGATGAATTAAAAACCTTAAAAGAATAAAAATAAAAAATATTTTCAAATATATTGATACAAAACTCGTTCTAAATTTAGTTAGTACGAGTTTTTTTAAACCTAAAATACACAAATAAATACACATAAATTCTTCTAAAAAAACCAAGAAAATGACGCAAGAAATTTACTTAATCAGACACACAACGCCTTTGATAGAGAAAGGAATTTGTTATGGTGATACAGATTTAAAATTAGAAAAAACTTTTGAACAAGAATTGCACGAAATTCAAAATATTTTACCTAATTTTGCTGAAATTCCAATTTATTCGAGTCCGTTGTTTCGTTGCAAACATTTGGCACAACATTTACAAAAAAATAATGATTTGATTTCTTTTAAAAATGAACTCAAAGAAATGAATTTTGGAGATTGGGAAATGAAAAAATGGAGTGAAATAGATGAAAAATTGATGAACGAATGGATGGAAAATTTCATCGATAAAATTGTTCCCAACGGCGAAAGTTATCAAATTGTAAGAAATAGAGTAGAACATTTTTGGAATGAATTAATCGAAAAAAATTATCAAAAAGTGGGAATTGTAACGCATTTTGGCGTTATTCAAAGCATTTTATCTATTTTATTTGAAATGCCTCCCGCCAAAGCATTCAGATTTGAACTCGAATATGGTGCTGTCATCAGAATAAAAAAAACAGGAAAAGAACATTATAAAATTAAATTTTTGAGGTAAAATGATGTCCACAAACACAAACGAAATAAAAGCACTTGTGTCATTGCTTGATGATGAAGATAGCGAAATTATTAGCCATATTTCTCAAAAAATAATGAGTTTGGGAATGCCTGTCGTACCTTTTTTGGAAAAAGAATGGCAAACTCATCCAAGCGTCTTGGTGCAAGATAGAATCGAAAATTTGATTCGAAATCTACATTATGACGGCATAAAAACCGATATGAAACAATGGGTGGCTGAAAATCAAGATGATTTATTAGAAGGATTATGGATTCTCAATCGTTATCGTTATCCAAATATCCAACTCAAAGATTTAAAAAAATCTATTGATGATATTTTTTATGAAATTTGGCTTTCGCACCGCACCTATGCCCCCGTATATGAACAAATTCAACATTTAAACGATATTTTTTTTAATCGTTGGAAGTTCAAACGCAATAATGAAAATCCACAAAACCCCGATAATTCGATGTTGAGTTGGGTATTAGATACGCATAAAAGTAATCCTATTGGTTTGTGTGTAATTTATATGTTGATTGCACAACGATTGAGAATGCCAGTTTATGGCGTAAATTTTCCTAATATTTTTATATTGATGCACCAAAGCGAAGAAAATCAAATATATATCAATGTTTTTGAAGGCGGTTTAGTTTTTTATAAAACTGATATTGATGAATATTTGAAAAAAAGTAGAATCCCTAAAAATGAAAAATTTTATAATTCTTGCTCGCATAAAGACATTTTGATACGAATGTGTAGAAATTTGTTGAATAGTTATGAAACATCTGGCGAAAAGAAAAATCAAAAAGATATGCAACAATTACTAAATATTTTAATGTAAATGATTGATAATCAATGATAAAATAATACATATACGATGAAAAAAATATTTTTATACTTTTCTTTTATGCTAATGAGTGCGTCTATCTATGCACAAAATGCCTTATTAGATTCTGCTCAATTAGCGAAAAAAACTACTTTTAAATCCATAGAAGAAGCACTAAAAAAGCCTTTGGAAGTATATAAATTAGAATTAATTGATAAAAAAATGACAGAATTTCCGCCACAAATGTTACAATTTAAAAATTTACAAGTTTTAATTTGTCATCGGGCAGGCTTAAAATCTGTATTCAAAGAAATTCAAAACTTCAAAAATTTACAAAAATTAGTCATCGATACAAATCCTTTCTTGGATATAAAAGATATTTTGTTGAAAATAAAACCGCTTAAAAAGTTAAAAACATTGTCGTTAGGCGGTAATAGTTTAACAAGTTTGCCTACTGAAATTGGTGATATAACTTCTTTGGAATCGTTGGTATTGATTGGAAATAAATTACAAAACCTGCCCGCAAGCATTGGAAAACTACAAAATTTAAAATTTTTAGATATTTATAACAATGAAATTACAGCATTTCCTACAGAAATAAAAAATCTAAAAAAATTAGAAAGCATAGATGCAGGCGGAAATAAAATCAAAGATTTTGATATATTGATAGATTTACCAAAACTAAAATTTGTCAATTATATTTATAATCCAATGGAATATACTCCTGATTTTGCTTTTTTTGCGTGGAAAAATGGTTTTTTAGAATTTGAAGAAGAACAACGTGAAAATATTTTACCAATCTTAGAAAAAAGTAAATTTTTTCAACAAGAAATCAAAAAAGATAGCATAAAATTAGCAAAACTTGATGAAACTTTGCTAAATTTATTTCAAACTTATGAAAAACAAAAAAAAGAATTAGATGATTCAACTATTATTCTGAAACATTATCAATTTAAAACTTATGATTTGTTTGTAGAAGCAAATAAAAACCCTAAAAAAGTTTACGCATTGAACATAAATAATCAAAAAAATTCGGATTTACAAAACTTATTAGGTATCGAAAAAATGACAAATCTAAGGTTTTTAAATATAGAACAAATAGGACTAAACGACTTAAATCAATGTAAAAATTTGGTGAATTTACGTACTTTGACAGGATTTGGTAATGGTTTATTTAATTTGAAGGGGGTTAAAAACTTCAAATATTTATACAAATTACAGTTTCCTGACAATCAAATTAATGAAATTTCAGAAGAAATAAAAGAATTAAAAAATCTAATAGAATTGAATTTAGATAAAAATTCTATTGCAAAAATTCCCGATGAAATTAGCGAACTCAAAAATCTAAAAATTTTAAGTTTGGGTTTAAATTTATTAGATGAAATTCCTGCGAGTATTGGAAAATTAGAAAATTTGGAGCAACTTATTTTATCTGGAAATGAACTCAAAAAATTACCTGAAGAAATTACTCAACTCAAAAAATTAAAAATTTTGAGCGTCAAAATTCAAAAAAATAGTGCCAGCATTTTATTCACACCTGCCCAAAAAAATTGGATAAAAAATCAAAAAATTGAGGTAGATTAATTTAATTTTGTAAAAAAAAATCAAAAAAACTTTTTTTTTAAACAATATATTTATAGTTTTGTGCAAAAAATATATGTATTTATAAAATGGGCAAAAGACAAATACGATTTTATGGTGAAAATGTATCAGAAAATCTACAAAAAAATATCAATACAGAATTAAATTTAGTATTAAAAAATAACACCACTTTTCACGGAAAAGTGATAGAAATAAACCAAAATACAATCAAGTTTCAAGATAAATTATTGAAAAAATATAATTTTGACATTAATCAAATTTCCGAATTTATAGTCGATTTTAGAAGTATATATTAACAAATATACCCAAAAAATATTGCAAATATGTTAAAAGAATTAGAAATAAAAAATTATGCTTTAATTGAGCATCTGCATTTAGAACCACATCAATCGTTGAATATTATCACAGGCGAAACAGGTGCGGGAAAATCAATTATGTTAGGAGCAATCGGTTTGCTTTTGGGCAATCGTGCTGACTCAAAATCATTGTTTAATGAAAATGAAAAATGCGTAATTGAGGCTTTATTTGATATTGGTGCATATCAAATGCAACAATTATTCGAAAATGCAGACTTAGATTTTCAAATTCAAACCACTATTCGCAGAGAAATTACGCCTGCAGGAAAATCGAGGGCTTTTATCAATGATACGCCTGTCAATCTCGAAACTTTAAAAATTATTGGTACAAAATTATTAGATGTTCATTCGCAACACGATAATTTACAATTAGGCAACCATATTTTTCAGTTAAATATTGTCGATTTATTTGCTAATAATAAAGATTTGTTGAAATATTATCAAATTTGTTATAAATCTTATACACAAATCAAAAAACAATATCATCAAAAACAAAAAGAATACGCTGAATTTCAAAAGGAATACGATTATAATTTATTTTTATATAAAGAACTCGAAGACGCTAACTTACAGCCAGATGAGCAAGAAGAAGCAGAAATGGAACTCAAAAAATTAGAACGTTCTGAAGAAATTAAAACAAAATTTCAACGAATTTCTACATATTTGAGTGTGGGAGATGGAGCAGTTACCGATGAATTGCGTGTAAATACAAATTTATTATCGTCTTTGACTGACGTTTCGAATGTATATATGCAATTATATGAGCGTTTGGAAAGTTGCAGAACTGAATTGCAAGATATTGCCAATGAAATAGAAAGAGAATATGAATCTATCGAATATTCTCCTGAAAGGATTGAAGAATTGAACGCAAGATTGAGTTCGATTTATCAATTACAGAAAAAACATTACGTTAAAACAATAGCTAAATTGTTAGAAAAACAAGCAGAATTAGAAGAAAAAGTAAAAAAAGTAGAAAATTTTGATGAAGATATTCAAGAATTAGCCTCAAAATTAAAAGAAATTAAAGCAGTTTTAGACGAAAAAGCACAAAAATTGTCAGATTCTCGTCATCAAATTAAAGAAATTTTAGCCCAAGAATTAATGAATTTATTGGCTGATTTAGGTATGCCAAATGCTATTTTGAAAGTCAATATTATGCCACAAGAGCCAACTAACGAAGGAATTGATGTGATTAATTTTTTATTTTCTGCGAATAAAGGCGTAAATCCACAAGAAATTAGTAAAGTAGCTTCGGGAGGTGAATTTTCGAGGTTGATGTTGGCTGTGAAATATATTTTGGCAAATAAAACGGCTTTGCCAACGATTATTTTTGATGAAATTGATACAGGAATTTCGGGAGAAATTGCTTTTAAAATGGGAAAAATGTTGCAATCTATGGCAAATCAACATCAAATTATGGCAATTACGCATTTGCCACAAATTGCTTCCAAAGGAAATAATCATTATTTTGTCTATAAAGATAATAACACAGAGCGAACAATTAGCCGTATCAAACAACTTTCTGAACAAGAACGTGTGCAAGAAATTGCTCAAATGATTAGCGGTTCGACTATTTCTGAAAATGCTATCAGAAGTGCTAAAGAATTATTAGAGATAGCGTAATGATTATCAAAAGATTTAGGGAGCTTCTAAAAAATATAATACCCATTTAAAAGGGTTTTTTATCGGAAAAATTTCTTCAAGGTTTTTAAAACCTTGAAGAAATTGTACTCGGTGGGTATATTATTTGCTACTTAGTCCCTTAAAAGAAGTATCTTATTACAAGCATTAAAAACTGCTTGGGAACAAATAAAATTTATGAAAAATATGTGTATAACAAATAAAATGAATTTACCAGCTTTTAGCCTTGCGTAATGTCAGTGAGAAATATATTAGTTTTTTTTGAAATCATCTAACAAATCCATAATACCTTTGAGCGGAATAATTGCCCACGCAGGTCTGGCATTGAGTTCATAACCCAATTCATAAATGGCTTTCTCTAACAAATGATATTTTAATAAATAATCAATTTCAGACCTATATCCAATATCCAAAGAATTGTCCATTGCCGTTTTAATATACGTATTTAAAAATATGGCGACAATACAATCATAATATTTTTTTCCTACTTCTTGTAACGTATCATAACTCCATTCGCCTGTTTCTAACTGCTCAAAAATATTAGAATATACCGCATAATGAAAGGAACGCAACATTCCAGCTACATCTTTTAAGGGTGGTTGTTTTACTTTTCTATCTCGAATGGTGCTTTCTGGCTCGCCTTCAAAATCTAAAATAATAAAATCATCTCCTTTTTTTAAGACTTGTCCTAAATGATAATCGCCATGAATCCTTACCCTTTTGCTAATCAATTTAGATTCATCAAAACCAAGAATAATGTTGATAATATTTTCTTTGTTATCTGCAAATCTTTGTGCGTATTCTTTGGATAAACCTTCCAAATCTTCAATATTTTTATCAATCAAATCTAAACGTCTATCAAATTGATACATCAATCTATTTTTTAACCAAACCGAATAATCTTCATTATACAAAACAGGTAAAAATGTAATATTGCTTCTATCAGATGAAATAGCAATATGCATTTCTGCTGTGCGTTGGGCTAATTTTTCAATATTTTTCAAAGTATCATATCCTATCAAATCGACCAATTCAGGCTCTAATTCACGAATAGAACGCGGTTGATACAAAGGAACATTTGGAATTTGTTGCCAATTTGTTTGATGAAATTCTTTTATTTTTTCGAAATATACTTTTATTTTCTCGTTCAAATATTTCCAAGCATCTCCTTCATTTTGGACTTTTTCTTGCATCAATCCAAAAGAAACATCAAAAAATTTTTCTCTTACCCAAGTGATGCTGCCCGCATACGTAGGCGAATTTTGAAACTTTGTATTTTCGGTTAAAAATCTCGTTGTTTCATAATCAGGATTTGTATCTCTGAATAAATTTCTATAAATTTTTAAGAAAAATCTATCATTATAAATCACAGAAGTATTGCTTTGGTCTGCTTTTAATACATAAGAAGTCAGGGTTTCTTTACTATCAAAATCTTTCAAAACGCTTCCTCTTTCAAATTTCAAAACGCTTCCCTCGCCTAGATTAAGGTCTTTTTGTTTAAGAATATGTTTAAAAATTTGTCTCCTACATTCTTCATTATATAAAGCATCGACCAGAGTTCCAACTTTATCACCAATTTGCAATGCACAAATAATAGCTTTTTTATCAATTTTTTTAGGGTCTTCTTCCGTAAAAAATAAAGGTAAAAAATAACTTTCAGAATAAGCAGCCACATAATTTGCCTCCAAAACCATCATATACAAACCTGTATTATTGAACACAAAAGGAATGTTATATTGTACTTTAAAATATTTTATTTTTTTTGATTTTCCACCAAACCAACGGCATCTTGGCAAATAAATAGGCAATGCTTTGCTCAAAAAAAGTTGAACAGCGTCTTTGTCATCAAAAAATTTGAGCCAAGTTTTAGAAGTAGTAATTAGGTTGTCAGTGATATCTTGATTTTTGTTATCTTTTTTTGATTTTACATCAGATATTTCTGGATTTGGTATTTCAGGAGTTTCCATAATTTTTTTTGAAAAAATGCTTTTTTATTGTTTATGATAATTTTTCCACAAAAATATAATAAATTTTAGATTATTTTGTGTTTTTTACTTTTTTTTTGAAAAATTTATTGTCAGAAAGCAAATAAGTATAAAAAAAGTGTAAAAATATGTTTGATAAAGTTACCAAAAATATATTTTTACACAAAGTTTATTACTTTTTTATCTATTTTTTGTTTTTGAATATTTTTATAGAAAATAAAAAAATTATTTTTTCTCTATAAATATCGTTTCATTTTTTTCATCTGCATTATAAAAATTATTATTTCTATCTACATCAGCCATTTTTTGACTTTTATCGATACAAATTTTATCAATATTTTTTAAATCAGCATTAATATCTAAACGATAAGAAGGATAAGTCCACGTCCAGTCAGGTTTAATCATTCGAGTTATTTTATCGTCTTCGTTTGGTTTTTCGCCACGCATCAAATCCAAAGGAATATAATACATTTCTTTTCTACCATCTTTATATTCGACCAAAACCTCTAACGGCATAGGCATTTTTCCTTTTCTTTCTAAAGTAATTTGGAGTTGATTATCGGCTTGTTTTACGTTTTTGATAGCATAATCAATCGTGTAAGTTGTATTGACAAAATATTCTTTGTACCAATCCAATTCCAAACCTGATACATTTTCCATTACTCGTATAAAGTCGTTCGTATTTGGGTGTTTAAATTTCCAAGTATTGTAATATTGTAACATACCCTTATCCAAATTTTTCTTACCAATCACATAACTTAATTGATTTAAAAAGATAGAACCTTTGACATAAGACCCAACAGAATAGGCTCTATTGGTATTGAAATGGTCAGCGTGAATATCCATTGCTTCCTCTTTTCCTGCTTTTACAATATCAAAATATGCTCCATACGTGTCTGTATGATTTCCGCCATCAAATTCATCGCCCACATACGTATTAAAACCTTCGTCCATCCACGCATACAAAGCCTCGTTAGTAGCCAAAACTCCTTGATACCAACTATGAATTAGTTCGTGCATAGCTGTTCCAAAAAGTCCCCCATATTCGCCATTTCCATTCATCAAAGTACACATAGGATATTCCATTCCACCATCTCCCCCTTGCACAAAAGCATATTCTTTGTATGGATATTGTCCATAATTTTTGTTCAAAAACTGCAAACCTTTTCCTATATTTTGGCGTAATTTTTCCCAATTTGCTTTCACTTTATCATTGCCTTTTTGAAAAAAGAAACGCAACAAAACGCCATCAACTTCAGTAGTCGTATGTAAATAATCTTGGTCTGCTCCCCATGCAAAATCGTGAACGTTTTGTGCTTTGAAATGCCAAGTATTTGTTTTTGAATTTGATTTTTTAACTTTTTGACCTGCTTTTTCGTATCCTTTTCCTATCTCTAATGGATTTTGAAGATAACCTGTGCCACCGATTACAAAACTCGAATCAATCGTAATTTTCACTTCAAATTCTCCAAAATAACCATAAAATTCACGTGCAATATAAGGATTTGCGTGCCAACCTTGATAATCATAATGACATAATTTTGGATACCATTGAGCCATCGAATAAGAAATTCCTTCGGCATTATTTTTTCCTGTTCTTCTGATTTGATTGGGAATTTGGGCTTCAAATTCCATGTCTAACGTTACTTTTGATTTTGGTAAAATAGATTTTGGTAAGTTTACTTCTAAAATAGTTCCTTCTATTTTGTAAGTAGCATTCGCTCCATTTATTTTTAAACTATTTATTTTTTGATTTCCAATTTCATTGGGTTTGAGTTTAAAAATTCTATCTTTTACTCTTCGGTCTGGGTCTTCGATAGTGCGTGAACGCATATCCATAGCACTATTGGGCTGAAAAGCATTGTAATAAAGATGATAAAAAACTTTATTCAAAGTATCAGGAGAATTATTAAAATAAACAATTTTTTGTTTTCCTGTAAATGTATGATTTTCTGTATTCATCACAATATCCATCGTATAATCAGCACGCTGTTGCCAACGTTCTGTTTGGGCGTGTGCTTTCATACTAAAAAGCCAACAAAATAAGACAATGAGTAAGAAAATAGGTAAAAAAAGGGTACGCATAACTAAATATTTTTTTTGAAATTATTTTTTGCAAATATAGTTATAAAAAATAATTTATACTAAAACAAACAAAATTTTATCAAAAAAATAATTTTGATTTGTTTGGTTTTTAGTGAATTTATTCAGAAAATGAAAATATTTTTTATACAAAAATAACTTCTTTCATTTGTATATCTCAAAATAAAAACCTACCTTTGCACCATTAAAACTATTGTTTGATTTATAATCTCATTTTTTATGCGAAAATATTTAAATTTTTACCCTCCCCTCGATTATTTGTTAAAATAATTGGCGTTTTTTTATTGTCTTACTTTGTTTTTTTATGGTTTCTTGTAGACCGAAAGAGGAAACTGCACGACTAAGTTATGTTAAATTTTGAAAGCTGTGGAAAAAATGTTTTCTTAGTAAAAATGTCCTTAAAATGGCTTTAAATAAGGTTTTTTTTATTCTTTATTTTTTTTGATAAATAATAATCCAAATATAATTTGGTGAAAATATAAATCTTAAATTTTTATTTTGTTACCTTTTTTATAATTTTAATTTTTGTTAATTTATTACTTAAATATAATTTTTTAAACAAATATGTTAATTATTTAAAATTTGCATATTTGAATTTTTACCAAATAATATTTTGTAAAATATATATAATTACTTTTTTTTAAGAATAAAAATAAATTTTAAATAAAATTAACAAAATAAAATATTTTTTCCACAGCTTTCAAGTTAAATTGATTTTTTTTTTGTATCTTTGCAAAATTAAAAAAAAGTTATGTCAGAAGAAGAATTTAATGGTTTCAAAGCGTCTCAATATTGTGATAATGAGCAGTGCCCTAAATATGGAAAAGTAGGCGATGGTATTATTTGTATTAGGACGTACAAAAATAAGCAATTATATTGTAATTGCTGTAAATCTAAGCCTTTTTCTTTATTTAAAGGGACTATGTTTTTTGGACTTCGTACTCCGATTGACAAAATTGTGAGTGTTTTACTTTTATTATCTAACGGTATGGGTATGAATGCTGTTTGTAAACATGAGTCCGTTACTGGTGATAGTGTTCGTAATTGGATAGTTTTAGCCTCTAATCATATGGAAGAATTAAGTAATTATTTTCAAAAAACATGCATTTGACACAAGTTCAGATAGATGAATTTTGGTCATTTATTAGAAAAAAAAAGAGAATTTGACTGCTGCTGATGTTGCTTTAGGTTTAGAAGACCCTGAAATAGCCAATAATCAAGGTGATAAATGGACTTTTGTGGCTGTTCTACCTGATAGTGGTTATATCCATCAAGTATTAACAGCAGAACGTACTCAAGAAAAGGCTATTGAATTTGTGGAAGGTATTAAGGCTAATAGTGATGGGCAAGCACCTCTATTTCAGTCAGATGGTTGGTTTTATTCAGGGGTTTTAGAGTCTGTTTATTCTGAGTTAGTTCCAGTTCCTTATGCTGGTCGTGGTCGTCCTGCTCACCCAATCCAAGTGGTAGATACTGCTTTAAAATATGTTCAGGTATGTAAAGAGCGAGATATTAAGGGCAATATTGAAAAAATTACGACTAAAATTGTGATAGGTGAGGAAACAGAAATCAACAAAGTATTTGAGAAATCAATTCGTTGTAAAGATATTAATACTGATTATGTGGAGAGTAGAAATCAAAAATATAGAAAAGATAATGCAAGATTGATACGTAAAACAATGTGTCATTCTAAAAAAGCCGTATTTCATGCTGCTCAAATAGTTTTATTAACGGGTATTTTTAATTACACACGTTGCGTAGATACTTTAAAAGTATTAGTTGACCCAAAAGCAAAACGTTTTAAAAATAAATATTTACATAGAACTCCTGCTATGGCAGAAAGACTAACAGATAAAGTATGGACTTTAAAAGAATTATTGATGAAAAGACCACAGAAACGTATAGCATAGGATAGTCGTGCAGTTTTTAAAATCAACAAATCAAAAATAATACTAATTTTTCAAAATGATAATGCTATTTCCTTAAAATAGGGTGCGGAAAGTCGGTTACAATTTTTTTACAAATATAAATTTTACAAAAATTGCTACCTATTTGGAAAAATAAGTAGCAATTTTTATATAAAAAAAACAAATAATTATTTCAAATCAAAACGATCAAGATTCATTACTTTATCCCAAGCCGCTACAAAATCTTTCACAAATTTATTTTTAGCATCATCACACGCATATACTTCCGCAATAGCACGAAGTTCAGAATTAGAACCCAAAATTAAATCTACACGCGTTCCTGTCCATTTTACTTCGTTTGTTTTACGATTTTTGCCTTCAAAAGCATCTTGATGAGAAGAAGTTGCTGACCAAGTCGTACTTAAATCTAATAAATTCGTAAAGAAATCATTGCTCAATGTATCTTTTTTATCCGTAAAAACTCCGTGTTGAGAATGGTCAAAATTAGTTCCAAGCACACGCATACCCGCCAATAAAACCGCCATTTCAGGGGCAGTCAAAGTCAATAATTGTGCTTTATCTATCAATAATTCTTCGGCTGACATCGTATAATGT
>JAAFJG010000060.1 GCA_013298075.1 Cytophagales bacterium | reverse complement strand
AAAAACGCAACATTGAAAATGGATTGTATACTTTTTCCTTACCTAAAAAATTATAGCCATTATACCAAAGTTTTACTTCTTGTGAAAAATCAGCATAAGATAAGTTTAAATTTGATGCAATTTCTTTCAATTTTTCAGAAAAGTAATGCTCTAATTCTATTTGTGTATAACCTAATAATTCGCCAAAATCTGGGTGTAAAGTTAAATCATCTAAATTATTTAAGTCAGAAAAAATAGATACTTTCGCAAATTTTGTAATACCTGTTAAAAAGAAAAAACGAATGTGTGCGTCGAGTCCTTTTAAAGTACTATAAAAATTTTTGAGAATATCACGATTTTCAATAGCCAATTCCATTTTTCCTTTTTCCAAATAATCACCAATCGGTTTATCATATTCATCAATCAAAATAACGACTTTTTCTGTTTTGGATAATTTGACAATGAGTTCGTTAAAAATAGATTTTATATCATCAGTATTTATCTCAATATTATATTCTTGAGCAATGTCTAATAATCTTTTTTTGAGTGTAACTTCTAAACCTAATTTATCATAACTCAACAAAGTAAAATCAATTTTTATAATGGGATGTTTCTTCCACTCGATTTTTTCTTCTATCCAAAGTCCTTTGAATAAGTCTTTTCTTCCTTCAAATAAATAATATAATGTATTGACTAACAATGATTTACCAAATCTACGTGGACGCGAAAGAAAATAATAGGCACCTTGTAACATTTGGTAAATGTACTTTGTTTTATCTACATATACATAATTTTCTTCTCTCAATTTAGCAAAGTCTTGTATGCCAATTGGATATTTTTGATTTTCCATAGTTTTTATTTATTGATATTTTTCGTGTAAAATTTCTTTAATTTCTTTTTCATAACAATTCACACCTATCAAATAAATTTCCTTATTAGGTTGTAAATATTTTTGAAAATATTGTTTGTCTTTGATTTGTTTTAACGCAATTTCAGGAGTTTTATTGACTTTAAATTCGAACAAAAAAATTGCATTATTATATTCTAACACTGCATCAATTCTACCTTTGGAAGTTCTAACTTCGGCTTGCATTTTATAGCCTAATAATTGAAAAGTAAGAAAAATAATCGCGTGATAATAACTCTCTACTTCTTTCTCAAATATATCAGCAGGAATACTACCAAATAGTACGTTTAATTGCTGTTTTAATAACTCAAAATCTCGTTTTAATAATGATTGTTCGAGGTAATAAATCACAGAATCTGTATAATCATCTCTCAAATAACTATAATCGCTCAACAAATAACCAAACATAGATGACCTAACTTCTAAATTTGGATAAGTTAACATAAATTTATTTCCAACAACTTCTTTAATCGTTAAATAACCTGTTTGATACAATAAAATATTTTCACTGATATTTTCTAAGGTGAAATTATTAAAAGAATTTTCGCTCAACAAAATATTATCCACGTCAAAAAATCTTTTTTGATGTAGCAATCTTATCAATAATGATGGCGTGCCTGTTTCAAACCAAAAATTAGCAAATCTTCTATTCGATAAAAAACGTAGCATTGAAAATGGATTATATACTTTTTCCTTTCCCAAAAAATTATAGCCATTATACCAAAGTTTTACTTCTTGTGAAAAATCAGCATAAGATAAGTTTAAATTTGATGCAATTTCTTTCAATTTTTCAGAAAAGTAATGCTCTAATTCTATTTGTGTATAACCTAATAACTCGCCAAAATCTGGATGTAAAGTCAAGTCATCTAAATTATTCAAATCAGAAAAAATAGACACTTTAGCAAATTTTGTAATGCCTGTTAAAAAGAAAAAACGAATGTGGGAATCCAAGCCTTTTAAAGTACTATAAAAATTTTTGAGAATATCACGATTTTCAATAGCCAATTCCATTTTTCCTTTTTCCAAATAATCACCAATCGGTTTATCATATTCATCAATCAAAATAACTACTTTTTCTGTTTTGGATAATTTGACAATGAGTTCGTTAAAAATAGATTTGATGGTTGTATTTTTAATCTCTATTTGATATTTTTTGGCAATTAAAAATAAGGTTTCCTTGATAGAATTTTCCAACCCTAATTTATCATAGTCCAACAAAGTAAAATCAATTTTTATAATGGGATGTTTCTTCCACTCGATTTTTTCTTCTATCCAAAGTCCTTTGAATAAGTCTTTTCTTCCTTCAAATAAATAATATAAAGTATTGACTAACAATGATTTACCAAATCTACGTGGACGCGAAAGAAAATAATAGGCACCTTGTAACATTTGGTAAATGTACTTTGTTTTATCTACATATACATAATTTTCTTCTCTCAATTTAGCAAAGTCTTGTATGCCAATTGGATATTTTTGATTTTCCATAGTTTTTATTTATTGATATTTTTCGTGTAAAATCCTCCAACTAATTTAAGTATTAACCAAAGCATTATTCAAACCTAAATTTCTGAAATCTCCAACTTCGCTATTCGAAGAATAATAACGCTGAAACCTTATAACGTTATTTATCTGAAAAAAATTTGTTTATTTTTTATTTTTTGAGAGAATTTATTTTTAAAATACAAAATGAGCGTATAAATAGATAGTTCATGGGAAATTATTGCGGATATAATTTTCTTCTGTATGAATAGAAATGACATTTATGCCATCTATTTAAAAAATATCAATTTGAAAAATACAGAGATTTCGGCTAAGGCAAATGATTGAATTTTATATTATCCTCCAGATAAATCTGGAGGCAATTCAAAAAATACATTTCAAAAAATATATTTTCAATTTTTGCATAAATTTCCTAAGAATATTTTTTTTCTTATGAAATTGCAAAAATACTATAAATTATTGAAAAAAAATCATTTATTTTTTTCTTTTTATAGATGTGGTAAAAAAATTAGAAAAAAAATTTGGCAATTTAAAATATAAGAACTACCTTTGTAAAAAATGACCGATAGTTATTAAATTACACGTTGTTCGGTTGTGTTAAAATTGTTTAAAAAAATATGGAGAAAATAAATGCTGTCATCAAGGGAGTTGGAGGATATGTTCCCGATTATATATTGACAAATAAAGAATTAGAAACAATGGTAGATACGACAAGTGACTGGATTTTGGAGCGAACAGGAATCTACGAAAGACGTATTTTGAAAGGAGAAGGCTTAGGT
This sequence comes from Cytophagales bacterium, assembly GCA_013298075.1. GTDB lineage: Bacteria > Bacteroidota > Bacteroidia > Cytophagales > Microscillaceae > RDXZ01. The sequence goes on along the minus strand of JAAFJG010000060.1, from coordinate 24,074 downwards.
TCTTCTTTTTTAGCAACCAAAGCGGTGGAGGAATTATTAGCCAAAACAAATACAAATCCTTTAGATATTGATTTAATTATTTGCTCGACTACTACTCCCGACTTCGTTTTTCCTGCTACTGCTAATTTAGTTTCTGCTGATATTGGTGCTATCAATGCTTTTAGTTTTGATATGCAAGCCGCTTGTTCTGGTTTTTTATATGCAATGACAGTGGGAAGCCAATTTATTGAAACAGGAAGATATAAAAAAGTAATTGTTGTGGGAGCAGACAAAATGTCTTCGATTGTAGATTATACAGATAGAACCACTTGTATTATTTTTGGCGATGGTGGAGCAGCGGTTTTATTAGAGCCAGATGATAGCCAAGAAAATTTAGGTTTTCAAGATGCTTTTTTGAAAGTTGATGGCTCAGGTTGGAAATATTTGCACCAAAAAGCAGGAGGAAGTAGAAGACCGCCTTCATTAGAAACCATCGAAAAGCGTGAACATTTTGTCTATCAAGAAGGGCAGCCTGTTTTCAAAAATGCAGTTACAAAAATGGCAGATGCAGCGGCTTTGGTGATGGAAAGAAATAATTTGAAAGGTGATGACGTGGCTTTTTTAGTGCCTCATCAAGCAAATAAACGCATTATCGATGCTACGGCTAATCGTATGGGCGTGGGACACGAAAAGGTAATGTTGAATATACAAAAATACGGAAATACAACCAATGCAACTTTAGGTTTGTGTTTGAAAGATTATGAAAGTCGATTAAAAAAAGGCGATAATATTATCTTTGCAGCGTTTGGTGGCGGTTTTACGTGGGGAGCAACGTATTGGAAATGGGCTTATGATGGTGATAAAGTAAAATAACGTCCATATAAAATAACAATTTTTTGTGGCTATAATTAAAATAAAAAATGATACATTGGAATAAAATAACTTCTTTGAATGATTGGGAAGAAGCGAAAAAAAAATCTTTTGAAAACGCTATTGTAGTTTTTAAACATAGCACGACTTGCCCAATTAGCATCAATGCTTTGGCACGTTTCGAAAGACAATGGAATGAAGAAGTTGATCATATTCAACCTTATTTCTTAGATTTATTATCTTTTAGACCGATTTCGAATCAAATTGCGACAGACACACAAATCACGCATCAATCTCCTCAAATCATTATGATAAAAGATGGAAAGGCTTTGTATAATGCTTCCCATAACGGAATTAAAGTAGAAGATTTATTAGACATGTAAATTTAAAATATTGATTATCAATGCTTTATATATCAAACTAAAAAACTATTTGGACATTAAAAATCCAAATAGTTTTTTATATTTATTTTAAACTTATTCTAAAATTTTTAGTTGTATTTCTACATAATCATATAAAAAAAGAAAATGGAAAAATTTGAAGTCGGTATTATTGGCGGCGGTTTGGCGGGACTTACAAACGCAATTTTATTAGCAAAAGCAGGAAAAAAAATTGCCTTATTCGAAAAAAATGAATATCCTTTTCATCGGGTATGTGGAGAATATATTTCAAACGAAACTTTGCCTTTTTTAGAAAGAATCGGCATCGATATTATACAACAAAAATCAGTGGCTTTATCCAAATTTAGATTGACTTCTCCCAAAGGAACAGCCTTAGAAATGCCTTTAGATTTGGGCGGTTTTGGGATTAGTCGTTATGAATTAGATTTTTTTTTGATGCAATTAGCCAAAAAAGAGGGCGTAACTATTTTTGAAAAAACAAATATTACACAAATCAAACAAGAAAAAGATTTTTTTATTCTCGAATCAAATCTACATCAACAATACGAAACCGATATTTTGATTGCTGCGTATGGCAAAAGAGCCAATTTAGACCACAGTTTAACACGAGATTTTTTTTATAAACGCTCTCCTTACATTGGCGTAAAACATCATTTGAAAGTTAAAAATTTGAAATATGCACACCCACAAGAAATGATTGCGTTGCATAATTTTTCTTACGGATATGCAGGTTTTTCGCGCATAGAAGACGATAAATATTGTTTTTGTTATTTGAGTTCGAGAGAAAATCTTAAAAAATCAGGAGATATTTTGAGTTTAGAAAAAAATATTTTATCAAAAAATCCATATATTAAAGATATTTTTGAAAATAGTGAATTTTTATTTGATAAACCAAAAGTTATCAATGAAATTACATTTGCACCCAAAACGCTTTTTGAAGGCAATATATTGATGTGTGGAGATACGGCAGGAATGATAACGCCTTTATGTGGCAATGGAATGGCGATGGCAATTCATTCGGCTAAAATCCTTTCACAACATTTAATTTTGTATTTAGATAAAAAAACGTCTTTTGATACTTGTAAACAAAATTATTTATTGGAATGGAACAAAAATTTTAAATCTCGATTAAAAATTGGCAGAAATATTCAACGTTTTTTTGGTAGTCCGTTATTGAGTGAAATGTTAGTAAATTCTGCTAATTTATTCCCATTTATCAAAAAAACCTTAGTAAAACAAAGTCATGGAAAAGTATTTTAACGAAACTTAACTAATTCGTTTGTAGTTTGGCAAAAGTATTTTAATTTTGCACAAAAAATATTAGTATTTTAAAAAAATGAATTATAATAAAATTAGTTTAGAGGATTTTTCTTATCAATTACCTGAAGAAAAAATCGCTCAATTTCCATTAGAAAAAAGAGATGATTCCAAATTGTTGGTGTACGTGAAAGGTGATATTGCACACAGTCAATTTTTTAAACTGCATTATTTTTTGCATCCTGATACTTTATTGATATTCAATGATACAAAAGTAATTCCTGCTCGATTATTTTTTCAAAAAAAAACAGGTGCTTGGATTGAAATTTTTTTAATCGAGCCAACACAACCGCATTGGGTACATCAAGCCATGCAAAGCAATGAAAAAGTAGAATGGAAATGTTTGATTGGGAACAAAAAAAAGTGGAAAAATAATGAAATTTTAGAAACAAAAATTTCGGTTGAGAATATAGAAATTACTTTAAAAGTAGAATTATTAGATAGAGATTCGCAATTAGTGAATATTAGTTGGAATAATGAAAATTATAATTTTGCCTCTATTTTAAAATTATTTGGAGAATTACCATTGCCACCTTATCTGAATCGAAAAGTAGAAGAAAAAGACAAACAACAATACCAAACCGTTTATTCGAATGATAAAAAAGAAGGAGCAGTAGCCGCACCCACAGCAGGTTTGCACTTCACAGAAGATGTTTTTGCACATTTAGAAAAAAAAGGTATCCAAAAAGATTTCATTACTTTGCACGTAAGCGGAGGAACTTTTCAACCTATCAAAGTAAAAAAAGTGCAAGACCACAAAATGCACTCTGAAGAAATGATTTTTTCAAAACAAAATATCGAAAATTTGTTACAAAATCATACACACGTGGTCGCAGTAGGCACAACTTCTATGCGTAGTTTGGAAAGTTTGTATTGGTTTGGCGTAAAATTATGTCAAAGTTTTGAAGAAAATAATAAATTAAGTTCTTTGCCATTTTTTATCGAAAAATTATTTCCTTATCAAGTCAAAGATGATTATATTTCTTTAGATGAATCTTTGCGAATGATTTTGAAATATATGAAACAATTTCAATTAAAAGAATTGATAGGCGAAACCGAAATTTTTATTATGCCTCAATATCAATTTAGAGTTTGCAAAGGTTTAGTAACTAATTTTCATTTGCCAAATACTACTTTGGTTTTATTGGTTGCCGCTTTTGTGGGCAAAGATTGGGAAGAAATTTATAAAGAAGCATTAGACAATAATTATCGTTTTTTGAGTTATGGCGATAGTTCTTTGTTAATTCCATAAAAAAATAATTATAAAAAAAATAAAATGAAACGAGTTTTAATTACAGGAGCAGCAGGTTTTTTAGGCTCTCATTTGTGCGATAGATTTATCAAAGAAGGCTACAAAGTAGTTGGAATGGATAATTTGATTACAGGTTCGATGAAAAATATTGAACATTTGATGCCTTTAGAAAATTTTGAATTTTATCATCACGACGTAAGCAAATATGTACACGTAGCGGGAAATATTGATTATATTTTGCATTTTGCTTCGCCTGCAAGTCCGATTGATTACCTCAAAATTCCGATTCAAACCTTAAAAGTTGGTTCGTTAGGGACGCATAATTTATTAGGATTGGCAAAATCAAAAAATGCTCGAATGTTGATTGCTTCCACTTCTGAAGTGTATGGAGACCCATTAGTTCACCCACAAACCGAAGAATATTGGGGCAATGTAAATCCTATCGGACCGCGTGGCGTATATGACGAGGCGAAAAGATTTCAAGAAGCAATTACGATGGCTTATCATACGTATCATAATTTAGAAACTCGAATTATTCGAATTTTTAATACGTATGGACCTCGTATGCGTTTAGATGATGGGCGTGCTTTGCCTGCTTTTATGAGCCAAGCCTTAAACAATGAAGATATTACGGTTTTTGGAGATGGTTCTCAAACGCGTTCTTTTTGTTATGTTGATGATTTGGTGGAAGGAATTTATCGTTTATTGTTGTCTGATTATGCTTTTCCTGTCAATATTGGCAATCCGCAAGAAATTACTTTGCTACAATTTGCAGAAGAAATCATTAAATTGACAAACACAAAAAGTAAAATTATTTATAATCCTTTGCCCAAAGATGACCCAAAACAACGCAAACCTGACATCTCAAAAGCGAAAGAAATTTTGAATTGGGAGCCAAAAGTTAGCCGAGAAGAAGGATTAAAAATCACTTTAGAATATTTTAAAAAAGAATTGGCAAAATGATTGTTTATAAATAGTTTAGTCTTTGATAAGTGAATAAATAAAAAATATACCTAAAAAAACTCCCTCACCTTTGGGGAGGGCTGGGGTGGGGCATAATTTGACTAAAAAGCCCTACCCTAACCCTCCCCAGCGGTGAGGGGACTAAAAATAAGTTTTTTTGGGATAATTTATTTTTTAGATAACTTCTAATAATAAAAAAAAGACTAAATTATTTTTATGAATAAAAACTATTTCCAATCTATTTTTTCTTGTTTCCTGTTTATATCTTTTACATTTATATCTTCTATTTCGTTCGCACAAACCGCAGGCGAATACATAGAAGCAGGGCAATTACATTTCAAAAATAAAACGTATTATGATGCTTTAAAAAACTTTAATCGGGCTTTTATGACCGATTCGAACAATATTGAAAGCTTAGTTTGGCGTGGACAAACAAAAATGAAGTTAGGTTTATATGAAGAATCTTTGCAAGATTTTGAGTTGGGCATTGTTATCAGACCTAACGAAAGCCGTTTTTATAGCGAAAAAGGAATGGTTTTGATGTATCAAGGACAATATGAACAAGCTTTGAATAGTTTTGTGTTGGCAAACAACATCGAAACAAAATCATTTCATTTTTTGATGATAGCAGAAATGCAATGGCACTTAAAAAAATCGTATCAACATAAAAAATATAATCATGCACAAATAGTAAAAAACTATGCCAACGCCTCAAAAATGAAACCTAAATGGTTTTTACCGTATAGACGTATGGGCGAGATTTTGTATGATTCTTTGCAAAATACTGTTTGTGATGAAATAGAATTGACAAAACAAATTTCTAAATATTATCAAAAAGCAACTGATTTGGACGATGAAATTGGGAAAGAATTATTGAATAATTTTTATAAAAATAAAAAAATAAACGAAACAATTCGCATAATGATTAACAAAGGAAATTATTATGGGTTGAATCAAAATTTTGATAAGGCAATGGAAATGTACGATAAAGTAATTGATAATGGCGAAACACAAGAAAAATATTATTATCAAACTTTGTTTCAGAAAGCAAAATTGTTGGCAAAGAAAAATCAATATCAAGAGGCAATTATTACTTATTCGGCGGTTTTAAAAATAATTCCTGCTCAAGAAAAAAAAGACGTTGCGAATGCTTTTTATATGCGTTCTTTATGTTTTAATGTGTTAGAAAACTACGAAAACGCCCTCACAGACCTCAATCAAGCCTTTGCTTTTGGCTTTGATAACGGATTTATGTATGCAGAAAGAGGCAATATAAAACTAAAACTAAACCAAAAAGAAGAGGCTTGCAAAGATTGGAACGAAGCCACTAAAAAAGGTTGGAAAGAAGCAGAAAAAAATATAAAAGTGAATTGTTTGAAGTGAGGATTGATTTTTTCAAAATAAAATAAGATGATTTTTAGGAAGTTTGTGTATAAATTTCTTTGAATTGCCTCCATATTTATCTGGAGGATAATATACAATTTAATCGTTGGCTTCAGCCGAAATCTTTATATTTTTCACAAATTGATATTTTTCTATGTTTTCAAAAGATTAGACTTTGCATAAAAATATGTTAAAAAAATAAAAAAATGACAAGAATTTTTCGTGATTTTCAAAACGAAAAACATCAGCATTATAGAAACGACTTGTCAAGGTCTTTTAGGTTTACCACTTTTACGTGTAAAACACTTTGTTAATTTGAGTATGAGTTTAGCTTGATACTACCTCAGATAGTGTGATGGGCTTGAGTTTAAATAAGCATTTTTATTATCACTACTCAAATATGTGCAAAGTTACAATTCATTGCTGATAATGAAAAATATTGGCAAAATAACAGGTTAAACGTAACTAAAAAGGCACATTTTATGATTTTCTAAGTGATATTTATAATTTTTCAATGTAAAGTATTTAATTAAAGTTATTTTTTAGTAAAAATTAAAGTGTTACTAATAATAAAGTTCTATATTTTTAACAGATTTTGAAAATAAAAAAATTAATGAATATTTTATCTGTTAAATTATTTAATATTTTAAGTAATAAAATAAAAATATGTTTATTTATATAGTTTTAAAAAATCAAATAATGCTTTTTTAGGTGCGTTTAACCTCAATTTCTAAATATTTCGCAATGAATTTAGGATAATATCAATACTTTATCCTTTCATTTATTAACGCATAATTTTAGTATCATTTTTATAACCCCACTCAAATAACAAAGGAAAAATTAAAAGCGTTAAAATCGTGGCACTTATCATACCTCCAATCACTACAATAGCCAAAGGTTTTTGAGTTTCAGAGCCAATTCCTGTCGAAAGAGCGGCAGGCAAAAGTCCAATCGCAGCCATTAAAGCGGTCATTACCACAGCACGAGTTCGTTCTGAAATACCATTTTTGAGTGCCTCTTTTAAAGGCATTTTTTCTTTTAAATTTTTCTTAAATACAGAAATTAAAATTACTCCATTTTGAATACAAACGCCAAACAAAGCAATAAAACCAATGCCCGCAGAAATACTAAAAATTGTACCTGTAATATGTAACGCCAAAATGCCACCTAATAACGCAAAAGGCACATTTAACAACACTAAACCTGCATCTTTGGCATTACCAAAAGCCATCAAAAGCAATAAAAATATACCCAATAAACAAATAGGAACAACATTTGCCAACGTTTTGCTTGCTCTTTGTTGATTTTCAAATTCTCCTACCCAATCAATTTTATATCCTTTGGCTAAGGTTGGAAAAACTTTATTAACTTTTTCTTGTGCTTCTGCAATCGTGCTGCCCATATCGCGCCCACGTATAGAAAATTTTACGCCAATAAATCTCGAATTACTTTCCCGATACACAAAAGCAGCACCTGTTTTTTTCTCAATCAAAGCAAATTCTTTCAAAGGAACTTTATTGCCTTTCAAACTTGGTACTTTTAAGTTTTGAATATCACTTTCTGTGCGTCTTGCTTCTGCTTCATATCTTAATCTGACCTCAAATTTTCGTTCGCCCTCATAAAATTGAGTGGCTGTTTTTCCACCAATCGCCATTTCAATCAATGTTTCGGCATCAGAAATAGCAATGCCATAACGAGCCATTTTTTCTTGGTCGAGTGTGATACTGATTTCAGGTTGTCCGATATTTCTTAATACGCCCAAATCTTTGATTCCTTCTACTTTTTCTAATTCTTTGGCAACATTATCTGCCATTTTGTCAATTTTTTCTAAATCATTGCCAAATATTTTTACGCCAAAAGATGCCTTAAAACCTGCTACAGCTTCGGCTACATTGTCAATGATTGGTTGTGAATAATTAAAAATAATCCCCGGATATTGCCTTAACTTTTTATCCATTTCATCTACCAAATCATCATAAGAAATTTTACGTTTCCATGCTGATTTTGGTTTTAGATTGACTTGAATTTGTGCAAAATAAAATCCATTGGGGTCTGTTCCATCGTTAGAGCGACCTATTTGAGATAATGCTCCATTTACCTCGTCAAATTTTTGTAATTCTTTTCTAAATTTTTTGATAATTTCAGCGGTTTCGGGCAACGATTGACTCATAGGCATTTCAGCAGTTATCCACAATGCACCTTCATTCAAAGTAGGTAAAAATTCTGTTCCCAAAAAAGTAAAAGAATATAAACCTGTCATCGTAATCAAAAAAGCAGCAATTAAACTTTTAATTTTATGTTTATAAGTAAAAGAAAAACTATTATTGACAATATAATCAAAGAATTTAACGACAGGATTATTGCGTTCTTTTACATTTTTATTCAATAAAACAGAGGCAAGCACAGGCACCAAAGTCAAGGTATAAATCAATGCACCCAACAAAGCAAAACCCAAAGTAAAAGCCAAAGGAGAAAACATTTTTCCTTCTACTTTTTGGAAAGCAAAAATCGGTAAAAGACTGGTAAGAATGATTAATTTTGAGAAAAATATTGCTTTTCCCATCTCTACGCTTGTTCTTTTGATTGCGCCCATTTTGGACATTCGATTGAATGCGGGCATACCTTTTTGGTGGGCTTTATGTGCCAAAACCACAAAAACGCCCTCGACCATCACGACCGCACCATCTATGATGATGCCGAAATCTACCGCCCCCATCGATAGCAAGTTGGCTGACATTCCCATAAATTTTAAGCACATAAACGCAAACAATAACGCCAAAGGAATAATAATGGCAACTATAAAAGTAGTTCGCCAATCTGCCATAAAAATAAAAACAATCACTGTTACAAAAATAATTCCTTCAATTAAATTATGTAAAACGGTTTCTTGGCAATATTCCATCAAAACATCTCTATCATAAAAAGTTTCCATTTTTACGTCAGAAGGCAATATTTTTGTGTTTAATTCTTCGATTTTTTCTTTGACTGCGTGCAATACTTTTGAAGGATTTTCGCCTTTTCGCATCACCACAATTCCTTCTACTACGTCATCATTATCATTTAAACCTGCTTGTCCTACTTTTGGCAATGCTCCTTCGACTACTTTTGCTACATTTTTGATAAGAATAGGGACATCATTTGCACTTTTGATAATAATATTTTCAATATCATTGATACTTTTTAATAAACCAATTCCTCGAACTACAAAAGCCTGTCCGTTTTTTTCGATAATATCTCCGCCTACATTTACATTGCTTTTGGTAACTGCTTCATATACTTCCAAAGGCGTTAAATCGTATTTGCCTAATAAAAGTGGATTGACTTGAATTTCAAAAATTTTGCGAGAGCCACCAAACGAAACAATATCTGCTACGCCTTCTACTCTGCGTAAATTTCTATCGATTGTCCAATCTTGAATGGCTAATAAATCATATACTTTTCTATTTTTTGATTTTAAAGTATATCTAAAAATCTCCCCTGTCGGTCCATAAGGTGGTTGCACATCAGCCTCCACGCCTTCGGGAAGAGAAACAGATTTGAGTAAATTATTGACTTGTTGTCGGGCAAAAAAATCTTCAATGCCATCATCAAAAATAATTTTTAAGACCGATAAACCAAACATAGACACAGAACGCACACTGGTTTTTTTCTGTACACTATTCATTGCGACTTCGATGGGCATCGTAATAAAACGCTCAATTTCTTCGGCACTTCTGCCTGACCATTGCGTTACGATAATAATTTGTGTATTCGTAACATCAGGAAAAGCCTCTAATGGCGTTTGTAAATAGCTATAAGTACCATAAAAAACCAAAACACCTGTCATTAAAAAGACAACTACTTTATTTTTTAAAGAACCTGCAATAATATTATATATGAGTTTATTCATCTTAATTTTTTGTCTTTCGTTGATTACTTTTTTTCCTATCTATTCGCATTGTAAAGCCACAGCCTACAAAATTCATTACATTACCATTGACTAAACTAACTCCTGCCGAGCAATCTATTTGCATTTTTGGAGCAATTAAATACGTAATTCCGCCATCAACCGCTAACTCAGTAGGAGATTCATCGGGGAAATAACTATATTGCTCAAAAAAAAATCCTAATTTTGAATTGGGTTGATAATCCAAACAAAAAGCATATAACCAAATGGCTTCATTGCTAACATTTTCCCAAATTGCTCCCAAATTTGTATTCAAACTCCATTTTTTATTAAATGTATTATTCATCAATAAAAAAATATCGTGTCCTGAATATTTCGCTCTGTATTCACTTTTTGTAAATGGCACTAAAATATCAGTCAATAACGCAATTTCGGGAATAATACCATTTTCTTTGACCATTTTTGTTTTAAATCCAATCGAAATAGGCGCAAATCCACTATTCCAATTAAATGGTTCTGCTAAATCTCTCAATGAATCTTGCACAATATATCTCGCTCCAAAACGAATTTCAGCATTGGGCGAAATGCCTGTTCTCAATAAAAAAGTAGGGGCAGACCATCGCATATAATCTTTTCTATTAATCCGTTCAAAACCTAATTCAACTTGATATTGATTGGGTTTTACGGTGTAAGGCAAATCTGCTATGCCCGGTCTATCTACCATAAATTCTATCGAATCGCCAATTATATGCGTATGTTGTGCGTATAAATTGACATAAGAAACAAAAAAAAGTAAAATTATCAATAAATATTTATATTGCATTTTCTAAACATTTAACTATTATCAAGAGAAATTTAATGAAATAATGCACTTATTTTTACTCCAAACAAGATATGTTTTCCTGTAAATTGTCCAAAATCATTTCGATATACATTGTTCATTCCTAATTGCGTTTGAAAATGCACTTGAAAAATTGTACTTCCTGCATCAATATCTACTCCCGCACTCAAATTGCCCAAAACATTCAAACGTTGAAAATTATTGGTTTGATTTACTAAATTATTTAGCCCATCTTCCACACTCGCATATACACGCCTTGCGAGATGCGTATAAGAAGGAATTAAACCAATTTCACCGCTCCAACGCACTCCTTGACCTTTTCCAATACATTTTTTACTGCGTAACAATACATTAATAGGCAACTCAAAAGTATGAAAACGATAACGATAACGAGTAGTACTATCGATATTTGTTGGGTCATTATCATCTTTATAATAAATTCCCGCTCCTCTTTGTTGATAATTCAAGTTGATTCCCAAACCAATATTTGTGTTATCATTGAAATATTTTTTATAACAAAAACCACCACCAATCGAAGGTTTGAAGAAAAAAGGTTCTACTTGATTGCCACCCAAGATATTTCCGATGCTCGTCCAAGAACTATTAAAACTAAAACCCCAATATTGTTTTTGGAATAATATTTTAGTTTCAACTTTTGCCGTATCAGGAATAGGAATTTTTATATCTTGTGCGTTTAATATATTGGCACAAAAAATAAAAAATAAACTATATATCAAAATATTTTTTTTCATAATCATAAAGAAAATTAATTACTCAAAGCTTTATAAACTAATAACTGATATTTTGTAAGCACTTTTTCGCCTTCACTCAAACCTGATTCGAGATAAGCATACATTTGTGTTTCTTTGTGAATAATCACTTCTCTAATTTCTAAATTACAATCACTTTTATAAATGACTACAAAATATCGATTTTGCTCAAAAATCAATGCTTGGGCAGGAATGGCGATTTTAGTTTCATTTGAAGTTGGATTTCTCACAATTACTTTGGCATACATATCAGGTTTGAGTTTATAACCAGCATTATTTAAAGTAATTTTTGCTTTCAAAACTTTGCTTTCAGGGTCTAATAATTGAAAAATTTTATCAACTTTTCCTTTCAAACGTTCATCTTTATAGGCAATAGTAGTAATATCGGCTTCATATCCTTCTTTTACGTCTTCAATATCAGATTCATAAATATTTGCCAAAACCCAAACATTTTCCATATTTGAAATCGTAAAAATTGGTTTTATGTCCTCTGTACGCAATTCCATATTCAAAGAAACATCTTTTGAAACCACAAAACCAGAGGCAGGTGCTTTAATTTGATAAAAAGATGCTTTACCCACATTATACATACTCAACATTTCCTGCATACGTGTAACTTCTGATTGTGCATTTTCTAATTCTTTTTTCGAATTAGTCAATTCTACTTCCGAAATAGTTCCTGTTTTATATAAATCTTGATTGATTTTATAATTTTTTTCGGCAACTCTTAAAGCAGATTGTGAAACATTTGCTTGGCTTGTAAATCCAGCAATTTCAGGACTTCGAATAACGGCTAAAACTTGTCCTTTTTGGACATAATCACCTAAATTTGCTTTTAATTCTTGGACAAATCCGCCTGCTAAAGGATACACTTTGGCGATTTTATCTTCATCAAAAGTTATTTTTCCTGATAAAACGATTTCGTTTTCGACTACTCGTTTTTCAGAAATTCCTAAAGTGATATTTTTTTTGAGCGTATCTGTCAAACAAAATTTTTGCACTACTTCTTTTTTTTCTTTTTTAGTGCCACACGCAAACAATACGATTGATGCGAATGTTAATATTAGTAATTTTTTCATATTTTTAAAAATTCAAAATTTCTTTTCCCACCGAAAAATTAAGGCGATTGACTGCTTGCCTATATTCTCTTTGCAAATCGATATATTGTAATTGATTTTGAGTATAAATTCGTTGTAAATCAATGTATTGTAATAAATTTATGTTCTTATTATCGTAATTCAAATCTGCATTTTTACTAATTTCTTGCATATCATTCATCAAATCCAACGTAAAATTTTGAAAGCCTTTGCGTGTATTTACCCACTGCGAAAACGCATTGGCAACTTCATTTCGGACTGTATTATCGACTTTTGCTTGATTGATTTGGGCTTGTGTAATTTGTACTTTTGCTCGTTTGATATTGCCTTGATTTCGGTCAAAAATAGGAACGGACATTTCAAGAACCATACCTTGATAAGCACGCACAAAATTACTTCCTTTATCCGAAGGTTGATACCCTAATTTTAAATCAGGTGTTGCTTGTGCTTTTTGAAAACTCAAATTCGTTTGTTGTGTTTGCATATTATTTTTTGCCAACATTACGTCTGGTCTATTACTAACCGCATCATTCAAAATCGCATCAATTTTCAAATCATCTTCTTTCATATCTAACACATCGAGTGCGGTAATGGTAATATTTTCTTTGAGATTTAATAATTGCCTTATATTTGAAGTTGCCTCAATAATTTCATTTTGATTATGAATTTCATCGCTTAAAATAGTAATTCTTTCAGATTTTAATCGCACTACTTCAGTTTTAGAAGTTGCTCCTACACGCAATTTATTTTCAGCACTTTCGATGAGTTTTTTATATTTTTCGACGATTTGTTCGTATAAAACTCGTTTTTTTTGTGCGGTATGTAATTGAATATATTTTTCGCCCAATTCATATAAAAGTCCACGCAAAACGTCTTGGAGTTGTAATTTATTTTGTTGAATACCTAATTTTGCCATTCTTACTCCCCACAAATGTTTTCCTGAGATAGAAAAAACTTGTTCAATTTGTACTAAAAATTGATTTTGGAAGTTAAAATATTCATTTTTAGCGATGCTAAACATTTCTTGATTCCAGATAAAATAAGGATTTCTCCAAAGTTTTGCCTGAATTACGTCTGCTTCTGCCAAAGAAATATCATAATAACTCGATAAAATTTTTAGATTTTGTTGCAAAAGAATTTTTTTTGCGTCCTCAAAATTTAATTTTAAAGTATCATTTTGTATATTTTGTGCTTGTGTATATTGCGGATATATATAAATAAATAGAACCACAAAAAACAAAAAAGTATATTGTTTTTTCATATTGATTAAGAAATATTTGTGATAATTAGAATGATTTTTATACGTATATAGATTTAAAATACAATATTTTGTAACTAAAAAATCAGTATAAAAAAAAGAAAGAATATTAAATTTTATTTACAATCGCAAACATTGTAAATGCAAATAAAGGCGTGAATGAATGGAATAATAATATATAAAATTACTATTATTTTTTTGGTATAATTTATTTTTATTTTTTTCTGTGAGAAAAAAAGGTAAAGAAAAACAATTAAACGTTTCAAATTTTTGAATTTCTACTTCGTTTAATTCACGAAGCAAAGGAAAGGAATTGTGCAAAGGCGCTGCCTGAAAACTTTGAATACTAATTTGATTAGTTTTTTTTATTGTATTCGTTTCTATTATTTCATTATTTTTTATTGCAACATAGTCATTGTTTCCAAAAATTTTATTTTGGAAAAATGAGGTTATAAATAGCAATAAAAATAATGTTTTGATAGTCGTTTTCATATTCGAATGCAAAGTTAAAGGGATTTTTTAGATTTACAAGTAATATTAAATAATTTAAAAAAAATATTTTTAAAAATCAAAACAAATAAGCCATAAAAAAGTTACTAATGTTTAGTCTTTCTTAATTTTTGGAGAATAACTTTGATATTGACTTTTTAATTTTGTAAATAAATATTTATTTTATTATTTCTTCAAGGTTTTAAAAACCTTGAGGGAGTTTTATAACATTATTCTATCTAAACATAAAAGAAATGTCAGTATCAAAGTGAAAGGAAAAATCGAAATGTTTAGTACTATTTTATCTCTCAAAAAATTATTCGCAGAAAAAAAATATTCATTGAAATTTCTCAAGAATTAAATATTTCTATCAAATATATTCAACAACTTATCATCGAATTTAATTTGTAAAACAAAAATAATATAATGAATTTCTTAGAAACAGAACAATATCAATATTTAGAAAAAGAGTTATTAGAAATTATACATCTTTTTCATTCGAGAGGTTGGTCAATGGCAACAAGTACCAATTATTCTTTTAGAAATCCTGAACCCAATCAAAATACATATACAATTTCGAGGTCAGGAATTGATAAATTAAAATTTAAAAAAGAAGATTTTATGTTGATAGAGGCAGAGGGAACACCTTTGCCGACTTATCAACATATAAAATCATCAGCAGAAACGCTTTTGCATACTTATTTATATCAAAATTTGGAAACGCAATGCGTCTTGCATACACACTCAAAAGCCTCTACTATTTATTCTTTAATTCATCAAAAAGATAAAATTGCTAAAATTACAGGCTTTGAATTATTAAAAGGAATTAGAAATATTACTACTCACGAGGCAGAAATAAAAATTCCTATTTTTCAAAATAGCCAAGATATGAAACAATTAGTAAGGGAAATTTCGACTTATTATGATAGAAATCAAGAAACTTACGGATTTTTATTGGCAGGACACGGACTTTATGCTTGGGGAAATAGTATTCCAGAAGCAAAAAGGCATACAGAAACACTCGAATTTTTATTTGAATGTATGTTAGAAATGTATCAAATGCATCGAATAAAAGAATAATACTTTTTATTATTCTCTTATTGTTATAACTTTTTAATTTAATTTACGTTTAAAACTTAAAACATACCCTCATCAATTTGAAGAAACTTTACCAATTTTACAAATAATATTTATAATTTTTACTTAAAATTGGTTTTATACACAATGCAAAGCACAAAAAAAAGTTTTTTATATAAAAATAGGATATATGTTTATGGCTTATTTTTATTGTTAATAGCAAATAATATATATGCACAAAATCCTCCAAGAAAATATGGTTTCGAAAGAAAAAATAAAAAAAGTATTTATGCAGAAGATGCCAAATTAGAACTCAAAAAAACAGATAAATGGAAACGTTTTTTAAATTTTGGAATGTTTTTTGGTCCTACTTATAGCAAAATGAATATCCAATTGGCTGATGAATTTATCAACGGAAATCCAAGCCAATTTAATGGATTATTGAGTATTGTACCTCGAACTTCGCCCGGAATTATGATTGGCGCATATTCTAATTTTAGGGTAAGCGATTTTTTTGATGTGCGTTTATGCGTCAATGGATTTGCGGGCTACGAATTTGGATTAGATTATAACTATCAAAATGGTACAACTAAAAGCAAGGTAGTAGAAGCAAGTATGTTAGAATTACCATTACTTATCAAATATCGTTCACAACTACGTGGTTTGCGTGGTATGTACCTAATAGCAGGCGTTAAACCAAGTTTTTTATTGACAAGTCGAAAAAATGATTTAGAAAATGTAACCGTAAATACGCGTGATATTGCCATAGATTATGGTTTTGGATTAGATATTTTTTATAGTTATTTTAAATTTGCTCCTGAAATTCGTTTTTCTCATGGTTTACTTAATATGTTAAATAAACAACAAATCAATCAATTTAACAAGCCTTTAAAAAGTATGACCGAGCATACAGTAACTATTTATTTGCATTTTGGCGGATAGTTTGTAATACTTTCTTTAAATTCCAAATAAAAATTAAATTTTATTTGGAATTTAAAATATTTGTACTAATTTTGTGCTTAATAAAAAAACTATTTTCTTTTGAATAATGTTGAGCAATCTACTATATAAAATAATATCATTCACACTTGTTTTTTTGCTAATTTATGATGGATTATTGGCACAACAAAAAAGCCTGAGATATTTAGATCCGCAAAAAAAACTAACACAATATCCTTTAGATCATTGGGCTACTGATAATGGAATGCCTACCAACAATACAAGACGTGTACTTCAATCTAAATCGGGCTATTTATGGTTGACAGGTTTTGATGGATTGATAAATTTTGATGGAGTTACTTTTAATCTTTTTAATAAAAAAGTTATTCCAAATTTAAAAAGTAACGCTATATTTTTGATACAAGAAGATAGTCAAGGTACACTTTGGTTAGGCTCAGAAGGAAGTGGATTATTCACACTTAAAAATGATAAATTTCAACAAAAAGAAATGTTCAAAGATTGGTTTATGACTTCTCTTTTTATAGAAAACGATGAAACTTTTTGGGTAGCAGGCAGAGGGAAAGGCGTTGTAAAATATAATCCAAAAAATAATACCTATCAAAATATCAAAGAAATTCCTACTACTGCTACTGTTTATGTTATCCGAAAAGATAAACAAGGAAAAATGTGGTTTGGAACTGATAATAATGGCGTTTTTATTAAAAATAAAACAGAAATTACACAATTCCATAGAAAAGATGGATTACCTTCCGAAAATGTCAATGAAATTTTTTTTGATAGCCAAAATAAAATTTGGTTAGGAACAACAGAAGGAGTTTGTTTTTGGAATAATGAAAAAGAAAAATTTGAAACTATTAAGGATTTAGAAGGACATATTGCCTATCGAATTATTGAAGATGATGCCAAAAATATTTGGTTTGCTACAGCAGCAGGACTTTTTCGCCTTAATCCATTAACTCAAAAATATGAAAGACTCCCCGATACACCTTTTTTGCCCTTGACCAATATGGTCGATTTGTGTTTGGATAGAGAAGGGAGTTTGTGGATTGCTTCCTATCGAAATGGACTTTTTAGGTTGAAAGATGGAAAATTCACTAATTACACAGTGCAAGATGGACTTTCTACTACTTCCATAGGAGCAGTTTATCAGGAAAATAAAAATAAATTTATCGTTGGAATGAACGATGGTACCATTAACATTATTGATAATGGCGTTGTGTCTATCTTAAAAATCAAAACTGAACTACCTGAAATTCGTATTTTTAATATCCAAAAAGATAAAAAAGGTAATTTATGGATTTGTACTTTTAAAGGATTACTCAAAATTAGTCCAAATGGACAAGAAACTTTTTTTAATAAAGATACAGGGCTTCCTGATAATTCAGCACGAGTTATTTTTGTGGATATGGAGGATAATATTTGGGTAGGAACGCGTAGAGGGGGAGTAGCTAAAATAGATGCCAACGGAAAAATTCTAAAAATATACAATAATAAAAATGGACTAAGTTCTAATTTTATTATGTCTATCAAAGACAATAAAAAAGGTAATATTTTAGTAGGTACAAATGATAACGGTTTTTGTGTGATTACTTCTGATAATAAAATTAAAAAATATAATACCAATAATGGATTACCAAGCAATTTGATTTTTAGTACATATACAGACCAAAACGACGTTACTTGGTTGGCTACTAATTCAGGTCTGGTACGTTGGAAAGATGGTAATTTTTACACTTTTTCACACCAACAAGGTATGTTAAATGATAGCCCTTTTGATATAATAGAAGATAATAGAGGTTATTTTTGGTTGCCAACCGCACAAGGTTTGTTGAGCGTTGCTAAGTCTGATTTGAATAATTTTATTCGAGGAAAACTCAAAAATATTGTCTGGGGACATTATGACGAAAGAGATGGTATGAAAAGTGAAGATTGCACAGGAGCCGCACATAGTATCAAAACTACAGAAGGTACTATTTGGGTGCCAACCAATGGTGGCGTGATTGTGATTGACCCTGCCAATATGCCTTTCAATTATTTAAAACCGCCCGTAAAAATAAATAAATTGGTGATTGATGGAAAATTGATAGATATTTATCATAGTATCGAAATTGACCCTGACCAAAAAAGATACGTTTTTGATTTTAGTGCATTGAGTTTATTGGCACCAAGCCGAGTGCAGTTTAAATATAAATTAGATGGTTTTGATAAAGATTGGCAAGATGGCGGAACTATTAGACAAGTTACTTATACCAATTTAAGACCAGGAAAATATGTGTTTAAAGTGATTGCCTCTAATAATGATGGCATTTGGAATGAAGTTGGAGATAGCCTTGTATTAGTTAAAAAACCTTATTTTTATGAAACAACTTGGTTTATAGTGCTTTGTATTCTTATATTGGTTGGACTTATATATTTTATAGTGAGATGGAGATTAGGTAGAATTGAAAGACAAAAAAGAAGATTAGAATATTTAGTAGCACAAAAAACTTCGGAGATTTCTCAACAAAATATTGCCTTAGAACAACAAAAAGATGAATTAGACTCAAAAAATCTACATCTCACTAATAGCATCAATTATGCTAAACGTATTCAAGAAGCAATTTTACCTCCCAAAGAAGAAATACAAAGGCATCTTCCTAATTCTTTTGTATTTTATAAACCAAGAGATATTGTTTCAGGTGATTTTTATTGGTTTGCAGAAATTAAAGGTAAAACTATGATAGCAGCCATAGATTGCACAGGTCATGGAGTACCAGGTGCATTTATGAGTATGATTGGTAACGATTTGTTAAATGAAGTTATCAATGTGCGAGGAATTTATGAACCTGACCAAGTTCTAAATTATTTACATAAAGGCGTAAATCAAACTTTAAAACAAAGTGATGCTTTTGATGCCAATCGTGACGGAATGGATATGGTGCTTTGTGTGATTGATAAAGAGAATAAAACAGTAGAATTTTCAGGAGCAAAAAATCCATTATTTTATTGGCAAAATGGAGAATTGAAAGAAATAAAGGGCGATAAATTACCAATAGGTGGGCATACAATGCGTTGGGAAAATGAAAGAAAATTTACAAAACATACTATTTCTATTGAAGAAGAAACCATATTTTATATATTTTCTGATGGTTATCAAGATCAATTTGGTGAGAAAATCAATAAAAAATTTGGGCGTATGCGTATGCGTGAACTCATTACAAAACATAATCATTTGTCTTTAGAACAACAAGAAAAATATTTTGAAGATGCTTTTTTTGATTGGAAAGGAAATGAAGAACAAATTGATGATATTTTATTGATTGGATTTAAGGTGTAAAGAAAAAATAAAATTGTATATCTATAAAAAAAACTAAATATAAACATGGGAAAAAAAGTACAACAACCAATAGTAAAAACAGATAAAAGTAATAAATTTGATAAAATTATCAAAGAAAATATTAATAAATCTGCCTTGCCAATTATCAATCATTTGTTTGCATTGAATATTGATGACAATCAACTTTCAGAAGTAAGTTCTTTGAATCAAACTACGTTTGAAAGAGAAACTGATGTTTTGAAAAAGGTTACGTTTAACAATAATGATAAAAAAGATTTTTTAATTCAAATCGAATTTCAAACCAAAAATGAAGTCGATATGAATATGCGAATGTTAGAATATTTTGGCATTTTGTACCGAAAATATAAGTTACCTATCAAACAATATGTGATTTATATTGGAAAAGATAAAATGAATATGTCAAATACAATCATTGAGGAAGACCTAAATTTCAAGTTTGAAATTATTGATATTCGTAGCATTAATTATCAAGAATTTATTAAATCGGATATTCCTGAGTTTGTAATTTTGGGAGTTTTGGCACAATTTGGCAAGGACAGCCCTGAAACTGCTTCTAAAAATATTTTGGAGCGAATTGATACAATAACAAATACAGATGAGCGTTATAAAAATACACTTGAAAAAGAAAAATATCTACAACAAATAGATATAATTAGTCAGTTACGTGATAATTTACAACATACAATCATTAAAACAATTAACAATATGGCGTTTACATTAAATATCAAAAAAGACCTTCGCTATAAAGAAGGCAAATTGGAAGGCAAAGTAGAAGGTAAATTGGAAGGCAAAGTAGAAGGTAAATTGGAAGGTAAAGTAGAAGAAAAAAATAACATTATCTTAAAAGGGTATGCGAAAGGAATGAATATTACGGATTTGGCTGATATTTGCGAAGTTAGTATTGACTATGTAAAAAAAATTATTGGAAATAAATAATTATTAAAAGTAAAATATCTAAAAAATGACAGAGCAATTTTTGGCGTTTCTTTGGAAATATCAACGATTCGATCAACAAAATTTACGAACTACATCTGGCGATATTTTACAAATTTTTGATGTGGGTTATCAAAATGAAAATGCAGGAGCAGATTTTCAAATGGTGCGAATACATTGGCAAAAGAAAGAATGGATCGGAACAGCCGAATTGCATATTAAGTCTTCTGATTGGGATTTACATCAGCATCAAAAAAATATTACCTATAATAATGTCATTTTACATATCGTTTGGGAAGAAGATAAATCTATTTTTCGAGCTGATAAATCCTCTATTCCAACTCTCGAACTCAAAAATAAAATTCCTAATTATTTATACCAACGTTGGCGAGGTTTGATTTTGAATCAAGATAAAATTCCTTGCGCCAATCATTTAATAGAAATAAATAATTTAACCAAAACACAATTATTAGAAAATGCTCTTTTACATCGATTACAAAAAAAGGCTGAAATTGTAAAGCAAATTTGGATAGAAAATGAAATGGATTGGGAAGAAACTGCCTATCAAATATTGGCAAAAGCATTGGGAATTAAAGTCAATCAAGAACCTTTTTTGCGTTTAGCAAAAGTACTTCCTTTCAAAATTATTCTTAAAAATAGAGATAATTTATTTGCTTTGGAGGCGTTATTGTTTGGTGTGGCAGGTTTTTTAGAAGATGAAATCAAAGACGATTATTATCAAAAATTACAAAAAGAATATCAATTTTTAGCCCATAAATATCAACTCAAAACAAAAGTTTTAAAAAAAGAAGATTGGTTTTTTCTACGTATGCGTCCTGCAAATTTTCCAACGTTGAGAATTGCACAATTTGCGACTATTTTACATCATAATCCAGCTATTTTTTCGATACTAATAGAAGATAATGTAAAATTATTAACCAAAAAATTAGAAATTTCTACCAGCGATTATTGGGAAAATCATTATCAATTTGGCAAAGAAACCAAGCATAAAAATACACATTTAGGAAAAAATATAATAGAAAATTTATTAATAAATGCAGTTGTTCCACTCAAAGCGTGTTATTATTTAGAAAAAGATAATGACGAAGGTTTGGTACAAATTACAGAATTTTTAGCCAATATTCCCGCAGAAAAAAATCAATTTATTGAACTTTGGGCAAAAAATGGAATCAAAGTAAAAAATGGATATGATACACAAGCATTATTAGAACAATATCAATATTTTTGTAGCCAAAAACGTTGCTTAGAATGTGTAATAGGTGTGCAAATTATGGGGAAATAAAATATTTTTTTAAATCCAAATCAAAAAATCTCACAATAATTTTAGAAAATATATGTACCAAAAATGATAACGCAAAATATACAAAACGCCATTCAATTATTAGAAAAAGATGAAATTGTGGCTATTCCTACCGAAACCGTTTACGGATTAGCAGGCAATGCGTATAGTGAAATAGCGATTCGAAAAATATTTGAAGCCAAAAATCGACCTAATTATGACCCTTTGATTGTTCATACTTATTCTTTAGAAAATGCCAAAGATTTTGTAAGTAGTATTCCTACCATTTTTTATGAATTAGCCAAAATTTTTTCGCCCGGTGCCTTGACTTTTTTATTACCCAAAAAAAATATTATTCCTGATATTGTTACTTCTAATTTAAAAAATGTGGCGGTTCGTATTCCTAATCATTTGCTTACTTTATCGTTATTACAAAAATTAGATTTTCCTTTGGCTGCTCCAAGTGCGAATCCTTTTGGATATATTAGCCCAACGACTGCTCAACACGTAGAAAATCAATTAGGCAATAAAATTCCTTTGATTTTAGATGGTGGAGCCTGTGAAATAGGCATAGAATCAACTATTATTGGAGAAAAAAATGGGCAAATTACCATTTTTAGACATGGAGGAATTAGCAAAGAAGACTTGGAGGCGTGGACAGGACAAACTATTCATTCTCAAATTTCGAGTTCTAATCCAACATCTCCAGGGCAATTAGAAAGCCATTACGCTCCGAAAAAAAAATTATATTTACTCAAAAAAAATGAAATAAATATAAATCTTACAGAAATTGAAATTAAAAATGTAGGTTTTTTTTTGATTGATGAAGTTGGTTTTTTAGGTTTTGATGAATATATGGAACATATTCCAAAAGAAAATCAAATTTTATTGGCTGAAAATGGAGACATAAAATTGGCAGCTCAAAAACTATTTGGCTCTATGCGTGAATTAGATTTAAAAAATATTAAAATAATTTTTACTTTTGGCGTACCTTCGCATCACGTAGGAATGGCAATTAATGATAGATTACAAAGAGCAAGTTTTAAATCATAAAATAATAATAGTAATACGTTTATTTTGATAAAAATGAACACAAATTAGATGATTTTTTCATTTAATTTATGTTCAATTATTTTTATATTTTATTCCGTAATTCTTCAATTTGCTCGATAGATAAATTAGTTCCTTTGGCAATAGTAGCGTTATCTAAACCCATTGTAATAAAATTTTTTGCAATTTCATTTCTCTCTTCCTCTCTCTCCAATTTAATTACTCTTCTTTTACCTGCCTCAATTTTTGCCTGCTCGTGTTCTTCATCAGTAATATTTTTAAAACTTACAATTTCTGTAGCCCGTTTTACGCCTTCATTTTTTAGGTTGATTTGTGGATTATCAGCATTATGAATACTTTCATAAATCAATTCCAACCAATCCCGATAATTATCAGGCGTGTTTTGATTTTTATAATTTGGATTGAGATAAATCAATTCGTGATTAAAAAATTTACGTTCTACGCCTTTCAAATTTTTAGGATTTATATTTGAAATCAATACTTCATCTTTATAAATTTCGTGAGTTTTCGAATTTATTTTATAAGGAGCAGTCATCATTACAATCGTATAAACTGTTCTCTCGACAGAATAATCTTCAGAAGTGCGTTGTTGTTCTGTAATTGCCTGCAAATGATAATGCAAAAATCTATCAAAATTGTGGTCATATTCTACTTTTTGAATTTCAATCACAATTCTACGTTTTACATCTTCTGCAAAAATATCATATTTAAAAGCGATATTTCCTAATTTTGGTTGAAACGATTTTTCTGTTTCAATTTTATTCGGGTCAATATCAATACCGACAATATCTTTCACAAAAGCCTTAAACACAAATTTATCTGTGAATACTTTTTTAAAAAATACTTCATTATCTAAACGTCCAATTGCCATAGTTTTATAGGTTTTTTAT
>JAAFJG010000006.1:20534-117518 GCA_013298075.1 Cytophagales bacterium | reverse complement strand
TTTTTATTCATTTAACCAAATACTAAAATTTAAAAGTATTGAAAAATGCCTTAATCATCTTTAAATAGCCTTTTTATGTTAAATTCAAAATGTCACTCATATTGAAAAATCATGAATAATACATCGTGCCATCGTGCCATCGTGCCATCGTGCCATCGTGCCATCGTGCCGCCATCTTTACGTCAAATGTAAACAATTTGTCTTTATTATGGCTTGCTCATTATTAATGCTATCTGCTTGCCGTCCTAAAACGGAAGAGTTAGCACCTGAAAAACAAACCGCAAAAAATAAAAACGCGGGGGAAAATTATGTTCCAAGCCCAAAATTAGGCGGAAAAATCAATCCTTATTCAATGAAAAATATCAGAGAAGTAAAAGAACTTTTTGGATATTTATCTATAGCCCCTGATTATGAAACAGGTGGAATAACAGAGGACGAAAAAATAATGCTAACCAATTTAGCTACGATGCCTATTGATAATGAACAAGTAAAATTATATGTAAGCTGGAAACCTGATAGTAAAGGCAAAAATGAGAATTTTGCACAAACTTTAAAAAACTCTCCAGATATTCAAATATTCCCATATCCATTAGATACGACAACTTATAAAATTCAAGCAGAAGATGATGAGCAAAAAGGAAGTGATTACATCGAAAAAGGACGTGAAAATGGTAAGTTATATGCGGTTTTAACTCCCGAAGAATTTACTAACTTTAATGTTCAAACTCCTGCTCAAATTTTAGATACTTTATACTTCCCAAAACAAGAAGAAGCATTGTTAGAGTTTTTCGCCCATTTATTAACCGATAATATAGACGAACAAACTTTGATGACTTTATCACTACAATATCCTCTGTTATATCAAGAAATAAATACTGCCTTGAAAGAAGGAGGTTTCCAACGAGGAAAAGAAAAATTTATTAGACGGTTCATTGTAAGAATTGTACGTTTTTCAGTAAATATAATAAGGCATGCAGTAGGTGCTTTTAGTGTAGGACTTTCTGGATTGGCTGGTGCTTTAGGTTGGGGAACTGTACCAACTGGTATGGTAAGAGTACAAGACGATATACGCAATCAAACTGTTCCTGTAGTTGGCGTAAGTGTTAATGTAATTCATTGGGGAAGAATAGCCACAGGGCGAACAGATGCATCAGGTAATTATACCATACCTAATACAAGAATGTTATTTGGAAGTATTGTTTTTCTTACTTTTGAAAACCAAAATGCTCGTATAACGCCTGTGGATATTAGAGCTGAATTTATTGTTCCTGCAGCTGCAGCAGCTTTTATTATGGCTCCTGCTACACATGTGGTAGGATTTAGAGCGGCAAGAGATATGGCAAATATGCAACATACTTTTATAGAGCATAGTCAAGTCAAATATTGGTCTACCATTTTGAATGCCTTACATGAATATAGAACTGCGGCAAATCAAAGACAAATTCTCAATCCTCAAAAATTAGTTATTTGGGCAGTCTGGGGAAATCAAAGGCTTGCTGCATCTGCACCTATGTTCGGATATTTGGCAGGTGGTTTCATAGACTCTAATGCTGCGATTGTAGGTTCTTTATTAAATGTTAAAGGTCCTGTATTAGCTATGGTAGGGACGTATTTAGAAGCATTTTTACCTGACGTATTATTAACAGAGCAAGCAACAGCACCACTGCCAGAACCTAATACAGAACCTTATAATAGTTCATTGACGGCACGTATCAAGTTTTTTGGTTATCACGAATTTGCACATACAAGCCATTTTTTCAAAGTAACCAATGGCTATTGGAGTAGCTTTATATCTCATACACTTACGCCACCTACTTACGGTACTAATATTAATACTCAACCCGGTCGTTTTTGTGCTTTACCTGAAGCATGGGCGCAATATATGGCATATCAGTTAGGTGCGCAATACTATCCTAATCTACAATTTTCTCTTCCCGATCCTTTGCTACCAAGGGTACTTAATTCACAAGGCGTTCTTGTAACACGAAGCATAAATAGAACACTAATAGAACACGCAGAAATAAATGAAATGTTTTACAATGATTTTATTCCTTGTGGTTTGTTTTATGATTTGATGGATGTAGATCCTAACACATTTGCAAATACGGATGAGAGAGGATATGATAGAATTTCTGGATATACCACTAAGCAGATATTTGATTTGATGGAAGAGGATGTACGGAGCATGCAAGAATATAAGGTTCGTTTTGAAAGAACTTATGGGGCTAACGCAAATACACAAGATTTATTTAGATATTATGGACTTTAGAAAAATAATTGTTATAATTATAATATCTCTTGTATTACTAAGTAATTGCAAGCCACAGCCTAACTTAGGCATTATAGTCAATACATCTTTTAAGGTAACACCTAATACAAAAAAAATTAGCTTGGGGGATACGTTAAGATTTTCATTAAGTGCTAATGCTAATTTTCCAACAAGTAGTGGTGGAACTTACTTTGCTAATGATGCGACGCTTTCTTCTTCGATGCTCATTATAGAAACTGATTTAAGTAATTCAAATGGTTTTGTAAATTCTCGGCAAGATATGTTTAGAATATTCACACAAAGAGGGTTTGTTAATTACAATCAAGGAGGTTCGATGTTTGCGAAAATAATGACAAATTGTGTTAATAATGAATACAATGTAGATATGTTTATTATTCCACAAAAAAAAGACACGTTTATTGTTCAGCTCACTCAAGGAAATTTATTTAGTAATAAATATTCTGTTGGTGCTAAGATTGATTTTAATGGTAATAATCAAAATTTAGAACTTGTTCCGTTGGGTGGTGCTGATAGGTCTGTTTTTTATGGTTTCATTGTAGAATAAAAACAAAAAAATACCTCTCTATCTCAAAAATAGAGAGGTTATTTATAAAAAACATAGGTAATTTATTTTTTCATTATGGACTATAGAAAAATAATTGTTATAATTATAACATCTCTTGTGTTATTAAGTAATTGTAAACCAAGACCTAACTTAGATATTGTAGTGAATGCTTCATTTAAAGTAACACCTAATACAAAAAAAATTAGGTTGGGAGATACTCTTAGGCTTTCATTAAGTGCTGGTGCTAATTTTCCAACAAGTAGCGGTGGGACTTATCTTGCTAATGATGCAAAGCTTTCTATTCCATTAGACATTGCAGAAATTGATTTATCGGGACAATACAGTTCGATAGTATCTATGCAAAATATGTTCAAAGTATCCGCACAAAGAGGTGTTTTTGAATATAATCCTGGCATATTTATGTTTGGTAAAGTAATGTCAAATTGTATTAACAATGAGTATAACATAGATATGTTTATTATTCCACAAAAGAAAGATACCTTTTACATTTCATTAAATAGGGCTGTTTTATTTAATAATAAATATTCTGTTGGCGCATTGATTGACTTTAATGGTAATAACCAAAATCTCGAGATATTACCTTCAGGTACTACTGGTGTGTCAGGCAACGAACAATCAACCAGAACCTATGCTTTCATCGTAGAATAAAAACAAAAAATACCTCTCTATTTCAAAAATAGAGAGGTTATTTATAAAAAACATAGGTAATTTATTTTCTAATTATGGACTATAAAATAATAATTATTATACTTCTATCTATAATATTGTTAAATGCTTGTAAACCAAGACCTAACTTAGATATTGTAGTGAATGCTTCATTTAAAGTAACACCTAATACAAAAAAAATTAGGTTGGGAGATACGTTAAGATTTTCGTTAAGTGCTAATGCTAATTTTCCAACAAGTAGCGGTGGGACTTATCTTGCTAATGATGCAACACTTTCCGTTTCAATGGCTATTGCAGAAACTGATTTAAGTAATTCAAATGGTTTCGGTTTTGTAAACTCTCGGCAAGATATGTTCAGAATATTCACACAAAGAGGGGCTGTTAATTACAATCAAGGAGGTTCGATGTTTGCGAAAATAACGACAAATTGTGTTAATAATGAATACAATGTAGATATGTTTATTGTTCCACAAAAAAAAGACACATTTACCCTTCAGCTCATTCAAGAAAATTTATTTAGTAATAAATTTTCTGTTGGTGCTAAGATTGATTTCAACGGTAATAATCAAAATTTAGAACTTATTCCCTCAGTTATGCGTAGTGGTGATACATCTATTTTTTATGGTTTCATCGTAGAATAAAAATAAAAAAATACCTCTCTATCTCAAAAATAGAGAGGTTATTTATAAAAAAATATGAAAGAAAAAATTAAAAAAATGAAAGCCCCCAACTGATTTAAGTATTAAGCGAAGTATTACTTAAGTCTATCATTTCTGAAGTTTCTGACTTCACTATTCGAAGAATAGCAATTTTTACAAATTTATAACATTATTTATCTGAAAAAAGTTTGTTTATTTTTTGTTTTTTGAGAGAATTTATTTTTAGAATACAAAAAAACATCAAAAATATAGATAATAAAAATTGTTTCGGGATGATTTCCTAAGAACTAAAACGTTTACAAATTTTTAAGTTTTCAAATGGTATAAAAATGAATTGTAAAAAAATATATCTTTGTTTTTTTGAAATATAAAAATAAATATATAACTTTGTCAAAAATAGAAAAAAGAACAAAAAATATTATTTTTATGATAAATTTTATATGGGGTTTAATCAAATGGAGTTTTAGATTTGGGATTGTAATTATTATCATTAGAATTTTTTTTAGTGATTCTCCTGTCTATCAAAATTATTTAAAAAATATTTTTGAGCCAATTTTTCAAATGGCTTTTAATAAATTTGCGACCTTAGAAGACCATAAAAGCAATGAAAATCAACAAAAACAACAACAAAAAGAAGAATTAGAAGAACAACAAAACGAGGAAAATCAAGGAAATTCGAACCAAAAAAATAAGAAAAATGTAATTAGAAAAGATAAAAATAATCAAAATTCTAATCAACAAAATATTGCAAAAAATTGTGAAAATTTGTCTAATGCTAAATATAATCAATCTTGGAAAGACTTACAACAATCGCATAATTATTTAGCAAAAATTGCTGTCAATGCTCAAACGGCTTGCAAATCAAATTCATTTAGAGAAAATTTAACAATCAATTATACAGGTGATGATGAGACGTATTATTCAGAATTATACGGAAAATTAGTCAAATTTTGTTCACCAAAAATGGTCAATATTTTTAAAACATTTGAAATAATTCAAAAAAATAAAAAATTAAACCAAGAAGAATTTGCTGAAATGGTTGTTACTTTTATTCAAAGTATTCCTTATACATTAATTCTCGATAAATCTGCCAAAGATGCCATTAATCAAGGTGGATTTGCTGCTGATTATATCAAAGAAAAAAAACCTTATGTCGAAAATATAAAATTTGGTTTGCAAAGTCCGATAGAATTTTTGTATAATAAAAAAGGCGATTGTGATACCAGAACGGTGTTGGCATATACGATTTTGAAACGTTTTGGATATGATGTAGCGATTTTGAATTGCAAAACACATTCGATGTTGGGTTTGAATATTCCCGCACACGGAACGAGCCTCAATATGCGTGGAAAAAAATATTATTTTTGGGAAACTACCGCATTTGGTTGGCAGTTAGGACAAATGACCGACCAATTCAAACACGAAAAAAATTGGGCAGTCGTGTTGGCTTCTAAAAATGATTAGTTTTTCTTTTCCTAAAAATATCAGTATGAAAAAAATATCATTTTTATTTATCTTTTTATTTATTTTCACAAAAATAATTGCACAAAATACGCTTTTTTTAGCTCGTTTAGAAGTGCAAACAGGGCAGGCGATGCTTTTTCCTGATTATTTTAAAAGTACACAATTAGGCGATAGCATCAGAAATGAAGTGCATAATCTTTGGAAAAAAACGTTGAATGTTCAAGATATATCCAGCCGAAAATCACCTGCCATCGATTATACGCCTGTCGTAAGTTTGGAAAAACCGATAATGCGTTCTATCAATCAAACTAATTTTACTTATATTGCTTGGGTGCTGATGGAATGGAAAGCAGAAAATCAAATCAAAGGAAAATTAACCTTAGAAACTGAAGCATTTGACACGCAAGATAGGAAAATTTGGAGAAATAAAGTAACTATTCCAATTCAATTTGTGGGAAATGCGTTTGAAAAAAATGAAATTATCATCAGTAAAGATGATTTTAAAGAAATTTTGATGTATGGTTTACAAAAATTATTTAAACAAAAAAAAGAAAATAAAAAATTTATTTGTTTGCCTCCGATTGACTTAAAAAATAAAAATTTTTTAGAAAATGCTGAAAAATCTGAAATTATTATCAGAGATAGAGGCGTAATAGATTGGATAGGGCGAATTGGCACAAAAACAATGTCCTTAAAATTAAATGCCCCTTTTGTAAAAGATAATATGTTTGTCAGAACTGCGACTTTTGAAAATACATTGAACCAAAAAAAATATCAATTACAAGCACACAAAGAACCCAAAAGACAATTTGAAAAACAAATAGATTTTTATGACCAAAATGTAGCCGTTGGAAGTTTTGTGATGGTCAAAACTACGCATAATGAGGCGTGGATTGGCAAAACAAATCAAACACAAATGATGTTAGATATAGATAAAAAGACAAGTAAAATACAATTTTTAGTCAATAAAACTAATCTAATTGCCGTTTTAATTCCTATCGAAAAACCAAAATTAGACAACGAAAATGAAAAGGAAAAGGAATTTTTGTATAAATTATATCTATCCAAAGAAAGTTCAGACGAAGAAAAGGCGTGGTTTTTTAATTTATTATTGTCAAATGCTTTGTCAGAATCAGTAGAAATATTTTATAAAACTGAAACCGAAGGATATAGAGAAAAGAAGTAAAAAATCTACAAAATCTAATTTATTTTCTGTACATTTTTTACGTAGATTGTACATTTAACTATAAATAATGAATAAAACCAAATTTGAAAATTGTTTATCTTCTTTTGAATTTAACATACTCTACCGAATATCCGTGTTTAATGACTTGAGAAAAATAGTTTCCTATTTTAGTTTCTCCATCTTCTATTTCAGTTTCTAAATTGCTAACTGCACGAAAAGATGGTACATTTTCAAGAGTTGAATGCATTTTAGAACTGCTATAGATATAACTTTGATTCTTTTTAGACTTTGGACAAAAATATGTTAAAAAAAATAAAAATGACAAAAATTTTTTCTAATTTTGAAAATGAAAAATGTTGGCGTTACCGAAACAACTTGTCAAGGTCTTTTAGGTTTACCAATTTTATTTACTAATTTGAGTATGAGTTTAACCTCTAATATTGTTTTTAAGAGTGTAGTGGGTTTGATTTTAAATAAGCATTTTTATTATCACTACTCAAACGCCTGCAAAGTTACATATTTATTGGCTGATAATGAAAAATATTGCCAAAATAATAATAAAATTTTAGAGGCTGCCCCAATCTTGTTGCAAATTTATTTTTATGCTGAGAAAAAATATTTACAACGATTTTATTTTAAATCTCTTACAATGGATTTTGGACAGCACTAAATTTATTTATCCTTTTAAAAGTCACAAAACCAATTACTTTAGGTATAAAGATATTTTAGGGACTAAATAAAAAATAATATACCTAAAAAAACTCCCTCACCTTCGGGGAGGGCTGGGGTCAGTGTTGTTAAATTCTTTTTTTTTTAACAAGTAAAATAGAAATTAACTTGTATAATATTCTGTAAAAAATCTATAATTTTTTGAAAATCTTATAGATTTGGCAAATTATATTTTGATTTGTAAAATAATTTACCTGACAAACATTAGAACTTAACAACACTGACCCTAACCCTCCCCAGCGGTGAGGGAACTAAAAATAAGTTTTTTTTGAGTGGGTAATTTATTTTTTAGATGTTCCCTTAAAACTTCTTTTTATTTTTTTAAATTATACAACTATGAAAAAAAAATGTCTATTTTTCATTCTTTTTATTTGTATTTTGAATACAATTCAAGCCCAAATCTCTATCGGAGGAACTCCTTTTAGTTTTGGCTCACATTTTAGAGAAAAAAATATAAATACTATCAATCCAAAAACGATTACATTAGAGGCACCTAATAAACAAAAATTGTTGGAAGATGACCAAAAATATAATTATTCTCGTTTTGCTGCTCCGATTCCTGTTAATTTTAATATGGAAAACTCAGGAACTTGGACAGAATTATTTAATGGGGATAGAATTTGGAGATTAAAACTAACATCTGAAGGTGCTTGGTGTTTAAGACCTTTATTTGATAGATTTGAATTGCCCAAAGGTGGAAAAATGTTTATTTATAATGAAGAAAAAAACATTATTTTGGGCGCATTTACAGAAATATCACACTCAAATTATATGTTGGGTACAGAAATTATCGAAGACAATAATCTAACTATCGAATATTATGAACCCAAAGAAATAAAAAATAAAGCAAAAATTAGCTTGTTTAGAGTTGATTATGGTTATACACGCAAACCCACACAAAATAATAATCGTTTGAAAATAGGGAATGGAGAAACTGATTTTCTTGATTCAGGAAGTTGTAATATTAACGTAAATTGTGCGTTAGGTGCAGATTGGCAAGACCAAAAAAGAGGAACAGTAAAAATTAATTTGACTTCTATCAATGGAAGTTATCATTGCACTGGCTCAATGATTAACAATACAAATTTAGATAGAAAAGCATATTTACTTTCTGCTAATCACTGTCTTAGTGGTGGTGCGCAAGCCTTTGTCAATACTTGGGTTTTTATTTTTAATTATGAAGCGACAGATTGTACCAATCCGACCAATGAACCAAGCAAGACGCAGTCTATTTCAGGAGCAACTATTAGAGCCAATCGAAGTACTTCTGATATGTTACTATTAGAGCTATCATCACCTGTCCCATCGTCTTATAACACTTATTTTAGTGGTTGGAGTAGAGAAATTGTGGCTTCTACCAGTTCGGTCGGTATTCATCATCCAATAGGTGATATTAAAAAAATATCAAAAGGAAATAATCCAAGTGTGAGAGTAAATACAAATAATTCTTTAGAGGTAACGGCTACTATTGATTCAGGAACACACCTTCAAGTTTTTTGGAGCAGCGGTATTACAGAACCCGGTTCATCTGGATCACCTATATTTGACCAAAATAAAAGAATTATCGGACAACTTCATGGTGGACCTTCAGGATGTTCGGCTGCTCCTGCTGATTTATGGGATTTATATGGACGTGTGTATAGCTCGTGGGCGGGCGATGGCACAGATGCGACTCGATTAAGTAATTGGCTAGACCCTACCAATAGTGGTGTTTTTATTCTTGATGGAATGTCTTCTATTGCACCCACTACAGCGATAGAAAGCGAGGAAATCTCAAAAAATATTAAAATTTATCCTAATCCTGCCAAAGAATCTGTGTCTATTGAAGCCGATGCAAATATTGATTTTGGAAAAATAATTGGTTTAAATTTATTTTCATCTGAGGGAAAAAGTATTGAAAAATATACCATGAATTTGGAAAATAACGAATATAAAATAAAAATTAAAGTATCTAATTTTGCTAAAGGAGTTTACTTTTTTCTGATTAATACTCAAAAAGGAAAAGCAGTTAAAAAAATAGTGATAGAATAAAAAAAATAAATGTACTAAAGTAAATCTCACAAACTCAAAATCAAGATAATCAATTTGAAAAATAGTTGATTTACTTGGCTTTTTATTTGAAACATTTACTTATATACAAAACGTGAATAGTTTATTTACTGATGTTACGCAGGCTTTAAATAAGATTTGTAATAAGTAGATTTTCTTTCATTTTATTTTGCTTTCTTAAATCTATATTTATTGAAAATCAATACTTTATGATAATGAAATTACCATTTTACAAATTAGAATTTTACCTTGCGTAACATCAGTTATTTATTTTCTCTCAAAAAAATATCACAATCAATCTAATAAAAATAATAAATTTTAAATATTTTTGATTACTTTTGCACTTTCAAAAAAATACTTACATCTTTTCAAACTTTTGATAGATTTATAAGTCAAACAATAAAATTTAAAACTAACAAGTTATTTCTTCAAAATTATGTGGACAAAAACCGCTACATTAATTCTCAAATATAGACATTTAGTATTAGTATTACTATTAGGAATTACAGGATTTTTCGCCTTTCAAGCCCGAAAAGCCGAATTAAGTTATGATTATATTTCTGCTGTACCCAAAACTGACAAAGATTTTATATTTTTTCAACAATTTAAAAAAACTTTTGGAGATGATGGCAATGTTTTAGCCATTGGTTTGCAAGATAAAAAAATAAAAGAAGTCAAAAATTTTTCGAGGATGATGTATTTTATTCAAGAATTACAAAAATTAGAAGGCGTAAAACAAGTTTTATCCGTTTCTAAAATTCAAATCTTACAAAAAGATTCTATCCAAAAAAAATTCATTGCCAAAAAACTATTTCAAACCATTCCACATACTCAAAATCAATTAGATAGTCTATTAAAAATTGCTAAAACACAAATTTTTTATGATAATTTATTGTGGAATAACAAAACGGAAGCAATGCTTATTTTGGTTACGATTGATAAAAAAGTATTAGATTCGTACAAAAGACAATATTTACTAAAAAATATCCTCGAACTTTCTGAAGATTTTTCTGAAAAAACAAAAATCAATCATTATTTGGGCGGTTTGCCTTATATTCGTGCTGTGGTGGCAAAACAAGTTTCTGCTGAATTGGGAAAACTTTTGATTTATTCTGCTATTGTTACGGTCATTGTTTTGGGTATATTTTTTAGCACTTGGACGGCATTAGTTGTACCTATTTTGGTGATTGGTATTTCGATTATTTGGTGTGTAGGTTTTTTAGGAGTTTTAGGATATAAAATGAACCTTTTAACAGGATTACTTCCACCTATTTTGGTCGTAATTGGCGTGCCAAATTGTGTGTATTTACTCAATAAATATCATCAAGAATTTAGAAAGTGTGGCGATAAATTTGAAGCCCTCACACACGTCATTGATAGAATTGGAATGGTAACATTGATGACAAATATGACTACTGCGGTTGGTTTTGGCGTTTTTGTCTTTACTCCCAATCAAATGTTAGAACAATTTGGTGTCATTGCATTTTTAGGTGTGATGTCTACTTTTGTGGTGAGTTTGTTGTTGTTGCCTATTTTTTATGCGTATTTGCCTGCTCCTCGTCCATCAGAATTAAAACATTTAGATAGAAAACCTATTGATAAATTATTATCTTTTTTACATACTGCGGTATTTTTTCATAAAAAATGGATTTATATTATCTGT
This sequence comes from Cytophagales bacterium, assembly GCA_013298075.1. Taxonomy (GTDB): domain Bacteria; phylum Bacteroidota; class Bacteroidia; order Cytophagales; family Microscillaceae; genus RDXZ01. The sequence continues at coordinate 106,247 of JAAFJG010000006.1, read as the reverse complement.
ATTAGTTTGGGTTTATTTTCTGTTTTTGGTGTTTTTTTAATAAAACCTTTGGCTTTTATGTTGGATAATGTGCCGCATAATAGCAAAGCAAAAAACGATTTATCATTTTTTGAAACAAATTTTAAAGGATTGATGCCTTTGGAAATCGAAATTGATGCCAAAAGAAAAAAAGGAGTAATGAATTTGAATGTGTTAAAATTGGTAGAACAATTACAAGATAGCCTTAAAACTCGAAAAGAAATTGGCGAACCTTTGTCTTTGGTTAATTTTTTAAAGGCAACTAAACAAGCCTATTATAATCAAAATCCTGACTTTTTTGAATTACCAACCAATCAAGACAAAGTTTTTATTTTGAATTATTTGACAAATGGCGGAAAACAAGACAGCGCAGCCAACGTTGTTTTGAGAACAATGGTGGATAGTGTGGGGCAAAAAATGCGTATTTCTTTGAAAGTGGCAGATATTGGCTCAGAAAAATTAGAGATATTACTAAAAAATGATATTGAACCTTTGTTAAAATCTATTTTCAAAAATCCAAAAATAGCGGAAGCAAAAGTTACAGGTACGACCAAAATTTTCATCAAAGGCAATGTATATTTGATAAATAGTTTGCAAAGTAGTTTAATTTTAGCCATTATTTTGATTGGATTGATGATGGCGGCTTTATTTGGCTCGCTTAGAATGATTTTAATTTCGGTTATTACCAATATTTTACCTTTGTTGATCACGGCAGGTTTGATGGGTTATCTCGGTATTCCGCTCAAACCAAGTACGGCTTTGATTTTTAGTATTGCTTTTGGTATTGCAGTTGATGATTCAATTCATTATTTGGCGAGATATAGACAAGAATTAAAAATTCATAATTTTGTGGTGGCTGATGCGGTGCGTGTGGCGTTGCGTGAAACAGGTGCGAGTATGTTTTATACTTCGATTGTGTTATTTTTTGGTTTTATAGTTTTTGCTTATTCTGATTTTGAAGGAACGATTGTGTTAGGCGTGCTAACTTCTACGACTCTTTTGTGTGCAATGGTTGGAAATTTATTATTGTTACCAAGTTTATTATTGACTTTTGAGAAGTATAAAGTGAGTAAATAATATTTAATTTTTAGATAGTTAGAGGAATTTAATACTTATTTTTGTAGGCATAGATACTTACAAAAATAAGTATCATATCTAAAAAAATAGGCGTTTACGCTTATAATTCGGATAAAAATAAATTTTTAGTAATAATTTCGCCTAGTAAGTTATCAGTCTAATATTTAATAAAAACCTATTTTTTTACTTTTGGAAATTCTGCTTTTGCTAGTATTTCATTTGCTTTTGCTAATTTATCTGGGAACAAAGTTTTACCTCTAAATTGTTCTAACTTCTTGTCAAAAACAATAATAGGAATCTTTGAGTTATTTAATTGATCTATTGCCATAATATTAAAATTTATTATTTTTTTGTGATTAAAAAAGCTTCATAATCTTCTCCTATTTCAAATTCTTCCCAACTTCCCACATCTGTAAATCCATAAACAATAAAGTCCTCTGTTATTTCTGTCAAATTATTCGTTATTCCCATTCGATAAAGTCTTGTCCTAACATTTGTACTTCCTGTTGCTAAAATATACGCGTTTGGGTGTTTCTCTAAGAAGGTATAAACTGTTGAGGCAACCGTTGCTAATACTTTTAAGCTATCTCCATTATTTGTAACAGAAAGGTCATTTATAGATTTTGTTGTTTCGTCATAATCCCCAAAGCCTAAATTATAAACATTTTCAGTAGAGGTTTCAGTATATTCAACTATTTTTTTAATACTACCTTTGGGTCCTTCGCTTACAAATTCATAAATAGTAAACTCGTCTTCTGTTTTATATAAGTATTTTGGTTTATTCATTTTTACAAATTATTTCCACAAAAATAACCAAAAATTTAGTATTTTACTAACGGCTTTATTGCCTTAAAAAATTATATCAACTCGTAAATATACATAATTTCGTACATCTTAGTAATGCAAAAATAAGTAAAATAATTTAAAATACCAAATACTTTTAAAAATACTTTAATTTAGTATATTTTCCCAACTACTTTTAAGGAAAGTGTTACTAATAATCAGTTGAGAAATAAATATTGATACTGAACTATGATTTGTGAAATTGTAATTGATAATTTTTTTTTTAGAAAAGACATTTTTATGTTTATCCTTGCGTTATAAATTAAGTACATTAAAAAAATAAAATGATGGTAATTCAAAGTGAAAATAAAATCGATAATACACAATATGAACCTAATTGGCAAACTTGGGAAAATATCCAAAAACAACATATTGGTAAGTATTTAATTTTAGGTTGTGATAAAAAAGACTTATTAGATAACGTGAAATGTGATGTTATCTTTGTGTCCGATACTGACGAAGAAGGAACTGAATTTTGGCTTAAAAATAAAAAATCAATAAGTGATAAAAAATTATATGCTTGTTTTGCTTTTAGATATATTCCAATAAAAAGAAGTAATACAAGAAAAGCAATAGTATCAGTCAAAAAAATAGTAAAAAAATAATGCACAATAAAAAATTTGCTTTTAAATTTTCAGAGGATAAGTTGATTTTGGTCGAAGTTTTTATCTATACAGATAGTGTAGATGATGGATATAATATCCAAATCACCTAAAAAAGCACCGCCACCTGCACACGCCCAATATGAATAATTGGAATATCTCCCGATTTTCTACCTTCATAATTAAGATTGAGTTGCAAACCATTGCTTAGTTTTTGTTGCCAATTCAAAGTCCACGTAAAATTTGTATTGGGTTGCAATGCTTCTAATAATTCATAACTCACAGGCGTATTCAAATTTCCAGAAAAATCATTGTTAATATATCGAATAGTTGCCAATAAATTACGATTTGAAAGTTTATTCCAACGAATTTCTGTAACAATTTGTTTGACAATATTTTTTTCGTTTGATTGCGAATCGAATACATTTTTTTTAGGTTGATAATGCAACATAAGACTAATTCTAAAATCGTTTGAAGGTTGAAAAGCAAACTCTGGACTGATATGAAAACTTTCAATCAAAAAATTTCGAGTAACCAAAAAATTAGACGTATTTTTTTGTGATTGTTTTGATAAATTCAAACGAAAATTTGTAAATTTGCCTATATTTCGTCTAAAAAGTAATTTTAATTCTGATTTTTCTCTGTTTTCGAATCCATTAGTCAATAATTGTTTTTGTTTTGTTTCCAAAATTTGAAATTCTATTCCCGAAAATGTACTAAAACGATTATAAAAAAAAGTCGTTCTTAACACTTCTTGTGTGGCTAAAATTTGCGCTTCGTTAATTTCTCTAAATGGAATTAATCTATTTAAAAAATCATCTTGCGTAAATCTTTTTTGAATATTCCAAGCACTTTGATTCGAAATTTTTGACATTTGTTTGATGATAAAATGCTTAGAATCTGCCCATTTTTTTGGAAAATTCCATTCAATTCGATAGTTAAAATTATTACTAAATGCTTTGATATAATTCGTTGTTGGCAAAAATATCTTAATATATTTTCTTTCATCTGGATTGATTGCCAAATAAAATTCGTTTAATTGTTGAATCCCATCATTATTATCATCTCGCCACGTATGCGTACCTTGCCCGATTGCCACAGGAACGAATTGATATTCTCTTTGCAACTCTCGTCCTGTATTGGTTGCCAAAGAAAATTCGTTTTTGAGTAATTTTCCAAACAAAAAACCATTCCAATCTAAACGCCCCATTACATTATCATTTTCAGTATTATCTTGTCCATTTTGCAAAATTTTATATTGTAAATTTCGATAAGTCAAATTAAATGTAACTTGATTTAAAGGATTTATATTTGCTCTAAGGCTTGTATTGGCAGTTTGTGAATTTAAAAAAGATTGCATTTTTCCATCTTTGGGAATAAAATCTGTTCGCCAATTATACTGAATTTGCCATTTGATTTTGCTCGAATCAGGCAAACTAAAAAACAATTTTTGTTCCTCAAAATTCATCGCACTTCTAATCACAGAATCTTGTAATTTTAACTTTACTTGGTTTTTATCTTGATTGAATTGATAGCCAAAACTTCCAATTTTTGTGTTATATTTTAGTTCGATATTTGTTCTTTTCCAATCAGAAAAAATCGTATTTTGATTATTTTGCAACCAAAAAGCATTTATTTTTAAGTCTATTTTTTTATATTTTGTTTGGATATTGATGGTTTGTTGCGTGCCATTTGCTTGTATTCCTCGCGCTCTCAAAGCCAATTTATAGTTTAATAAATGAATATTTTTTTGTTTCAAACCTACTTCAAAATTACCAATATTATCCGCTATTTGAATAGTATCACTTCTTAAACTCCAATCTCTATCAAATTCAATTTCTCTAAATCTATCCATCGGTCTAAAATATTGCGTATTTCTTTCAAAATCAATTTTTGAGTTCCATTCCCAATCTGTATTTTTGATTTTTTCACCTATATTTTGGTATCCAAATTTAGTCGCAAAACCTTGATTATCAGCCTCATCTCTGTTCGAATATCGATTGACATCTAAATCAGACAAAGCATTTTCAACGAAAAAATTCTGTTTTTTGGTTATATTATATTTCACGCCCGCCACCAACATTTGCTTTAATAAAGGAGTTGGCACTTGTCGGACAGGCATAAAATTTCCTTGTTTTACATTATTGATAGGTTCACGCCATTCAAAAATTTGTCCATTTGAAGTCGCATTTATACGAACATAATCGCCTTTATTTGCTCCCACTTCTGTAAAAATTACCCTAAAAATTGCCTTATTTGGGTCAGTAGAATATTTTAAAATTTGATAAGTATTCATCAAAATAATCGTATCTTTTTTTTCATACAAAACTTCATTCAGCCGAAAACCTACGGAATCAATGCCATTGATAAAGCCATTTCCATCGCCACTTTCGCTCAATGTTAGTTTATCAGCATCAGAAAGAGAAATCAAAGGAGTTCGAGGATTGTCCGCTTCTCTATAAAAACCAACAAAAAAATCCATTTTTTTAATACTTTGTTGATGCCAAATTGTTTGCAAACCTCTTGCATAATTTCTTTCTGCATATTCAAAATCAACTCGAATTCTTGAAAATTGCGTTATCAAAATAGAAGGCGTAAAAGTAATTTCTGCTTGGTTATAATCAATTACATAATCATTGTTATAACCTCTTGTCATCAATTTTCCATCAATAAAAACCTTTTCAGAATTAGCCAAAACAATCAATAATTTTTCACCATTTGGACTTTGCAATCTGTACGGACCTTGTACGCCTTCGAGTGCGGTGAGCGTAATGGACGCAAATTTTCCTTTTGCCGCCGCAAAACCCGCAGTAGTTTTCGCAGAATTTTCACCAATTTGATAATCAGTATCTAAAAAAGCACCTTGTCCATTTTTATAAAATTTAAGAAAATAATTTGGTTTTTGTTGAAAAACAACATCTCCTGCCGTAATATTTCCTTTTTTATGTGATAATTTAATAAAAACTCTGTCAAATTGTTGCACTTGCAAGGTATTTCCGTCAGGTTGATAAGGAATATTTTGGTCGTTAATCACTGCATTCAACGTAATATCATTGGTTAATTTTCCTTCTAATTGTAGATTTAAAGCCGAATTAACGAATACATTTTGCGTATTTCCAATCGAAATTCCTCTCACTAAACTTCCGCTTTTATTCATATTTCCCAAGTTAAAAAACTCCTCTTTTTTGTCAATAATACTAATGGTTTGTGCCAAATCTTCGGTCGTATATCTTCCTTTAATACTATCTCTGCTGATAATTTTTCGGAGATACATTTTTTGAGTAACAGAAAAAGGCAAAGTTTGGTAAGTGATTTTTACAGAATCATATTGGGTTTCTGATAAAATTTTAATAGAATTTGTTTGAAAATCAAAAGAATATTTGAGTAAAGAATCATTTGGGCTGATGATTTTGATAGAATTTGGAATAATAGACAAACTATCTATTTTTTCATTCATTGCCTTTGTTTTTATCCATTTTGATTTTTCAAAAGGAAGGCGTTGAGCAAAAATAGCATTGATTTGTACCAAAAAAAATATCAAACAAATAAAAAATTTCATTTTCAAAAACATTATTGCAAAAATAATACTTTTTTGATTGATTTTTTTACAAATCTAAATAAAAAACTAATTGATTTTTATGTTTTTTGTTAAAAAAAGATTATTTTTGCAAAAAAAATTCAAAATAATAGAAAAATTCGATACTTTTTTAAGGTAAATAATTGAATTTATATTTTTAAAAATTATGTATCAACTCAATAAAGAAGAGCAAAAAACACTTGATATTATCACTAATAGTTTGTATATGATAGAACCTATTAGATTGATAGAGGTTTTTGTGAATACACAAACAGACGATAAATTAGGTTATTTGAATGCTTTTGATGAGATTTATTTTGCGCTCACTAACTCTAAAAGTAAAGTCGATAAATATTTAGCACAAAGGAAATTAGCTGGAGAAATCAAAGATGAAAAACAGGCTTTGAAATCAATCGTAGGAAATTCATTTTCACAAATAATTGTATTTATTTTTCTAAAAAATAAAATTTTAGGTAATATTCGTGAGGATATTTTTATCACAAGCCAGAAATCTAAAGTGCCTTCTTTTGAGGATATTTCTACTATAAATGTTGATGGAGAAACACAAAAACCTGATTGTGATTTGGTGATATATTCTTTAGATAATGATAAAAAATTAAAAAAATGTATTATTTTATCTTTAAAAACATCTTTGAGAGAAAGAGCAGGACAAACGTATAAATGGAAACTTTTGATGGAAATTGCCTCTTTTGATAACTATATCAAAGAAAAATATAACATTATTTACAACCCAAGTGTTGTGCCATTGGTTTGTTTTGCAACAGTTAATTTTTATGATGAAATCAATCAACCACAGCAAAAAGGTATGTTTAAATTTTTTGATAAAACTTTTATTGCCAAAAATATAGATACTGATTTTATTGCTCGTATGTCCTCATTACCTGCATATATAAACGAAGTATTGTAAAATTACAAAATATTATATGATGAATTATCCTATTGTAAGAAATGAAAAATATGATTTTTTGGGACAATCTTATGCCACAAATTATCCTAATTTACATAAATATCCAGCAACGATGCTGCCTCAAATTGGTATTGAAATTTTAAAAGAATTTAATATCTCAGAAGGTAGATTGCTTGACCCTTATTGTGGTTCAGGTTCTTCTTTTGCGAGTGCTTTGGAATGTGGAATTTCTGAAATGGTTGGTTTTGATTTGAATCCATTGGCAATTTTAATTTCAAAAGTAAAATTTACAAAAATTAGTATTGATTTGGTTCTTGAAACAAAAATAAAACTTCGCAACGAAATTTTTGAATTTATCAAAAAAGAAGAAAATTTACATATATTACCTTTGCCAAACGTAACTAATCCTACTTTTTGGTTTTCAGAGGATATTTTACATAACTTAAATATTCTAAAATATTTTATTTATAAAATTGAAAATCTTACCATTAGAAATTTTTTTACACTTCCTTTTTCTGAAACTGTGAGAGAATGTTCGTTTACAAGAAATAATGAATTTAAACTTTTTAAAATGAAAGCAGAAGATATTTTGAAGTTTAATCCTAATGTTTTTGGTGTTTATTTCAAAAAATTAAATGATATGATTGATATTTATAAATATGTTTATCTACCAAAATTAACAAATGATACAAATGTAAATATAAATTATTCAAAATTTGAGGTTTCTGAAAATAGTTTTGACGTGGTTTTGACAAGTCCACCTTATGGGGATAGTCGCACTACGGTTGCGTATGGGCAATTTTCTACGCTTTCAAATGAATGGACAGGCATCGATTATGCCAGAAAAATAGATGGATTATTAATGGGAGGTATCAAATCAAAAAATATATATAAAAGTGGTTTGATGCACGATTATATTGCCGAAATAGAAAAAGAAGATAAAAAAAGGGCTTTAGAAGTTTCTTCTTTTTATGTAGATTTAGAAAATTCTATTCAAAAAATAGCATCAACTATTAAAAAAGGAGGGAAGTCAATTTATGTAGTAGGCAATAGAACTGTCAAAGGTATTCAACTACCAACCGACCAATTTATTGCAGAAAAATTTGAAGAAAATGGATTAAAACATATTGTAACTTATCAAAGAGCCTTGAGCAGTAAATCAATGCCTTCAAAAAATTCGCCTACTAATAAAACAGGAAAAACATTGAATACGATGTTATTTGAGTATATAGTAGTATGTGAAAAATAAGATAGTATTTCTATTTTTTAGATAAATTTAAAATTTATTTCAGAATCAAAAATAATAAAAAAAATGATAAAACCTGATTTTAAAAAACTTTTAGCAAAAATAAAAGAAATAGAAATTAAGATTAGAAAAGCGGTCAATGCACAAACCAAAGGTAATTTTTCCTCACTTTTTAGAGGAACAGGTTTGGAATTTGACGATGTAAGAATTTATCAATATGGCGATGATATTCGACATATTGATTGGCACGTGAGTGCCAAAGATGAAAATACTTATATCAAAGTTTTTAAGGAAGAGAAGGAGCAGACCGTATTTTTTTTGTTAGATGTAAGCGAATCTCAAAATTTATTTACCAACGAAAAAAGTAAAATGGAAGTTGCCAAAGAAATATGCAGCGTTTTGGCACTTTCGGCAGTCAAAGAAGCAAATGAAATTGGATTGTTGTGTTTTTCAGACCAGAAAGAAAAATATATCAAACCAAGCAAAGGTATGAAAAAAGCCTACGAAGTTATTTTAAATTTGTTTCGATTAGTACCTGTTTCGAAAAAAACAAATTTGAATGATTTTATAAAATTTTCTTTAAATCTTATCAAAAGAAAAAGTATTGTTTTTTTTATTTCTGATTTTTTAGACGATAATTATCAAGATAATTTAAAAGCATTGGCAAAAAAACACGATTTAATTTTAATTCATCTTTCTACTACCATAGAAACCGTTATGCCGAAGTTAGGCATTATTCCTATTTTTGATTTAGAAACGCAAACAAAACATTGGATAAATACGTCTTCTGTGCAGTTTAAAAAGGATTTAAGAGAAAAATATGCCACCAAAAAGAAAGAATTATTAGAGTTAGTTCGAAAATATCAAGTTAATTATTTGATGATTGATACAGACGAAGATTATATTCCTAAATTGATAAAATTATTTAGAATAAGAAATAAAAAGAAGTAATTTCTTAATACATTCAAAAACTATCATTTTTCTAAGTGTTAAGAAACTATCTTTTTATTTGATTTACGCTGTAAATTATTTTTTCTGTTTAATTTACGCATCAATTTCTCAATTAACTGTTACTGTAATTAAAAGTGTGGAAAATTATTTTTTACTAAAATAATCACAATTTTTAACAAATAAAATCGATTTATTTGTATAAAATTATAAGTAAACTTTTTATTTTTTGTTTATCACACGAAAAATTACAACAACAATATTTTTATAAATTGTTTAAAAATAATTAAAAATACTATTAACTGATGTTACGCAGGCTTTAAATAAGATTTGTAATAAGTAGATTTTCTTTCATTTTATTTTGCTTTCTTAAATCTATATTTATTGAAAATCAATACTTTATGATAATGAAATTACCATTTTACAAATTAGAATTTTACCTTGCGTAACATCAGCTATTAAAATATTTTCTAAACTTTAATTTTCACTACCTCAATCAATTCAGGATTTTTCTTGGCTATATATAAATATTGAAACGCAACTCCTCCAATCATAGCCGCAAACATAACCATGAAAGGAACAAAAAGTGAGGTCATCATCATATCTACACTTCCAAATGCTTGACCTGCCAAAAATACTTGCGAAGAGATAATGCCAGCTAAACCTAAACCCAAAGAAACACCACTCGATATTCCAATCACAATCGCTTTTACGTGCCTTCTGAACATATAAATCAAAATAATTGGGGCTACAAAAATGATTAGTCTAACCACTAGTAATATTAGTTCTGGTAATTCTGTAAAAAGTTTCCCAAAAATTATTGCTATAAATATAGCAATAAAAAATGCAGAATACATGTAGGCAGTAATGTAAGAAAATGGTTTTGCAAGTGCGAAAATAACCGCTCCCAAAAATACAGTTACTAAAAACGAAGTCAATCCTAAAAAACCAACCATTCCTAAACCCATCAAAACAGGCACGGTAAACGATAAAGCCATAGATAAATTAAATTTTTTAAGCCCAAAATAGCCCAAAAGACAGCCTGTGATTATCAAAACAATACAATATAAATAGAACATATTTTTATTTTTTTTAGTGAATGAAATAATTATTTTTTAACTTTTAAAGCGGCTTTTGCAAGGCGATCCATTATTTTTCCAAATATTTTTAGGAATGCTTGTTGTTGTTTTGGCGATAATTTATCAGAAATAGTAGACATATTTTCTTTCAAACTATCAATTTTTTCGAGAAATGGTTTTATTTTTTCACCATTTTCTGCGAATTTTGCCATTCCTTGTGCCATTTTTTGTAAATCATCTGCATTCGCATTGCCATTATCTACGTTTGTAGCAACTTGTGATAATGTTTCCATCATTTTGGCATATTCATCGATTGCCTTATCCATATCGGTAACATATTTTTTTACTTCTTCGTTTTCGAGTACAGCCACAGAATCGGGGTCTTGTCCTTCTTTCCTTTCCTTGTCCTCTTTATTTACTTTTTCTGTTTTAGAGGTATTTTTTTCATTGTGATTATTACTTCCACAATTTGTCAGAAATAATAAATTGGCACTCAAAAATGCCCAAAATAGTACTTTTTTCATATTTTACTTATTTATTTTTTAAAATTTTTACAAAGGTAAAGCGAAAAAAACAAACATATTTCCCTTAATTGTTCCCTTAATTTTTTGAGTTATTAAAAAAAAACTTTCTTTTTATGATTTTTATTTGTTTTACTACGAAAGAAACATTATTTTTGTGAAAAATTTAATCGTAAAATTTATGAGATATATCAAAATTATTTCTCTTATTATTATTTTAGTCATTATTCAACAAATAATCAACTTTTATATGGCAGATGTTACTATTTATAAAATGGAAATTAAAAATATTTGTAAGCAAATAAACCGAGTTTATGAGCAAAGTTCACAACTAAAACTTCAAATAAATACCAATAAAAATAATTATACTTCATTAAGTACAGTAATTAAAGAAAAAATTAATACCGAAATAACTGAAAGTACTTTACGAAAATTATTGAATAATTGTGATTGTGAAAATCTTAGTTTTAGAGATGAAATTCTAGACGATTTTTATTATTTTATTTCAGGTAAAAAAAGAAAAGAATATATGGAAGCAGATGCACTCAAACAAACCGAGTATATGAATACAGAATATCAAGCCACAAAAATATTAATTCCCGATTATGAAAAATTGCAAATTGATGTAGAACAAGAATTGATTCGAACCATAGAAGTTCGAAAAGGACAAGTAGAATATTTTTTGCACTGGATTTCAGTCGGAAATTTAGCACAAATGAAGTATGAAGACCCAATTGTCAAAGATTTTGAAATTTTGGAACTTCCTGATGATATAAAAGTAAAAGGAATAAATAAAAAAACAGGATTGATAAATTTTAGTAGTGAAACTAAACAAAAAATACAATGGACGTTTGAATTTTCACGCCCTTTGAAAGAAGGCGAAAAATTAAGATATAGAATTGTTTTGAGTTATAAAAATGCTCATTCATTTAGTTGGGAAGATTTTGAAAAAGCCCGTCAAGATAAAATTGTTGCTAAAAAGAAAAGAAGTGAAGCACATTCTTTGGTCAATGATATTATGCAAGAAATGCAAACTTCACGCCTTACACTCAAATTTGAAAAAGGATATTTTGTTAATGATGAATATTTATCGATATATAGGTCTGATATTCAAGATTTACCACAAAGTATTAAAAATCGTTATACTTTTACTGCCAAATCTGACCATTTACTAGAGTTCAAATCTGATTTATATCTTCCACAATCTACTTATGCTATATTTTGGTCGCCTCCATCAGTAAAACAATTATTAGAAAAAAAATTGATTACGCCCGTACAAGCCCAAAAAATTTATGATAGAACGCAATAAATAATTTTAGTACATTGGAAATTATTGCGGAAATAATTTATTCTATCATAAATAGTCATTTATTTTGAAAATATAGAAAAATATTAATTTGAAAAACGGAGAGATTTCGGCTAAAGCCAACAATTGATTTTTTTATTATCCTCCAGATAAATTTGGAGGCAACTCAAAAAGTATATGTCAAAAAAAATCATACTTTGTACAAATTTCTTAAGAACTAATATTTTTATTTTAATGTATTTATTCAAAAAAAACTATCTATTATTTTCTCTCTCTATCACCGCTCTAACACTTCCATATTCCAATAACAATTCTTTTGCTTTTTTAGTATCGATGTTCAATGTTTCCACAATCATTTTCGTTCCTCTATCTATTAGTTTTTCGTTAGAAAGTTGCATATCTATCATTTTATTGCCTTTTACTTTGCCTAACTGAATCATAGTAGCCGTAGAAATCATATTTAAAACTAATTTTTGAGCCGTTCCTGCTTTCAAACGCGTACTTCCCGTTACAAATTCCGCTCCCGTGATTATCTCAATAGGAAATTCTGATTTTTCTGCTACTTTCGAATCCGCATTGCAAACAATACAACCTGTCAAAAGCCCGTGTTGGCGAGCCGTTTCCAGCCCACCTATCACATAAGGAGTACGCCCAGAAGCCGCAATGCCCACTATCGAATCCAATTTGGTAGGTTGATACATTGATATATCTTTCCACGCTTGCTCAAAATTATCTTCTGCAAACTCTACCGCTTTTCGAATGGCAGCATCTCCTCCCGCTATCAATCCAATGACCAAATCGTGTGAAACGCCAAAAGTAGGCGGACATTCAGACGCATCAACCACCCCCAAACGCCCGCTTGTGCCTGCGCCTATGTAAAAAAGTCGTCCTCCTTTTTTCATTCTTTTGACAATTTCAGTAATTAAAAGTGTGATTTGTGGCATTGCCTTTTCAATCGCAAAAGGCACACTTTTATCTAATTCATTCATATTTTCTAATAATTTTTCGAGAGGTAACTGCTCCAAATTATCAAAATATGAGTTTTGTTCTGTGGTAGATTGCATTTTTTTATCGTTTAAAATCCTATCATTTCAACGTTCCATTCGCCTGTTACATTCAAATCTGCTTCGATATTTTTATCTGTAAGCAAAAAATTATTCCAATCAAATTGCTTTAATTTTCCTTGTATTTTGGCGTAAGGTGGCACCATATAATTTTTTAGATTTTTTTCAATTTCTTTTTTCATATTATCTATTTGCAGATTTAAAGGTTCTTCGATGGCTTTTTTCATTTGTTTTTTGATTCTTCCTTTGAATAACCATTCTGCAAATTTAGGAAAATCACTTTCGCCCTCGATTCTATACGTGAGTTTTTGGATTTCAATTTTTCCTTTTTTATTGACAGGCATTGCCTCCAAATATAAAATGCCGTTGATGCTTCCTTTCATAGTCAGTGCGACTCCCCAAAGATTATTTTTGGCGGGATAAATCATAATTTTTTCTACTTTTGATTTATATTTTTTAAACTCAAATTCCTCATTCCCAAATATTTTTAACATTTTTTCTTCTGCTAATGTTTTATCAATAAAAATTTTGATTTTTAAAGCCCCAAAATCAGGTTTTTGTGCCAATAACGTAAAATCAGGAAGTGGTTTATCGTTGTTTTTTAGTTTTTGTTTGATAGTGCCAGTGGCTTTTAAAGGAATTTTGACCCAAGTAGAAAAGGTATCTTTTTCACAAATCAAAGCGGTCATCGCAATATTTTGGGCGTGCATTGATGCCCAAATAGTATCTTTTTCCCATTCAGAAATTGGCAACGGACTTTGTAAAGTTTCCCACGCTTGCGAAATTGGTTTTTTCCAAGATAAATGTGGTTTCATTTGGTCATCTAATTGTTTTCCAAACATATCTTTGTTTTGTTCAATCATTCCATCAGCAATTTTAGCCAACGGCAATTTCATAATTCCTAAATCTAAAATAGGTTCTTCGAGCCATTCGTGTTTTTCTAAAGTAGTTTGAGTAGTGAGTTGCCAATTTTTTTCCAATGAAAAAGTACTACTTAACCAAACTTTCATCGCAATTTGTTGGTCGATGGGCATAGAAATCGGAATCCCAATAAAATTAGTTTCTAAATTTCCTTTGATAATCAATCTAAAAGTACTTTCGATATTGATTTTATTTCCTTTGTCGTTTCCTTTTATTTTGATAGGAGCAATTTTTCGAGCTGTAACATCAAAAATTCCATACTCACTTTTAAATTTATCATCTCTAAAAACGGTATCTTTGAGTTTTTTATTCATTTCTTTTTCTATCGTAATCACTGCCAAACGCACAGGAACGCCAATTTCTGATAATTTTTCATTGTTTTGAGCCAAAATAATCTGACTAAAAAATAAGATTAAAATATTGATTAAAATATTGATTAAAATATTTTTTGTGTTAAATAATGGGAACATAGTTTTTTGTTTTTTTTGTTTTTATTTTTTTAGGTGCAAAGATATGATTAAATTTTTATTTATGAAAAATATACGCATAAAAAAATATCTAAAATTGGTTTTTTTAGATATTTTATATTGGATTTTTAGCATGCGGATAACGCGGATTTAGCGGATTAAAATAAATTTTTTTCTCGAATTTTTATTTATTTTCTCTCCTTACTTTCCACGTACTTCCTTCTTTTCCTAATACGATAATATTGGTTTGTGGCTCAATAAATTCGCCCATTGTAGAGGCATCATATACATTTTGTTCTATTTGTATTTTTCCACTTGGTCTCAAAACGGTGAAAGCAATACCCAATTTTCCTGTTAAATCTTCTTGTATAGGATTGGCTAAATAACCTTGTTCTTTGGATAAAGTGCCTTGTGTAAAAAAACGACTATTCAACAAAAATTTAGGAACGAAATATAAAATTCCTCCTGTGGTAGAAAGCCAACCTAAAATAGACGCAATCAACGCAGATGCCCACGCTTCAGGAGTTACCAACGAAAAATCAAAACCTTGATTGGGAATTTGTAGTAAAAAAGTAGCCACAAACATCAAAGTCAATCCAAAAATACCAATAAAACCAAAGCCCGGAATGATAAATAATTCGACTAAAAACAACGAAATTCCTCCTAATAATGTATATAATTCCCACGCATCAATCGTAGAAAAAGAGGCACTGAGAATAATTTGAATAAGACTGACTAACAAAGTGGCAGCCGCCAAAGCGATTTGCCAAAAATTAGAATTATTTTGATTTTCTTTTTCGTCTATCATTTTTTTTGTATAAAAGTAATGGTTTTATAACGTAAAAGTTATAAAAATATTTTGATTAGAACGCTAAGAATTTTTCGATTTGTTTGTCTAAATATTGATTATATGGCTCATAAGTAATTAAATTTTCTTTAAAATGTTGGTGAATATAAGGCATTTTTACCCTCATTCCTAACACATTTGCCCCGCAATATACCAACACATCTTGAAGATGACTTAGTGCCAAAGTTGCTCCTTGCATACCTGCAGATACGCCTACGAGCGCAATTTTTTTGTCTTCCCAAGAATCAGGATAACGCAATCCATCAATAAAAGCCTTAATCACGCCTGGAAAAGAGCCATTAT
Source organism: Cytophagales bacterium (assembly GCA_013298075.1). GTDB lineage: Bacteria > Bacteroidota > Bacteroidia > Cytophagales > Microscillaceae > RDXZ01. Next base: position 90,500 of record JAAFJG010000006.1, on the reverse strand, counting down.
ATTCAGGAACTACAAAAACGAATTTTTGATTTTCATCAATGGTTTTTTGAAACGCATTAAATTGTTCGTTTTTTCCTGCATTTTGATACAAAGCAGAAAAAACAAAATCGTGTGGTAAAGTACTCAAATCCATAATTTGCGTAGATATTTCACGAATACTTAAAAGACTTTGATAATATTTTACAATATTCAAGGTTAAAGAATTGGGGCGATTAGTGCCAGAAATAAGCGTTATCATTCTGTTGTTTTTATTATTTTTTTCTTTTTTGTGAATTTATCTAAAAATGCTTCGCGTCCTTTGCTATCAAATACGTGCATACCTTGAAAAGAATCTCTCCAAATTTCTTTGTCAATATTCATTTCCTCCAAATCAATATCCAAATATTCTTCTACTTTATCTCTATCAATAGCTAAGATAATATTTCGAGTTTGTGAATAAATTTCCAAGTTTATTTGATTGATAAAAGATAATTTCATTAACAAACGGACAGGTTCTGTCACAATAATTTTATCAAATTGTTCTTCATTTTTAAAATATTGCAAATATTCTTCCTCCGTATAATCCAAGTGCATTTCGTTATGTTTGATATATTCTTTATAATCTTTATAAAAAATAAGCGTTCCTTGTTGATTAACATATCGAATTTGTTTGATAAATTTGAAAGCCTTTGTTTTGCCAACTGCCACCAGAAATATTTCTTTTTCTGATTCTTTGTATTTATTCAAAGTTTCAGTTAATAAAATTTTAACTCTTTTGACAGGCACAATAATTTTTCGTCTTACATAACTATTGATAGATTGTTTTTTTTCTTTTTTGATTTTATCCTCTAAACGCAAAATAAACGCAAAAGAAGCCTCAAACAAGCCATCAAGATTTTGTAAAATTTGTTCTTTTTCTTTGTCTTCTAATTTTGAAGTATCAATTTCTTCAATCAATGGCTCAAATAAAGTCAATAAATATGAAATTTGAAAATATTGTTGAGCAGAAAGTCCTAGACCTGCTTCAATATTCTCTTTTTGGGAAATATTATCTAACATAAATTCCCAAATCGCTTCAGAATGTGAATAAGTTACGCCATTTTTAGTATAACGCATCAACATAATATCGCTTTTGAGATTTGAAATAGATTCTTTGATAAATCGTTGTTCTTCTTTTGATTTTTGGTTTTCTAATTCGTTGGTTTGTCTTTCATTCGCTTTGTATTGAATATAAAACGCCATAAAAGTAGAGAAAACCCCTACCAAAGTTACTACAGGATTGGCAATGCCACCAAAGGCATCGCCCACTTCATTAGGCGAAAGTTTTTTGTCGTAATAATGAAAAAAAGACATCACAAAAGGCATCAAAAACAACAATACAACTCCCGCAACCAATGTGATAGTGGAGATTGTCATGATATTTCGTTCTAAGAAAGTCTTGCGATTATTGGCAATGGTTATTTTGGTTTCCTTTTCCTTCTCTTTTTCCTTTTCTTTTTCCACAAGATCTTTCTTTTTTTTCCAAATGTTAAAAGAAAGCATTTTTATTTGGTATTTTTTTAAGTTTTTGTAATGAGTTTTATAATATTGTTTCTATCAATCAGTCATCAAAAAAATGTAATTGATTATCGTTTGCAAAATTAAACATTTTATTTTATTTATAATACAAAATCGTATTTTATTTTTTTATTTTGATGTGTTTATATGATTATTTGATATAAAAAATAGTTATTTGTATTGATACAAATAACTATTTTTTTAACGTATTGCTACTTTAAACTTTTATTTATCTGAAAAAATAAAAATAAATGATTTTTTGTTCTCTGCTACAACCTTCGCATTTTCCGATGGTTCTATTTGAGCCGTCTTTTATTTTATCGCCGTCCATTTTTCCAATCGTTCTATTTGAGGCATCTTTAAAAGTATCGCCATCAACTTTTCCGATTGTTCGGTTAGAAGCATCTTTGATAGAATTACCATCAATTTTTCCAATCGTTCTGTTCGAACCATCTTTTATTTTATCGCCGTCAATTTTTCCAATCGTTCTATTTGAGGCATCTTTGATATTATTGCCATCAATTTTCCCTTTACTTCTATTCGAAGCATCATAGAATTTTTGGGCGAAAGTTTGTGTTTGTATCAAACAAACAAATGAGCATAAAAATAATAATTTTAACATTTTTTTAAATTTTTTTTTAAATTATGTACCAATAAATCTTACAAAAAATAGTCCAAAACCGATTTATTCAAACAAAATATTTTTTTATTTTAATAAATGAAAAATTATAAAACCTATCTCCTACGTGGACGCGGGCGTGGAGTGGTTGATTCTTTTTTGGGAGAATGAACATGTTCTTCGATAATAACTTCGGTATCTTCTCCATCAATAGCCGTTTGCAATTTTTGTCGAAAAATATTAGGGTGGGCAACCATATCAAATTTATTCATCGTATTGATACCAATTCCCATAATATTAATCGTTCCATAATGAAGCATTTGTCCGAAAAGAGTTTGATTTACTTCTATTGTCTGTATTTTTGGCAAAGCAATCGCCATCGAAGTAGTTTTAAATAAACCAACTTGAATTAAAATCCTTTCATTTGTAATCAGAAAAAAAGAACTTGTATGTTTCAAATATTCTAACAGAAACTTAAAAGCAGCATAAAAAAACAATAGAGTTATAATAATATTCAAAAAATCTCTTAACTGAGCAGAAAAATAAACAAAAGAAAAATAATACAAAGAAGTAGTTAAAATAAGTGTTGTAATACTTTCTTTGAATAAAAACCAATGCAAATGCCCAATATAAATTAGTTTTTCGTGAGGGGCAAGTAATTGTTTTAAACGTTTTTTATTGGGCATTTTAGTTATATTATAAATGAATTATTTTAAATAATAACGAAAAAAAATAATTTTAGTTAAAAAAAAGTGAATATTTTTTTATTTTTCCATAAATATTCTTTAATTTCGCAACTTCTAATTTGTAATCTAATAAGAAAAGTAATATTTATTGCTTTTTATCAAAAATATGTCTATTAAAAAATTTTCGTTTTCGCAACGTTTCCAATACAGATTTGATAATTTAATGACGGGAGGCTTAATGCCTTTGATTATTATTTTGATTATTTTTGCCCTATTTCTAACTATTTTTATTACTATTACTGTGATGGTTTTTCATTTCGAAGAAAAATCAAGTACAAGTACAAGTTTTTTAGAAAATTTTTGGCAGGTTTTGATGCACGTCATCGATCAAGGAACTATCACAGACAAAAAAACGTGGTCTTTTCGATTGACAATGATGATTCCTACTTTTGTGGGGATTTTTACGTTGAGTACGTTGGTTGCCTTAATTACCTCTCGAATTGGTATTGTTTTAAGTAATTTTCGCAAAGGACGTTCTTTGGTGATTGAAGAAAATCATATCGTTATTTTGGGCTGGTCTGCTAAGATTTTTTCTGTTATCAAAGAACTTATCAAAGCAAACGCCAATCAAGTGCGGGCTTGCGTGGTGATTTTGGCAGATAAAGACCAAATTGAAATGGAAGATGAATTGAAAGAAAAAGTCAAAAAATCTAAAAATGTAAGAATTATTTGTCGAACAGGCAATCCAATTGACCTCGATGATTTAGAAATTGTCAATCCCCATGATGCCAAATCAATCATTATTTTGTCGCCTGACGACCACAATACAGATGCACAAAATGTAAAATGTATTTTGGCTATAGTCAATCACCCCAACAGGCGAAATCCTGAACGCAGAGAGGAAGACCATTTGTATCATATTGTCGCAGAATTACAAACTGATAACAATAAAGAAGTGGCTAATATTATTGGCGGCGATGAACTTACTTTGATTGTTTCTGATGAAGTAATTGCACGCATTGCGGTTCAGACTTGCTTACAATCGGGTTTGAGTGCGGTTTATAATAAGATTTTAGATTTTGACCATACTGAAATTTACTTTTATTCTGTACCAGATTTAGTTGGAAAAACATTTAAAGAAGCAACTTTTGCATACGAAAATGTAGTAGTTTTAGGAATTTTGAGAGTAAATACAGGCATTATTTTATTAAATCCAAAACAAGCAAATAAAATAAGAGAATCTGATAAATTGATATGTATGGCACAAGATGACCATGCTTTGCCTGCGCCTAATTTTGATGTGCAGGGTTATATTCAAGAAGATAAAATTTCGCAAGATGGTAAAAATTTGGTCAATACGCCCAGATTTATTATGATTTTGGGTTGGAATCAAGAAGGTTTTACGATTGTAAAACAGATGGATAGTTATGTGATGAAAGGGTCAGAATTATGTATTGTTTCTGATGATGCGGATAAAGTAAGAGCCGATTTAGATATTTTGATGCCTTTGAAAAATATAACAATTACTTATCAAGAAGCAGATATTAGCAACAGAAAATCACTCAATAACCTTAATTTGATACATTATCAACATGTTATGATTTTGAGTTATGCTAATAAAATGAGTATTCAAGAGGCAGATGCGATTACTTTGGTGGCGTTGATGCACTTGCGAGAAATTAAGAAAAATAAAAAATTAGACTTCACAATGATTAGTGAAATGTTAGATATTAAAAATCGTACTTTGGCAGAAGTTGCCAAACCTGATGATTTTATTATTAGCGATCACGTCATTAGTTTGATTGTTTCACAAGTGGCAGAAAATAAAGAATTAAAATTAGTATTTGACCAACTTTTTGATGCACAAGGTTCGGAATTTTATCTAAAACCTTTGGATTTATATGTAGTTCCTAATCAGGAAGTTAATTTTTATACGATTACAGAAGCAGCACTTAGGCGTGGAGAAATTGCGATTGGTTATCGTTTAAAAGATTTTGCAGAAAGTCCAGCACATCATTATGGTGTGTTTTTAAATCCAAATAAAAAAGAAGATATATTTTTGAAACAAGGTGATAAAATTATTGTATTAGCAGAAGATTTGTAACTATTTTTCTTTTTGTAGGACTAATTTTATATCAAATCAAAAAATATAAAACATAAAATAATGGCAAAAAAAAATCCTAAACAAAACCAAAACCAAAACCAAAAACAAGAATATGCGAATGCATACGATAAAATTTTGAAAGAAAATTTGATTGAAACCATTAAACCTTTTTTCAAGCAATTATTTGGTTTTGAAATAGAAAATAAGCAAATAGAATATATACAACCAAGTTTACAAAAAACAATGGAAGTAGAGGCTGATTTTTTAGCTAAAATAAAACATCAAAACCCTGCTGATGATTTTGTTTTGCATATAGAATTTCAGACAAAAGATCATTTGACAATGGAACTCAGAATGAATTTTTATCAAGGTTTTATTCGGACTTCACACAATATTTCGATTCAACAATACGTTATTTATTTAGGAAAAGGAAAATCACAAATGAAAACTTTTATCAAAGATAAAAACTTAGATTTTCGTTATGATTTGATTAATTTTGAGGATATTGATGTAGATACTTTTATTAATTCTGATATTCCTGAAGTAGTTATTTTAGGTATTTTAGCAGATTATAAAGGTAAAAAACCTGAAAATATAGTTGATATAATTATCGAAAAAGTACTCAATACAAACGTTGCTTTAGATAAAAAACGAAAGTGTGTCAAACAATTAGAAGTTTTATCAAAATTAAGAAATTTACAAGAAACAATTCAACAAAAAACAAATAATATGGCTTTTGAATATGATATTGAAACCGATATTCGCTATTTGCAAGGTATCGGAAAGGGAGAGGAAATAGGAATCGAGAAAGGACTTGAGAAAGGAATTGAGAAAGGACGTAAGGAAGGACGCGAGGAAACTGTCTATGATTCTATATTAAGAATGAATGAAAAAAAAATGGACTCTATCGTCATTGCTGATATTTTGAATGTTACAGAACAAAAAGTAATTGAAATTATTAACAAGGAAATAAAAAATAAGCAAAAATAATCATTTTTGACACTCATTTTGTTTTTTTAGTGGTATCAAAATTAAGAAATTTACAAGAAACAATTCAACAAAAAACAAATAATATGGCTTTTGAATATGATATTGAAACCGATATTCGCTATTTGCAAGGTATCGGAAAGGGAGAGGAAATAGGAATCGAGAAAGGACTTGAGAAAGGAATTGAGAAAGGACGTAAGGAAGGACGCGAGGAAACTGTCTATGATTCTATATTAAGAATGAATGAAAAAAAAATGGACTCTATCGTCATTGCTGATATTTTGAATGTTACAGAACAAAAAGTAATTGAAATTATTAACAAGGAAACAAAAAATAAGCAAAAATAATCGATTAAGGTTAAAAAATCCTGATATATTGCAAATATGCAATGGGCATGATTTTATGAAAACATTTGCAAGTTTTTTTGGTGGAAATTTAAAAAAGGAAGATGTAGAACGTAATTTTAGAATTGCTAACACAAAAGAAGATTTTGAAAAAACAAAACTATATCAAAATATACAAGAATGGATTAAAACAAATAAATGATAGACAAATTTAGGATATAAAAAATAAAAATCTATGCCCCCAAAATAAATTTATGTTGATAAATTATTTCGTTTTTTTGTACCAAAATAAATCAGAACATCATAAAGTTAAAAAATCATAAATAAATGTAATTTTTTATGATTTTTTTGGTATTCTTATAAATAATAGTTACATTTGCCAACTAAAAATAAACATATAAAACTATGAATTTATTATCAGAATTAAAACAATACAAACAAAAATATTACACTAATCAATTATTAAAAGGCGTTTTGATAGCGTCTGCTATGTTATTGAGCGTGTATATGTCTTTAAATTTTTTAGAATATTTAGGTAGATTTAACTCTTCGATTCGAGCAATATTTTTTTATGGTTTTATTATGATGCTTACTTTTGTGAGTATTTCGTGGATAATTTTGCCATTATTCAAACTTTTGCATATCAATAAACAAATTTCTGATGAAGAAGCAGCCTTGCAAATTGGACAATATTTCCCAAATATAGATGATAAATTAGTCAATACGTTACAATTACAAGCAATTTCTCTCGAAAATTCTGCTTTGTTGCGTGCCAGCATCGCCCAAAGAACCAAAGAATTGGGCGTGGTAAAATTTACAGATGCTGTTCATTATGAAGAAAATAAGAAATATTTACGTTTTATTTTTATTCCTTTGTTTCTTTTTCTGTTGATATTTTTTGTATTTCCAAGCCTTTTTAAAGAGATTTTTAGCAATAGTGCCACTCGAATTATTCGTTATAATGAAACTTTTGCAGAACCTGCCCCTTTCACATTTCACGTCCAAAATAAATCTTTAAGTAGTTTTAAAAATGAAGATTATACGTTAAAATTGACTATGAAAGGGCGTACAATTCCCACAGAAACGTATATTCAAATAGGACAACGCAAATATAAAATGGTGAAAGAACAAGATGGTTCGTTTTCGTATTTATTGCCAAAAGTTCAAAAAGATGTGCGATTTGAGTTCGAAGCCGCAGGTTTTGGCTCTAATAGTTATGATTTGAAAGTGGTAGAAAGACCTTCTTTGTTGGCTTTTGCTGCAAAATTGACTTATCCTTCTTATTTAGGAAAAAGCAATGAAACTTGGAATAATATCGGTAATTTGGTTGTGCCTGAAGGTACAAAAATTGAATGGGAATTTGATACGCAAGCAACTGATAAATTGAGTTTGAGATTTGGTGAAGCAAAAGAAGAAATAAAAGTAGAAAATAAAAGTGGACAAAAGTTTTATTTTTCTCGTTTTGCTAAAAATTCTGAAAATTATGAAATAAATTTGAACAATCAACACGCCAAAAATAAAGAAGAAATTAAATATTCTTTGAGTGTCATCAATGATAAATATCCACAAATTAATATGCAAGGATATGCGGATACACTTACGTTTTTAAATTTGAGCGTGGGCGGAAATATCACAGATGATTATGGAATTTCGGGTTTGAAATTGTTTTATCGTGTCAAAAAAGAAGGAAAATTTGGGAATTATCAATCTGTTAATTTGCCTTTTTCTTCGCAACAAACTTTACAAAATTTTGTATATCAATTAGATTTAACGCCTTTGGAACTCAAACAAGGCGATGAAGTAGAATATTTTTCTCAAGTCTGGGATAATGATGGCGTAAATGGTGCCAAATCTGCCAAAACTTTTGTCAATAATTTTAAAGTGCCAACAGCAGCCGATTTCGAAAAAGAAATGGAAAGTAACGTGTCAAAAACTGAAAGTCAAATTGACAAAACTTTGAAAAAAGCAAAACAATTACAAAGTGAATTGCAAAAAATAGAAGATAAACTAAAAACCAAAGAAAATTTGGATTATCAAGATAAAAAACAATTAGAAGAATTACTCAAAAAAAGAGAGGAATTGACTGAAGAAGTCAAAAAACTACAAGAACAAGCCGAAAAATTAAAAGAACAACAAGAAAGATTCCAAGAACAAAGTCCTGAATTGGCTGAAAAAATGGAACAATTAAAAAAACTGATGGAACAACTTTTAGACCCAGAAACTAAAAAATTGTACGAGGAGTTGCAAAAATTGTTGGAAAAAAATAAAGACAATGAAAATGTTTTGCAAAAACTCAAAGAAATAAAAGAAAAAGAGCAAAACATGGAAAAAGAATTGGAAAGAACTTTGGAAATGTTTAAGCAAATGCAATTTGACCAAAAAATGGAACAAACAGCAGAAAAGTTAAAAGATATAGCCGAAAAACAAGAAAAATTAGCCGAAAAAACAAAAGAGGCTGAAAAAAATGATAAAAATCAAACCGAACAAGAAAAAAATGATGAAAATGATAAATTGAAAGAGGAACAAAAAGACCTCAACGAAAAATTTGAGGACGCTAAAAAAGACCTCGACGAACTACAAAAAATGGACAAAGAACTCCAAAATCCAAATGGAATGGAGGACAAAAAAAAGGAATTGGAGGAGGACAAAAAAGAAATTTCTGAAGAACAAAAAAATAGTTCTGACGAACTCCAAAAAGACCAAAAAGATAAAGCATCTAAATCACAAAAAAAAGCAGCCAAAAAAATGAAAGAAATGGCTGAAAAAATGGACGCAATGCAAATGGATATGGAAGGCGAAGAAAATGAAGAAAATATCGAAGATTTGAGAGCAATTCTTGAAAATTTGATACAACTTTCTTTTGACCAAGAAGCATTGATGAAAGAATTTAGAGGCGTGAATTTATCAGACCCAAGATTTGTAAAATTGGCACAACAACAATTAAAACTAAAAGATGACGCAAAAATCGTAGAAGATTCTTTGTTTTCGCTCTCAAAACGTGTTTTTCAAATTCAATCTTTTGTTACAAGAGAATTGGCGGCTATGAAAAAATATATGGGCGAAAGTGCCGATGGAATCAAACAAAGAAAGTTAGGACAAGCCACAAGCAAACAACAATCTTCGATGACTTCTATGAATAATTTGGCGTTGATGTTGAGCGAATCGTTAAATCAAATGCAACAACAGCAACAACAACAATCGGGTAAAAAATCAGGGAAAAAGAAATCATCAGGAAAACCACAACAAAGCAAAGGTAAGGGAAAAGGGAAAGGAAAACAGCCTAATATTGGAGAAATGCAAAAAAAATTAGGTGAACAAATTAAAAAATTGCAACAAAGTGGAAAATCAGGCAAAGAAATGTCTGAAGAATTGGCAAAATTAGCGGCTGAACAACAACGAATTAGAGAATCTTTGCGACAATTAGAAAAAATGAATGGCGGAAAAATGCCTAACGGAACAAATGGTGGCGATGGAAGTGGTGGAAAAGATGGCAATAAAAATGGTGATAAAGATTCGAAAGAAAAACAAGAAAAAGCAAAGCGTGAATTGGCTCGCCAACTCAAAGATTTAGCCAAAGAAATGGATAAAATCGAAGAGGATTTAGTCAATAAAAATTTACAACGCATCTCACAACAAAGGTTAAAAGAGATTGAAACACGATTGCTCGAATCTGAAAAAGCATTGAGAGAAAAAGGGGAGGAAGAGCAACGAAAAGCAGAACAAGCAAAGGAAAAACAAAAAGTTATTCCGCCTGCCTTGCAACAATTTTTTAAAAATAAGCAAAAACAAACTGAATTATTAAAAACAATTCCGCCTTCTTTTTCGCCTTATTATAAAAAAGAAGTAGATAAATATTTCGAAAAAATTAAATAATCGATTATAAAAAAAATGGAAAAACTGCAAGATTCTCTTAAATATAAACAATGGGTAAAAACCATTGAAGAAAATGGTATCAATTTAAAAAGTGTAGAAGAACTTTCTATTTCTCGCAAACCAAACGGAGAAATTTTATTTGCCAAATTAAAAATTGATGCGTATAGCAAAAGTGGTGAAAAATTATTACCGATTGTACTTTTGAGAGGACATTTTGTATCTGTATTGACTTGTTTGATTTCGAAAGAAACGCAAAAAAAATATTTATTATTAGTTAAACAATTTCGAATCGCAAATGGGGCAATTTCTTACGAGCATCCTGCGGGTATGTGTGATAACGAAAGTAATCCGTTGGCAGTAGCGGTCAAGGAAGTAAAAGAAGAAACGAGTTTATCGATTGAATCTTCGCAATTAGTGCAGTTGAACGATAAAATGTTATATACTTCTGCGGGTTTGTTAGATGAAGGTGGTTATTTTTTCTATTGCGAAGTACATTTATCACAAGCAGAAATTGATGCTTTTCAGAATAAAACAGCAGGAGCAGAAGGTGAAAATGAATTTATCCAAACCTATATTTGTCCGATTGATCAAGCATTGCCTTTGATGAATAGTGTTGCTTCACAACTCAATTATTTTTTGTACAGACAATTAAAAGGATAAATTTTGTATTGAAATTTATTGTATCAAAATAAAAAAGACTAATTTTATGTGTATAAAATTAGTCTTTTTTGTATTTCAAAGTTTATCTTTTTTTAATTATTATAAACTTTCTTTAGGTTCTTCAACTTTTTCCTCTTCAACAGGTTTTTCATCAGTTCCTTCTTCTTTTGGTTCCTCTTCAAGGCGTTTTTTTCGTTCTTTCGCTTCTTCTGCGGCTATTTCTTTAATCATATTCACCAATACTAACAATGAATTATCCTTTGTATTAGTCATTTTTAGAGAGCCTTTGGCAGTTAATTTATGATTTTTTACAGTAGAGGATTCTATCGTTAAATTTTTTAATTCTTTTAATGTAATTTCGAGTGGTTTATTTTTCCCAATAAAACTCATTAATTGTTCAAAGAATTTAAAATCTAAATACATAAGAGAAGAATTATTTTTTGTCAATGCTAAATGTTCACCATCAACTTTTCCACTTCCTTTCAAAATAGCATCACGAAGAGATTTACTTCCTACTACATACAAACCGTTATCTTTGAATACTAAAAACACCGATACATTGGGCATAGGTGCATATACATAATAATCACCTTCTTTTGTAAAATCCTTAAATGCTTCACCATTTTTCATCATTTTTTCAAATAAATCTTTTTTAGCAACTCCTACAGCTACTACGGCTTCAGGGTCAGGATTTCCACCTATGGCATCTCCTACTTTTAAGTTTTTTAATGCGATTAAAAAATCACCACTTAACATATCTATCAATTCATCGTTAGAAAGTCCTATTGCTTTTTTAGTATTTTTTTCTTCTTCTTTGATAGATTTTGAATTTTTTACTAAATCATATAAAGGTCTCAAAGCAAAGCCAAAACCAGCCATTACTTGTGGTGCTTGAATCGGGATATTTTTAATAACATTTTGTGCAATCCCTGATTTTAACATCGATTCATACAATTTACTTTTAGAAGGGTCTAAACTTACTTCGCTATCTAATTTAACTTCTCCATTTTCAAAACTAAGTCCTGCGGTTAGGCTTGTAGTAACTTCAAGAAATTTATCCATTTCAGGCAGGTTATAAATATCCTCCATTCTGTCTTTGTTCGCTTTTTTGATAACTTTGTTTACTTGTACGTAATCAATCCAAGTACCAAAATCGTAATTTTTAGCTTCCATTTCTGCTGCTTCTTTGTATTTAGTAAAGATAGATTTATTGCTTTTTGTAGCAAAAATTTCTTTGGCAAATTTCATTACATCACCTTTTTTCATCATCAAAAACAAAGCAGTTTTACCTTTCCATGCGATAACACTTTCTCTAATATCATTCTTTTTAGGTTTACCAAATTTAATTCCACTTTCTTCTTTCACCACAAAATCTTTTTTGAATGCTTTTTGAATTGATGTTTCGAAAGATTTAGCATCTTTCAAAATAAAAGAAAGTCCTACAAACACATTATCCATATTTTCTTCTATTTTTCCAAAAACATACGCTTTTTCGTTCAAATCTATGCCTGATTTCAATAATGCATCTCCTATTTCTTTCATTTCTTTGGCATCTTTTTCAGAAATATCAACGTTTTTCAAAAAATTATTATCAAAAACTTGTGCAATATCTTTTACTTTGTTTTGTAAAGATTTTGAGTTGATGCTCACTACATAGTGCATATCATCAGGAATTTGAACGTGATTAGCAGAACCGCCTTTTTTACCACAGGCAAATATTACCAAAGAAAATGTCATTATTATCAATGACAATTTTAAGTACTTTAAATTCATTTTTTTTATTTTGTATAAATATTTTAAAAATATGTGCAAAGTTATATATTATTTGTTGAATTAACAAAAAAATTAAAAGCAAATTTTAAAACCAATGACCAAAACATCGTCAGTTTGTTTTAAATCTCCTTTCCATTCATTAAAAATTTGATTGATTATTTTGCCTTGTTCTTCTAATGGTTTATCACAAATAGACAAAATAATTTCTCTCACGTGTTTTATCATCATTTTTCGTGCATGTTCTCCACCAAATTGGTCAGGTAAACCATCTGAAAACATATAAAACGTGGTCGGAATATCATTGACAGGAATAAAATGCTTGGTAAAAATTCGGTCAGTTTCTTCTTGCCTTCCGCCTATACTTTGTCTATCTCCTTTTATTTCAAATAATTCTCCATTTTGGGCGTATAAAAGCGGTCTTCCTGCTCCCGTAAACTCAACTCCTTTTCGTTCATTATCAATTACACAAATTCCTAATTCCATACCATCACGATTTTGGCTTTCAGATTGTTTCAAAGATTGTCTTACTTTTTGATGTAGTTTTTGTGCTATTATATTAGTAGAATACACTTCATCAATCAAAATAATTTGATTCAGATGTGCATCGCCTACCATACTCATAAAGGCACCCGGAACTCCATGTCCTGTGCAATCGATGGCACTGATAATAATTTTATTATCTTGTTGACCAAACCAATAAAAATCACCTGAGACAATATCTTTGGGTTGAAAAAATATAAAAAATTCGGGCAGATGTTCTTCTATTTTATCAAAATCAGAAAGCATCGCATCTTGAATCCTAAAAGCATAGTTAATACTTGACATAATATCATTATTTCGTCTTTCTAAAATTAGTTTCTGCTCGTTTAATTCTGCTGTTCTGTCTTGAACTAATTGCTCCAAATTTTGTCTAAAATTTTCTACTTCAATAATATCACTATAAGACCTCAAACCTGTTGTAATGGCTGTAAATAGTTTTTTATCAGTCAATTCGGTTTTATTTTTATAGTCGTTGATGTCATATTTTAGGATAATTTCTTCTTCGGGAGCCTGTCCAGGTTGTCCTGTTCGCAATACAATTCGTACAAATTGATTGTTTAATTCATTCCTAATTTTATCGATGGCTTGTAAACCTGCTTCATTACTTTCCATCACTACATCTAATAAAATAAGGGCGGTATCGGGGTTTTCTATCAATAAATCAACCGCTTGTCTGCCTGTAAAAGCATTGATAAATTGAATTTTATTGCCTTTGTATTGATAATCACTCAAGGCAAATTTGGTTACTGTATGAATTTCTTCTTCATCATCAGCAATCATTACTTTCCATGTTTTTATTTCTTTTGTATTTTCTGAGTTTTCGTTTTCTATTTCGTCATCATCAGCAAATAAGAGTTCATCTTCATCGTCTGCAAACATAATTTTGATTTTTTTGGTATTGTATAAAAAATTTTCGCAAATATAATAAAAAAAGATATGTATATCTAACATTTAACAAAAATTGGGCTAAAAAAATTATTTAAAAAAAATAATTAGCCAAAAACTTTACTTTTTTGATAGCATTTTTAAAAATATATTTTATATTTGCACTTCAAAATAAAAAATTATTTTAAATATATGGCAGTTTTAAATATTCCAGAAAAAAATTTTACTACTAAAAATCCAGAAGAAATTCGTGTATTTTTGAATGAAAGAGGTGTTATTTATGAACAATGGGAAGCAAGTATTCCTTTAACAAAAACAGCTTCGCAAGATGAAGTGTTACAAGCATACTCACACGTATTAAATCCGTATATGAAAAAAAATGGATATGGTACGGCTGATGTTATCAATATCAATTCTGAAACCCCTAATTATGAAGCGGTTCGCAATAAATTTTTATCTGAACATAGACACACTGAAGATGAAGTTCGTTTTTTTGTCGATGGAGAAGGTTTTTTTTGGTTTAATTTAGAAAATGGAGAGCCTATTTTTAATGTATTATGTCAAGTAGGTGATTTAATTTCTGTGCCACAAGGCACTGCCCATTGGTTTGATGCAGGCAAATCTAATCCACACGTAAAAGCAATTCGAATGTTTATTGATATGTCTGGTTGGGTGCCTCATTATACAGAATCGGGAGTTGATGTGATATTTAATCCATAAGAAATAAAAAAATGTACAAAGTATAGATTTTTTTGTGCATTTTTTTGTGCATTTTTTTGTTATTAGTATTTTTTAAATGAAAGATATTTTAGCACACAGATAACACGGATTTAGCGGATTAATACGGATTTTTTTTGTTTTTTCTCGAATTTTTAATGATTTTTGTCAATTTTTGGCTACCATTTAAAAAACTCTATTCTAATTTTTGATGTAGTATAGATAAAAATAGCGGCTTTATTTGTAATTTTATGCTGGTTAATCCACTTTATTTATTAAAAATTTGTAACTATTTTGGTACAAAATAATTTTCCACACTTTTAATTACACTAATCTTTTTTTCTTTTTTAATATCAAAATTACTCTAAAAATGGTAGCAGTCAAGTATAAAATAAGTTAGAAATTTAGTTCTATTTTCTAAAATATATTCTTTTATCTTTTGCATATTTGAAAAAAAACACTAATTTTGCATTTGCTTTGTAAAAATAATTAACTAACATATAAAATATGTTGCAATTTGGTAAATATTTAATTTTTATTTCTAATTTATTTGTCAATAGAGAGCGTTTTGTGGTCTATGTCAAATTAGTCGTTGATGAATGCGTGGGCATAGGTATCAATTCTATTTTTATTGTTGCCATTGTTTCTACTTTTATTGGTGCAGTAAGTGCGTTGCAAACCGCCTATAATTTGATAAGTCCTTTGATTCCTTTGTATGTGATTGGTCAAATTGTACGAGATATGACCGTTCTAGAACTTGCTCCCACCATTACTTGCATTGTTTTGGCAGGAAAAGTTGGTTCTAATATTGCAGGCGAATTAGGGACGATGCGTATCACAGAACAAATAGATGCGTTAGAAGTGATGGGTATTAATTCGGTTTCTTACCTTGTTTTACCTAAGATTTTAGGAGCATTAATTACAATTCCGATGCTGGTAATTATGGCTGGTTTTTTATCAATTACAGGTGGTTTTTTAGCTGGAACTTTTGCAGGGCAACTCACAGAAGTAGAATATATTCAAGGAATTAGGACAGATTTTAAACAATTTAGCGTAACTTTTGCGATGATTAAAGCATTTACTTTTGCTTTTTTGATTGCTTCTATTTCTGCTTTTAAAGGATATTATGCGGAAGGTGGTGCTTTAGAAGTAGGAAAAGCAAGTACACAAGCCGTAACGGCGAGTTGTATTGCGATTTTGTTTGCAGATTTTATATTAGCACAAATGTTGGCGGAGTTTTTGGCTCACTAATTTTGAGGTCATATTTGATTGAATAAATTTTAATTTTAAAAAGCCATAATATTTGTTTTTCTTGAATTGTTTTTTGCAAATTTCTTAATTTTGATACGCGAAACCTTACTTAAACCTAAACCTCTGAGATCTGCGGTTTCTTTATTCAAAGAATTGTAACTCAACCACTTTATAACGTTATTTATCTAAAAAAAGTTTCTTTGCTTTTTGTTTTTTTTGAGAATTTATTTTTAAAATAGAAAAAACGAAGTAATTTATTTTGTAAATCATTTCGTTTTTTTAATTTTAGTAATGTTTCAAGGTAAAAATTAGCAATATTCCTTATCTAATTTTTCTACATTTTGCCAACGCAAACCGCATAAATTAGCATAATTTTGAATATTTCGCATAGAAACTTGATGAAAAACATCGTCAGATTCTACAATAATCATTTGTGAAATTCCTGCTTCTAAGGTACGTCCTAACCAATCGTTATTTGTCCAATCTTGGTCTTGTAAGCTAATAACACTCATATATTTCATGTTATTTACCCATTTTTTCAATCTATATTTTTTGAATATTTCTAAAGCATAATCTAAATTTTTTCTGTAGTCTTCGCTACGAAAAAATCCGTTCCAATCTAATCTAATCACGCGTGTTTCGGTATTATAAAGGATACTAAAACAATCATTATTTATTATAGTTTGCATAATATTATTATTTTGTGGGTTGATAAGTAATTATAATGCAAAGGTAGGGGAAATTATTGAGATAAAATAATTAAAAATATCGTAAAAATAGCACACCTAAGATTATTTTGAATTAGTTAAAAAAGTGTTTTTTTTATACTAAAATATAGTTTTTTTATATAAATATTACATCATAAAAAATTAAGAATAACTATTTGTTGTGATATTTTTTAAAAAAATTATTATTTTGAGGCTGTTTTATAAAAAAATAATTATTAAAAAAAAATAATTATTTTTTTATTTTATTATTTTTATTACACGCTTACCAAAACTAATAAAATGTGTATTATTTAGATAAGAAAAATAAAAAATCATAAAATTTTTTATGTTTTATAATTTTTATTTTATTATCTATGGATTAACATTTCTGCTAATCGTTCTAATTTATCATCATTTTCTTCTTTTTCTGCGGATTTAACTCCCGCTTCTTGCAACGCAGCCAAATTACGTGGGCTTGCATCACCCATATCAGATTTGGCATTTCCTAATTCTGGTTCGATACGTACATATTGTGGCAAAGAAAATTCTGTTTTATAGATTTGTTTGAGTTGATAATCAACAGTTTGGCTCACGCCTGACATCATAATATCAATCAAAGGTTTAATCCATTCTATCAATCCGAAGTTTTTTACTTTGTTATGGTCTAATTCCATTTTTGTCAAACCACCATTTCCCAAAGAAAAAATAATGAGTTCTTTAGCACTAATTGGATTGCCTGATTCTGATTTAAAAACTTGTCTTGCTTCCGCATACGCACACAAAGCAGGATTATTAGCAAAAACTCCGCCATCTATTAATGGATATTTGACACCTGATTTTGAGGTAATTAAAGGAGATTCAAAATAAGTGGGCGCAGCAGAAGTGGCTCTGGCTACATCTTTGACATAAAAATTTCGTCCTTCATTTTCTAAGGCTTGATGTTGTCTAAAAAAATGTGCCTTGCTTTCAAAAACATCATAAGCAGTAACTAGACAAGGTTTTATCAAGTCTTTGAGTTCTAATTTTCCGAAATACATATCCAAAACTCTTTCTAAATTACGGGCAGGAAATTTTTCATCGGTCAAGCCTGAAAATGTTCTTATTTTATGATAGGTAGGAATACTAAAAATCTCTCCACCATATTTCATATAAAAATTAACTACATCAACTGCTGAATATAAGGCTCTTGTTATGTCATCTTTTCGAGGCGCTAAATACATACAAGTCAAGATTCCACCTGTACTCGTGCCTGTAATCATATCAAAAAAATCAGCCAATCTTGCTGTAGAATTATTGGTTTTTTTTTGTAATTTTTGTTCTAAACTAACCAAAATTTGAGCAGGAATAATGCCTCTTATTCCACCACCGTCTAAAGACAATATTCTAAATTTTGCCATAATTTTAATTTGTTATTTTGTGTGTATATGACGAAAAAAAGTTTTGGTGATATTTTTATGCTTGAAAATACTTTTAAAAAACCTTTACAAATATTCTAAAATGATTGTAAAGGTTTTTATCTTGAATAATATTTTTTTTAATTTTTATCTAATTAACTTCTATCAAATCGACCTCCATAACCACAGGCGTTTTGCCTGCAATTCTACCTGAGCCACTATTTCCATACCCCAAAAATGAAGGTACTAAAAATACCCATCTTTCTCCTTGTTTCATTAGTTGCAAACCTTCTTTCAAACCTGGTACTAATATATCTAATCCTGAATTAATAGTAGTAGAAATATTGGCACCTGTTTTTGCTACTGTGCCATCAAATAAAGTAGTCGTATAATTAAAACGAATAGAAGAATTTATTGTAGGCGTTCTTCCTGTCGAATTAGTTACAATTTTTCGTGTATAAAGTCCCGAATTAGTGCGAATAGTATCGTTCCAAGTACGAGTAGCCACATATTCTATAATTCTTCTTCTTTGACTTTTTACGTGTGTGATTTCGAAACATAAAGGAGCATAAGGTGGTATTCTTCCCGAAGAACCTCCTGCACCATAAGCCAATGCTGATGGAATAATCCAAATACATTTTTCACCTTCGGTAGTTAATTTAATGCCTTGTTCCCAACCTTTGATGACTTGATTTTGTCCTGCAATAAAAAAGAAAGTTGAGTCTGTTTTGCTATCAAATACAAAATCATTCAATAAAGTTCCTTTATAATTGACGTTTATTACATTTCCATCATAAATATTTGCCCCTGTTGAACCTGCTGTTACTCTTACATATCTCAATTTATCAGCATTTGTAGAGGTAACTGTGTATCCTTTTCGAGCAATAAATGCCGCGATTTGTTGTTCTTCTGTTTTGATAGAAACCAATGTTACATCATAAATTAAAACCGAATAAGGTGGAATATAGGTGTTTGCTCTTGCGCCTATTCCCAAATAAGAAGGCATCATCAAAGTCATTCTTTCGCCTACTTTCATCAATCTCAATCCTTCGTCTAAGCCTGCCACGACCGTTCCTGCTCCTAAAATAATACCGTCAGGTTTGCTGTAATAAACAGAAGTACTATCTACTATTTTTCCGCTTAATAAACGAGCAGTAAAATGAATTTTTAGAGAATCGCCTGTTTGTGGTATTGCTCCTGTGGGGTTTGTAACGGTTTTCACATAAAAAAGTCCGCTTCCAGTGCCTTGTGCGGTCAAATTATTGGCTCTAATATATTGTTGAATTTGTTGGTTGTTCAATTCGCGTGCTTGTTGTTCTGTGTTATCACTATTGATATAACAACTTGACAAAAATAATGAACAAAAAATGGATATAATTCCAATAAGAATATTTTTCATAAATAACGAAAGTAATTAAATTTTTAGTTTTTTTAAGAAGAATTTTTATTTCTACTCAAAAGCATTGCAAAAGTAATAAAATATATTCAAAATAACAAAAAATATTTTTATTTATTTGAATAATTGGTTGTTAAGTGGTACTAAAAAACCAAAAATAATAAAATTATCATACAAATATTTGGAGAATACCAAATAGTATCATACCTTTGTATCCTATTCTATTTTAATATTTTTTATTTTTACTAAAAATTAAATTATGTATGAGATATTACAATATAAAAAAACATTAAAAATTATTGAAAATTTCTGAAGTAGTAATAAAATATTGTATCGCTAACAAAACTATACTTTCTATAAAAATTCAAAAAATAAGATATTATTAAGAATAGAATTTAAAACAATTTTATTTCAAAAATGAAAGAGAACATAAATATAAAATGGAAGAAAATATAAATAAAATAGTTTCTGAAACTGATAATCCTTTATTAGTGAAACGAGAAATTGAAAATGAGGAAAAAAAAGCAAAATTAGGCTTTAATGGTTTGACCCCAAGTGAATGGGCATTACTTTCAAAAAACGTTATTAATGAAGATGAATTATTAAATCCAGTTTGGAATAATCTTTCATCTCCAAGAAATAAATATCAATTAGAACATGGCGCTGTTTATCCTATAAAGTTAGCAGAAAGACTGATAAAAATGTACTCAAAAGAGGGAGACACGATTTTTGATCCCTTCTTAGGTATTGGTACAGCTATAATTGCAGCCCATAACCTCAAACGTCACGCTATAGGTACAGAACTAAACCCAAAGTTCGCAAAAATCGCAGAAAACTGGCTTTATGATATAGAAGGGATTTTTAAAAATGACTTACATTATAAAATAGTAAATGATGATTGTAGAAACTTACTAAACCATGTTCGATCTGAGAAAATACAACTTACCGTAACATCACCACCTTATGCTGATTTTATCCAAAAATCACTAAAAGATAGAGCTACTGTACACAAAACATCTATTATTAAGAATGAAAATAATAGTACGGTGAAACAATATAGTGAAAGTGAAAAAGACTTTGGGAATCTACCTTATCCTGAATTTTTAGAACAAATAAAAGAAGTTCTAACAGCAAATCTAACTGTTACAAAACAAGGTGGTTATTCATGTTGGGTAGTAAAAGATTATAGAGATACTAAAAATAAAATTCCTTATGTTCCCTTTCATTCTGACCTTGCAAGAGCAGGTGAGGAAGTAGGTTGGAAGTTTCATGATTTAATTATTTGGGATCAAACAGGTCAAAGACGTTTAGTATTATTAGGTTATCCAAGTGTATTATACTCGAATCAAAACTGCTCATTTATTGTGATATTTAGAAAAGTAAATTAATAATGATAACAACAAATATAGAGTTTAACTTTAAAGGTAGTAACACATCTTATTTAACACATTCATTACATCCATACCCTGCTAAGTTTCCGCCTCAACTTCCACAAAGTTTGCTTAAACAATTTGCAGGAGTAGGGCAGACAGTTCTGGATCCTTTTTGTGGCTCTGGAACAACCTTATTAGAAGCACGTTTACAAGGAATTAATGCTATTGGTGTTGATGTAAATGGTTTATCTATTTTACTTTCAAAGGTAAAATCAACGCCTTTGACACAAGAAAAACAAATAATCATTAAACAATTCATAACTCAATTAGAAAAGGATAATTCTGGATGGAAAAATATTCGTCCCCAAATTACTACTAAAAATATTGAGGGTTTATCACACTGGTTTCAACTAAATGTAGCTGAAGAATTAACTTATATTTTACAAGAAATAACAAAAATAGAAGACAATGAAATTAAAGATTTTTTGAAAATTGTGTTTTCTTCGATAATTGTAAAAGTATCTAATCAAGATAGTGATACACGATTTGCTGCCGTTAACAAAAATATTTTAGATGATTTTACTTTTAAAATATTTATTTCAAAAGCTGTTGAATATTTGAAACGAGTTGTAGAACTTTCAAATAAAATAGATACAAAAACAGAATTAACATTATTTAATGCAGACAGCCGAAATTTATCTTTTATTACTGATAATAGTATTGATATTATTATTACATCACCACCTTATGCGAATACTTATGACTATTATTTATACCATAAATTTCGTAAACGTTGGCTAGACTTAGATGTTAAGTTTGCACAATATAATGAAATAGGGTCACGGCGACAATTTTCAAGTCTAAAACATGATTCTCAAAAATGGACAGATGATTTAATTTTATGTTTTAAAGAAATGCATCGAGTCTTAAAGATCAATCATCCTGCATTTATCATAATTGGTGATAGCGTTATCAAACAAAAAATCATAAAAATTGATGAAGTAATTAAAGAATTTGTTAGTAATATTGGTTTTGAAGTTAAAGATATTATTTCATCAGATCTTTCAAATCACTCTCGAATATTTAACCCAACTTTTGCTAAGAAAGGTAAAAAAGAACATTTAATTATATTAACGAAGAAAAATGACTGAATTTAGAATTTATTATGAATGCTTGGAACAGGGGCATAATTACATATTACCTATGGTTAAAGCAAATGCGTTAAATGTAGAAATCAAGTTAATCAAACGTCCTAAATCTGCTACACATCTTTGTCAAGGTGTAATTTCTGCCATTCAATCCTTAACTACCCCTGATATTTTAATAACTGCTATAAGTAACAATATTGAATATCCGTTAGTACTAATTGAATTTACAGAAGCTGTACAAACAGAAGATCACGAATTACAACGAACTTATGGTGCTGTTGCAGCTTATTTATGTCCGATGTTTTATGTGAAAATTTCGGGAAATAAACAAGCAGAAAAGGCTTTTGGTGGAGCAACCTATAATCCATATAGTACGCCTAAAATGTTACAGATACAATATAATTATTATGGCTTTATCATAGCAGATTGGGAAACAGGTGAAAATATTTTTAACTTACAGCGTAATAATTGTTTCCCTTCTTGTCCTCCTATTATTCCTATTTTACAAGAAACAATACAAAAATCTATTACTACATTTCAGCAATATAAAGAAAATTGGTTTAAACACGCAACATTAGAATTAAGCAAAACAACATCTCACAAAAATTATCAAACTATCATAAATGAAGCTACTGGCGCTATAGAACTGTTAAAAAATTGGAAAGAAAGAGAAGATAGAAATCATAAACTAAATAAACTTCGTTATTTTGTGCGTTCGAGTTGGGTGGGAGCAAAAATCAATCGCTTTAGCCATGCTATGGATCCTGATAGAGGAGTACTTACTTTTATTTCGTTTATATTTTCTGAAACACATAAAATATTTGGGATTTACGCATTAGTTCGCAAAATGCAAATATTAAAAACAGATATTACAGACTTAACTACGTTACGAACACAATTAAGAATAGCTCTTGAAAAAGATGAATGGTTAAAAGGTAAGGACAATAATCTCTCAAAAATTTTAGCTATAGAACTAATTAAAATTGCTGATAATGCCACAAGTCTAACTCAAGAAGTTGATTTTCAATACTTTTGGAAAAAATATGCTGGAAGAATAACAGAAAATAAGGTAATTTTAACACTCGCTTACTTTTTAGATGGTATGTATCTTAACCATAATGGTATCAAATTAGTTTGGGATAGACGAGAATTATTAGGAAATCCACAAGGTAGTTTTTTGAATAATTTAAAGAAAAATTTAAACTTTATAGATTTTACAGAAGCAACACCAACCCAAGAAGTAAAAATAGAAGTAGATGAAGATGAAGTAACTTATACAATCATTCACAAACTATTACTACCAAATAAGTTTAAAATAGTTTCCGTTTCTTACCCAGGCGCACAAGGTGGAGGTGCAGTTTTACCTGAGCCAGAAAAAGGTAAAGAACAGTCTCGTCAATATCCTGATATTATAGCGGTTTCGCCAGAAAATAACACTGATGTATTGCTTAATGAAAGCAAAGGAATGTTTATAAAATCTGAATTAGAGCGAGATACAGCAAAAATATTACAATACAAGAATGAATATAATTATAAAAATGCTTTGAAACAAACATTAGTTGCAGCAAAAGTGATAGATCAAAACGATAATATTCGTAATATTTTGATAGGTGTTGCCTTTGGTACAATTACAAATACACCAACTACTTGGCAACCTGATAAAGTAGATTTTATTTTCCGAATTACTAATCGAACACGTTGGGCAATAGGTATATTCAATCAAACTCTACGAGATTTAATTCCAATTATTGAAGGTGAAACAGATTTTCCATTGGTGTATAAAATACAACGTAAAATTAAACAAGAACAAACAGAATTACTTTAAAAGTAATAAAATATATTCAAAACAACAAAAAATATTTTTATTTATTTGGATAATTGGTTGTTTTAAATCTAAAATACACTTATTTTTCTATCATTTTTTCCATTCTAAATCCATAAGATTCGGGGAAATAACCAATTTTATAGGTTTCTTCTGCTTCGTTTAGCTTGATTTTAAATAAAATATAATGATTTTGAATAGGTAAAATTTCGCCAATTTCTTTTTCTCTATTCAATACAATTTCTTGTCGATTCATAATGCCCATACGCAATTTTATCAAATTATCTGCGTGTGATTTTTGATGTTCAGCATAAGCCACTGCTTCTTCCCAAGTCAAAACTTCTTTTTCTAATTTGGGTGGATTGATTTCTAATTGTGCTATTTCATCTAATTTTTGTTGAATTTCAACCTTTAACGTAACAAATTCTTTTACTTTATTGGCAACAGTTTGATAGTCCATATTTTTTTTTAATTTTTGAGTTTATTTTATAGATAATACCACAAATTTAATTCCTAATTTAGTGACGTTATTATTTATGGATATTATAGACCTACTAACAACCAATATAATCCCTATTTTTGGGACTAATTTCTATTCATTTTTACCAATAAATACATAATTTATTTTATATTGACAGATGATTAGAGTTTTTTAAATTTACAAAAAATATGATAATTTATACACTAAATTTACTCCTGCGGCATCAAAATCCAACCTTTTTCTTTGTGCCAATAACCTAATTTTCCTTGTTTTGTGATAGCAAATAAATTTTTATCTATCAGTTGAATATTTTCATTATCTGGCTCGATAATAATTTGTCCTTTTTCATCAGCAATGCCTTGAAAATTATTCAATCCTATCCCAAAAAAATCATTATTTAAGTCTAAAAATTTTATATTTTCAGGTGGATTATTATTAAAAACAAGATTTTTTATTTCATTTAGTTTTTTATAATTGATGATTTTTTTCTTGTTTTTATTCATACGTACATAGTTCGGAATTTGCCAAGTAATATTTTCGGGAATTGTAGCCAAAGAATCGCCTTTAATATTCAAAAAATAGGTTTTATTTTTATTGACTACTTTTGCATATCCGTTATAAAATTCTGACGCATAAGAATAAATAGGATGGATACATATTTTTCCTGTTGTATCCAAAAAACCTTGCAATTTATTTTTGGTAAATAAAGCAAGTCCTTCTTGAAATTCTTCTATTTCTTCAAAATCTATTTTGCTCACTTCTTGCCCTTGTAAATCGATATAATTTGTTTTTTTTGTCCTTTTGGTAACGATTGCTAATTCGTGTTTAAACTCGCCAATATTTTTGTAATATTTTGATAATTGTTTACCATTTTTATCGAATATAGCAAATTCATCTATTGATTTTTTAACGATTATCAACAAGTTTTTAGCGTCAATTTTTCCTTCCGATGAGTATTTAGGTTTAATAATCCAATCTCCTTGTGTATTGATAACGCCCCATTTTCCTTTAGAATAAGCAAAAGTAAGTTCACAATGAAAATCAGAAATTCTATTAAATGTTGCTTTATTGACTTTATTACCCGTTTTATCGATAATACTATATTTCCCTTTCTCACTTATCCAATTAAAATCTGTATGAAACTTTCCAATCCGTAAAAAAGAAGTTGGCTCAACTATTTTCGCTCCTTTGGAAGAAAATATACCATAAAAATTTTTCAATCTCACAATAATTAAACCATTATAACAAGATTCAACTTTATCATAAATAGCAGGAATAATTTCATTGCCATTTTTATCAATCACCCCAAATTTATTTTTTATTTTTACAACCGCCAAATTTTCCTGAAATTCTTCTATTTCTTGAAATTTAAAAGACGTTTTTAATTTTCCATTTCTATCTACCAACGCAAACAAACTCCCAAAATCTGTGGTCAATTTGACATAACTTCCAGTATCTTTTTTTATTTTTCCATCAGATAAATACTCAATCTCCGAATAAATAGGCGGAATAATTTCTATGCCACTTGTATCGATAATGCCATAAGTTATTTTGTCTAATTTTTTATTTTTTATGATTACTTTCATTAAACGATTGTTACCAAAACGTTTGATGCCATTATATTTGGCTGGAATGATTACTTTTCCGTGATAATCAATCAAACCATAACTTCCATTTTCGTTTGCTATAAATCTATCATTACCACTTTTTGTATTCACAATACATAAAAACATACCATTAAAATATCGGATTCGATTAAGGATTTTTTTTTCTAATTTTTTGGTTATAGGATTTTGATAATCCATGCTTCGAATAGTTGTGCCGTTTTTATTTAACAAAACATTTCGTTGAATAATTGCGTAATAATCATTTTTAAAAGAGTATAAAGCACGCCCCAATTCTCCTCTCGCACTTCTTACAGGGTCTTGAAAATCATACTGAATTACTTGCTCTCCTGTTATTTGGTTGATTAATTCGGGTCTTACTTTAAGATTTTTTTCAGAATCATAATAATAAGTTCTAATGAATGCATATTCAGAATCTTGCGTTAGTTGTATTTCTGATGCTCTTTTTTGTTTGGGCTTAGTCAATTTAAAACGCCATTGTGTTGTGCCTGTTTTTGTTTTGATTGTATCTAATTCATAAGAAATAGCACCAACTTTAAAAGATTCTGGTTTTGGAATATAACTACTTCCTAAACTTGGAAAAATATCTTCTTCATCTAAAAAAGTATTATTTCCATTTATGTTTCGCGTTATTCTTACATTATTATTGATTAGATTTTCATTTTTTGCTCTTTCTATCATATCCCATTCTTCGTCTATGGAAGTAGTACTTTTAATAGTGATAATTTTGACCGTAGCCTCAAATTCATCAACTTTATTACCCATTTCATCAACCGTTATGATGGTGCAAAGTTCATTTTTTTTGTCTTTGTATAATCTTATTTTTGTACCTTGTCTTTTGATAAATTCATAAATAGGTTGTGCAATAACAATTCCTTTGCTATTCAATAAGCCTTTTTTGCCTTTCCAAGTAATCAAAGCAATATTACTTTTAAAATCACTCATAGTATCTAATATTCCCTGCGGAATATTTTTGATTACCTCAAAATCTTGGTTTAAAAATAAAGTCCCAGAATTACCATATTTGGCTATATAACCGTTGATACTTTTATCAAATCTAATATTATCAATATCAAGATTAGGCGGAAATAAAATAAGTTTTTTGTAATAAACGCCTACTAATTTTTTTTGTGCTTTGAATAAATAAGCAATTCCTTTGTTTAATTTAATGTCATAATATTCAGTATCTAATACCATTTTTAAATCAACAAAACTAAAAAGTCCTCTTAATTTTTTTTCTTTATTATGAATAATTACCAATCCATTTTCGTCCTCAAATTGTTCTTCTTCTATATTATCCAAATAAATGGGCGTATTTTCGGTGCTATTTTTTCTATCTGAAATATAGGTAATAATACCATTTTTAACGCCCCAAACAAAATTATCTCTTAGTATTTTTTCATTATTGATAACAATATTTTGAATTTTTTCGTCTTTACTATCCGAAATATCTAAAAGAGTTCTATTTGGAATAAATTTAATTTCAAAAAATTCGGCATTTGCCATTATTTTTCCTTCCATAGACACGCAGCCTGATAGATTTTCAAAACTTTTAAAAACAATAATTTTATGTAAAGTCGATACATTATCTGCTTGCGTAAGTTGTCTAATTTCTTTATAGTTTGCGTCCAGAATAGTTTCTCCTTTTATATTCATCAATCCGAATTTTTCTTGCTTTTTTTTCGGATTACTAACTACATTTGTGTCTATGCTTATTTCAGAAAAAACTATAAAATCACTTTCCAATAATTCTAAATTTTTATTTTTAAATGACACAATAATATTACCTTTGGTATCAATAATATGCTGTTTTTCTTCTTTATCTCTGGCGATAGCATAACCATTTTTATTAAAAAAATTAATGTGTAAAAAAGTAGGTGAAAAAATTTCTTTTCCATCAATATCCATAATTCCCCAAAGATTATTTTTTTTGAAAGGTAGATGAGGTTGTCCAAAAACGGTCGTAATAGTCATTAGAAATGCCAACACTTGCCACAAAATATTTTTCATAATTGTAATTTTTTAATTTTTGTTTATTATTTTTTGATTCTTAGGATATTTGTGCGTAAAATGAAAATATTTTTTTTGAAATATATTTTTTGAATTGCCTCCAGATTTATCTGGAGGATAATAAAAAAATCAATAGTTGGCTTTAGCCGAAATCTCTACATTTTTCAAATTAATATTTTTCTATATTTTCAAAATAAATGGCTATTTATAGTAGAATAAAATTAGCTCTGCAATAATTTCTTATGAACCTATTTTTTTTTTTTTTATGATTTTTTTTTAAAAGTGCAAGCAGTTTTACTTGCACTTTTTATGTTTTTTTAATTGATCATTTTTCTAAAATCGAGTAAATTATCCATATTTACCTCTCTCAAATTAATATCAATTTTGCCTGTTTCTTTGATTTTTTTGAAATCTAATTGAGCAAATTCATCTTTAGAAAAATGATAAGTTTTTGCTTTACCATTACTATCAATAATATTAGCGACAATTTGATTGACTGCTCCTTGGTCAAATAAAATCACATCTTTTTGGTTTCTATATTCCCTAAAAGACCTATCTCCACTAATCAAACAAAGACTCGACAAAGTCAAATCACCAAAATTGGCAACTACTCTCATAGGATTTCTCATACTTGAGATAATATCACAATTATACGTACCAAAATTTTGAATCGCAAATGCTCTGATAAAATCACCTTTAATTTTGATTTTTTTCATTTCTTTATCAATATTTGAGCGTCTATCGTTTTTCATTTCTTTTTCGTACTCCATATTTTTTTGAGCAAAAATAGTTTTGGCACTTTCTAATTGTTGTCCGCGCAAACAAGGTTTGATATAAGTTACAAATGTTTTCGCATTGTTTGAAAGAATCAATTTATAACGAATAATATTTTCCAAATTAGCACTTTCTAATTTGATATTTGACCATTTTGTTTCAAAAATCCATTGATTTTTGCTTGGACTATCACCTTGATTATTGCCCGCATATTGCCAAATAATATTTTTAAACGTTTCTAATTCTGGAAATTGTTTTGTGTTAATATCAAAATCCATAATCGGTTCTTTGTCATTAAAAGGCTCAGGCATAATCGGTTTTGTGGGCGCTTCCGATTTTAATTCTGCCATTTTTTTCAGTTTTTCAACGTTAATCGAAGGCAACTGACTTGTTTTGGTAATAAACCATTTACCATTTGTTTTTTTGATACTTGGGTCTTCAGGTTTCGTTTGTGCGTTTAATTGCGGTATGATAAAACTACCATAATCCAACGATTTTTTTCCTTGAAAATATGTTTGTAAATTATTTTTTTTGTTTAATTCATATTGATTAAACGCTCCATCTTTGTAAGAAGCCAAATCTACTTTTACGTCTTTTTCTTTGGCAATAAAAATCTCTTTGCCATTTTGTTTTCCTGACATTTCGAACATACCTGCAGACTCAAAATTATACGTCTGTCCCGCGCTATCGTATGCCATAGTGATACCAGAAGCCATAATATCCGCGATTGTATGAAATTCTCGAAAAGAAATATCCACTTTTCCCTTCACGATTTTCCCATCGGCATCAACAAAATTATCAGCCGAAAAAGTGATTTTTGTCCCTGTTTCTGTCTCGATTACTTTGCCTTTTTCTGCCTCAAAAGAATACACATCAGGCTTAATTTCGAGATTTCCGAAGCCTTTTTTGCTGTCCAAATTCACAGATTTTTCGTCTGTTTGTTTGTCTTTTTTGCTTTCATTGCTGCTCGTATTACAAAACTGTAACGACAACATTAAACTTGCCAAAGCAAGTACTTTTACACTTATTTTTTTCATAATAATAACTTTTTTTTATAATTTAACTTTGATTTTTTTTATAATTTTAATTTTTTTAGAGAGTTTTGCAGAATTATTTTTAATATTATTATTTATGTAGAAATTAGATTTATTTCACTTATTTGAAATATCAAAAAGTATAAAATTTCGGCTAAAGCCAACAATTGAATTTTATATTATCCTCCAGATAAATCTGGAGGCAATTCAAAAATACATTTCAAAAAAAAATGCAAAAATTCTCTAAAAACTAACATTTTTTTTAAAAATTTTATTCCCCAATCATCAAAAAAGCACCCCAAAAATATGGCTCAGGATATTTTTCTTTGATTTTCTTTTGGGCTTGATTAAACGCATCTCTACACGAAATTCCCGAAAACCAAATCGAATAAAATTCGGTCATCAACATTTGTGTAACTTCATCATTGACCGTCCAAAGACTTGTAATAATCGTTTTCGCACCTGCCACACGCAACGCTCTCTGCAAACCAAAAACGCCTTCTCCTGCCGTTATATCGCCTAAACCTGTTTCGCAAGCAGATAAAACTACTAATTCTGTCTTACCTAAATCCATATTTGAAACTTCATAAGCAGTCAAAATTCCATCATCTGTATTTGGTTTTTCTTTTGCTCTAAAATAATTGCTCACGCCCGCCAACGCAATTCCTGAACGCATCATTGTTTCGTTAGAGTTAGTTATTTTGGTTTTGTCTTCGTCTTGAAAAAAGAAACCGTGTGTGGCAATATGCAAAATAGTTGGATTTTTAGAATTTTTTACGGCTTCTTCTGTTGCCTTTTCTTTATAAAAACTTTCGACTTTTAAATTATTGGCGTTCATAATTTTTTCGATACTTTTTATTTCTGTTTCTGTTCCCGGCAAATCATTCCATTCTACATTGGCATAATTTTCTGAAAAAGTAACTTCGCGTTCTTCGCCTGTTTTTCTTTCTTGTTTGGTGTGTTCTTGATGTTTTTCTCCTTCCATTTGATAAGTTGGGCGACCAAAAAGGCGAGCAGTTTTGGTTGTTTTCTTTTCTTTTTTTGAATTTGTTTTTTTAATTTCTAAATCCAAAATTTCCTTTGTATTCGTAAGTAAATGAATATTAAATTCATCTAACACAAATTTTTCTGTTTCTCCAATTTTGATAGAAGACAAATTAATTTCATTATATACGCCATCAGCAGCCATAAATATTTTTTTAAATTTGCCATTTCTTTTGAGTACTTTTTCTATTGGCGACCAATAATTTTTGTAACTATGTTTGTCAAAAGATTTATTTTTAATCATATTTTTATAATATTTCAAAAATTTTTCTTCCAAATCTTTTCCATTTATTCCCAATTCTATATCTAATTTTCCTTGATTATTTGCCAACAAAAATCCATAAGTTATTGCGGTATCAATTTTTATTCTAATAATTTCAATCAAACATTCATCAACGTTTAATTTTTTAGTTATTTCATCAATAGAACTAAAAGAAAATTCCTTTTTTTTTCTTTCAAAAGATTGTAAATTTATTAATTTCTCAACATTTTCAGTGCCTATTCTAAGTTCTTTAATATTGATTCCTTTTTGGTTCAATTCTTCAGAAGTTAAATTAGAATAATGGGCTAATTGTTCTTTTTGTTCTTTCCAATTATTATATTTGTTGATCATATCAGCATTTCCACTGCTCATAATTTCTTGTACAATTTTTTTATTTGAATTAAAAACAATGCCTTTTTGTGCCGTAAATAATGAATATAAAGTATTTAAAACGGCTTGTTTATCATTTTGGTTTTTATTAATATAGGAATAAGAAAAAGCAAAAGATGAAAATGTTTCAAAATATTTTCTATTTTCTTCTAAATAAGTCAATTTTTGTGACTCAGAGAGAAAGCCAAAATTATCGCTCATTTCTTTCAATTTAAAAATAGACATGTCCATCAAATATTTTTTTGCATTAGTATAATCGCCCAAATAAAAATACGTTTCGCCCAAACTTTTAATACATCTAATATAAGAATTGTGCAAAACTCCCACAATTTTTTTTAGTTCTTTTTCACATTCAATTAAAAGTTTTTTTGCTGGTTCATATTTTTTTTGTTCCATATATAAATTAGCCAAATTATTTAAACTATTGTAATATTCTCTATTTTTTTCTATTTTTGAGATATTAATAGTTTCTTCATATAACTTTTCAGCCTTTGGATAATTCTTATTTTGCATGTATAAAACCGCTAAATTATTCACGACAAGGGCATAATTGACGTGGTTTTTTCCATATATTTTTTCGACAATCGCCAAAGATTCTAAATAGTTTTGCGCTGCTTTTTCCATACGTTGAGTACGCATATAAAGTGAGGCTAATTGAGTTAAAACTCCTGCATACATTTGCGATTGTTTGCCGTATAATTTCCCCGAAAAGTCCAAAGATTTATCATACAAAGGTTCCGCCTCCGAAAAACGTCCCATTAACTTTTGTATTTCTGCTAAATTTGTAATAATTGACACATATAATTCAAAATTAAAAGAGCCAATTCCTTTTTCATAGACTTTATAAATATCTTCTATGTATAATTTTGCAATTTTAGTATTCAATTCTGCAGACGCATATTTTCCTTCATATTTATATATTTCTCCAATAATATTTCGAGTAACAATGCCTTGTTCTCTTTTTTGCATTTTATTTTTTTCTATAAAAGTAATATTATCATTCAATATTTTATGGGCTTTTTCATAATTATTCAATCTTGCATAACTCAACGCCAAATTATTAGTAAATTGCAAATAAATTTCTTGTTGTTTTGGATTATTTTCTATTATTTTGATAGCATTTTCATACAAACTAATTGCCTTTTGATGTTTTTCTACTTCTGCATAAAAAAGTCCTAATTGATTGATAGCGGGCGCATATTGTTGTCCATTTTTACCTTCTATTTGTTCAATAATTTCGATAGATTCGAGTAAATATTTTTCAACATTTTGCAAATTACCTGATTTTCTATTGATAATGCTCAATATAGTCAAAGTAATGCTATATTCTTTTGATTTTTTGGTAAATTCTTTTTCGCCTGCTATGCGTGCTTTTTCAGCAAAATCGAGAGCAGAAATAATTTTTCCAGCCTCAAAATATTTTTGAGCATTATCTAATAATTCTCGCCAAGAATTTTGGGCGTATATATTGATGTAAAACAACAATAATATAAAAAGTAAGATATATTTTTTCATAATTTTTTTTAGTTTAAAATGTAATTTCACAATTTGGCAAAAGTTCTCTTATATTTCTCTTTTTTTCGTTAGCAATAGGATTTCCTTTCAAATTTAAGAACTCTAAATTTCTCATCTCACTGATTTCTTCTGGTAACATAGTCAATTGATTTGATGATAAATTCAATATTCGTAAATTTTGTAATCCAATTATTTCTTTTGGAAAATTAGTAAATTGATTTACAAATAAATCCAATTTTTTTAAGTTTTTTAATTCACTCATTTCTTTTGGTAAACAATTAAGTCGATTATCTCTTAATTCTAAACTTTGCAAATTTTTTAGATTTCCGATTTCTTTTGGTAAAGTAGTTAATTGATTAGCGTGCAAATTTAATTCTTGTAACTTCTTAAATTTTCCGATTTCTTGTGGCAATTCTTTTAAATTTTTATTGTACAAATATAATTTATAAACTCCATTATTTGTTTTCATAGCTTCTGTAAAAGACCTAAAAGTAGGTTTTTTTGATAATTTTACAGAATCAAGCAAAGTATTTTGTGCGTGTGCATACACACATATAAACGCACATATAAACATAAAAACAAGTTTTTTCATTTGATTTTTGAAGTTTAATTTTTAAAAGTATTAAAGCGATTTATTAGTTTGATGTTGCAAAATTAGTTCACATTTTTTTCAATTTTATAACATTAAAAGGTGATTTTTTAGAATGAATTTGTTAAAAAGATAGTTTTTTTTCTTTTTTTCTACTAAAATCTGAAAAAAATGCTATCTTTGTAACTATAAACTTATCATAATGCGATTGATTATTGTATTTTATTTTTCCTTATTTTTTTTTATTTCCCATTTTTTATCAGCACAAAAAACTATTTTCTTCGAAAATTATACGACCACACAAGGATTGCCCAGTAATTATGTGTTTCAAATTTTTCAAGATAGACAAGGTTTTATGTGGTTTGCCACCGAAAAAGGTGCAAGTAGATATGATGGAAAAAAATTTATGAATTTATCTATCGAAAATGGGCTACCTAAAAATATGATACACAAAATATTTCAAGATAGTCAAAATAATATTTGGTTTTATGTATATGAAGGGGGAATATGTAGATATAATGGCAAAGAAATGAAATGTTTTTTACCAAATATATCAAGAAAATATGCTTGGAATATCAGAGAAAATAATGAAAAACAAGTACAAATTTATGTGAATGAAATGGATAGTTTGAGTTATGTATTTAAAAATAATACGTTTGTTCAAACATATTTAAAAGAGATTGATAAGTCTGATATATATCCAAAAATTTATGTGGATAAAAACCAAATTGTACAAAATTATGGAGAACAAAAAGTACCTATTCTATTTGAAAAACCTATTTTTAATACTAATATATCTCAAGATATGATAAGTAATTTTTATGCTTTACATTTTAATTTTTTCTTGCTTAAAATAAATAAAAATGAAGTAGGAGTTTTTAGACAAAATATCAAAACACATTTTTTTGAACTTTTGTATAGTTTTAAAGTAAAAGATGATTTTATATTTAGAAATTCTATTTGTAGAGATAAATTTACAGAGTCTTATTTGGTTGGTTCTAATAAAGGCGTTTTTATGATTTCGCCTACGCAAATGACGCAAATCACAGAAAAAGATGGACTCAATAATAATTTAATACAAAATATTTTTGTAGATTATGAAAAAAACGTTTGGATTTCTGCTTTTGGTGATGGCGTTCAAAAAATTATTTCAGAAAATATAAACGTTTATAATCAACAAGATGGACTAACATACGAAGACATAAATGATGTCAATTATAGCAAAAATAAATTAATTATTGGACATAAAAAAGGATTACAAATCATTGAAAATCAAATAGTTAGTTCGTTAATTTTAGAAGAAGGAAATATAAGAGTAGCCAAACAAAATGAAAAGGGAGAAATGTACGTAGGTAGTTTTGAAAACTTTTTTATTTTGAATGAAAAAGGAGAAATAAAACAAAAAATTCGAGAAGGGAGAGGTACTTCTGATATTGCTTTTTTTGAAAATGATATTTATTTATCTACTTTTGGCAATTCTGTAGGCATTTTTGAAAACAATAAAATCAACTATATTTTTGAAAATTTTAATGAAAAAACAGGCACTTTAATAGAACGAATGACCAAAAATAACGCAGGATTATGGTGGCATACTTATACAAATGGGGTAAGTTTATGGACAAAAAACAAGGAAATAATTAATTTTTCTACCAAAAATGGACTACTTTCTAACCAAGTTTATTATGTATATGAACAAAAAAATACAGAAAAAAATCCAATTATTTGGATAGGAACAGACAAAGGAATTAGTATTTTGAATGAAAATAAAGTTATAAAAAATTATAAAATTGACAATAAAATATTAGTTGGAATAAAAATTTTATTGATTTTTCAGAACGAAAATGAAGATTTTTTTGTGCTGACAGATAAGTATTTGTATATAAAAGAACAAGAAAATTTTAGAAAATTGGGAGATTTTTTCTTTCTTTTTGATAAAGATTTACACATAAATAAAGCAAATTTTGATGAAAATAATCAAAAAATATTATTGGCTACTTCCAAAGGTGTATGCACGATTGATGTTCATAAAATAAAATATTTGGCAACATCTACGCCAAAATTATACTTATTGCGTGTCAAAATAGATAGCACAGAAAAAAATATTGATATAAATGAAATATTGAAATTAAATCATTTAGAAAATAATATTCGGTTTGAGTTCGCAAATTTAAGTTTTTTGAATGAAAAAGAAAATAAAATTTTGTTCCAATTAGAAACTTATAAATCTACTCAAAAAGGTTTTGCTGAAAATATGCAACTCAATTTTCAAAATTTAGAAACAGGAAAATATACTTTGACCGTTTGGGCGGTAGATTCTAATCAAGTTTTATCCGAAAAAATGGTTATTAATTTTGAAATTTTATCATCTTTTTGGCTAAAATTTTTATATTTTTTTATATTTTTTATTTGTTTTTTAGGATTTATTTTTCTGATAATGTGGTATTATTCGAATAAAAATCTACTCAAAAAAACAAAAGAAGTCTATATTTTACAAAAAATTCAAGCAGAAAGACAACGTATTTCACAAGATTTACACGATAATATTGGCTCTCAACTTACCTATATTTTGCATACTTTAGACGAGATACAACATAAAAATAATGAAATAAATGAAAAAAAATCATTATTTAGTTCCTTAAAATTGTTTACAAAAGAAACTATTCGAAGTCTGAGAGAAACTATTTGGGTGATGAATAAAGAAAATATTTTTGCTTCTGAACTCATTATCAGAATAAAAAAACATACTTTACAATATGAAGAAGCAACCAAAAATAAAATAAATTTTCAATCAGACATTTATAATGACTTTTATTTAACCTCTCAACAATCATTACAAGTGTTTAGAATTACGCAAGAAATTTTTACAAATATCATAAAACATAGTTTTGCCACAGAAATTAGCATCAAAATTTTGATTGAAAACGATTTTTTAACCTTACAAATTTCGGATAATGGACTTGGTTTTGATACTTCTATCAATAAAGATGGTCATTATGGACTGAAAAATATGGCACAAAGATCCAAAGAAATAGACGCAGATTTACATATCGAAAGCCAACAAAATATAGGTACAAATATTTCTATTACATTGAAAAGAGTGTTGTAATGATCGTTCTTTTTCAACATTTTTTTTCTCAAAATCCAAAATAAAAGTAATCATCAAAATTATTTTATAAAAAATATTGGTTTATATTAGATAATTGAAAAATTTACTATAATTTAGCTTAAATTTATCTATTTAAAACAATAGCACAAAAAAAGTTAAAATAATTTATGAATTACATTACTAAAAAATCGTTCCTTTTTTTGCTTTTTTTGGCAAATATATCCTTTATTTCGGCACAAGATTTTGGATTTTCGCAGTATTATTATACGCCATTTCTGACCAATCCAGCCCTTTTAGCGTCTGATAATTACGTCAATGTACGTTTGCACTATCGTATGCAGCCTGTTCCTGATGGTCAAAGTATTCAAACGCCTATGTTTTCTGCCTCGATGCCATTTTTGAATAGAAATACAGGCAAACGCTGGGGAGGAGCGGGCATTTCTATTTTGCAAGACAAAGCCACCAATTTTATGAATACTTTTGGCGGAATGGCTGCTTTTGCGTATAATTTTAATTTGGGAGGCAATCAATTAGCGTTGGGTGTGCAGGCGGGTTATTTTAGAAGAACGGTGGATATAAATAATTTGAGTACTTCTTCACAATATCAAAATGGAAGTCTTAATTCGTTGTTGCCTAATGGCGAAAATTTGCAAGCAAATCAAGCAGGTTTTTTCAATGTATCGAGTGGAGCATTGTTTTATAAAGAAGATTCTGACGGTAATCATAAATATTTTGTAGGTATTATGGGGGCAAATCTTAATCAACCTTCACTCAAATATTCAACGGCAGATGTGGTAAAAGTTCCGATTTTTTTTAATGCACACGCAGGGTATAATGTGTTGAGTGATGATAGTAAATTTGCGATAATGCCCACTTTGCGTTATTCTAATTTTTCGGGTAATAATGTGGCTAATATTGGTACTTGGTTGAGGTATAAATTACCAGAAAGCGAAAGTTTTGTTAAAAAAGGAAGCATTGGCACAGGAATTTGGTATAATACAAACAATGCGTTGATAACTTCTTTGGAATGGATTCAACCTAATTATTTGTTGGTTTTAAGTTATGATTTTTCTGTTTCAAATAATGCACAAGTTTGGCAACGCAATGGTTCTACTGAAATTACATTGGGTTTTAGAAAAAAATTAAATCCAAAATGTAAAGACACAGACAAAGACGATATTTGTGATAAAGACGATGAATGTCCCAATGAATTTGGTTTGCAAGAATTTAATGGTTGTCCTGATAGAGATAAAGATGGCATTCCTGATAAAAAAGACGATTGTCCTGATGAATTTGGTTTGCAAGAATTTAACGGTTGTCCTGATAGAGATAAAGATGGCATTCCTGATAAAAAAGACGATTGTCCTGATGAATTTGGTTTGCAAGAATTTAACGGTTGTCCTGATAGAGATAAAGATGGCATTCCTGATAAAAAAGATGATTGTCCTGATGATAAAGGTTCGAAAGAATACAATGGTTGTCCTGATAGAGATGGCGATACCGTGATTGATAAAAAGGATAAATGCCCTGATGAAAAAGGTTTGGTTAGTCTGGAAGGTTGCCCTGAAAAAGAAGATAAAATCACCAAAGAAGAAGAAAATTTGTTGGAGAAAGCAGCAAGTCGAGTGCAGTTTAAAACAAATGAAGCGGTTATTTTAGCCAATTCATATCAAATTTTAGATGAAGTAGTGGCTTTGTTGCAAAGACATAAAGAAGGTTTTTTGAGTGTAGAAGGACATACAGATAGCGTTGGAAAGTCTGAAAAAAATCTAAAACTTTCACAGGACAGAGCAGAGGCAGTGAAAAATTATTTTGTCAGCAAAGGTATTGATGCCTCACGCATTACTGCAGAAGGGTTTGGATTGACAAAACCCAAAACAACCAACGAAACTGCAGAAGGAAGAGCAGAAAATAGACGTGTAGAAATGAAATTTAAGTCAAAAAAATAATTGATTTTTTAATTTTATTTGATTGTTTATATTTTTAGAAAATTATGATGGAAATAATTGATGCTGTTCCAAATCTATTGCAAAAAATTTAAGAAACGTAAATTTTTTTTGCAACAAATTAAGGACAGCGTTGATTAAATTATTTTTGAAAATAATTTTAAAGACTTTTTTAGAATGATATAAAATTAAAATAAACTATGGAAAATCAAAAATATCCAATCGGCATACAAGATTTTGCTAAATTGCGAGAAGAAAATTATGTGTATGTGGACAAGACAAAGTATATTTATCAAATGCTACAAGGAGCATATTATTTTCTTTCGCGTCCGCGTAGATTTGGTAAATCCTTGTTAGTCAATACTTTATATTATTTATTTGAAGGAAGAAAAGACTTATTCAAGGGACTTTGGATAGAAGAAAAAATCGAATGGAAAAAACATCCCGTTATAAAAATTGATTTTACTTTGTTAGATTATGATAAATTAGGGTTGGAAAATTCTATCAAAGAAACCTTATTTTTAACTGCCAAAAAATATCAAATAGAGATTGAAAACATAACCATAAAATCTATTTTTAACGAATTGATTATCAAATTATCCAAAATCGAGAAAGTTGTTATTTTGATTGATGAATATGATAAACCGATTGGGGATTATTTGGAAAAAGGGAAAATAGAACTGGCTATTGAAAATCGTGATATTCTCAAAAATTTTTATAGTACATTAAAAGGATTGGATTCCCACATTCGTTTTTTCTTTTTAACAGGGATTACAAAATTTGCCAAAGTGTCTATTTTTTCTGATTTGAATAATTTAGATGATTTAAGTTTACACCCAGATTTTGGGGAATTATTAGGTTATACACAAACAGAATTAGAGTTTTACTTTCCTGAAAAATTAAAAGAAATTGCATCAAATTTAAACTTATCTTATGCTGATTTTTCCCAAGAAGTAAAACTTTGGTATAATGGGTATAATTTTTTGGGAAAAGAAAAAGTGTATAATCCCTTTTCCATGTTACGTTTTTTATCGAATAGAAGATTTGCTAATTTTTGGTTCGAGACAGGAACTCCTTCTTTATTGATAAATTTATTACAGAAAAAAAGAACATTTAATGTCGATAATATAGTCATTGGAGATGATCTAATCGGTAGTTTTTCATTAGAAAATATCAACCAAGTTACTTTATTATATCAAACAGGTTACTTGACCATTAAAGAGGATTTGGGAGAGGGATATGTTTTAACTTATCCAAATTTAGAAGTAAAAAAATCGATGTTTAGGTATTTATTGAATGGTTTTAGTTATGTTTCTGAGGCTTATTCGGTGGTTTATTATATTGAACAATCATTATTAAAACGAGATTTTGAATTATTAAAACAACAATTAAATGTACTATTTGGTAGTATTCCTGGTGATATTTTTGAGAAAGAATTAGAGAGTTATTATCATGCCATTATTTTTCTTACTTTTCAATTACTAGGCTATAAAATGCAAGCAGAAGTTAGAACTTCGAAAGGTAGAATTGATGCAGTGTTAGAATATAACAATGCCGTTTTTTTATTTGAATTTAAGGTAAATAAAACTCCTGAAATTGCCTTAAAACAGATTAAAGATAGAGAATATTTTCAAAAATATTTACAACCTAATAAGGAAATTTATTTATTGGGCGTGAATTGTTATGAGAAAGAAATTAAAGAAATTTTACACGAAAAATATCAATAAACAAAAACTATGGAAAATCAAAAATATCCGATTGGCATACAAGACTTTGCAGAAGTAATTGAGGGAAATTATGTATACGTGGACAAAACAAAGTATATTTTTCAAATGTTACAAGGAAAATATTATTTCCTTTCGCGTCCGCGTAGATTTGGTAAATCCTTGTTAGTCAATACATTATATTATTTATTTGAAGGAAGAAAAGACCTATTCAAAGGACTTTGGATAGAAGAGCAAATTGAATGGAAAAAACATCCCGTTATAAAAATTGATTTTACTTTGTTGAGTTATGATAAATTAGGTTTAGAAGTTACGCTCAAAAAAAGATTATTAGATATTGCTCAAGATTATAATATTGAGATAAATACTGATGATATAAAATCTATTTTTAACGAATTGATTATCAAATTATCCAAAATCGAGAAAGTTGTTATTTTGATTGATGAATATGATAAACCGATTGGGGATTATTTGGAAAAAGGGAAAATAGAACTGGCTATTGAAAATCGTGATATTCTCAAAAATTTTTATAGTACATTAAAAGGATTGGATTCCCACATTCGTTTTTTCTTTTTAACAGGGATTACAAAATTTGCCAAAGTGTCTATTTTTTCTGATTTGAATAATTTAGATGATTTAAGTTTACACCCAGATTTTGGGGAATTATTAGGTTATACACAAACAGAATTAGAGTTTTACTTTCCTGAAAAATTAAAAGAAATTGCATCAAATTTAAACTTATCTTATGCTGATTTTTCCCAAGAAGTAAAACTTTGGTATAATGGGTATAATTTTTTGGGAAAAGAAAAAGTGTATAATCCCTTTTCCATGTTACGTTTTTTATCGAATAGAAGATTTGCTAATTTTTGGTTCGAGACAGGAACTCCTTCTTTATTGATAAATTTATTACAGAAAAAAAGAACATTTAATGTCGATAATATAGTCATTGGAGATGATCTAATCGGTAGTTTTTCATTAGAAAATATCAACCAAGTTACTTTATTATATCAAACAGGTTACTT
Organism: Cytophagales bacterium; assembly: GCA_013298075.1. Taxonomy (GTDB): domain Bacteria; phylum Bacteroidota; class Bacteroidia; order Cytophagales; family Microscillaceae; genus RDXZ01. Next base: position 49,163 of record JAAFJG010000006.1, on the reverse strand, counting down.
GACCATTAAAGAGGATTTGGGAGAGGGATATGTTTTAACTTATCCAAATTTAGAAGTAAAAAAATCGATGTTTAGGTATTTATTGAATGGTTTTAGTTATGTTTCTGAGGCTTATTCGGTGGTTTATTATATTGAACAATCATTATTAAAACGAGATTTTGAATTATTAAAACAACAATTAAATGTACTATTTGGTAGTATTCCTGGTGATATTTTTGAGAAAGAATTAGAGAGTTATTATCATGCCATTATTTTTCTTACTTTTCAATTACTAGGCTATAAAATGCAAGCAGAAGTTAGAACTTCGAAAGGTAGAATTGATGCAGTGTTAGAATATAACAATGCCGTTTTTTTATTTGAATTTAAGGTAAATAAAACTCCTGAAATTGCCTTAAAACAAATCAAAGATAGAGAATATTTTCAAAAATATTTACAACCCAACAAAGAAATTTATTTATTGGGCGTGAATTGTTATGAGAAAGAAATTAAAGAAATTTTACACGAAAAATATCAATAATTTTGTATATTTTCCTATAATTATACATAAAAAAATCTCAAAAAAAATTTGTTTTTTTTAATTTTTATATATATATTTGCTTTTTAAATCAATTATAAATTATTAAAATCTACGTATTATATGGAATTTCATTGGGAAAAAACAATTAGCGGTGCTAAAAAAACTTGGGAAAGATTTCCTTTTGTGATGTTATGCGCCACAATGGCTTATATTTCTTCAGTTTTGTTGGTTGAATTATTACTCTTAGAAAGCAGTAAAAACGAAGCCTTACTCACCAATTATGGTTATGTTATTTATTTGTCTTTATTGGGGATTGGTTTGTTGTTTTCTACTACTTTATGGGTAGAAAGACAATCGTTTGATAAAAGTAAAAAAATAATTATCAATGCAAGTTTGATTGTATTTTTGATTGTTTTATTTTTCTTATTTCCCTCAAAAATAAATATGATTTTAGCATTTCAGTTGGGTTTATGGGCTTTATCAATACATTTATTAGCAGCATTTTTGCCATTTTATAGCAAAGGAGAAAATTTTGGTTTTTGGGCTTATAATCAACTTATTTTAGGACGTTTTTTGATGAGTGCGGTTTTTTCAGGCGTATTGTTTGTAGGTATTTCTTTGGCATTAGTGGCGATAAATGTTTTATTTTCTGCTAATATTTCGCCTAAAACATTTTCACATATATTCATTACTTGTACTTATTTACATACGTGGTTTTTCTTAGCGGGCGCTCCTGACGATTTAAAAATATTAGATGAAAAAATAGATTATCCTGAGTTTTTAGGCGTTCTCACCAAATATGTTTTGCTGCCCTTGACGAGTTTGTATATGCTTATTTTATATGCGTATGCGTTTCGTATTTTATTGAATATGGAATTGCCAAAAGGTTGGGTTGTTTATTTGATTCTTGCTTTTTCGATTGCTGGAATTTTTGCTTTATTGATGATTTATCCTTTACAAAACGAAAAAAATGAAGGTTGGATAAATATTTTTATACGTACATTTTATATTGCTTTGTTACCTTTATTAGTCTTACTTTTTATTTCAATAGGTGTGCGAATTTCGCAATATGGTTTTACAGAAAATCGATATTATGTATTGATGTTAGGGCTTTGGCTATTGGGTATGTGCGTGCATTATGCTGTATTTAGGCGTTATGAACACATAAAAATTATTCCTTTATCTTTATTTTTGATATTCTTTTTAAGTTCTTTCGGACCTTGGAGTTCATTTTCGGTGGCAGAATATAGCCAAACTTCTCGCTTATTTTCTTTATTAGAAAAAAATAAATGTATCAATAGTTCGAGAAAAATTATTAACAATAAAATCGATATAAAAGATCATGAGGAAATAATAAATATTATTGATTTTTTTACCCGAAGAGATAAAATCAATATTATTAATAGTCGTTTAGAAACACCTTTTAAATTTTCTAAAAAGGATAGTGATTATGAAAGAGAATCAAAAATCACTTCCCATTTAGGTTTGAAGATAAGTTATCGTAATAGAAATGAGGTAGTAAAACCAGAAGATGAACATAGATCAATTATTCAACCAAATACTAAGAAACAAATAATAGAACTCAAAAACTACGATTATATGTACGAGGTAGATTGGAATGTAAATGATGAAGATTCTAAAAAGATTATAGATAATCGTAAAAGTATTTCTTTTAATGCTGAAAAAGAAGTTGTTTTTATCTCTGATAGAAAAACTTATACATTTAATATCACTAAAAATTTAGAAAAAATGGTAGAGATTGAACAATATAAAAGTATTGAAGAGGTTGATAAAGTAATTTCACTCGAAAAAGATAATTTGAAGGCACAAATTATCATTCGTAATTTAGATATTATGCTCGAAGTAAAAACTAAAAAAATAAAAAAAATAAATACATTTAATTTTCAATTTTTCTGGAAAGAAGAATAGAAAATAAACAATAATTTTTTTTTTTTAAGATTATTTGCAAAAAAAGAAAAATCAAACTAAATTTGCAAAGAAAAGCAAAGTAGCTTTTTTCTATCATTTATCTCAAATTTTTTTTACTTATGCTAAGTGAAGTAACGCAATCCGTAACGGAAAAATTAAAATTAATGTCTGGTGATTTAGGTTCAACTGTGAAATTTTTATTTCCTGATGAGACTGTAATTCACGTAGAAGGACAAAATGTAACTAACGAAAATAAAGATGCTGATTGTGTTGTATCTGTTGAATTATCTGACTTAAAAGATATGTTAAGCGGAGAATTAAACCCAATGCAAGCATTTATGGGCGGAAAAATGAAAGTTGATGGCGATATGAGTGTAGCTATGAAATTACAATCATTATTCAGTTAATTTTTATTCTCAAAATGTAATCAATACAAAAATATTTCAATTTATAAATCAAAAAATTTGTAGATTGAAATATTTTTTAAAAAAAATAAAAATAAAAATATCCACTAAAAAAATATGTTTTTCAATATTTATTTTTTGTTTTCTTTTTCGTTATTATTTCGTTTGTTGGAAGTTGAAAATCATACTTTAACTATATCAATCCAAAAAATAAATTCAGAAAAGGGAAAAATGATGTTTGCTATCTATGATAGCGAAAAAAATTATATGAATGAAAAAAAAGCCTTCGCCACACAAATTGCAAACATCAAAAATGGCAAAGCAACTATTCAATTTAATCAACTCAAAACAGGAAAATATGCTTTTGTTTATTTTCATGATAAAAATAATGATAATAAATTAAACACTAATTTATTAGGAATTCCGACAGAAAAATATGGTTTTTCAAACAAAGCAAGCGGAACTTTCGGTCCGCCAGCTTTTCAAAAAAGTAGTTTTTTAATCAATAAAAATATTGAAATTTTGATTGATTTGTAATTTTCTATTTTTGAAAATCAAGAATAATAAATTTACACCTCATTATTTTCTTTTGCGTATCCTTCGTAATAATAAGATTGTTGTAATTATTTACCAGACTTTTTTTATCTATATTTTTCATTGACTATCTAAAAAAATTAAATTATTTTGATAAATTAAAATAACAATTCCTATAAATCAAATTTAAAAAAAAAGATTTATAGGAATTGAAATATAACAAAATTTATCGAAAATACTATTTCAACACTTCTTTTACTCTTTCTGCAGCTTCTTTTAATAAAATAGCAGAGAATACTTTTAAGCCTGATTCGTTAATAATTTTTGCACCTTCTTCTGCATTTGTTCCTTGCAAACGCACAATAATTGGCACAGGAATATTACCGATTTTTTTGTATGCTTCTACAATTCCCGTTGCTACTCTATCACAACGCACAATACCACCAAAAATATTGATTAAAATTGCTTTTACATTCGAATCTTTCAAAATAATTCTAAAACCAGCTTCCACCGTTTTAGCGTTTGCGCCTCCACCCACGTCTAAAAAGTTTGCAGGTTCACCACCAGAAATTTTAATAATATCCATCGTTGCCATCGCCAAACCTGCTCCATTGACCATACAACCTACATTTCCATCTAATTTTACATAGTTCAAATCAGACGCTTTTGCTTCTACTTCAAAAGGATCTTCTTCTCTAATATCACGCATTTCTTCCAAATCTTTATGACGATACAAAGCATTGTCATCTAAATCTACTTTGGCATCAACGGCAATAATTTTGTTGTCTGATGTTTTTAATACAGGATTAATTTCGAATAAAGACGCATCAATATCGTTATAAGCACGATATAAATTTTTCAAAAAAGTAATCATTTCTTTGAAAGCATTGCCTTCCAAACCCAAAGCAAAAGCAACTTTGCGGGCTTGAAAATCTTGAAAACCTACGCTTGGTTCGATAATTTCTTTGATAAGTTTTTCAGGATGATGTTCGGCTACTTCTTCAATATCCATACCACCTTCGGCACTTGCAATCAATACATTTTTGCCTGTGCTGCGGTCAAGTAAAATACTGACATAATATTCTTTTGGTTCGCTTTCGCCCGGATAATATACATCTTCAGCAATTAAAACGGTGTGAACTTTTTTGCCTTCTGCACCCGTTTGTGGCGTGATGAGTTGCATACCGATGATTTTTTCAGCAGTTGGCACTACTTCATCTATACCTTTGGCTAATTTTACGCCGCCACCTTTCCCTCGCCCGCCTGCGTGAATTTGTGCTTTAATCACAAACCACTTTGTACCTGTTTGCGCACTCAATGCTTTGGCTGCTTCTAAGGCTTTTTCAGGTGATTCTGCTACAAGTCCTTCTTGAATTCGGACTCCGTACTTTTTCAGAATGTTTTTTGACTGATATTCGTGAAGATTCATAAATAAAAAATGATTTTCTTAATTTTAGTTCAAAGTTAGTAATTAAATTTAAAAAAAATGTTTTTTGTGCTTTTTTTTTAATTTTTTTTTAGATTTTAGAAAATTTGTGAGAAAAATGGAAATATTTTTTTTCAAATATATTTTTTGAATTGCCTCCAGATTTATCTGGAGGACAATATAAAATTTAAGGTTCTCAGGAAATTTGCGCGGAAAATGTTTTTTTGAACTGCCTCCAGATTTATCTGGAGGACAATATAAAATTCAATTATTGGCTTTAGCCAAAATCTCTGCGTTTCTCAAATCGATATTTTTATATATTTTCGAATTATATTAGAATAAAATTATAGCCACAATAATTTTCTTAGAACCATTTTTTTAAGACAAATGTTCTTTTGCTTCCGCCAAAAGTTGTGATTTATCTATCGAAACAACTCCCACATATTCACAAACTAAACCGCCCGCCAAATTTGCCAAAGATGCCCAAAGATGAGCATCTAACCCTATCGAAATACCCAACGCTACAATACTAATCACCGTATCGCCTGCTCCCGAAACATCTGCAATTTGTCTAATATGCGCATTTTGAGCAAAAAAATCGTTGTTATTTTTGGCTAATAAAACACCTCTTTCTGACAAAGTAACAAACGCATATTCAATTTTTAGTTTTTCTTTTAATAATAATACATTTTTTTGTAGTTCTGCATTATTTTTTACATCAAAATCAACTTTCAAACCTTCTTTTAATTCTTTTAAATTTGGTTTAAAAACAGTTGCATTTGTATAATTCAAAAAATTTCTTTTTTTCGGATCAACTACGGTAGGAATATTATTTTTTTTGGCTAATGTAATCACTTTTTGAATTAAATTTTCATTCAAAACGCCTTTATCATAATCCTCAAAAATAATGACTTGACATTGCAAAACAAGTTTTTCAATTTTATCAAATAACAAATTTTGTTCTTCTACATTGATATTTTCAGTGGTTTCTGCATCAATGCGTAACATTTGTTGATGTCCGCTCAAAATTCTATGTTTGATAGTCGTTGGGCGATTTTTACAAACCAAAATCCCTTCGGTTTCTAATTGATTTTCTTGTAGAATTTGGAAAAAATCTTGCCCATCTGCATCGTCGCCCACAACCGCACATAAGATTGGTTTTGCGCCCATTGCTTTGAGATTTAAAGCCACATTAGCCGCTCCACCCAATCTTTTTTCACGTTTTTTTACGTTTACGATAGGCACAGGTGCTTCAGGCGAAATGCGATTTACCTCACCCCATAAATAAGAATCAATCATCACATCACCAATCACTAAGGCGTTTATTTGATTGAATTGTTCAAAAATTTTGTCGAAATTATAGTCCATTTTTTATATTGAAAATAAAATAGTTTTTATTTATGTTATTCCATTTAGGCGTATTTATGCCACAAAATTAGATATTTTTATCAAAATAAGCAACTTTTTTTGATTATTTTGGTTAGATTGATGTTTTTTCTGTATTTGTTTCTATGTTTTTTAGAGTTTATTTATTGTCATAGATTGTTTTTATTTTCATTTTCAGTTTGTCAAGTATTCGACCTTGACAACTGAAAAAACTACTAATAATCAAAATATTTTACATACTTTTAATTACAGTAACAAAAATTCGAGAATAAATCCGTTTTAATTCGTAAAACTCGCGTGCTAAAAATCTTTGTTATTTTAAAAATTCTAATATAAATTTCAATAATTGAAATTTGTCTATTTCTAAAATAAATAATGAATGAATTTGCCAGAATGATAAAAAAGTTATAATTTTGCAGAAGTTAAAACGCCATGAAAGATTTTTTATTTTCAAATCAGTACAAATGAATTTTTTTATCCATTTATTTCTAAAAATCATTTCAAAATTACCATTTTGGGCAATTTATTTATTGAGTAATTTTTTGTTTCTTATTATTTTTTATGTGTTAAAATATAGAAAAAAAGTCATTGAAACTAATCTTCGATTGGCATTTCCTGAGAAAAATCAACAAGAAATTAAAAAAATTATGAGAGGTTTTTATGTTTATTTGGTAGATGTGATGTTAGAAACCTTAAAAATGTCTACTATGTCTGTCAAAACATTGCAAAAAAGAATTTATTTTAAAGATTTATCTATTGTAAATGAATTTGCGGCTCAAAAAAAGAATTTTATTTTTGCGTTGGGACATTGTGGAAATTGGGAATGGGCTTCGGGGGCTTTCCAAACACAAACAAATTATCAAGTGTTAGTCGTTTATAAACCTTTGTCTAATGTTTTTTTTGATAATTTAGTGTTACAATGGCGAACTCGATTTGGGCAAAAAGCATCCGCGATGAAAGCCACTTTACGTTGTATGATACAACTCAAAAATGAATTAGCATCCACCGCCTTGATAGCAGACCAACGTCCAGAAAATCCAAATGACGCTTATTGGGGTAATTTTTTGAATCGAAAAGCAGGTTTTTTGTGGGGAACAGAAAAATTAGCCCAAAAATTTAATTATCCTGTCGTTTTTGCGAATATTATCAAAGAAAAAAGAGGTTATTATGCCATTGAATTATCATTATTAGAATCGAATCCAACAGAAACAAAAGAAGGAGAAATCACACAAAAATTTATCGAATCATTGGAAAAAGTTATCCAAAAATATCCTGAAACTTGGTTATGGTCGCACGATAGATGGAAACATAATTTGTAAAAAAATGAATTTTTATGTGTATTTTTGCGTTATAAATAAACATATATAAAAAATAAAATTATGATAAATAAAATTGAAAGCGAAATAACAACACATACACCTCTATGGCTTTCGTGGAAAGAAGTGAAAGAAAAATATCCGAATAAATGGTTATTATTAGGTTGTAAAGGGATAGGACAATTAGAAAATAACGAACTTGATGTTTTAGGCGTAGCTGATAGTTTTGATGAAATCAATGAATTTGATAATAAACATCATACTTTTTTTTGGAAAACTAAACAATATGATGCGTTTTGTATGGAAACCACAAAGATTATTGAAAAAACAAAAAAATTAGTATTTCCTGCTTACACTACTATTACTATAAAATAATTATGAAGAAAAAAGTAAATATTTCTTACAAAACATCAACTGATTTACGTATTATTGTGTTTGTTGATTTTTGGTATTTTTTGGAAGATTCACAAGAAAAAGATGTTTGGAAAATCCCTATGATTTTAGACACTGGTGCTAATGTTACCATTTTAAATATAAAATTTGCACAAAAAATAGGCTTTAAACTTGACAAAAGGAGAACTCCCAAAACACAAATATTAACTGCAGGTAACGAACAGGTTGCGTATTCTTATATTGTACCAAAAATGCGACTTAGCGAAATTGATTATGGAGTAGAAAATATAGAAATCTGGACGTATGATATGCCTGTAGATGCGGGAGAATATGGTGGAGTTTTGGGATTGGATTTCTTTAAAGATAAAAAAATTTGTGTTGATTTATTACAGAAAACCTTAGATATTACCTAAAAAATAACTCAAAAAGTATTTTTTTTAATATCAGAAAAAATGATTTTTATTATTTAAAAACATGCAAAAAATCCTTAAAAAAATATTTATTTTTCCTGTGAGATTATATCAATTAATTATCTCGCCTTGGCTACCCAATGCTTGTCGTTTTCACCCAACCTGCTCGCAATATATGATTGAAGCCATTCAAAAATACGGCGTTTTGAAAGGTGGTTGGTTAGGAATTAAACGCATTTCTCGCTGTCATCCGTGGGGGAAAAGCGGACACGACCCTGTGCCTTAGTGTCTATATATGTGTACGTACACGCCAGAAACGAACTTATTGCTCCAAAAATTTAAGATGCAATACTTTTTCTGTATGTTTATCACATTTATATAATTCGCTTGCCCGATGATTGATTACCCAAGCAATTTTTTGTTCACTTTCCAAAATTAAAGTACTTTCTTTTTCGAATCTTGATAATTTTTGATTGGTTAAAAAATCACTCATTTTTTGACTTTTTCCTTTCATTCCCAAAGGATAAAATTTTTCGCCATTTTTATAATTTCTAATAATCAAAGGAAATTGTATTTTTTTTATATCTAAATAAACTTCATTTTTAGGTAATTTAAAATCATCAGGACGTGAAATTTCGTTGATAGATAATATTTGATTGCCAATATTTATTTCCGTTATATTTTTTTCGAGAATATACGTTTGATATACTTGTTTTTTAGCCATTATCCAATATTTTCTATCCATCAAAAGTCTATTTTTTCCTTTATTCGAATATACTATTTTTCCAACTTTATAAGGTTGTTTTTCCCAAATTTTTTTTGCATTTTGATAAAAAAAATTGTATTTTTTCAAGTATTCAGAAAAATAAAAAAAAGGATTTTCTGTGGTTTTTAATTTACCCATATCTAATAATTCATATATTCCTTCTTTTTTTACAAATAAATTGATGGTTGATTGAATATTTTGCTCCAAAATATGATAAGCCATTCTCATTCTTTCCATCGTATCACCCAAAGAATTAACCAAATTAGGTGAAATTTGATGATAAATAGGCACTAATTGATGTCGAATTTGATTGCGTTGATAATCAATTTTTTCATTAGAAGAATCTTCTCTCCACAAAATATTATTTTGTTTTGCGTATTGATAAATTTGTTCTTTGGTTGTATTTAATAAAGGTCTAATTCTTTTATTATGCTTTGGTAAAATTCCTTTGATACCAAAAAAACCTGTTCCACGCCCAATATTCAATAAAATAGTTTCTAAATTATCGTCTTGGTGATGTGCTGTGGCAATAAAATCACATTTTTGTTCTTTGGCTATTTCATAAAACCATTCATATCTTAATTTTCTTGCACCTTCTTGAATGGTTATTTTATGTTGTTCACAAAAATGTAAGGTGTCAAATTTTTTGGTGAAAAACAGAATATTATTTTGATGAGCAAATTGTGCTACAAATTTTTCATCATTATCAGAATCCTCTCCACGCAATCCAAAATTACAATGTGCAATCATAAAATCAGCCTTCAATTCTAAAAAAATATGTGCTAAAACCATCGAATCTATGCCGCCACTGACCGTCAATACTATTTTATCATCAATAGAAAATAAATTTTCTTGTTGAATAAATTTTTTTATTTGATTTAACATAAATTTTTAATATTTTTGCAACAAATTAAGATATAATTAAGAATATAAAAAAATAAATTATGATTTCAGAACCAAGAGAACGCAGCACTATTTCAATGTTTGTGTTTTCAATCGCTTTAATTTTAATAGGAATTATTCCTTTTAGAAATTATATATTTGCGTTTCCGCGCCCAACTTTTTGGTCTTATTCTTTTATCTTTTTTTGGGTTTTAGGATTTGGAATGATTATTAGATGGTTTTTAACTTGTAAAACGATTGATGCCAATCAAGGCAAATTAATTGTAGTCAAACGATTTTTAAAAAGCAAAATTACTTTTGAATTAAAAGAATTAGTGGCTGTGAAAGAAGAAAGAATTAACACATTTTCATCTCCTTATCGATTGTTGATGATACAATTTAAAAATGGACGTTTAGAAGTTTCAGAACAAGAATATACGAATTATGAAAAACTAAAAAGTTATGTTCAAAAATTTATTCCCAAAGAAAAAAAATAAAATTTTTTGTAATTCATTGATTTTCAACTCTTATAAAATTTGTAAAAAAAATAAAAAATACGTTTTTTGAATTGCCTCCAGATTTATCTGGAGGATAATATAAAATTACATATTGGCTTTAGCCAAAATCTCTGTATTTCTCAAATCGATATTTTCTATATTTTCAAAATAAATTGCTATTTGTATTAGAACAAAATCGGCTCCGCAATAATTTCCTATGAACCAAATTTTTTAATAAATTTATCATTTTGAATATAAATGACATTTATACTGTTTATTTTGAAATATACAAAAATATAGAATTTCGGCTAAAGCCAATGTTAAATTGTATATTGACCTCCAGATAAATCTGGAGGCAATTCAAGATAAATCTGGAGGCAATTCAAGATAAATCTATAAACAATTCAAGATAAATCTGGAGGCAATTCAAGATAAATCTATAAACAATTCAAGATAAATCTGAAGAAAATTCAAGATATAATTCAAAAAATATTCTCTCTAAAAATCTAAATATTTTTCAAAGCATTTTCTAAATCTGCTATCAAATCATCAGCATCTTCTATCCCCACACTCAATCGAATCAAAGTATCAGACAAACCTCTTGCTTCTCTGTCTTCTTTTGGAATGGCTGCGTGTGTCATTGTGGCGGGGTGCGTGCAAAGCGACTCAACGCCTCCTAAAGACTCTCCCAAAGTAAAAACTTCAAAACTTTCCATTACTTTGATAGCATTTTCTAAGGAATCATTTTTGAGCGTAAAAGCAACCATTCCACCAAAACCTCGCATTTGTTTCAAAGCAATATGGTGATTTTTGTGCGTTGGCAAACCAATCCAATATACTTTTCCAATTTTATGATGACCGACCAAATATTCTGCCATTTTTTTACCATTTTCTGAATGTCTATCCATTCTGATATGCAAAGTTTTGATGCCACGCAACATCAAAAAACAATCGTGAGGACTTGGAACTGCCCCACAAGAATTTTGAATAAATGCTAATTTTGCGTGAGTTTCGGCACTATTTGTTACCAAAGCACCCATCACCACATCAGAATGTCCGCCTAAATATTTTGTCATCGAGTGCATCACAATGTCCGCTCCCAAGTCTAATGGATTTTGTAAATAAGGTGTAGCAAATGTATTATCCACACATAAATTGATTTGATGTTTTTTGGAAATTTTAGCAATTTCTTCAATATCAATCAAATTTAACAAAGGATTTGTGGGCGTTTCTACCCAAATTAGTTTTGTTTTTGGAGTAATATATTGCTCGATATTGGCTGGATTTTCCATATCTACAAATTTTGCATTGATGCCCAAACCTTCGAATATTTTAGTGATAATTCTGTACGTTCCACCATACAAATCGTTGCAAGCAATAATTTCATCGCCTTGTTTTAATAATTTAATCACCGCATCAACGGCTGCCATTCCTGAGGCAAAACATAAACCAAATTGCCCATTTTCTAAGGCTGCAATATTTTTTTCTAAGACAGTTCGAGTAGGATTTTGAGTACGAGCATATTCATATCCTTTGTGCTTGCCTATGCCTTCTTGTGCGTAGGTAGAAGTTTGAAAAATAGGAGTCATAACCGCTCCTGTGATTGGTTCAGGCTCAATGCCTGCGTGAATAGCTTTTGTTCCGAATTTCATATATAATGATATAATTACTTTTAATTTTGAATTTTTGTTTGACAATTTTATTAAAAAACTGCTTGGTTTTTAGAAATTTATTTCTTTTAATTCCCCTTTTTCGACTTTAAAAATAGGTACAAATTGATTAGAACGTTTGTGATTGATGAGTATTTTAGGCGTAACTAATCCTTTTTTTGGTTCTTCTTTCATCAAAGATGTTTCATAACTTTTTTGTGTGCCATTTTTTGTCAATACATTGGCAACCCAATGCAACATTTCATAGCCAATATAACTATTTTGAGTAGGTTGTGTGCGTGCAAAATTAAAATATTTAGTTTTGAAAGCCAATGCTTTTTCATTGTCCAAGTCTGCATAATCATTTATCCAAAAATGTACTTTTTGTTCTTCATACATTTCGAAAGTTAGATTTTCAAATTTAAACCACGCATCAGGAGCGAAAAGTGGACATTCAAATTTACGATTTTTGATGTATTTTAACGATTCTTGTACCAATAATTGACTCGTTGTGCTGATAAAAATATGTCCTGTATTGTTTGTATTTATTTTTTCTAAAACGGCAGGAATATTTAATAAATCGGACGAATTCATTTCTTCATAAGCCAATATTTCTATGCCTTGTGCTTCGCAATTTTGTTTGTATTTTTCAGCCCAAACTTTATTTTTAGGAAGATTATCGTATAAAATCACTACACTTTTAGTATTATATTTTGTTTTCGCAAAGTCAATTAATTGCTCAATTTGTGTTTGTTGAGTAGGCAAAAAACTATAAACAAATTCATTTTTCATTAATTTATCATTCAAACTCATTGGAAATAAAAAATTAATTTTCTTTTTTGTCAATTCATTGGTAAGCGTTTCAAATTGTTTTTCGACAACAGTTCCGATGACAAAATCAATATCTTTCCAATCATCTTTTTTGATTAGATTTTGTAAACTTTCTTCATCATCTTTCGAAATATCGTAAGTCCGTAATTGAAAAGTAATGTTTTTATTCAACGTATCCAATTCTTTTTTGGCTAATCTCATTCCTTGATATAGATGCAAAGCCACTTTACTAAAGCCTGAAGTATCTGCTCGTTTTTTTAATTTTGATAACTCAAAAGGCAAAATAACAGCAATATTATATTTTTTTTTGAAATAATTTTCGCCTGCTAATTTTCTTTTTTCAGGCAAAACTTGTCCAAATTGCGTGCATATTTTTTGTAATTGTTCGAGTTCTTTTAGGTTTTCTATTTCGCCTGCACGCTTATCAATCCACATTTGCGCAATCAAAGTATCTTTTGGAAAAGTTTGCAAAAGACTTTCTAATCTTTGTGAAGAAATATATTTTAAATAACTTCCTTTCATATTTTCTAATTCTTTTTGAAAAGATTTATCAGGAAAATTACTGATTAAAGCCAATGCTTTTTCATTTTGTAACAATCTAAAATTTATATCAACCAAATAAAATTTTGCTTCATTGCTGATTTTTGGATTTTCTGTAAATTTTTCAGCATTTTCGAAACCTTGCAAAGCTGCCTGCCAAGATTCTTTTTTATATTCGCATAATGCCTGATAAAAAGTAGCGATAGCAGTCAAATCAGTTTTTTCTTTGTATAAATAAACCAATTTAAAAAAATCGGAAGCGTTTTGATAATCTTTATTATTGAATGATTTTTGAGCATTTTCATAATTTTTACGTACTTTTTTAGGTGTTTTTTGTGCATACAAATCGCCTAAAAAAAGAAAGATTAAAATAAAAAGTAATTTTAGTTTCATTGTGTTGTACTTTATAAAGTTATGTTATTCACTATTTTTTTGTGAATAAGATTTGCAAATAATTATATTTTCTTGCAAAAATATAGAATATTTATCAATTTACAAAACAAGTCTTGTAAATTTTTATTTGGGAAGTTTTTTGTTGGATAACTTTCACTACAGATTGAACAGATAAAACACAGATTTTCAAAAGGAATATTTTTAGTAGGGTAGAGTACTTTTTAATCACCCATCAAAAGTCTTTTTAATTGTCTTAAAGAAGATTGATTTCTGAGTTCATAAATAGTTCTATAAATACTATCTTTTTCTTTTTGTGTCAATCTCCAACTTAATGATGCTTGTTGAATAGTAATAATTTTAGGTTTTTGAGTTGTTATTTTTCCTGTTTTTTGTTCTAATTCCCATTTTTTTTGTTTATCTAGCACTTCTTTTAAATTTTTAGAAAATGGAACATATTGAAACTCAATGCGATGAATACCAAAACTTTTTGGAAACCAATCTTTTGTATATTCGATTAAATTATCATTATTTATATCTTGCAAATATTCTAAATTTTCAAAAAAACTTGTTACAGGCGTAAAAACTTTTTGAAACAAAGAAGGCTCTAATTTTCGCTCCATAGGTTGATCTTTTTGAGAATCTCGAATCGATAAAATTACAATTCCTGATGTATTTTCTTGAATCCATTTTCGAAATGTATAAATAAAACGAGTGGCATCACCTACGCCAAAATTATCAGAAATTCCTGCGTCCATAATCTCCATTTCAGGCTCACTTGGTAGTTTTACATTGGGCGTAACGTAAGGAAAAGTCGCACTCATACGCATAGCCGTTAAAAAACGTAAATTCCCTGCTTTTTGTTGATGAAAAAATCGTAAAAAATCGATTCCTTTTGTCTTTTGATTTAAAAAACGAGATTGGTCAATTCTTGGTGTGGTCATATAAGAAACTGACTGCGGCGAAACAAATAATTTTCTACCATCATTGACAATAGTGGGCGAAAGAATCATCATCGGAATATAAGATAACAATTCAGGTTCTTTATAATCGCACAAAGATTTGTCCAAAATCCCTTCTGTATTTCTATTAAATTGTTGTTCGAAAGCCAAACCTCTGTCTTTGGCATATTTTTCTCCTGCATATTCGAAGGTTTGCGTGCCTAAAAACATATCATTGACAACCAAACTAAAAACGATTGAATTAAGGTTATCTTTGGCAATATTTTCTAAGTATCTTTTATCATAAGGATTGACATAATCTGGGCTTTCATTTCGCCAAAAATATTCTCTTCGCAAACATAATTCTCGAAAATATCCTGCTCCCACCATACCTCCTGAAGCACCTGTAATTAACATCGTATGATACATTAATCGCCCTTCTAACGTGCTATCGGCATATTGTAAGGTTCTCATTACCCACATAGCTGCTCGTTGTCCGCCTCCGCTCACACACGTAAAAACTATTTTTGGTTTTTTTCTTGGGTTTAATTTTGTTATTTTTTTCTTCCAATTTTCGAGTGCTACTAACGTGTTTTCGTAGTCGTATTTATATAAACTATCATTGGCTAATTCTTTGACTCTTTTGAGCGAATATTCTGCTTTTTTGCCTGTATAATTTAAGCCATAAGCGGCATATTTGGTGGATAAAATATCTTCTTTGGAAAAAAAATTGACGATGAAAATAATGCAAACGGTAACGGTAACTGCCCAACCTCTAAACCAATAATTTAATGCTCCCGCAATCATCAAAACAATCGTAAACAATAATACTAAACTTGCTCCCGCAGGCAACTGAAAAGATGGATAATCTCTTAAAGTTCCTAAAAAAAGTACCATTCCAAAAATACACATTTGAATAATTACTCCATTGAGATGATTTTGGTCAAAGATGTGCATAATTTCTTCTTCGTCTAAAATTTCATTTTTTGAAACGCTTTTCCACGCCAATCTATCATTCAAATACGTATCAACTCTGACTAAATTAGTGGCTTTATTTTTATCTTTAAATATGTTTACTTTTACGATTTTATTTTTTGTTTTATTATCTAATTTTTTAGAAAAACGAAAAGAAAAACGTTTAAAAATATCATAATTAGTTTGAATAAAATAAATATACAAAACATTGCATGAAAGCAAAAGTCCCGAAATTAAACCCGCAAATCGTATCCAAATTTGAGTTGGATTTTGGGCATATTTTTCATAACTATATTGGTAATGAAAAAAATTATAAAAATAAAAACAGAGGACTACGGCTGGAATAAGGCTGTTATTTAGCAAAAACTGGGTAAAAGGTCTTCGCAAAGTTCCCAAAAATTTGAATTGTGGTGCATCTAATAAATAACAAATAATATGAAAAGATAAAATAAAAATTCCCCAAGCCAAACCCAACAAAAAACAACTCATAAAATTGACTTGATTCAGATATTCAGGCTCTAATAATAAAAATGGAACGCCCATAGCCACGCCCATATTTTCTGTTACGATGCCCAATAAAATAAACCAAAACAATAATAATAATTGATTTTTTTTGAGGTTATAAAAAAATAGTTGAATAGCAAAACTATAATAAAAATTCGTCAAAAAATATCTATTGTAAAAAGCAATTAAAAAATTTCGCATCAATTCAAGATAAAAAAGTATTCGCAAATATAATTATTTTTTTTGAAAATAGATGAAAAATAACCGAAAAGTAACGAAAAAATAATTTTACATCTCAAAAAAATTATTCTTGGTGGGATAAATCTTGTGGTTTAGGTAGATTTTCTAACGAATCTAATCCAAAATATTCCATAAATTTTTCAGAAGTGCCATATAAAATTGCATTTCCAGCGGTTTCTGCTTTTCCTTTCATTTCAATTAAATCTTTTTCTACTAATTTTTGCACTGCATAATCAGAATTTGCCCCTCTAATTTGTTCAATTTGTGATTTTGTGATAGGTTGTTTATACGCAATAATCGATAAAGTTTCTAAAGCAGATTTTGAAAGTTGTTTTTTAGATTGTTGTTTTAACATACTCGATAAAACAGGGTGATAATCCGCTTTGGTCATCATTTGATAACCGCCACCTGCTTTTACTAAGCCAAAAGCAAAGTCTTCTCGTTGGTATTTTTCTTTCAAACTTTCGATGGCTTCTACAACATGATTTTCGGGAATAGCCGTATCAAAATATTCTGTTAAAATAATTTTTATATCAGGCACGCCCAAAGGTTGTGGAGTAGCAAAAATCAAGGCTTCTACTTGATTGATAAGATATTGCATATTTATTTTTTTTAGTATGATTTTTTTTGCAAAGGTAAAAAAGAAAATCTAAATTTTAATATAAAAATGTAAAATCATCAATAATCATCAAAATATAATCAATCAAAGCATTGTAAAAGTAATATTTTTTTATCAATTTTGCACAAAATAGTTTCATCAATAAAACTCAAAAGAATAAATCATAACAATAAAATGGAAGAACAACCTAAAAATAAAGAGATTGATAAAAGCAATAAATTTGATAAAATTATCAAAGAAAATATTGATAAATCTGCTTTACCGATTGTCAATAAATTATTTTCGTTGGATATTCTTGAAACTCAACTTTCAGAAATAGACCCTTTGATTCAATCTACGAAATAAATTTGATAAAATTATCAAAGAAAATATTGATAAATCTGCTTTACCGATTGTCAATAAATTATTTTCGTTGGATATTCTTGAAACTCAACTTTCAGAAATAGACCCTTTGATTCAATCTACGATTGAACGTGAGAGCGATGTTTTACGCAAAGTAACTTTTGAAGATGACCCAAAGAAGAATTATTTGCTTCAAATAGAATTTCAATCCAAAAATGAAATTGATATGAATATTCGTATGGGTGAATATTTTATGATTTTGCTAAAAAAACATAAATTACCTGTTCGTCAATACGTTATTTATATTGGTGATGAAAAAATGACGATGAAAAATAGTTTTGAGTATGAAAATATAAAATTTAGGTTTAATCTTATCGATATTCGAGAGATTGATTACGAAGAATTTTTGGAGTCAGATATTCCTGAATTTGTGATTTTAGGAATTTTAGCGAAGTTTGACAAAGGGACAGAAAGGGTAGTCGCCAAAAATATTTTGGAGCGAATTATTACAATAACTGAAACGGATATACGTTATAAAGGTACGCTTGAACAAGAAAAATATCTAAAACAAATAGATGTAATGAGTGGTTTACGCGGCTTACGTGGTTTACAAAATATCATCATTGAAACAATTAACAATATGCCTATTACATTAGACATCACAAAAGACCTTCGTTATCAAGAAGGCAAACAAATTGGCGAAGCGAAAGGCGAGGCGAGAGGTAGAGAAATCGGCAAAGAAATCGGTAAAGAAATCGGCGAAGCAATCGGCGAAATTAAAGGCGAAATCAAAGGCGGAGAAAAAGAAAGATTTAAAAATATTCTAAAAGGATATTCCAAAGGAATGAGTTTAGAAGAATTGGCAGATTTTTTTGAGGTGAGTATTGATTATGTTAAAAATGTTATTAAAAGTAACTAATTTTTTTAATCATCATTGAAACAATTAATAATATCAATAATATGAAACTATTGGCGAATAAATAAAGTAATATTTTTTTATCAATTTTGCACAAAATAGTTTCATCAATAAAACTCAAAAAAATAAATCATAACAATAAAATGGAAGAACAACCTAAAAATAAAGAGAACGACAAAAGTAATAAATTTGATAAAATTATCAAAGAAAATATTGATAAATCTGCTTTACCGATTGTCAATAAATTATTTTCGTTGGATATTCTTGAAACTCAACTTTCAGAAATAGACCCTTTGATTCAATCTACGATTGAACGTGAGAGTGATGTTTTACGCAAAGTAACTTTTGAAGATGACCCAAAGAAGAATTATTTGCTTCAAATAGAATTTCAATCCAAAAATGAAACTGATATGAATATTCGTATGGGTGAATATTTTATGATTTTGCTAAAAAAACATAAATTACCTGTTCGTCAGTATGTCATTTATATTGGTGATGAAAAAATGACGATGAAAAATAGTTTTGAGTATGAAAATATAAAATTTAGGTTTAATCTTATCGATATTCGAGATATTGATTACGAAGAATTTTTGGAGTCAGATATTCCTGAATTTGTGATTTTAGGAATTTTAGCGAAGTTTGACAAAGGGACAGAAAGGGTAGTCGCCAAAAATATTTTGGATCGAATTATTACAATAACTGAAACGGATATACGTTATAAAGGTACGCTTGAACAAGAAAAATATCTAAAACAAATAGATGTTATGAGTGGTTTACGCGGCTTACGTGGTTTACAAAATATCATCATTGAAACAATTAACAATATGCCCATTACATTAGACATCACAAAAGACCTTCGTTATCAAGAAGGCAAACAAATTGGCGAAGCTACAGGCGAAGCAAGGGGCGAAACTATTGGCGAGCAAAAAGAAAGGTTTAAAAATATTCTAAAAGGATATTCTAAAGGAATGAATTTAGAAGAATTAGCAGATTTTTTTGAGGTGAGTATTGATTATGTTAAAAATGTTATTAAAAATAAATAAAAATTGAACCATTTTTAAAAACCTTAAAAATGCTTCTCTAAAACTTAAACTTCAAAAAAATAAAAAAATGTTTCGATTAATAGCATCGTTTGTGTTTCTATTTTCTACACAAATTTTATCAGCACAAAATACTCAAAAAGTAGAAATGGCTGATTTGATGAGAGCAGACGGAAAAATATATGTGGTTGTGGCTACTTTATTGGTAATTTTATTAGGATTTTTCTGGTATCTTTGGCAAACTGATAGAAAAATGACAAAGTTAGAAAAAGAATTAAAACACTAAAATTAGCTATGAAATTTATTATTAGTGGCGGTGGAACAGGCGGTCATATTTATCCCGCTATCGCCATAGCAAACGAATTAAAAAATATACATAAAAATGCTGAAATATTGTTTGTAGGTGCATTAGGACGTATGGAAATGGAAAAAATCCCTAAAGCAGGTTATACTATTATTGGGTTAAATATTATAGGAATAGAAAGAAAATTAAGCCTCAAAAACCTATTATTTCCTTTCAAATTATTACAAAGTATTTGGAAAGCTAAAGCAATTTTAAAAGATTTTAAACCTGATGTCGTGATAGGTGTGGGCGGATATGCCAGTGCGCCCTTACTTTATGCGGCTAATTCGATGAAGTTTCCTACGCTTATTCAAGAGCAAAATTCTTTTGCAGGAATGGCAAATAAATGGCTTTCCAAAAAAACTAAAAAAATTTGTGTTGCTTATCAAAATATGGATAAATTTTTCCCCAAAGAAAAAATTATTCTCACAGGAAATCCAGTTAGGCAGGATATCTTAGATATTTCTCCAGAAAAAAAAGAAAAAGCGATTGAATTTTTTAAATTAAATCCAAATAAAAAAACTGTATTAGTGATAGGAGGGAGCTTGGGTGCGAGAAGTATCAATGAAACTATTTCTGCTAATTTGTCATTTTTTATTGATAATGATTTACAACTGATTTGGCAGACAGGAAAAAATACCTATCAAACTAATCCAAATGAAAAGGAATTGCTGAAAAATCCATTGTTGTATCAAACTGAATTTATTTATCAAATGGATTTGGCGTATAGTTTGGCTGATGTGATTATTTCTCGCGCAGGTGCGTTGGCAGTTTCTGAAATTTGTTTGGTACAAAAACCAACTATTTTTATTCCGTTGCCTTCTGCGGCTGAAGACCATCAAACTCAAAATGCCTTGGCGTTAGTCAATCAAAAAGCGGCTGAAATGGTAAAAGATAATGAAACTAAGCAAATTTTGATGGAAAAATTGTTATCTTTAATTCAAAATCAAGATATTTGTGAAATGTATCAAAAGAATTTAGCATTTTTAGCCAAACCAAATGCTTCGAGTGATATTGCGGAGGAAGTAATGAAATTGGTGAAATGATTTTTTAGAAATATTTTTTTAGAAATAATTATAAAAAAACGTAAAAATAAAAATTCTTATATGAATATCTTGGAAAAGTACAAATTGAAAAAAAAGTTTTGTTAATAATCAACAATTTTTCCTTCGGAATGTAACTTTGTATTGTTTTTAGCGTATCTTTGCATAGAGAACGAAAGAAGTTATAAATTTATAACACTATTTGAGTTAATAAACAAAAAATATTTATTAACAAAAAATACTTTCAAAAATTTAACACAAAAAACAATATTTATTATGTTAGTATCCATTTTATTGGCAGGTTTTACCGCCGTGTTTTATTTTCAGGCTTTAAGTTTGAAACGCCAAACAAAATAATATTTTGAATTATCAATCATTTACATAAAAAAGAAAACCTCTACTTGTAGAGGTTTTTTTATTTTTAGGCTATATATTCTAAAAAAAATACTATTTTTATAAAGTTATTTTTGAAAAAACATATATACGTACTTTTTAAATCTCAAAATATTAAATTTTTTTGATTGATAGGAAAATTGTGAGGGTGTTCCAAATTTATTGCGTTTTTTTAGGTTAAAAAATGTACGTTTTGAAAATTTTGGCTAAAGCCAATTATTACAATTATATTATCCTCCAGATAAATCTGGAGGCAATTCAGATAAATCTGGAGGCAATTCAGAAAAAAACAGCATTAATATTTTTGAATAAGAAATAGCACTCATCTTGCTACGAAAATCAATTTTTTATATTGATAATTAAAGTTATTTGTATAAAAACTTATATACGAACAAATTATTTTCCAAAAACAAACATTCTATTAAAAAAGAGCGGAAAAATTTTGATGCTGATTTTTAGTATTTTTATATTCAATAAAAAAACAAATTAATGAAAAAAAAAATAGGAGGGAGGCAATTGAAAAAAATATTTCACCTTTTTTGTAAAAACAATCTTTTTTTAATTACCTTTGTAGTATATTAAAATAATTACAATTATGGAAGGTTTATGGTTTTTGGCTTTGGCTATTTATATTATTTATAGCGTTATTAAAGGTTTAACAAAAAATTTTACAGATGAGACTTTACCTCAACCAAAAAAATGGGAAGCAAAAACTATTTCTACTAAAGATGGCGTAAAAAGTTTACAAGAAATTTTGGAAATGGCTGCAAAACAAAAGGAATATTATGAAAAAGCAACAGGAACAAGTAAAAATATAAGTATTTATCAAGAAAAATCAGAAGAAAAACAAGATTATTCTATTCAACAATATGAAAAAAATGAAGTAGTTCCTTATCAAGAAAAATCAAGAGAAATAGTAAATTATGAAATTAAAAATTACGAAATATATACTACTAAAAAAAATAAACCAAAAAGTAAAACTAAATTAAAACCAGAAGCATATAGAAAATCTGTAGTCGAAACTTATTCGGAAAATAATAGTATCAATTTAAAATTTGATAAAGATAGTATCAGAAAAGCCTTTGTTTTATCTGAAATATTACAAAAAAAATATTGATTTGTTTGCTATAATCTAATCAAAAAACAAAATGATAAAAGATACGTATTTAACTATTTTGGAAGAAGGAGAAGGTTTGTATAAGGAAAAAGGAAGTAAATTTTTATCTTTTTCTTATCCTGTCAAAACCGAAATCGAAATAAAAGAAAAAATAAATGCACTTAAAAAAAAATATTATGATGCCACACATCATTGTTTTGCGTATATTTTGGGCATACATCAAGAAATTTATCGAACTAATGATGATGGCGAACCTGCACATTCTGCGGGAATTCCTATTTGGGGACAAATTCGTTCTCATCAACTCACAGATACTCTGGTCGTGGTGGTTCGATATTATGGCGGTACAAATTTGGGCGTGAGTGGTTTGGTAAATGCCTATAAAACGGCGGCTAATTTATGTTTAGAAAATACAAAAAAAATAGAAAAATTAGTAAAAAAAAGAATAAAAATTGAATTTCAATATCCAGCAATGAACGAAGTAATGAAATTAGTAAAAGATTTATCGATAGAAATTATTACTCAAAAATTAGAATTAAATTGTGTGATGGAACTTGATTTGAGATTAAATTTGATTGAACATTTTAAAGAATCTATTGCTCTCAAACCTATTTTAATTTTAGAAGAATAAAAAAATGCCAACACTTACATTTGATAAATTAAAAACAGAAAAAAAAGAGAAATTAATACAATTTGCATTGGAAGAATTTGCTTCAAATACTTATCAAAATGCGTCTATTACGCAATTAGCAAAGAAAATGAACATTGCAAAAGGAAGTATTTATCAATATTTTGAAAGTAAAAAAGATTTGTATTTTTATTTATTGAATGAAGTAAATCAAAAAAAACAACAATTTATAACACAATATTTAAAAGAAATTCCTACAGATTTTTTTGAATTATTAAAACAAATTTACCTTTTAGGAATTAAGTTTGACAAAGAAAATGAAATCATACAAAAATTTCTATTTCAAGTACAATATGAAAAAAATAATGAAGAAATTGGTAATTTATACGAACAGTCTTGGTTACAATCCGTACAATATTATAAAAACTTACTTTTAAAAGAACAAACGAATAACAAAATCAGAAAAGATGTTTCTATTGATGTAATGGCATATTTTATTGTGCAGTCTGGGCGTTCTTTGCCAGAAATATTACAACTTTTTCCTAATTATTCATCTGAAAAATGTATAGAAGAATGGCTATATCTATTAAAATCAGGCTTACAGTCTGTTTAATTTGTATTTTATTATGCAAAAGTTGTCATTTTGCCTTAGAAACAAAAAGTAACATTATCCGAGTCGCAGTGTCGGGCAGTGCTATCAATACAATGAAAACGATTTCGCAAGCCTTTAAACAACAACATCCAACGGTTTCGATTGAATTTATTATCGCTCCATCTGGAAATTTGGCGGGACAACTAAAACATAGTAATTCATTTGATGTTTTTATTGCTTCTGATACATTATTTACTAGAGATTTGTATGTGAATGCAAGTGTACGCATTGAGCCACCTATGACGTATGCGTACTCGAAATTAGTGTTGATAACTTATCACAAAACTACTGTAAATGATTGGAAAGAATATTTATTAAGCCCAAGAGTAAAAAAGATTTCTATACCTAATTCGAATGTTTCGAGTTTTGGTTATATGGCTCAAAAATGTTTAGAAGAAAATCAAATTTGGGATAAAGTAAAACATAAAATGTTGCGTGCTGATGGCACAGCCCAAACTTTCAGATATATGGAAAAAAAAGCTTGTGAGGCGGCTTTTTTACCTCAAAGTTATTTATACGAACAAAATGCTCCCAAAAATTATATTATTTTAGACCAATATATTATTCCGCAGGGTGCTTTGCTTTGTAGTAATAAATTAGCCGCAAAACAGTTTTATGAGTTTTTATCAGCACCTGTTTCAAAAAGAATTATGAAAGAATTTGGGTATGTTGTAAAATAAAAATAAATCTGTTTTCACAAATTTTATTCTTTTTTGTATTTTTATTTAATCATTAATTTTATATACGTTACACATAATAAATAACATAACCACGCTAAGCCATAGCTTTTAATAACGAACATTAATCCAAAATTAAAATCTTTTTTGATTAAATATTTTAACATATTAAGATAAGAATTAGGTAAACAATTATAAAAATTTTAACATCAATTTTTAGGATTTTTTGAAACATAATAATAGAAATTTTTTTGATAAGTAATGGAAATAATAAATATTGAGAATATAAAAAGACCTACTAAAATGCTCCCAACTTCTAATGAAGTTATGAAGTAAACTCTTTCAGCAATAATAGGAATACCAATTTTTAATTCATAATGATCATTAATTAAGAAATTATGAGGCAGTAGATATAAACTAGTAAAAGGGCTAAATAATGGTAATATAATGCATAAACTGATAGAGTTTTTGAATAAAATATGTAAAATAAAATGTAAAATAATGATAGCAAAAGAACAAAGATAAATTTTTAAAAATAATTTTATGACTAAATCAATATTAGGATTATAATGTTTAAAAGGAATATCAGTTCTAATAAAACTTAAAATATAAGCACTAAGTATCATAAATATCGCACTCAAAAAGTAAAGAATAAAAACCATAAACAAAACAATTATTAATTTTGATATGTATATTTGAAGTTTAGAAAATGGTAATGTATTTATCAAATACCAAGATTTTGATGAGTTTTCTATATCTATAATAAAATATACTAAAAAACTAACAGCAAATGATATAAAAAAACAATAAACAAAAAAATCTCGTAAATAATAATAAGTCCAAGGATTTTTATTACCCATTTTATTGGCAAAATCTATATAATGATTTTCAGGAATTGATGAAAACATGATAGAAAATATCAATATTAGAATTACTCCACTGCTTGCTATTATCCAAATTTCTCTCGATTTATATACTTTAATCCATTCAGCATAAACAAGATTTTTTAAATTATTCATTTAGTTTTTGTATTGAGGACAATAAATAATAATATAAAGATAAAATAAAAAAAGTAGCAAAAATACTCATATATTCCAATTCACCAAAAAATATAATATTGTTTGCTAAGATTGGTTTGTATGAATAAATAAAATTAGTGTAGTAATAATTATAATTTAGATAGTTATGTGGTAAATATTTTATTCCAGAAATCAGACTAACAATAGGGAGTAAAAAACATAAAATAACTAAATTTTTTAGGTTAGAATGAATAATAATATGCAATGCTATCAATGCCAATGAACTGATAAAATATTTAGATAAATAGATAAAAACTAAGTAAAAATTATTCGAATATTTTTGATATGGTAGATACGATTTAATGTAACTCATTAAATAACTCAAAAAAATAATGGTTATGAATGTAAATAAAAACATTAAAAAAGCATAAAAATAAGTACTCAATAATTTTACTATATGAATATGTATAGTTGGGGTAGGAAGTGTATTTAGTTTTATCCAATTTTTAGTCGTCCTTTCAAAAACTGATAGATAATATACTAAAAAACTTAAAAATAAACAAATAATAACATTGATTAAAAATAAAATCATATTTGTATTGTAGTTCCAAGGGTTTTTATCTCCATCGTGAGATTGGATATATACCAAATAATCACCATTATTTTCTCTCAATATTAGATTAAGTATTATTAGAAAAGTAACAAATGAAGGTGCTAATAATAATAACCAAAGATATGAAAGTTTTCTTGTTTTTATCCATTCAGATTGAAGTAGTTGTAAAAAAAGTATCATTATTTTAAATTTGTATTGGTAATTGTGGTAAATAAATGTTCTAAACTTTCTTTTTGGTGAATATTTAATAACGTGTCTTGAAATACTAATTTACCTTGATGTAAAATTCCAATATGAGTGGCTAAATTTTCTATCTCAGGCAGTAAATGCGAACAAATTAAAAAAGTAATTCCACTATTTTTATTCAAGTCAAGTATTAAATTACGTAAATCAATAATTCCTTGCGGGTCTAATCCGTTAGTTGGCTCGTCTAAAATCAATAATTGTGGTTTACTAATAATAGCTATCGCAATACCTAAACGTTGTTTCATTCCCAAAGAAAATCTCTTTACTTTTTGATGAATTTCATTTTTTAATCCTACTATTTCAAGGGATTCATTGATGTATGATTTAGGTAAATTTCTCATTAACTGAACAATTCTTAAATTTTCATACGCAGTTAAATGCTCATATAAAGCTGCATTTTCTATAAGAACGCCTATTTGACTTAAAATAAAATATCTATTTTCTTGTGTAAATTCCCTATCAAATAATTTTATGTAAGTATCTTTAAGATGTGTTCCTTCAACGAAGAGTAAACCTAATAAAATTTTAATCAAAGTCGTTTTTCCTGCCCCATTAAGTCCCAAAAGCCCATAAATACTACCTTTCTCGATTTCTAAGTTTACATTATCAAGTATAAATTTATTTTTTTTAAGATAACTTATACTTTTTGTTTCTATTAATAAATTGCTCATAAAAATTCATATTTTTAATTTGGCACAAATATACGATATATTATATAAGTGCCAAATTTTTTTTTAATTTTTCTCAAACTATAAAGTTATCATGAGTCGAATTATGTGTAACTTCTTAATTTTAATAATAATATTGAAAGCGAAAAAAGTAAGTTAAAAAATACATTTTCACAAACTTTCTTCTTTTTTATTTGTATTTATATAAAAATAATACTACCTTTGCCAAATATTATTACTTAACGAACAAAACTATAATATGGAAAATCAAAAACAAACTCGTATTCCAAATATTGGAAAACCAAGAGTGATTATTATTGGTGGTGGATTTGGTGGATTAGAATTAGCAAAAGCATTAAAAAAAGTTGATGTACAAACCGTTTTATTTGATAAACATAATCATCATACTTTTCAACCTTTATTATATCAAGTCGCTACTTCGGGCTTAGAAACAAGCTCTATTGTATATCCTTTTCGAAAAAAATTTGACAATCAAAAAAATTTTTATTTTAGATTGGGAGAAGTAAAAAGAATAAATCCAGAAGAAAGATATATTGAAACTTCTATCGGTACATTAGAATATGACTTTTTGATTATTGCCACAGGCGCAACTACCAATTATTACGGAGCGAAAGACATTGCCAAACACGCACTTCCTATGAAAACAATAGAGGATTCTATTCGTTTGCGTAACCGAATTATCAATAATTTTGAACAAGCTTTGTTAGTAGAAGACGAAGTTAAATTGAATAGTTTGATTGATTTTGTGGTAGTGGGAGGAGGTCCGACAGGCGTAGAAATTGCAGGAGCATTATCAGAATTGCGTAATCACGTATTTCCAACTGACTATAAAGAATTGGATTTATTGAAAATGGATATTGATTTGATAGAGGCAAGTCCAAGTATTTTGAACGGAATGGCACAACCCGCAGGACAAAAAGCACAACAATTTTTAGAAAAAATGGGCGTGAGAGTGCATACGAATACTTCTGTAAAATCTTATGATGGTTATACGGTGGAATTGAGCGATGGAAAAAAATTGATTACACGTAATTTGATTTGGGCGGCAGGAGTTACAGGTTGCGTGTTGGAAGGATTAAATGCTGAAGCAGTTGCCAAAGGAAATCGTTATAATGTAAACGAATTTAATCAAATTAACGGATATGATGATATTTTTGCTATAGGTGATGTGGCTTGTATGGCATCAGAGGATTATCCACGCGGACATCCACAAATGGCACCACCTGCGATGCAACAAGGTATGTTAATTGCTAAAAATATCAAAAAAATAATGGAGAAAAAACCATTAAAAGCCTTCAAATATTCACACAAAGGAGCGATGGCAACTATTGGTAGAAATCGTGCAGTCATTGAAATGGGAAAATTCAAAACACAAGGATTTTTTGCTTGGTTTATTTGGATGTTTGTTCATTTGATGTCTTTGGTTGGGTATAAAAATAGAGTTTTAGTATTTTTTAGTTGGATGTGGAATTATTTTTCTTATGATAGAAGCAATCGTTTAATTATTGGAAGCACAGGCACAGAACAGCAGCCTGATGTAGAAAATAAAGAAATTTAAAAATATATAAAGCATTGATTTTTTTCAATGCTTTTTTTTTTATACCTTGATTTTTAAAGGAATAAATATTTTTATAAAAAAAATAAAAATAAAAGTAATACAAATACTAAAAAAAAATTATATATTTGCAAAAAAAATAAAAATTATGGGAAAAAAACAACAAACTCAGACGCAACAAATTCCGATTGATAAGAGCAATAAATT
>JAAFJG010000006.1:0-20524 GCA_013298075.1 Cytophagales bacterium | reverse complement strand
AAAAAATAAAAATAAAAGTAATACAAATACTAAAAAAAAATTATATATTTGCAAAAAAAATAAAAATTATGGGAAAAAAACAACAAACTCAGACGCAACAAATTCCGATTGATAAGAGCAATAAATTTGATAAAATTATCAAAGAAAATATGGTAGAATGTACTTTGCCATTTATTGATAATCTTTTTAAACTCAATATTCAACCCAATGATATGGTAGATATTGATACCCAAATTCAAAGTACACAAGAAAGAGAAGTTGATTTCTTAAAAAAAATAAAAGGGCGTAATGGGGCGGAAGATTATTTGTTACAAATAGAATTTCAGTCTAAAAATGAAGTAAGAATGAATGCTCGAATGGCGGAATATTATACTTTTTTGAATCGTAAATATGATTTAATTGTTGATCAATATGTAATTTATATAGGTGATGAAGCCATGACTATGCTCAATTATACACAGCATAAAAATTTTAGTCATAGATTTGAAATTATCAATATTCGTGATATAAATTATTTAGAGTTTGTCAAATCAGACGTTCCTGAATTTGTTATTTTAGGAATTTTGGCAGGTTTTGGTAGAGAAAAATCTGAAATTGTTGTCGAAAATATTTTACAACGAATCATTACAATAACGAACAACAATCAACGTTATAAAAATACGCTTGGGCAAGAAAAATATCTACGTCAAATAGATGTGATGAGCCAATTACGTGGTTTACAAAGTACAATTATTAAAATACTTAAAAAGATGGATTTTACATTTGATATTACAAAAGACCTTCGTTATCAAGAAGGTGAATTAGTAGGCAAAGCAGAAGGCGAAGCAAAAGGCAAAGCAGAAGAAAGAAAGAAAAACATTTTAAAAGGACATTCAAGGGGAATGACTATCGTGGATTTAGCTGATTTTTTTGATGTAAGTATCGAGTACATTAAAAATGTTATCAAAAGCAAATAAAAATTATTAAAATAGAGTTGCCTAAAAAAACAACTCTATTTTTTTTTTAATATCTACGTGAAATAGATAAAAAAAAGATATTTTTACTTTTACATAAAATTCCTTAAAAACTATATTTCTTTTAATTTTGCGTAACAAATTTTAAAAAAATAAGTATATACAATAAAAAAACACATTCATTATGAAAAAATATTGGTTATTATCTATCTTAATTTTTATACATTTTGTAGAAATATCAGCACAAAACAAACCAACTATAACCATTGAAACTCCTCAAAATACACCTATTGGACTTTTATCTATCAGTCCCGATGGAGAATATTTAGCGGCTTCGACTTTAGTAAAATATAACAATAAATATTGGGTTTGGATTTGGGAATTAAAAACAAATACTTTATTATATAGTTTTGATGGACACGAACAACAAGTACAAAAGTTGGTTTTTTGTCCTTATAGCAAATATTTAGTGTCTGTTGGAGGTTATGAAGGAGGAAAAAATGTATTTTGTTTCGAATTAGATGATGACAAAGTCGAACTTAAAAACAATATTTCTAAGCATAAAATTGATGGCGTTACAAGCGTAGTATTTCCTCTTCACAATGGATTTTGTGTGGTTGGTTTAGATGGAAATGTAGTACAATATCGCGTAGACCGAGAATTACAAAGTGAGTATAAATCTAAAATTACGCCTTTAACCAATAATGCTTATTATGATGTAGCCGTAGATAATGAAAAAAAATTAATAAGTTTTGCGGGCAGACAAAATAAAACGTCAGGTATTTTACTACTTTGCAAACAAACAACTTGGTCAAATTTTACATTAAAATATAGAGAAGAAATTATTTTTAGAAAAAAAATAGACAATGATTATTTTACTAATACTTTTTTTAATAGTAATTCAAACTATTTATTAGGCGTAACAAATCAAAAAAAATTACATGTTTTTGATATTAAAAATAATTATGAAGAAACAATATATGAAAATATAGGTATTCAAAAATTAAAACCTCACATTACAAATCCTGATATTTTATACGTTTTAAATCAAAATAATAACATTGTTAGTTATAATTTAAAAACGATGCAACTTCAAAAAACGATTTTAAAAGGTGAAAATAAAATAACTGATTTTACTTTTAGTATTGATGGATTGACATTGATTACGGGCAATGAAAAAGGGAAAATTGAATTTTATGAAAGTAATATTATTCAAGAAGAATTAAATCAATTTGTCAATGATGAAATGAAAAAATGGTTACAAAAAGGGAAATTTGAAAAAACTGATGCGTATATAACACGCACTACGCCTGAAAATCAAAATCAACAAGCACAAATTTTCTCTCAAGACTATTTTAAAAATAAATTTAAATATATTAAAATACCAAAATGGGAATATGACGCTGACAATGAAACTTTTAAATTAGATATTGATTTTTTAGGGAATATCATTTTTAAAGTGCCACTTGATAAAGCAAAAGATTTTGACGAATCACTTACTAAACAACAGGTTTTGATAAGTGAGGTAGAATTTTGTTTTTTGAATAATCAAGTAAGTATCAAAAAAGCAAAAATAAGAACTATGTTAGCGCCAAGACAATATTATGACTATGTTTCGGGTAATAATGTTTTTCAAAACACGATTGCTTACAAACCCACTATTATCGATATTCATACACCTACACTACCCATACAAAATCCTGTTACACCCACCATAAAAGTAACAGAAAATGAATTGAGTACAAATATTCCCAAAAATAACAAAAAAAATCCAAACGGAGTAGCGGTTATTATTGGCAATTCAAAATATCAAAAAACACAAGCTGTCGATTTTGCTGTCAATGATGCGCAACTAATGAAAAAATATGTCATAGAAGTTTTAGGTTTTTCTGAGGGGAATATTATTTATGTAGAAAATGCGAGTTATATCGATTTTAAATTGATTTTTGGGGCAAAAGACAATCCAAAAGGAAAACTTTTTAATACGATAAAACCCAATATAAGTGATGTTTTTATTTATTATTCGGGGCATGGAGCGCCCGATTTGAATAATAAAAAAGCGTATTTTGTACCCGTAGAAGCAGACCCGCAATATATTGAATTGACTTGTTTTGAGATGGAGGTTTTTTATGATAATTTGGCACAAATTCCTGCCAAATCTGTGAATGTAATCTTAGATGCTTGTTTTTCGGGAACGAATATTTATAAAAATATTTCGCCTATTGTTATCAAATCAAAAGGAGCATTAGGACTAAAAAATGGTGCTTTGTTGGCTTCGTGTGCGGCTGACCAAGTATCGAGTTGGTACAATGAAAAAGGACAAAGTTTGTTTACATATTTCTTTTTAAAGGCAATTCATAATAAAAATGCAGATAAAAATAAAGATAATAAATTGACTATGCAAGAAATTTATGACTATGTAAGTGATAATGCGGAAGGCGTACCTTATTATGCCAGACGCTTGCACGCTATTCAACAAAATCCTGTTTTGAATGGACAAAATTTGAATAAAATTTTGATAGAATGGTAATCCAAAAATAAATATTTCAAAATAAATATTTATATATGTTTACGATTATTTATTGTATATCTAAAATTTTTCTTTATTTTTGCAAAAAACAAAGAAAAATTTTATCATAATGGCTATTCATACACTTTTAGGGCTACAATGGGGAGATGAGGGAAAAGGAAAAATCGTTGATTTTTTGGCACCACAATATCAAGTGGTAGCGAGATTTCAAGGCGGACCAAACGCAGGACATACACTCGAATTTGACAATAAAAAATTTGTATTACATCAAATTCCATCAGGTATTTTTAGGGAAGAGGTAGTGAATATTATTGGGAATGGATTGGTTTTAGACCCAATTGTGCTTAAAAAAGAGATTATCAACTTAGAAAATCAAGGTGTAAATCTACGAAAAAATTTATTTATTTCTTCTAAAGCACATCTTATTTTACCTTCGCATAAATTATTGGATACAGCATTAGAAAATAATAAAGGAGATAAAAAAATTGGCTCTACACAAAGAGGAATCGGACCTACTTATCAAGACAAAACAGGTCGATTAGGCTTGCGTGTAGGTGATATTTTAAGACCTGAATTTAAACAAAAATATCAAAATCTACTCGAAAAACATACCGAAGATTTAAAAAATTTAGGTGTGGATAAAGTTGAAATCAATCAAGATGAATTTGATGAGGCGATTGATTTTTTGCGTCAATTAAACATTACAAATACAGAATATTTATTGTCAGATTTGATAAAAGAAGGCAAAAATATTTTGGCGGAAGGAGCGCAAGGCACACTTTTAGACGTTGATTTTGGTTCATATCCATTTGTAACGAGTTCGAATACAATTACTGCGGGAGCATTGACAGGTTTGGGAGTTGCTCCGCAACATATCAAAGAAACTCTGGGAATTTTTAAAGCCTATTGCACACGTGTAGGAAGCGGACCTTTTCCAACTGAACAAGACAACGAAATTGGGGAAAAAATTAGACAAATTGGAAAGGAATTTGGAGCAACTACAGGTAGAAAACGCCGTTGTGGTTGGTTAGATTTGCCCGCACTCAAATATGCGATAATGTTAAATGGCGTTACAAAATTATTGATGATGAAATGTGATATTTTGAATAATTTTGAAGAAATTCCTATTTGCACACACTACGAACTCGAAAAGGGAGAAATTACGGATAGATTGCCGTATTGCTTGATTAGTGAGCCTGTAAAACCTGTTTATAAAATGATGAAAGGTTGGAAAAGTGATTTAACTAATCTAACAAAAGTAACAGAGTTACCTAAAAATTTATTGGATTATGTGGCGTTTATTGAGCAAGAATTAGGCGTGCCAATTACTTTAATTTCTACGGGACCTGATAGAAAAGAAACGATTTTACGTTAAGATTTATAAGATTTTGAGGATTGAAAAGATTTGTAAAAGACATTTTCTCTTTCTCTTTCTCCTCGGTCTGTGTGCCACAGACCGAGGATTAACATTTGTAAAAGATATTTCGAGTTTAAAAAAAAAGGTTCTTGGGAAATTTGTGCGGACAGTGAAAATGTATTTTTGAATTGCCTCCAGATTTATCTGGAGGTTAATATAAAATTCAATTCTTGGCTTTAGCCGAAATCTTTATGTTTATTAAAGGATATTTTTCTTCTCTTTCTCCTCGGTCTGTGTGCCACAGACCGAGGATTGAAAAAAATAAATGTGAAAAATTGGATAAAACCAATTTTCCACATTTTTATTGATGATTTTTTATTTTCCCACCTTTTTTTTCTCTATTGTTTCAATATCTTCTCCATATTCAGGCATTACCAAAATACTTTCTTCTTTTCTTTCTGTAATAATATCAGAAATTTGTAAGATTTCTTTTTTGGCGTATAAATTAAAAAATTCGTGATGAATACTGTAGTTTTTTTCACCTTTGATAGGTTTACGTTTCACATAAGTACTATCTTCTTTCATAATATATGTATTCATATTATCTAATAAATTATTATGTAAAATATTAGTAATTTGTTTTGTCAAAGTATCGGATAATATCAAAAATAAAGATTCAATTCTGCGGTCAAAACTACGCACCATCATATCAGCACTGCCCACAAAAATTTTCGGTTTTTCTTGATTTTGGAAATAATAAATACGCATGTGTTCCAAAAAATCGCCCACAATAGAACGTACCGTAATATTTTCGCTCAAACCTTGTCTTTGCGGTCTTAAACAACAAATTCCTCTGACAATCAAATCAATTTTAACTCCCGCTTGCGAAGCCAAATATAATTCATCAATAATAAGCTGGTCTTCCAATGAATTTAATTTGATAATAATACCACTTTTTAGTCCTTTTTGTGCATTTTCCGCTTCATTTTTAATCAATGCAATCAAAGAATTTCGCATATCACGCGGAGCAGTAATCAAATTTTTATATTTCAATGGATTTGAATGTCCTGTAATAGCATTAAAAAACTCAGAAACATCATGCGCATATCCTTCGTTAGTGGTCAAAAGGCTTAAATCTGTATAAAATTTTGAGGTAATTTCATTGTAATTTCCACTCGACATGTGTACATAACGCACCACGCCCGCATCTTCTTTTCTGACAATTAACATCATTTTTGCGTGAGTTTTATAATGTCCTACGCCGTGAATCACAAAACAACCTGCCTTTTGCAATCTTTCTGCTTCTCTGATATTATTTTCCTCATCAAATCTTGCTTTTAATTCAAATAAAACCGAAACGTGTTTTCCGTTTTCTGCCGCTTTCAAAAGTGCGTTTGTAATTCTTGATTTTTTTGCCAATCGATAAATCGTAATTTTAATCGCCAAAACACTCGAATCTTCTGCTGATTTTTCTAATAATTTTAACGCAAATTCGAAAGAATTATAAGGATGATGAATTAAAATATCTCGTTTTTTGAGATGCTCAAACAAATCAATATCCGCCTCATCTACGCCCAAAGGTAATACAGGAGTGGGAGGATGGCTTATTTTATTCACAAAATCCTCGTGACCGAACACTTGAGAAAGACTTGTAAAATCTAATAAATTATCGGTAACAAAAATATTATCTTCATCAACACTCCAACGTTTTTTGAGCAAACGCATCATCCATTCAGAATAATTAGAACCAATTTCGATTCGAACTACACGCCCTGATTTTCGGGTTTTTACTTTTTGTTTGATTTCATCAATAAATTCATCTTCCATATCATCGCTTTCTTCCAAAGCAAAATCTCCATTTCTTGTAATTCTGAATAAATCAATAGACAATATTTCAATATTTCGGAATAATTTATCAATTTTCCAACGAATAATATCTTCAATAGGCAAAAAAAGCAAGCCTTCTTCTCTATCAAATTCATAAAATCTTGGCAAATTTTGTGGAATTTGTACAAACGAAACACGTTTATCATCTCTGTCATCTACTTCGGTTTTGGCACGCGTTACCACGCCAAAAATCAACATTTTATTCATTAAAATTGGAAAAGGATGATAATTATCAAAAACCATTGGCGTAAGCATCGGGAAAATGGTTTTCATAAAATACAAAGAAACTTCTGTAATTTCGTCCTCAGTCAAATCCGTTAATTTTCCAATTCTAAAATCATTTTCTTCAAAAAATGGGGCTAAGCTTTGGGTAAACGTTTTTTGTTGTAAATGATAAAAATGTTGTGCTTCTCTCAATAATAATTTCGCAAAAGGCTTTTCACGCAAACCAGAATAATCGATTTTATCGCGCCCAAAATCAAGATAATTATATAAATTCCCCATTCGAATCATAAAAAATTCGTCTAAATTGGAGGCGGTAATCGACAAAAATTTAAGTCTATCAAAAATAGAACGGTGCGTTGTTTTGGCTTGGTCTAATACTCTCAAATTAAATTTTAACCAACTTAAATCTCGACTGACATAATTGCTTTGATGAATTAAATTTGATGCTTTTTCGTGTGTGATAATCATTTTTTATAAAAGGTTTTTCATTTATCTATTATTTAACGATTTTTTTGGATAAAGAGTTTAATTTTTTGTAAATTTAGTTATTTTTTTTTTTATTTTTATAAAATTACATTATTACAACACAAATCTTACGAGTTAAAACAGATAAATAATGCCATTTAATTTTTATTTTTTTGTAATCTTATCACCAAAATTATTACAAACTATACAAAGTAAATAAAAAATATATAAAATGAAAATAATATCTCTCTTTTTGAGTTTGATGTTTTTGTTCAGTTTTTCTTGGCTAAATGCACAAGATAACCAAACTTATCAAACTCCTCCCGATGCTATCAAAGCATTAATCGAAACTACTCCAACTCCACGTGTCAGCATTGATAGCAAAGGAAAAATGATGCTTTTGATGGAAACGACCAGTTATCCAAGTATTGCAGAATTGGCAGAGCCAGAACTTCGAATTGCAGGTTTAAGGCTTAATCCACGCAATAATGGACAAAGTAGAACCAATTATGTGAAAAATATTACCCTAAGAGAAATTGAAACAGGCAAAAAAATGACTATCAAAGGTTTACCAAATACGCCTTTGATGAATGGTTTTAGTTGGTCACCTGATGAAACAAAAATTGCTTTTGCTCACTTCGAAATAGATAAAATTTCTTTATTTGTGATTGATGTAAAAACGGCTGAGGCAAAAAAAGTAACCAATTTGCCATTGAATATGACCTTAGTAGGTTCGTCATTTGGTTGGGTTTCGGACAGCAAACAAATTTTATTTTTATCTATTCCCGAAAATCGTGGTGTTGCGCCCACTCCTCCTCTCGCTCCCGCAGGACCGATTATTCAAGAAAATTTAGGGCGAAAATCACCTTCTCGCACCTATCAAGATTTGCTTAAAAATCAATATGATGAAAAACTTTTTGAATATTATGCTACTTCGCAATTAGTGAAAATAAATATTGAAACTAATCAAATACAAAAAATTGGAAGTGAAGGATTGATACAATCTTTTTCTACTTCTCCCGATGGTAATTATATTTTATTCCAAAAAAGACACAAACCTTATTCTTATTTACTACCTGTTAATTTTTTTCCAATAAAAATCGAAATCTTAGATTTAAAAACAGGAAATTTGGTGAAAGAAGTCGTTGATTTGCCTTTGATTGATAATATTCCGACAGGTTTTGATGCGACAAGACAAGGACAACGCAATCATTCTTGGCGTGCTGATGCAGCGGCTACTTTGTTTTGGGTAGAAGCACAAGACGAAGGAAATCCAAAAAAAGAAGTAGCCATTCGTGATAAAGCATTTTTATTAGTTGCTCCATTTGATAAACCAGCCGAAGAATTTTTTGGTACAAAATTAAGATTTTCGGGCGTAATGTGGGGAGATGCGAATAATACAATTTTTACAGAATTTTGGCGAGGAACTCGTAAAGAAATATTTACACACATCAATTCAAGTAATAAAAAAATAAATGTATTATTTGATAGAAATTCAGAAGATACTTATACTGACCCAGGTACGCCTGAAATGATAAAAAATCAATACGGAAGATATGTAATGGACATCAAAAATAACAAAGTTTTGATGACAGGCGAAGGTGCATCAGCCGAAGGTAGTCGCCCTTTTTTAGATGAATTTGATTTTAGTACTAAAAAAATGGTTCGTTTGTGGCGTTCTGAAGCCCCTTATTATGAGAATATTGTGCAAATTTTGGATAGAAATAAACAAATGGTGATTACAAGCAGACAAAGTGTGAACGAAAATGCTAATTATTTTATAAGAAATATCAAAGCAAAAAAAATAACTCCTTTGACTACTTTCCCGCACCCATATCCGCAAATGAAGGAAGTAAAAAAAGAATTATTAAAATATAAAAGAGCAGATGGCGTAGAATTAACAGCTATTTTATATCTTCCACCTAATTATAAAAAAGAAAATGGACCTTTGCCAACTTTAATGGAAGCTTATCCAGCAGAATTTAAAAGCAAAGCAGCCGCAGGACAAGTGTCTGGCTCACCACATCAATTTACGTATATTAGTTGGGGTTCGCCTGTTTTTTGGGCATTGCAAGGATATGCAGTTATGGAAAACACTTCTATTCCTATCGTGGGCGAAGGCACAAAAGAACCCAATGATACTTATATTGAGCAGTTGGTGGCAGGAGCAAAAGCGGGCATAGACGAAGGCGTGAGATTGGGCGTAGTAGATGCCAATCGTGTAGCCGTAATGGGACATTCTTATGGGGCATTTATGACCGCTAACTTATTGACACACAGCACATTATTCAAAGCAGGTATTGCCAGAAGTGGTGCTTATAATCGTACTTTGACTCCGTTTGGATTTCAAGCCGAAGAACGCACTTATTGGCAAGCACCCGAAACATATAATAAAATGGCACCTTTCAGTTATGCGGATAAAATAAAAACTCCTATTTTATTGATTCATGGAGAAGCAGACAATAATCAAGGTACTTTTCCAATCCAAACCGAAAGATATTATAATGCTATCAAAGGGCATGGCGGCATAGCGAGATATGTAGTTTTGCCTTATGAAAGTCATGGATATAGAGCCAAAGAATCTATTTTGCACATGCTTTGGGAAATGGATAAATGGTTGGATAAATATGTAAAAAATTCGGGAAATTAGTTTTTATTTGCTATTTTTAATCACGAAAAATAAAAGAATTTGACAAGTTATTTTTATGATGTTGATGTTTTTCATATTCAAGATTATAAAAATGATTTGTCATTTTTTTATGATTTTGTAGTTTTAATTGTTATTTTTTATGGTCAATATTTTCCTAAAAAATTGATTTCAAATATTTTTCTAAAAAGAATTGAATAAATATTTGAAATTAAACAAATTTTCCTTTTATTTTGCATAAATTTTGAAAATTTAGAGCATACAAAACATCTTTTTTTAGGTGATATTTTATATTTTATCTCTCTAAATTTATCTATTTTTATAAATAATAATTAAAATAAATAAACAAAATAAACAATCTCCTCTTTAAAAACAGAAAATTATTTTCTTTCAAAAGAGTTTTATACGATGAAAAGTTATAGAGATTTGATAGACCAAACCTTTGATTTTCCTACCAAAGAATTTAAGGTAAAAAGTGAAAGTCTTTTATTTAATGGCGTACCTTTGATGGATATTATCCGCAAATATGGAACGCCTCTCAAAATCACTTACCTTCCAAAAATTAAGGAACATATTGATTATTCGAAAGAAATTTTTAATAAAGCAATCAAAAAGTTTAATTATGCAGGTAATTATGTGTATTGCTATTGCACAAAATCATCTCATTTTAAACATATTCTAGAAGAGGTTTTAAAACACGATTCACATATCGAAACATCTTCTGCTTTCGATATTCCAATCGTAAGACAATTACATGCATCAGGAAAATTAAGCAAAGAAACTTTTGTGATTTGTAATGGTTTTAAAAGACCAGAATATATCAAACAAATTAGGGAAATTATCAATGAAGGTTTTAATTGTATTCCTATTATTGATAATTTAAGAGAAGTTGATGAATATCAAGATTTAGATGTTAAATTTGTTAATTTGGGCATTAGAGTTGCTTCTGATGAAGAGCCAAATTTTGCTTTTTATACTTCTCGTTTGGGGATTCGTTTTAGTGATGTCAATCAATTATACAAAGAAAAAATTGCTCCACACGCTCAATTAAGGCTTAAAATGTTGCACTTTTTTATCAATACAGGCATCAAAGATACGGCGTATTATTGGAGTGAATTGAGTCGATTTATGTATAAATATTGTGAACTAAAAAAAGTTTGTTCTACTTTGGATACGATAGATATTGGTGGCGGTTTTCCTATCAAAACCTCTTTACAATTTGAGTATGATTATCAATATATGGCCGAACAAATCATCGAAAATATTCAATGGATTTGTAACAAAAATAATGTACCTGTCCCTAATATTTTTACAGAATTTGGTAGTTTTACAGTGGGCGAAACAGGTGCGGTGATTTATTCGGTGATTGACCAAAAATTACAAAATGACAAAGAACTTTGGTATATGATTGATGGCTCTTTCATTACGCATCTGCCTGATGTGTGGGGAATGAATCAAAAATATATTATGTTGGCGGTCAATGGTTGGGATAATCCTTATCATAAAGTAAATTTGGGAGGTTTGACGTGTGACTCGATGGATTATTATAATTCTGAAGCACATATTTCGGAAGTGTTTTTGCCTTTATTGCCTGATAACGAAAAACAATATATTGGATTTTTTCATACAGGTGCGTATCAAGATTCTTTGGGTGGATATGGCGGAATACAACATTGTTTAATTCCTGCTCCTAAACATATTATAATTACCAGAGATGAAAATGGAACGATACAAGATTATATGTTTGCCGATGAACAAAAAAGTGAAACAATGCTAAAAACTTTGGGTTACTAATATATTTTTTTGGAGAATAATGAGTAAAAAAAATTCATTATTCTTTATTCTTTAAAAATAATAATTCACTTTCTTTTATTAACAAAAAAATATCCATTTTAAAAACTAAAATCTAATTTTTTTCGTTATATATGTAAGGGAGCATATAAAAAATAAACTACCCACTCAAAAAAACCTATTTTTAGTTCCCCACCACTGGGGAGGGTTAGAGTCAGTGTTGTTAAGTTCTAATATTTGTATCTATAAGATTTTCAAAATATTATAAAGATTTTCAAAATATTATACAAGTTAATTTCTATTTTACTTGTTAAAAAAAAAAGAATTTAACAACACTGACCCCAGCCCTTCCCAAAGGTGAAGGAGTTTTTTTGGGTATAATATTTTATACTTAGTCCCTAAATGAAAAATACAAAATTGTATCATAAAAAACTATAAAGACAATTATTTTTGAGTATGGATAACGAAATAACAGATGAAAGCATTGATATTAGTAAAGATTTACTTTGGAAAGTAATGATTGAAGAATTATCTTTTGAATTTATGGATTATTTTTTACCTGAATGGGCAGAAAATAATGTGGATAGAAACAAACCTTGTGAGTTTTTGGACACAGAATTGGCAAATATTCAAGATAAAATCGTTTTGGGTTTAAAAAGAGCAGATAAACTTATTAAAGTTTTTTTGAAAGATGGGACAGAAAAATTTATTTATTTTCACGTCGAAGTGCAAGGATATAAAGATGATAATTTTTCGGAGAGAATGTTCATCACTTTTTATCGGTTGTATGAGAAATATTCTCCTCAAAAAATCATGGCTTTTGCATTGTATAGTGATGAAAATAAAAATTATAAACCATCTGAATTTGTATATGAATATGAAACAGTAGAATTAGTTTATAGGTTTGCTACATTTAAAATACTACACAAATCTTTAGATGAACTATATGTCAAAGATAATATTTTTAGTTTTGTGATGTTGGCTGTCCGCAGAGCCTTAGATAGAAAATCTCAAAAAGATACAGCACAACTAAAATGGAAAACCGATTTAATAAAAGATTTAGTAGAGGCTGGTTATAGTGATAAAAAAATCGATCACGTTTTATACTTTATTTATTATTATATTGGTATTAAAGATAATACAATTACTCAAAAATTAGATAGTAATATTGCTACTATCACTAAACAACAAAAAAATATGAGCATACCAGAAATAGTACGAAATGCGTACATTGAAGCTGCAGAAATAAAAGGCGAAGCGAGAGGCGAAGCGAAAACAAAAGACAAAATGATACTCAGATGTTTTTCAAAAGGTATGAAAATTTCTGAAATATCTGACCTTGTTGATATGCCAACAGAATATATCAAAGAATTAGTGGGCAAAAAATAAGGAGGTTTTGAATGTAATTTTGAAGAATAATGAGTTTTTTCAATTCATTATTCTTCATTTTTTTACTTTTGAAATGATATTTTTCCTATAAATTATCGACAATTTCCAAAAAATTATCTAATTGATACGCATTTTCAATCGAATAATCACCAATTTTTGTTCTTTTGAGCGAAGAAAGATGCGCACCTGTTTGAAGACTTTGCCCAAAGTCATTCGCCAAACTTCTAATATAAGTTCCTTTCGAACACTTTACCTTAAAATCTATTTGTGGCAAAGCAATATTGGTAATATCAAATTGATGAATGGTAATTTGTTTAGTCGGAATTTCTACTTCTTCTCCTTTGCGTGCCGAATGATACAATGCCTTTCCATTGACTTTAATCGCAGAAAAAATCGGTGGTTTTTGGTTAATTGTTCCTATAAATTCTTTTGTTTTTTCTGTAATTTCTTTCTGAGTGAGATGTTGATAATCCGCAAAAAATTGAATTTCTGTTTCCAAATCATAAGAAGGCGTTGTACTTCCTACCGTAAAACTTCCTGTATATTCCTTTTCCTGTGCTTGAAAAGTATCAATTTGTTTGGTCATTTTTCCTGTGCATATAATCAGTAAACCTGTCGCCAATGGGTCAAGCGTGCCTGCGTGTCCAATTTTAATGCGTTTTACGTTTACTTTTTTTGAGATTTTATACCTTAATTTATTCACCACATCGAATGAAGTCCAATGCAAAGGCTTATCAATCAATAAAACTTCTCCTTTTTCAAAATCAAAATTCATAT
The DNA here is from genome assembly GCA_013298075.1 of Cytophagales bacterium. Lineage (GTDB taxonomy): Bacteria > Bacteroidota > Bacteroidia > Cytophagales > Microscillaceae > RDXZ01. The sequence goes on along the minus strand of JAAFJG010000006.1, from coordinate 6,503 downwards.
TTTTTATTTTAATTTACAAAATCACCTCTTAAAATTCTAAATCGTTTTCTTGCCTCTGCATTAAAAATACTCCCCGGGTATTTGGTTAAAAATTCTTGATAAATTTCTTTTGCTTTTTCTTTATTTTTCAAATCTTCTTCATAGATTTTTCCCATATAAAAATAAGCATCATCCCCCAAAATATCTTCTCCATGATTTTTAAATATATTTTCTAAATCGGCTAATGCTTCGTTAAATTTGCCCATTTTTCGATACAACATACCTTTTTGAAATAAAATTTCATCGGTCAGTGGTTCTTTATCAAATTTTTTGGCTAATTCATTGAGTTGTTTCAAAGCTTGTTCTTCTTGTTTTTGAAAGATCAATAATTCAATTTTTGAATATTCTTTCAAAGCCGTTCCCAACGAATCTTCTGCAGTATTATCTTGAATTAAAAGGCTCAAATCTAAGGCATCATTCGCAATTTCTCGCGTGGTTGCTTCTTTTAAAATATTCAAATGCTCGACTGCCAACGTAAATTCACCTTTATAATAAGAAAGTTTTGCATTTTTTAATTTGGCTTCGTGTCCTAATTGATGCTCTTTTTTCATTTTTTCAACTTGTGAATATAGCAAAGTTGATTCCCAATCTTCTCCTAACAATAAATAAATATCACCTAAATCAATTTTTGCTTGTGATTGTTGGTCTATTGTGCCAATATTTAGATTTACAGCTTCATTTAAAATCTCTAAAGCAGGTCTTTTTTGGTCTAAATAAAATGCTTTCAACAATGCCATACTTCGCAACGCATCAAAAGTTCGTCCATTTTTCCCCCATTCTGTAATCATTTTTTCATATTCTCCAATCAAATTTTTAATGTCGTCTAATTTGACAGGATACGTATTTTTGATATATTCTTCTCTTGATTTGAGGTATAAATTTCGGGCAGAATAATAATTTTCAGTATTTGGATAGGCTTTAATGACGTATTCAAAAAACTGCGAAGATGCTTCATAATCTTGATTTTTCATGGCTAATTGTCCAAAATTAATCATTTCTAAACCTTCCAATCTATATTTTTTATCGAGAGATTTGGCTTGCGTAAAAGCACGTGTAAATCGTTTCTGCTGGATATATAACCACAAAAGAAGTTCATTAAAAGTACTTTCTTCAGGATTTTTTTCTAATTGTGTTAATAAAATCATTTCTAATTTTTCAAAACTTTCAGGTTTCGAGAGATTGTCTTGCAAATGATGTTTAACGGTTTCTATATTATTTTGATTTTGTGTGGCATACTGCACATATTCTGCCAACATCAAATCAGGTTTTTGGAGTTGTGCATACGTATCTGCGAGTTCTAAAGCAAACGTATTTTTTTCTTTTGATGATTTGCGAGCCGCCAAAAGAAATTTTTCAGCCCAATCATGTTTGCCCAAAAATGCCATATAATTGTAAGTTTCTACCGCAAGATTTTCAGGTTTTTTAAATTCATCTATAATTTTATTGAGTTCTTTGTCTGATTTTTCGATTTGTGTTGATTCTTGGAGCATCAATACATAATCCATTCGATAAGCGGCATTTTTTTGGTCACTTTTTATCATTTTTTTACAAAGACTTTCTGCTGTTTTATAATCTTTGAGTTTTAATAATGTAACCAAATAATTTTCATAGACTATAGTCAAATATTTAGTATCTTTGCTTAGTTTTTCAAAATATTCTTTTGCTTTTTCGTATTCTCCTTTGTCAAAATATTCTTTGGCAATAGATAAAGATTCTTCGTTGGTAAATTGTGCTTGTACGATTTGTATAGACAATACGACTAAAAAGATAAATAAAATGTATTTTTTCATTGGAAATGGTTTTATTGATAACGTTTTTTTTAAGATTTTAGTTTTAAGTTTCGATAAATATTTCGTTAAAAATCAACACTTTGATAACCTCTTTCAAAAACATTATTTTGCATTACACATTTTTCTATTTTGATAATTTCTTTGACACGACAAAAATATTGCATAAAATTATCCTCAATTTTACATTCATTCAAAGTTACGATTTCCGTAAAATTTCCAGATTCCATAGGTACGTGAAATAACGCATAATTATCGTAACTTTCGCCTCTCCCCGATTTATTGAGGTCAATTACGCATTTTTCAAAAGTAATATGTTGAGAATCAATGATATAAAATAAATCTAAAGCCTGATTATTCGTAAATCTACTTTTGATAAAATCAACATCTTTGCTATTTTGGATAGTTACAATGCGTTGCGTGGCATCACGAATAATACTATTTTGGAATTGAAAAGTAGTTACTTTTTTGAGTAATAAACCCTCGTTTCCACCAAATAAAATACAATTTTTTAGGGTGATATTCATAGCATTTTCGAAAGAAAAAATACCGCCATCTAAACCTGATTGATGATGCGTATTGCCTACTTCCAAATTTTCGAGAGTGATATTTTCCACGTCTTTGAAACTCAAAATATATCCATTTTTATAAATAGAAATGATTTTTGTGCCTTTTTTTTGTCCTATAATTTTAAGATTTTTGACGTTTTGAATATGTAAAAATAAAACCGAATTTTTAGGAATAAGTTGAATATTTGTATTGGTAATGGCAGGCAAAATCGAAAAATCTAAGCGTTCTGCTGTTATTCTAATCGTTACATCATTGCCGATTGCCTTTAAAAACTCTTCTACATTTTTGACTGAAATAGTTTTTTGAATTTCTGCTTTGAGTTCAAATATTGACACAAAAATAAGAAAAATAATAAAAAATTTTGTTTTCATATAACTAAATAAAATTAAAATTGAGGTACATTCCACAAAGATAATAACTTTTTTTATAATAACAAATATTTTTTTAGAACAAATTTATTTTAGTGTTGTTTTTTTGTTTTTTTTGGTGGGAATGTGATGAAAATGGATTAAAATATAATGACAAAAAATAAAGCAAGAGAGTTCTATTCAGTTAAAATTAAGTGATATTTATATAGTAAAAAAGATACAAAAAACTTTTTTTATAAAAATTATATGAAAAAAATATACTATTTATTAAATTTTATATACCTTTGCAAAAAATAGAAAAACATTCACCTATTTTTAAATTAAATATGAAATATTTATTAAACATTGTTATAATTTATTTAGCATTTACTTTATTTCTACCAGCACAAACTATCACTTGGGGAAATGAAAATAAAGCAGACAAAAATGATATTCATTCTACAAATACAATTAAAAAAAGTAATGATGATGAGGACGAACCAGAGGTTACTATGAGCCTAGTATTAGGTTTGAATATGGCAAATACAACCTATAAAATTCCGGGCGCAACCAGAGAAGCATATTACAATTATAATGGAGGAATATACGTAAATTATAATTTTAATTCTAAATTTGCTTTACAAGGTGGATTTTTAACTACTCAAAAAGGCGATAAGCAAAAAAAAGATGATATTTCATATAGAACAAAGTTACATTATGCAGAAATTCCCATCAATGCCATTTATAAACTTACAATAAATGAAAATTTTAGAGTATTATTTAATGGAGGTCCGTATATTGCTTATGCTTTTAGTGGAGTAGTAGATAAAACAGGTGGGTCATTTTATGACGTAGAAAGTATAAATTTTACCAGTGATAAAAAAGACTTTAAACGTTTGGATTATGGACTAAACTTTGGTGCCGCTTTTGAAGTGAGTAGAATATATACTATAAATCTAAATTATGGTTTGGGTTTGAATAATGTAAAGAATAATTCAGATGCAAAAATGAGCCATCGAGTTTTATCTCTTGGTTTTGGAGTTCGCCTTTATCATAAATAACAGATATACAATATCAACTTAATAAAAACCTATAAGTTTTTTTTAAATCTTATAGGTTTTTGTATAAAGATAAATAAAATCAACGTTGATTTTATTTATCTTTATACCTTAAGGGGTTAAATAAAAAATAATATACCTAAAAAAACTCCCTCACCTTCGGGGAGGGCTGGGGTGGGGCATAATTTGAGTGAAAAGCCCCACCCTAACCCTCCCCAGTGGTGAGGGAACTAAAAATAAGTTTTTTTGAGTGGGTAATTTATTTTTTAGATGCTCCCTAAAAACAAAAATAAATAAAACAATTATTTCATTTTATCATAAAAAAAAATCTTATAAATAATTTTACATGAAAAAGTTTATTATCTTTATTCTACTTTTGAGTACATCTATTATTACGTTAAATAGTTGTGCTTCTTTTTTCGCTTCTGGGAGCCAAAATTTAAAATTTAACAAACCAAATGATGGTACAAAAATTTATGTGAATAATCAATTGGTCGATAAAGTAAATACAGAGGGACAACTCACCCACAAAGTCAAAAAATCTGTCGAAATTCAACAGATTACTGTTACAGAAAAAGACTACGTAAACGAGTATTTAGTTACAAGTCATTATTTAGCAAGCCCTTGGAAATACGTATCTTTAATATTTTTTCCGACGGTTGTAGTACCAGCATACGATTTTAAAGTAAGTCCTGTGAGAACATTTCGTTATCCTACTATTCCATTTTCTGTACCCCAAGAAAAAGTAAAAAAAGTGATACACAAAGATAGTCAAAAATATCTATATTTGACACAAAGTTCATTTGATTTACCGAAAAAAAATATATCAGAGGGGACTATTAACTATAGAGGATACTATAGAAAAAAAACCAATAAAATTAAATATCGTAATCCTGATGAAGATATAAAATTGGATAATACTATTTTTTCAGATGATATGAATAATTTACTAAAAGAAGGTAGATTTGTGGATACAACGGGAAAAATATTAAAAAATCCTCTGAACACAATGTATGTGAAAGTAGTAGTTGAATCAATGAAAATGACGAGAATTGTGAATGATTTAGTTCCTCAATTTATGGAAGAATATGCTTACATAGTAGAGTTAGGAACGAAATGGGAAATATTAGATGCATACGAGCAATCTAAATATACCCAAAATATAACAATTAAATCAGGTGAATTTGCGGGAAAAAATCTTTTGGCGGAATTTGAAAGAGTAAAAAACATGAGCGAAGAGGAGAAGAAAAAATTTGAGACTGATTTTTTAAAAAGAAATCCAAGAATACTTGCTATTTCTCACGCCTTAGAAAAATCTTTTCACCAACTATTAGCCCAACCACAAGTTCAATCATTGTTAGAATATCAAAAAGATGATACTCAAAAAAGTGAAAATCTTAAAATTACGATGCCCACTAAAAAAATTATCTCTTTGGACAATGCTTTAGAAGGCAATGTAACAGTGATTACCGAAAAAGGACATGGTAGTGGTTTTGCTATTAGCGAGGACGGATATATTATTACTAATTTTCATGTAATAGTTAATAATAAAGACCTTAAAATTCAAACCAATAAAGGTGAAAAACTAACTGCAAAATTAGTGAAAAAAAATGAATTTGCAGATTTGGCATTGCTTAAAGTCGAACATAAATTTGATTATGCTTTTGCTATTCCTAATGAAATTAACTTCAGTACAGGACAAGAAATTTTTGCTATCGGAACACCAAAAAATATCGAATTTGGACAAACACTTACTAAAGGTATTATTTCTAGTAAACGTAAAAGAGATGACCAAGATATTATCCAAACTGATGCAAGTGTAAATCAAGGAAATAGTGGAGGTGCTTTAATAGATAATAAAGGTAATTTAATAGGAATTGTAAATGCTAAATTGATGGGAGTAGGTGTAGAGGGTATTGCTTTTGCTATCCTTGCCAAAGATATAATTAAATATCTAAATATTACATATTAACGTCATATATTAAATAAAATAATCAAAACCAACTTTCCATAAATCTTACTTGAAAAATTAAGACAAAGAAAGTTGGTTATTATTTTTAAAGCGAAAATAAGGTGTAAAATAGTTTATATTTAATAACAACTAACCTTAAAAAAATAGCCAAAAAAAGTAGATTATTTCAGGCGTTTTTTAGTGAATGTTAGTTTTGATTTTTAGTTGAGGTGAAATGTCTTTTATAAATATATTGAAAATTAAATATTTTATCGTTAATTATTTGGAATTTATCAAAAACATCTTTATTTTTGTGTTATCAATTAATTCAAAAATAAATTAAATTATAAAAAAATGAAAATATTATTTGTATCTGCTGTATTTTTTATGGCAACTTGCATTTTAAATGCACAAGACGTAAAAGTTGAAAAAATGCGTCCTTTGAAAAAGGAAGTAAAAGAACAAACTACCCAAGAAAAAGCAATTCTTAAAAACAACGAAAATATGATTACTAATGAAATGTTAGAAAATCCTGCACCTGTTGAAAAAGTAGAAAAAGCAAAAGTTTTAGAGGCTGAACCAAAAAATATGTTGAAAACTAATAAAAACAACGTAAAAACGCCTGAGAAAAAGTAAAATAAAAAATCTCTCAAAATATTTCTTTTGAGAGATTTTTGCTATTTCTGATGATAAAATTTATTTTTTCTTAAATTTTTTTTCAATTTCTTCAATAAATCGTTTGATTTCATTA
>JAAFJG010000059.1 GCA_013298075.1 Cytophagales bacterium | reverse complement strand
TTCTAATATTTGTCAGGTAAATTATTTTACAAATCAAAATATAATTTGCCAAATCTATAAGATTTTCAAAAAATTATAGATTTTTTACAGAATATTATACAAGTTAATTTCTATTTTACTTGTTAAAGAAAAGAATTTAACAACACTGAGGGTTAGGGTGGGGCTTTTTGCAAAATTATGCCCCACCCCAGCCCTCCCAAAGGTGAGGGAGTTTTTTTTAGGTATATTATTTTTTATTTAGTCCCTTACAGTAACAAACCGTTCAAAAAAAAAGATTTTTTATCAAAAAAACAAAAAAAATGTATTATATTTTGATATTTTTTGTAAATTCGCACATTCAATTTAAAAATTTTAAAGCGTATGTTTAAATTACCATCTCTGGTCAGGTTGCCAAAACATAAACAATTTGACTATATTCCCAGATATTATGACTCTGACAAAGAGGAAATGCAGGAACGATTGGCGGAAAAAAGAAATTTAAAAAACATCATCAATAAGAATGAAAATGAAGTTGATGAAAACCCCAAAAACGAAAATATAAATAGCGAAGAAAGCAGAGAACAAAGGCTAAGTATGGCTTTTAGAGAAGCAAGAAGAAGTAGAAATATGTATCAAACTGCCGATAGAAAATCTACTTTTTTGAGACTTGGATTGATACTTTTATTTATGGCAGGATTTACGTTGTGGTTTTTTGCAGGCGAAGAAGTTACCAATTATTTGATTAGTGGTGATAATAGAACGACTTTTCCGTTGATTTTAGCGTGTATTTTTGGAGCAATTATTATAAAAAATATATTAAATTTTAAAAGATAAAAAATGAAAACAAAAGGAAATCGTAAAACTAAAGTAAATTTGATTACATTGGGCTGCTCAAAAAATCTTGTTGATTCTGAAAACATAATGACGCAACTCAAAGCCAATAAAATCGACATCGAACACGAAAGTACCAAAGATGATGCGAATGTGGTCATTATCAATACTTGTGGTTTTATCGACAATGCCAAACAAGAATCTATTGACACTATTTTGAATTATGCACAAGCCAAAAATGAAGGAATTATCGATAAATTGTATGTTACAGGTTGTTTATCTGAAAGATATAAAACAGATTTAGAAAAGGAAATTCCCAATGTTGATGCTTATTTTGGCACAAGAGATTTGCCTTTGTTGCTCAAACAATTTAAAGCAGATTATAAACAAGAATTAGTCGGAGAGCGTTTTTTGACTACGCCAAGACATTATGCCTATCTCAAAATTGCGGAAGGTTGCGATAGACCTTGCTCTTTTTGTGCCATTCCTTTGATGCGTGGAAAACACGTTTCGCAATCGATGGAAATTTTGGTAGAACAAGCCAAAAATTTTGCCAAACAAGGTACAAAAGAATTGATTTTGATAGCCCAAGATTTAACTTATTATGGGTTAGATATTTACAAAAAAAGAAATTTATCTGAACTAATTGATAGATTGGCTGATGTCGAAGGCATTGATTGGATACGTTTGCAATACGCATATCCCGCAGGTTTTCCGTTGGATATTTTAGACGTTATCAAAAATAGAAGCAATGTTTGTAAATATTTAGATATGCCTTTGCAACACGCTTCGAGTATGATGTTGCAAAAAATGAGACGTGGCATTACGCAAGAAAAAACGCAAGATTTGGTCGATAAAATCAGACAAACGATTCCCGAAATTGCTATCAGAACGACTTTGATTGTAGGACATCCTGACGAAACACAAAAAGAATTTGATGAATTATATCAATTTGTCGAAAAAAATAGATTTGATAGATTGGGCGTTTTTATGTATTCACACGAAGAAAATACGCATAGTTTTTCTTTTGAGGACAATGTAACGACTGAAATTAAGCAAAATAGAATCGACGAAATCATGGAATTGCAACAAGGAATTTCTGCTGAATTGAACGAGAAAAAAATCGGGAATACGTATAAAACGCTTTTTGATAGAAAAGAAGGCGGTTATTTTGTAGGAAGAACTGAATTTGATTCTCCCGAAGTAGATAACGAAGTGTTGGTAAGTGCAGAAAATACTTATGTTCGAATTGGTGATTTTGCTGATGTGAAAATTACAAGTACAGAAGCATTTGATTTGTTTGGAGAAGTAGTGAAATAAGAAATTTTATTTTATTGATACATTAAAAATATACTTTTTACAATTATTTATATTTATGTCAAAAGAAAAAAACGATAAAAAATATAATCTATCAGATATTTTCGATTTCATTCTTGCTATTGGAGGATTAGGATTTGGTACATTGCTTTTTTTTATGGCTATGAGTTTTAATCACGGTTTTATGATACCAAAACCTGCTTTATTGATTGATTTAATTGCTTTTTTTCTGGGAGGATTAGGGACAACTCGAATTTTACTTCGTCAAAAACAAAATAGAATTGATGAATTGGAAGACTTTTTGCCGCCACAACGTCATTTACAACATTCATCTTATTCATCTCACGAACCGATTTTGGCTCAACCTTCAAATAACCAAAATTTGCGCGTTGCCTCTTCTTATCAAGGAGATTTAGAAGTTCGTTTTTTGGAGGCCTTGGTACATAAAAAAAATAGAATTACTCTGGTCGAAGCGGTTATTTTGGTCAGAGAAAGCATTGATATTTTATTGCCTGTGATTGAAAAATTACAACAAAAAGGTATTATTGGCACTGAAATAGAAGAAAATGGACAAATTGTATATGTAACGAATTAAATGTAAAATTAAAAATATTTACAGAAAAAAATACGATTATGGCACGAAAAGGAAACGTATCACCTGAAGAAATTTTAAAGCAAATCGAGGGTTTAGTTGCATTGATTCCAAAAGAAAAAATGGACGCAGCAAAAAATGATGGGAAAGCAAAAAAAGCAGGAAAGGAAAAGCCACAAGAAGATTTGCCTATTCCAAAAATTGTGAGCGAAAAAGATGACACAGGAAAAGTATTGGCACACGCCTTGCCTTTTGCGACTTCAAAAAATGAACTTCCAAAGCCACAAGAAACTAATATTGCTTCTTTTAAAATCCAAGAATGGAATATGATTGCACAATCAGTGAAATATTTTGCGTATCATATTGAAGAAAAAAATGGACTAAAAAGTGCGATGCCAATTTTTGAATTATCGGATAAAATTGAAAAAATAGTAACACAAATTACTAAAAAATAAATGAAAATTGTTATTTTAAAATACAACGCAGGCAACACACAATCTGTTATTTTTGCACTCCAAAGAGTTGGAATAGATGCCATTTTGAGTGATGAACCTGAAATATTAGCAACGGCTGATAAGATTATTTTTCCCGGCGTAGGCGAGGCAAGTACGGCTATGCAATATCTAAAAAGTAAAAATTTAGATAAATTAATACCCAATTTTTCTCAACCTGTGTTAGGAATTTGTTTGGGAATGCAATTATTGGGAGAATATTCGGAGGAAAATAATACAAAAGCATTGGGTATTTTTCCTACAAAAGTTAAAAAATTTCCTTTGGTAGAAGGTTTTAAAGTTCCTCATATTGGTTGGAATAATATCGAAATTTCTGATAATATTTTATTGAAAGGTATTGAAAATCAAGCCTTTGTCTATTATGTTCATAGTTATTATATGGAAAAATCTGAATTTACGATAGCCACCACTGATTATATTTTACCTTTTTCGGCTGCTATTCAAAAAAATAATTTTTTTGCTACGCAATTTCACCCCGAAAAAAGTGCTGATGTAGGCGAAAAAATATTGTATAATTTTTTGAATGAAATTTAGATTTTTAATCCTCGGTCTGTGACACACAGACCGAGGAAAAGATACTAAAAAAATGAAAATATATTTTTAGTATTGTGTTTTATATTTTTATTCCGAATAAACAATCACTCTTTTTTCTTTTAATTTTGGAGGAATAATTATATCTTTTCGATTTCCATAAATATAAACTTCTTTTAAATTTTTTAGTTCACAAAGTTCTTCTGGCAAACTACCTATATAATTATTTTTCAAGTTTAAGGTTTCGAGTTTTTTTAATTTTTTGATTTCTGGAGGTATAGATTGAAGTTGATTGTGTTGTAAACATAAATTTTCTAAGTTTTTTAATTTCAGCACTTCCATCGGAAATTCTGAAAACATATTAAATTTTAAAATCAACGAATACAACTTTTTTAGTTTGGCAATTTCTTTGGGCAACACTTCCAATCTATTAGAAGTCAAATCTAAAAATCTCAAATTTTCTATGTTTACAATCTCCATAGGCATTTTTCCAAGATAATTAAAACATAAATCTAATATTTTTAGGTTTCGTAATACATAAATTGATTTAGGAATTTCTTTTATACTTCTTGCTGCTAAAAGTAATCTATGCGTAGTTATCAAAGGAAAACCAAAACCATAGACTTTATTTTTTTTCAAAAAAATCATTATTTCCTCAAATTCTTCTACTTCACAGCCATAATAATCCATAAATTCAGGACGATAATTTTTGGCTAAAATCAATCCCAAATTATATGCTTCTTCATTTTCACTGTCTAATAATGTAGTAAGATTTTCAAATTCTGGATTTTCCATATTTTTACGAATTTTTTATGACCTATTTTTTACCGCCTGCGTTCAATGTTTTTAAACCTGCTTTTGCTTTGGCGTGTCCTTGTTTTGCTGCTTTTTCGTACCAATATTTAGCATCTTTTTTATCAGGTTTTAGTCCGCCTTGTCCTTTTTCGTATTTTTCACCTAACGAATATTGTGCTTCTGCTAAACCTTTTTTGGCTGCTTTTCTGATATATTTAAGTCCTTTTTTTTCGTTTTCTTCTACTCCATATTCCCCAAAAAAATAATTTTCACCTAAAAAATATAAGGCATATAAATTATCTCTATCTGCTGATTCATCAAGCCATTTGACCATTTCCTTGTCATTTTTTTCAACGCCTCTTCCCCAAAAATTCATATACGCCATCGCCCAAGAAGCGTTAGAGTTTTTAGCAAATTTTTTATTTTTCGAATGAAAATTAAGATATTTATACGCCTTTTCAAATTCTTCGTTATCAAAAAATTTCAAACCTTGTGCGGTTGCTTCTTCCATTGTCATCGAACCCGGTTCTTTGATTTGGCGACTTTTGTAATCGATGCCAATAATGTCAAATTTTAATAGTTTTGAATCGGGTTTGTCCAAAGTTCTAACATAAATATCCAATGGTTTTACGTTTTCTGTGTATTGTAAGCTCAAATAAGAGCCTTTTAATTTTCGTTCTACTTCGATTTTTACAAAATAATATGCCTCTTGTGCTTGCCCATTGTATCGAACTTCTTTGCCCAAAGCTGATTTCAGTGTAATCACTAATTTTTCTTTTTTGTTATCAAAAATTCGTTTTAGTTCAGGTAAATATTCCTCAATCGTCATCACACGCTTATCTGTACGTTTTGCTTCATCATCAGGACTCATATCATTATAGACATAAATATCGTGATTTGGAAAAAATTTATCAATAAAAATATCTTTATTCGTTACTTTTTTGGTGATAGGTTTTCCTTCGTCATTTTCGTCAGGTCTTGGAATACTATCATTCAATTTTGGCAAAACTGAGGGTAATTCAGCATAAAAAGCTTGAATAAATTTCACTGCTTCAGAGCGAAAAATTTGTTCTTCTGTACTATTTAATTTTTGTGCGTAACCAAAATTATAACCAAAATTAAATATACATAAACAAAAAAACAAGACAAAGAAAAAATGTTTGAACATAAAAATATTTTTTGAATAATTCTTTAAGATTTTTATTTTAAACGCAAAAATAATCAAAACATTCTATAATTTATCTAAAATTTTAAAAAATACTTTTTTACTGCTTATTTTTATGTTATAAATTGATTAAAATGAATAAATTAAAAAAACTTTAAAAAAAAGTATAAAAAAATTTGGAAGTTACAAAATAACCTCTTACCTTTGCACCACAATTAAGGAAAAAAGTACTTTCTTTAATGTAAAAGCTTCCTTAGCTCAGCTGGTAGAGCAACTGACTTGTAATCAGTAGGTCGTTGGTTCGATCCCGACAGGGAGCTCTAAAAAAGCAATAAAAATAAATAAACGTTTATTTTTATTGCTTTTTTTGGTTTTTGTAAATTATTTTTTTTTGTAAATTATTTTTTTTTGTAATTTTCAGTAATTTTATTAGTGTTAAAATAAATTTTATTTTTTAATTTCTAACACAATAAAATTATTTTTTTTAGAGAATAAATAAAAGAAAAAACAAGATTTTAGAAATATAAAAACTGCCCTTTATGTAAAATAGTAGGGCGTTCATGTAATATAATGAGGGTTTCGTGTGTTTTTTTAAATTATTAAAAAATAATGTTGCAACTTTGCACCATAAATATTATAAGTCATTCAATAAATCTTAAAAACATATTATGAAAAAAATAGTGTTGTGCATTGCTTTATGTGGTTTAACTACAGTTGCTACTTCTTTTAAAAGTTCTTCTTCACAAATCGTTGAGGTAAAAGGTGAAATCTGTTTCAAAATAAAAAATGATACTGGTGGAAGTGTTACATTACACACAGGAAAAGGTACTGCACCTATGACGAGCGGAAGTGTAAAAGAATTTTGCATAGAAGAAGGAAAAACTTTACATTATGCTGAAAAAGGGCAAAAAGGAAAAGTTATTTTGACTGCCTCTGCTAAAAAACATTCTGGAAAAACTTTTAAATTATCAGAATTATAACATAACCCCAAAAACTACAAACATCTAAAAAAAGTATTAAAAAATAAAAACTTTCCAAAAATTTGGAAAGTTTTTTTGTTATTTTATATTTTATACCAAAAGACTTGCTTCTTTTTCTGCCAAATATCTTTCAGCATCTAAAGCCGCGATACAACCTGAACCTGCTGCTGTAATAGCTTGTCTATATGTTTTATCCTGCACATCTCCACAAGCAAAAATGCCTTTGAGATTGGTTTTGCTTGAACCTTTTTCGGTGAGAAGATAGCCCTGCTCGTCCATTTCTAAAAAATCTTTGAAAATATTTGTATTGGGTGTATGCCCGATTGCCACAAAAAATCCGCTAATATTTTCTAAAATAATACTTTTATTTTCTTTATCATTAAAAATTTTAACGCCTTCTACGAATTCGTTTCCGATAACTTCCTCTGTTTGGGAATTATATAAAATTTCGATATTTTCTTTATTTTTGACTCTTGCTTGCATAATTTTAGAGGCACGCATTTCATCTCTTCGAACAATCATATATACTTTTTCACAAATATTAGCCAAATATGCTGCTTCTTCACACGCCGAATCACCTGCTCCCACAATCACAACTCTTTTTTTGCGATGAAAAAAACCATCACATACTGCACACGAGGATACGCCACCGCCTGCTTCTCTCAATCTTTTTTCTGAGGGCAAACCCAACCATTTGGCAGAGGCACCTGTAGAAATAATAATTGTATCTGCATTTATTTTATATTTTTCATCAACAATAGCAATTTTATTATCGCCTACTAAATCTACTGCGGTTACAAAACCTGTTCTGACTTCTGTCCCAAAACGTTTGGCTTGTGCTTCCAAATCCGCCATCAGTTGAGGTCCTTGTACGCCTTCTGGATAACCGGGAAAATTTTCTACTTCTGTCGTAAGCATCAGTTGTCCACCTGGTTCTTCTCCTTGATACAAAACAGGTTTTAGTCCTGCTCTTGCTGCATAAATAGCGGCTGTATAACCTGCGGGACCTGAGCCAATAATCAAGCAATGTATGTGTTCCATTTTTTAATTTTATGTTTATTTTTAAAACATTATTTTTAGTAGATTAGTTCAAAAAAATATTTTTTAATGGGAATTTTTAATCCAATCAATTATGAATTATTTGTCCATTCATCAAAAGTCATTTCAAATTTTATTTCATCTTTTCCATTTGTACCAACTTCTGTCCAGCCTGCTTTTCTATAAAAATTTTCTGCTCTTGTATTAAAAGACGTTCCTAACCAAACTTTTTGTTTTGTTTGTGTAAAATACCAATCCAACATTACTTTATGGAGTTGTTTTCCGATGCCTTTTTTCTCAAATTTTGGGTCTAAAAATAACGCCCAAATATTGTTTTCTTTCAAATCTGCTATCGCAAAACCAACAATTTGATTATCAATTTCATACACCCAACCTTTTCCTCTGATCGTGATAAATTCTTCACAATCTTTGTCTGTTACCAAATTAGGATTAGACAAAATATTTTCGGTTACGGAATTTCTAACGCGTTGGATTTGTTTTATGTCTTCGATTTTTGCTTCTCTTATCATTATTTTTGTACGTTTAATTTATTTTGAATGAATTAAATTATCTGAGTTGAATTATCTGCTACTAATTCTAATCTTTCAAAAATTCTAATCCTTTTTCTATCACCGATTTTGTTCTCAAAATCCTAAAATGTCCTGTGTCATTAATCTCTAAAAACTCAGAATTTGCCCAATGATTATGCACATTTTTTGAACAACTAATTGGAATAATTGTATCTTGTTTATCGTGAATAATGAGTGCTTTTTTTACTTGTATTGTTTTGACAAAATCGCTTACATTCAAATCATTTACATTAATTTTTGTTTCTTTTTCTAATCGTTTAATGAGTTTATTTTTTACATTTTCAGTGACTCCAACTGTTTGAACCACGTGATTGATACGTTCAATAAATCTATCAGGAACAGTGAAAAGCAAATATTTATCAATTTTTAGGTCTTGATTACTATAAAGTGCGTAAGTGGTTGCTACGCCACCAAACGAATGACTGATTAATTTTGTAACGGCATATTTTCTGATAAGAATTCCGACTAATTCCGTAAATTCGAAAAGACTTGTTCGTCCTCTGCTGCTTAATCCGTGTGAGGGCGCATCAAAAGCATACACCGTATATTTTTGCTCGATTAATTGTTCTATTATGTCTGCAAAATTTCCTGCTTGTCCTTCCCAGCCATGTATCAATAAAACTTTATTTTCGCCGCCTTTCCAAGTATAAAGTTGTATATCAAAGTCATAAAATTTCAAAGTTTCCTTTTCTGCTTTATCTAAAACGACTAATTCGTGTGGTCTTGCTTTTTTGATTTGAGGATTTGTGAGTTGGTTATAAGCAAAAGAAACTACTTGATTTGGGAAGAGTTTTGAAATTATTTTGATAATTGATTTTTTCATATTTTTTTTTTGATAATTTATTTGTAATTTTGCTTTTATTTTTATGTATAAATATTTCAAGAATACAGAGATAACAAAATAAAAAACAAAAAAGTTTAAAATGGATATAACTAAAAAAGTATTGATTATGTATTATCTCAAAACTACGCATAAAAAAATATCCAAAAAAAATCTACTTTTTTTGGATATTTCAAATTTATGTATTACATTTGAAATTCAAAAACACTTTTTTATGAAAAATAAAATTTCTGAACTTTTGCCTAATCCAACAAATCTACACTTTAATTACGGTTCAATTATCAATTATCAGTCTAAATTCGAGCCTGCTTATTATTATGTAGCCATTAATAAAGAACTTCCTGATGTTATTAATTTTCACGAATCTTTTAAAATTCAAGAATTATTACAAGCAATCATAGAAAAATATAATTGCGAAAAAGAAAATATTTGGCAATACTCTTATCATTCTCGAAGCGAAAAAATAATTAAATTAGACGTTTTTTGCGTAGTAATTACTAATGATTTGATGCTATATTGTGATGATGATGCTTGCGAAACTAAGATTTATTTTAGTAACATAACAGAAAAAACAGCCATAGATGAACTGGTGGCATTGATAAAAACTTATTTGCAAGAAGAAACGATTGTTCCTGAAAGTAAAATATTTTTATTGTATGAAAATAAAGGTTTATATTTGCAAGATTTCAAAGTAAAAGAATATCCGATGTCCTTAGAAGAAAATTATAACGATGATTTTATGCCCATTCATCAAGTAATTGTGGATAGATTGAACAAACAAGACGACAAAGGAATTGTATTATTGCACGGCACGCCCGGCACTGGAAAAACGAGTTATATTCGTCATTTGACTTCATTGATAGCCAAAAAAATGATTTATATTCCGCCTGATTTTGCTTATAAAATTGCTTCGCCTGATTTTTTGCCTTTGTTAATTGATAATCCAAACTCGGTTTTGATTATAGAAGATGCAGAAAATATCATCGAAACAAGAGATAGTTCGAGGAATATGTCGGTGTCTAATTTGTTAAATTTGGCAGATGGATTGTTGTCTGATTGCTTGAATATTCAAATTTTATGCACATTTAATACTAATATTAATAAAATTGACAAAGCATTGTTGAGAAAAGGTCGTTTGATTGCTTCCTATGAATTTAAACCGCTTTCTAACTCAAAAGCACAAGTTTTGTCCGATAAATTAGGTTATACTTCAAAAATCAAAAAAGAAATGACTTTGACTGATGTGTATAATCAAAAAGAGAAAAGTTTTGATGAAGATTCTAATCCAGATTCAATAGGTTTTTTAAAATAAAATCAATAGTAAAAATTTACTTATATTCACCTTTATAAAATCTAAAAAAAGAAATTATAGAGGTGAATATATTGTTTTTTTTTGCGTATAAAAATAAAAATAATAAATTCTTACCACAAAAATATTTACTAAAAAAATGAAACTTTCTCGTTTAGAAATCAAAGGATTTAAAAGCTTTGCAGAACACGCAGTTATCAATTTTAATGAAGGCGTAACAGGAATTGTAGGTCCAAACGGTTGCGGAAAATCCAATGTAGTCGATGCCATTCGTTGGGTATTGGGCGAGCAAAAAACAAAGGCTTTGCGAAGCGATAAAATGGAAAATGTGATATTTAATGGCACAGAAAAAAGAAAACCTGCTGCCTTAGCACAAGTTTCGCTTACTTTTGATAACAACAGAAATTTATTGCCCGCAGAATATTCGCAGGTAACGATTACACGCAGGTATTATCGCACAGGCGATAGCGAATATTTGATAAATGACGTAAGATGTCGTTTGAAAGATATTCATAATTTATTTTTGGATACAGGAATTGGAGCGGATAGTTATGCTATTATTGAGTTAAAAAAAGTTGATGAATTATTGAATGATAAAGAAGGTTCGCGCAGAGATTTGTTCGAAAAAGCAGCAGGAATTTCAAAATATAAATCTAAAAAGAAAGAAGCATTAACGAAATTAGAACATACAGATACTGATTTGGCTCGTGTGGGTGATTGGCTTTTTGAAATTGAGAAAAACTTAAAAACATTAGAAAAACAAGCCAAACAAGCAGAAAAATATTTTTCTCTCAAAGAAGAATACAAAAAATATAGTGTGGTTTATGCTAAAAAATCTTTAGAAAAACAACAAGGAAGTTTAGTGAATTTGGCAGAAAGATTAAAAAATGAAACCGAAAAAAGATTGCAATATAAAGAACTTTTGAACAACCAAGAACTCGAAATTGAAAAAGAAAAAAATCAAATCAATGAATTAGAAATTGATTTGCAAAAATCGAAAAATCAATGGACAGAACACAAAGGAAAAATAAAACAAATCGAAAATGAACAAAAAATTAAAGCAGAAAAACTCCATTTTTTACAAGAAAAAATCCAAAGTATAAAGTTGCAAATGGATACGGATTCTCAAAATCAAAAAAGATTAAAAGAAGATAAAAATCGACTCGAAAATCAATACAATGAAACCGAAAAAACGCTCACACACAAAGAAAATGAAGTCAAAAATTTGCAAAATAATTATGATAAACAAAGAAATACGACTACAGAATGGCAACAAAAAACCAAAAGTTTAGAAGCACAAAAACAAAGTTTAGACAATCAATTATTTCAACAAAATAAAAATGCAGAATTTGCACAAGTGCAACTCAATAAAGCAAAAATTGAGGCAGAAAAAATATTAAATACTGATTCTGAACAACAAAATAAAACAAAACAATATTTGGAGGAAATCAAAAAAATATCCGAAGAAATTGAAAGAGCAGAACAAGATTTGTTAGATTGGCAAAAAAAAGAAGAAAGAAGAGGAATAGAAATTTTGGAAGCTGAACAAAATTTGGATAAATTAAAAGAAAATTTGGCACAAATCAAACGCAATAGAGATGCCAAATGGAATGAATATAAATTGTTACAATCGTTGGTTGAAAAAATGGACGATTTTCCAGAGGCTTTAAAATATTTACAAAAAGAAACGGCGTGGGGCAAAAATATTCCGTTGCTTTCTGACGTGTTGGCGTGTGAAGAAAAATATAAAATTGCGATTGAAAATTATCTCGAACCTTATTTGAATTATTATGTCGTCAAAGATATAAATGAAGCCTATCAAGCCGTCGAATTGTTAGAAAAATCAAAAAAAGGAAAGGCAAATTTTTTCATTTTATCACACTTAAATCAAGTCATCAAAATAGAAAAATATTACGCAAAAAACGAAGTTTTGAACGCTACTGCTATGTTTGTGGGCGGAGCAATGCCAAATTTGAGAAATGAAAATAAACCAATTATTGCGTTAGAAGTAGTTAATTTTGAGCCTGAACACGAAAGTTTAATTCAGTATTTATTGAGCAATGTTTTGGTCGTGAAAGATATAGAAATGGCTGAAAATTTATCGAAAGAAAAAGCATTTGTCAGTATCGATGGACGTTTTTTGAGAAGAAATTTTGCGTTAAATGGCGGCTCGATTGGTGCATTCGAAGGAAAAAGAATTGGGCGAGCAAAACAAATCGAAACCTTACAAATCGAAGTACAAAATTTAGATAATCAAATCAAAACAGAGCAAGAAAGTACTGATTTTCAAGGTAAAAATTTAGTAGAATTAAAGCGAAATTTATCTTTGAAAGAAGGTTTGCAACTCACACAAAAACGCCTACAAACGCTCAAAGACGAGAATGTGATGCTCAAAAGCAAACAAGAGCAAATCAATATGATGGCAAAAGCAAGTTTGGATAGACAGGCTGATATTGCTGAACAAATGGCAGATTGTGAAGAGCAATTAAGGGAAATAAATCCTAAAATAAAATTGCTCAAAACTCAAATGGAAGATGTAAAAATTGAATTGGAAAATGCACAATTTGAAAATGAAACGCAACAAGAAAATTTACAACAAATTTCTACGCAATTCAACCAACAAAATGTGGCTTTATTTCAACAAAAAAATCTATTGCAAAAAATCGAACAAGAAATTCAATTTAAAACAGAAAGCGAAAATGAAATTCAAAATCGTTTACAAAAACTGCAAAATGACGTAGAAAATACAGAAATTGAATTAGAAAATTTATTTATTTTGATAGATGAATTGACTTTGCAAATTCAAAATCTACAAGCAGAAACGCCTCATTTAGAAAAAAATTATAGCGAACAGGAGCAGTATTTTTATAAAATGAGAGGACAAATTGCTCAAGAAGAAAAAACTATCAAAGAAACACAACGACAAAAAGAAATGCAAGATGGCATTATTCACCAAATTGAAACCAAAATTCACGAAACAGAAGTGAGTTTGGCGGGTTGGAAAGAAAGATTAGCCGTTGAATTTCAGATGACTTTGGAGGATATTTTTGCCACAGAAAACAATGCGATTGAATTGCCTGATAATGGCATTATGGAATTAGATTTGAAAGGTTTGGTTGATGATTTGAAACAAAAAATCGAGAAAATAGGCACTATCAACGCCTTAGCGATGGAGGAATATAATACGACAATGGAAAGACATACGTTTATTTCTGCTCAAAAAACAGATTTAGAAAGTGCCAAAAAAATATTATTAGATACGATTAACGAAATGGAAAATTTTGCTAAAGAAGCATTTATGGAGGCTTTTGGTAAGATTCGAAATAATTTTATACAAGTTTTTCGCTCTCTTTTTTCGGCAGAAGATAAGGCTGATTTGATATTGGCAAACCCTGAAAATCCGTTAGAATCTGTGATAGAAATTACGGCACAACCGAAAGGAAAACGTCCCTTGACGATTGACCAACTTTCGGGTGGCGAAAAAACTTTGACGGCTATTTCTTTGTTATTTGCTTTATATTTGTTAAAACCTGCTCCTTTTTGTATTTTTGATGAGGTTGATGCTCCTTTAGATGATGCCAATACCGAAAAATTTAATAAAATTATCAAGGAATTTTCGGGAGAATCTCAATTTATAATCGTTACACACAACAAAAGAACAATGGCTTCTGCGGACATTATGTATGGCGTTACGATGCTCACGCAAGGCGTTTCGTCTGTCGTGCCTGTGGATTTGCGGGAGTATGCGTAAGGAAAATTAATTTTGGAAAATTTATGTGAAAAGTGAAAATACCTTTTTTTGAAATGTTTTTTTGAATTGCCTCCAGATTTATCTGGAAGATAATATAAAATTGAATTGTTGAGTTTTTTTATCACATTTATCAAAAGTAAAAAAAAATATTTATCTTTGCAGTTAATAATTGAAAAAATTAAAATGATACAAAAAATTCATATTAACAATTTTAAATCTATTCACGAACTCACCTTAGAATTAGGAGATTTGAATATTTTTATTGGCGAAAATGGTTGTGGAAAAACAAATATTTTAGAGGCAATTGGTTTTGGATTTGCAGGAGCAACCAATCATCTGAACGAAGAATTTTTGTTAAATCGTGGCATCAGAGTTACAGATGATAAACTAATGAAATCTGCTTTTAATAGTCAAAATAATGAAACAATAGATATTTTATTTGAGCATAATCAAAATAAAAAAACATATATCAAAGCATTTTTTATCGAACAATTAAATACTTGGTTTGCTCCTTTTATAGATAATAATTCAAAAAAATATGATGAAAATTTAAAGAAATTTAGAAAGATAATTACAGAAAAATTAGAAAATATAAATAATTTAAGTAAATTTATACAAACTAATATGGGTTTTGATAACTTTATAAATTATGCTCCTGAAAACTATTTTTTAAGACGTTTTGAAGAAGAAGGACAAATTAGACCTTTGGGAATTAGAGGAGAAGGACTTTTTAAACATTTAGTAGATATTTATAAAAAAAATCCAACACTTTTGGAGCAAATTGGAACTGAATTGAGATTGATTAGTTGGTTTGATGGTTTTGAAATTCCAAAAGATTTAATGTTTAGTGAGAAAAAAATCAATATCAAAGATAAATATTTAGAAGAGTTGGAATATTTTGACCAAAGAAGTGCCAACGAAGGTTTTTTATATTTACTTTTTTATTTTACTTTATTTATGAGTCCAAATACGCCTTCTTTTTTTGCTATTGATAATATAGATAATTCATTAAATCCAAAATTATGTGCAGAACTTATCAAAAAATTAGTCAAGTTATCCAAAGAAAAAGAAAAACAAGTATTGCTCACTACTCATAATCCTGCTATTTTAGATGGATTAGATTTAGAAGATGATAGACAACGTTTGTTTACCATTTATCGAAATGCTACGGGACATACGATTGTAAAACGTATTATGCCACCTAAAAAAATAAATGGAGTTGAACCTGTGAGGCTTTCTGAGGCATATTTGAGAGGATATATTGGTGGTTTACCTAAAAATTTTTAAGCGTATGGAAGAGAATAAAACCTTTGGAATTATAAGTGAAGGTGTTACAGACCAAATTGTATTAGAACGAATTTTATACACAATTTTGAACAATGAAGATATATTTATTACACGCCTACAACCCAAAGAAAATGAAACAGGAAATTGGGACAAAGTTTTTAAATATTGTGAATCTTTAGATTTTAAGGCATCTTTTGGATACAATGATTTTATTATTATTCAAATAGATTCTGATTTTATGTTGGGTGCAGATGTTGGTGAAAAATATAAAATCAATATGAATAATTTGTCAAATGAAGAAATTATCAATAGTTTTAGGCAAAAAATAATTGAACTAATAGGAGAAAATTTTTATCAAGAATATCAACATCAAATTATTTTTGCTATAGCAGTTCACGAAATAGAATGTTGGTTTTTACCTATTTATTTTAATGATAATAAATCTACTAAAATAACAAATTGTATCAATACATTAAATACTGTTTTATTCGAAAAAGAAGATTTTTATATCAATGATAAAGAAATAATATATTACGAAAAAATAGTCAAGAATTTCAAAAAAATAAAGGATTTAAAAAAATATGCTGCTAAAAATAAAAGTTTGAGTATATTTTTAGAGGAATTGGAACAGAAAATAAAAGAAAATAATGGTTCTTAGGGAATTTGTGCAAAGATGTATTTTTTTGAAATCTTTTTTTGAATTGCCTCCAGATTTATCTGGAGGATAATATAAAATTGAATTATTGAGTTTTTTTATCACATCTATCAAAAGTAAAAAAATATATTTATCTTTGCACGATTTTTGAAAGTATGGTCTGCACCGAGCAAAGCGAAGGTCTGACCATACTTTCAAAAATTGTGTCTGTACCGAAGTTTACGAAGGTGTGACACAATTTTTTGTATTAAAAATTTCAATGATTGTATTTAATTTCGTCTTGATAAAAAAAAGTTTTTTTTCTCCACAAAAATTGTCAGACAGTCATAATTTTCTTGTAATTTTTAAAAAAGGAAATATAAAATGATAAAAAGTCCATTAAGATACCCGGGCGGAAAAAGCAAAGCAATCGACCAAATTTTACCTTTAATTCCTCATTTTCAAGAATTTAGAGAACCTTTTGTAGGTGGTGGTTCTGTGTTTTTGACTTTAAAACAAATGTATCCTGATAGAAAATATTGGATAAATGATTTGTATTTTTCGTTGTATAAATTTTGGGAATATACCCAAAAAGATTTGCAAGGCGTAGTCAATCAAGTAAATATTTGGAAAAATGAATTTACAAATGGAAAGGAATTATACAAATTTTTGGGTGAAAATATGGCAGATTTTGATGATATAAAAAAAGCAAGTGCATTTTTTGTGTTCAATAGAATTACGTTTTCAGGCACAACAGAAGCAGGTGGTTTTTCAGAGCAAGCATTCCAAAAAAGATTTACAGATACAAGTATTACAAGATTAGAATTATTAAAAAATGTAATGGAAAATACAGAAATTACAAATCTTGATTTTCAAAATGTAATAGAAGAAAAAGGCGAAAATGTTTTTATTTTTTTGGATCCGCCTTATTTTTCTGCCACAAAATCTGCTTTGTATGGCAAAAAAGGTGAATTACACAAAAATTTTGACCATCAAAGATTTGCAAAAGTAATGAAAAATTGTAATCATAAATGGCTGATTACGTATGATAATTCTGATTATATCAAAAATTTATTTTCTTTTGCTAATATTTCAGAATGGAATTTGATGTATGGTATGCGTAATCAAACCGAAAAATCAGACCAATTAGGCAAAGAAATTTTTATTTCTAATTTCAGACTTGAGAAACCAAAAATAACTCAACCAAAAATAATTCAAACTTGTATTTTATAATTAAAAAATGATAAATAAATTACGTCTTGAAGGTAGTTTGAATACTGAAAAATTTAATAAAATTATCAAGGAATTTTCGGGAGAATCTCAATTTATAATCGTTATACACACAAAAGAACAATGGCTTCTGCGGCATTAGGAAAATTAGACCAAATTTTTCACTTGATTTGTTAAAATAAATTTATTTTTTGATTGATAGTTAAATTATATATTCATTTCTATTTTAGGTCTAAATCTGCTCTTTCATATTCGTTTGTTCCTCTTTTTGAACGCTTTAACTTCCAATATTTCATTGCATCTTTACTTGATGAGTTAGGATTATCATTTAAAAATGCCCTCATATACTTGTTATACTCGAATTGAGGGTCTATTTTGCTCACATAATTCTTATCTTTTTTTAAGTCATCTATTTTTTTCCACTCAAAAACTGCATCTCCAAGTGTTTTGCCAATATTTTCATTTATCCATTTCATAAAAATTACATTGAAAGAAAAATGGCTACCAATTTCTTGAGAAAAAAAACTTCTTACATTTTCACCGTTTTTATAATTATCTGTTATGATAGTTTCATTTGTTAATTTTTCTCTACTCCAATCAAATTTAGACTTGCTTTTAATTTTTTTTTCACTTTTAATAATTTCTCCTGTTAGAAGATAATCTCGAATTCTATCTGTTATCGCTATTTTACCACCTGAAATTTCAATTCCGATACTTCTACAAAAGTCGATAAGTTCTTCTTTCAGCCAATAAAAATCATTAAAGTCTGTAACCGAAATTTCTTTATTTAAATCTGGTCTGTCCATTTATTTAATTACTTTTTTTGAAATAATATTGATATACAACTTGTACATATAAAGTGCAAAAGTAACAAAAAATTTAATAATCACAAATATTTTTTCAAGCATAAAAAAGCCTTAGCATCAAATTAACAGATACTTTAATATACTTATTTTAAACTTTTTTACTTTGTTTACGTCTTAAATATAGTTTCAATGGTGAAACGAATTATTAAATTATTCAAAAATCTCTTTTAAAATTATGAAAACTAAAATTTTGTTTTTGTCGCTTATCTTTGTTCTTTCTATCTCAAGTATTTTCGCACAAGGAAAAGGTAATAAAAAAGGACAAACTCCTGAGCAACGTGCTACCAAACAATCTAATCATTTGGCTAAAAAATTAGCGTTGAGTGATACGCAAAAGAAACAAATTTATGATTTTTCTTTGGCAAATAATCAACAAATTGACCAAGAATGTGCCGTAAAAGAAAAAGGCGACCACAAAAAAATTGTACAAATCCGTCAAGATTTACAAGCAAAAATCGAAAGTGTTTTGACTCCAGACCAAAAAGTTAAACATCAGGCACTTAAACAAAATCAGGCGAATAAGAAAAAAGATAAAAAAGGCAAAAAAGATGACGATGATGATAATTTCTAATTCATCAACATAAATAAAAATAAAAAAGCGTTTCTAATAAAAATTAGGAACGCTTTTTTTTAGTTTTAGAGATTAGTAAAAAGTTATACTCGATAAAATTTTTACCTATTACACATCTAAAACGTAGGCGTTAACGCCTACGTTTTAGATATGTATATTTCAAAAAATAAAAGGTGAACATTTTGATATTCAGATAACTTATTTTTTGGATATTCCCTTAACAAAACTATTTTTTCTCTTTTACGCCAAAACGTTTTTGGAATTTTTCTACACGACCTGCAGTGTCCACAAATACATTTTTACCTGTATAAAATGGGTGCGACATCGAACTTACCTCTAATTTTACCAAAGGCAAAGTTTGTCCTTCATGCTCGATAGTTTCTCTTGTATCAACCGTAGAACGAGTTACAAATTTATGATTACTTGACATATCCATAAATACTACTGTGCGGTAGTTTGGGTGAATATCTTTTTTCATTGCTAATATTTATTTTTTTTGAATTTCAATTTAAGGCTGCAAAGTTATGTATATTATTTCAAAAAAACCAATTTTTGTAAATATTATTTTAAAAATTATCTAAATTTTCCAAAATCAATCGAATATCTGGCTCCGCTAATCTATCTTCTTGCCAATAAGATACTAAATTTCTAATTTTTTCTTTCAAAATTTTTGAATTTTCGCCCAATTCAACTTTAAAATGAGTGTTAGATAATTGCTTTTCTCTTAAATCTAAACCTTGTGCCGCAGTCAATAATAAAATAGCCAATATTTTTTTTACATTATCCAAAATTTCTAATGCCTGCCTGCCCGCAATCGGTCCCATACTTACGTGGTCTTCTTGATTGGCAGAAGTCGGAATCGAATCCGCAGACGCTGGGTGAACTAATACTTTATTTTCAGAAACCAAACTCGCACACGTATATTGCAAAATCATAAAACCCGAATTTAAGCCTGCATTTTCCACTAAAAATGGCGGTAAAAAATCATTTTGTCCTGCATCAACCAACTTGCAAACTTGTCTTTCTAACAAATTGCCTATTTCTGCTATGGCTAATTTTAGATAATCTAACGCCAAAGCAATCGGTTGTCCGTGAAAATTCCCCCCTGAAAGAATTTGTTTTTCTGCGATAAAAAGCAACGGATTATCAACCACAGCGTTCAATTCATTGCTTATTATTTCTTCCACGTGCCAAATTGCGCCCAAACTTGCACCCAAAACTTGTGGCGTACAACGAACAGAATAGGAATCTTGAGGATTGGTTTTTTTAACGGCTAATCTCAAAAGCGTTTCAAAATGTTGCCAAGTTTCGTTGGTTTCAATCGGTAAATTTTTATAAAAAGCAACAGAAAAACTAATATTTTTTCCTTCTATGAATTTTTGAATTTCTATTTTTTGCTTTTCGTCTAAATTTTTGATATAATTTTCGGGAATATTTTTTACAATATCTATCGGATTGATATTGAACAAAGTTGATTTTTTCGTAAAATTTCTGATGTTTTTGGCGATTTCTTGTTGTCCTTTATGTTTCCGAACTTGATGGATTTTGTCATCAAAAGCGGAACTTCTGCCCATAATTACTTCCAAAAACATACTACTTGCTTGCGTGGCAATATCCAACATTTTTTTACCTTCATATACGCCTATCACGCCCAAAGCGGTCATTACACTTGTTCCATTATTCAACGCAATTCCTTCTTTTTCTGCCAATTCAATCGGAGTTAATTGATTGATTTTCAATGCTTTTGTAGCCGATATTTTTTCATTTTGATACATCACTTCTCCCTCGCCAATCAAAGGCAAAGCCATGTGCGAAAGCGGACACAAATCTCCACTCGCACCCACAGAACCTTGTGCAGGAATGATAGGCAAAATATTGAGATTTAAGAGCGTACAAAGCATTTCAATCGTTTGCAGGCGAATACCCGAAAAACCCGCCAACAATGTATTCAAACGAATTAACATAATGGCTCTCGTCATTTTCTCATCAAAAGGTTTTCCTACGCCACACGCATGCGAAAGCAATAATTTTTTTTGTAAATCTGCAATTTTTTCGTGAGCAATAAGTGTGGCGGCATTTGCCCCAAAACCCGTATTGATAGCGTATAAAACCTTACCCGATTTTATTTCATCTTCCAAAAAATCTCTACTTTCTTGGACACGTTTTTTTGCTTTTTCGTCAATAATTACTTTTTTATGTTGATAAGCAACTTCTATCACTTGCTCAATCGTTAGATTTTCGCCATCGATATAAATATGATTCATTTTTTTAGGTTTTCAAAAAGTTGTTTTTTTGATTTTTAAATAGGTTTTTTATTTTATTTCTACAATCAAAATTTTATATGTATCATATTCATTTCTTTTGTGTGTTATCCAAAATTTCTTTTCAATCGTTCTTATTCCGCCATTTTTGAGTGGTGGTTGTTCTGCCAAAATAGGTTCTAATTCACTTTCAAAAATAGGTTGTTCAGCTTCATCATACCAAACAATTTTCAGGCGTAAATAATTGATATTTTTTCTACTTTGATTATCAATTTCCAACTGCAAACTATGATAAAAACCATCTGCTTCTGGTTCGATAAGTTGGTGTCTTTCTTTGATTTTTATTCTGGGATTTTTATTTTTTTTATCTTCCCATTCTACTTCAATATTTTTACTATTTTCGTATTTTTCAGGTTGATTTGATTTGATTTTTGTAATCAATAAACGCGCTTCTTTGATATTTTGATGAATATTTTTGATAGTTTTTTCAAGTGGAAATTCGTCATTTGGTCTTATTTCGTAGATAAAATTATGCTCAAAATTCCATTCTTCTTCTGCTATTTTTTCGTTATTTTCATCAAAAAGTTGTAATTTTGCTTCGAAAGATTGTAATTCTAAGGCTTTGCTTTTGATGATAAATTTGCCATAATAATCTTTTGTATCTTTGTTTTTTCTCCAAAAAGAATTATAAATTTCTACGTCAATAATTTTTTCCTTGGCGGGAGAAATAATCAATTTTAAAGGAACTTCGCCTTGATTTTCGTGAATATGAATATTTCTTTGTTCGATAATTTTTCTCTCTTTTTCTTGTTTGATAGCATTAGTATCACTCAAAAACCACCACAATAAAATACTTATCAAAGTTCCAAAAATAACTACGCTCAATATCACTAAAAAAGTTTTAAACTGATGCGTTCTTCTTTGGCTTTTTTTGGTAATATCGCTTATCAATTTGATAGAGCCTTGATGTCTTGGGTCAGATTGTAAAGTTCTTTCTGCGTAATCTAAGGCGGATTTTAAATCTTTTTTTGCGTGTGTTTTTTGCCATTTTTTTGCGTAGGCTTGTGCGGTTGCGTACAAGGCTTCGGCGTGCAAAGGTTTTAAAGTAACAGCCATTTCGAGTTCGGGAATGGCTTTTTCGAGATGATTATAATACAAAAAACCATTTCCTCTATCCAAAGAACCTCTAAAATGCTCCTCAATTTGTGCTAAATCCTCTTGACTTAATCCTAAACTATTAGAAAGATTGTCTAATTCAGCCAAACTCCAACGAGAATTTTGTTTTTCTTGTTGAAATTTTAAAACCGCTTCTACATAATTTTTTAATAAATCATTTTCCATTCTATACAAAAAAATTAACTGACAATCATTTTTTGTTTTTAATAATAAAATGCAAAAGTATGAATTTTATTTTGATTTATATATTTTTTGGTCGTTTTTTTATTTTTTTTGGAGATAAAATATAGGAAAGAATTGAAAATTATTTTTGTTGTTTTGAATTGTTTTGTTTACTTTTGTATGGTAAGATATGTGGGTTTCGTATATTTACACATTATCTATAAACCTTAAATAACACTTTAAAACGATGAAAATTAAACTATTTATTCTGATGTTTTTTACTTCCATAATTTTGTATGGTCAGAGAATTGAAACAGTTTATTTGAATGTAAAAGATAGCACAACAAATATGTACGTTGCGGTTTTTCCTACAAATGAAGTCATAAAATCTTATATGGTTTTATTAGATGGATTTGGCAATTCACCCAAAGATGTTTTATTCCAAACTGATATTCCAAAATACGCATCACAAAATGGTATATTAACTATTATTCCGATTTTAAAAACAGGTTCTTCTTATTTTGGAAGTGATTTAGCATCTCAAAAATCATTAAAAGAAATTATAGAATTAGCAGTTACTAAATACCAATTAAAAGAAAAAAACTTTTTTATAGGTGGATTTTCTATTGGTGGAACTTGTGCCGTAAAATATTCTGAGTTGTCTATTGAAAACAACTATCCCGTAAAACCCAAAGCAGTCTTTGCGATAGCCTCTCCATTTGATTGGGAACGTTATTATAATGCAGCCAAAAGAGTTGTTAGATTATCAAAATCTGACAAAATAAATCAAGAAGTTTTTTATATGATAGATAGAATAGAGAAAGAAATGAAAGGAACACCAAAAACTGCATTGAAAAATTTTTATGCTAATTCTCCTTATTCGTTTTCTGACACGACACAAAAAGCAATAAAATATTTAATTAAAACACCAATAATGTTAATCTCAGAGCCTGATATTCAATGGTGGTTAAAAGAACGAGGTTATGACAACTCTTATAACAATATCACTGACCAAACTGCTATGATAAATGAATTGCAGAAATTAGGAAACAACAATGCTATTTTAATAACAACAACAGACAAAGGATATAGAAAATCTAGTAATACAAAACATCCACATTCTTGGAGTATTGCAGACCCCGAACAAGTAGTAAAATGGTTGCAATCACAATAATAACAAAGCAAGGCTTTATTTTAAACCTTAAACTACTGAATTCTCGATTTCACTATTTCGAATAACGTTTTTTATCTGAAAAAAGTTTGTTTGTTTTGAAAGATATTTTTTTGAGGAGATAAAAATAAGTGAATTTTTTTAATATTTGTAGATATATTTGTTTTTTTGAATTGTTTTGTTTACTTTTGTATGGTAAGATAAATAGAAACATTATTGACAAATACACTTTAAATTTATGCAACTAACACAAGAAATTACTCAAATTATAAATACTTTGCCTAAAGAATTTTTAGGTAAAGTGTTACAGTATTTGCAACAACTTGAAAAAACATCTCAAGAAAAAACACAATTATCTACAAACCTAAAAACTATTTTAACAGAAGATAAAGAACTTCTTGAAAGATTAAGATAAAAATAAGTGAATTTTGTTTTGTAATATTAAAAATACGTTTCGTAAGATTTGTAAAAGAATATTTTTAGAAATATTTGTTGTTTTGAATTGTTTTAACTACTTTTGTAATGTGAGATATGTGGGTTACGTATATTTACGAGTTGCCTACTATTTTAAAAAATAACTCATATAATCAAAAAAATGGAAGTTTTAGAACAAATCGTAACGCAAAATAAAGTAGTAATAGGAGATAGTTTGGCAATTTTAAAAGAATTAGAAAGCGAAACTATTGACTTAATCATTACTTCACCGCCTTATTTTCAACAACGAGATTATGGAAACGGAAATTTGGGCGTGGGCAATGAAACAACAGAAAATGCCTATTTAGACAACGTATTGGCTATTTTTTTTGAATGTGTCCGAGTTATCAAATCTACAGGAACAATCGTTTTTAATTTGGGGGATAAATATATCAATGGGGCTTTATCTTTGTTGCCTTATAAATTTGCTATCAAAGCCATTGAAGATAAACAAGTTTTTTTAATCAATCAAATTACTTGGTCAAAACTAAATCCAACTCCAAGACAAGATAAACGAAAATTGATACAAGCAACAGAGCCTTTTTTTATTTTTGCGAAGTCTAAAAATTATCATTTTGATTTAGAAAATTACCTAAAACATTTAGACGACCAAAATAAAAGCAATAAAAATAAACCTACTGAAAAATTAGGCAAACAATATTTTGAATTGATTGCAAAATCTAATTTGACAGATGAGCAAAAAGAAAATGCCCGAAAATCATTGCAAGAAGCCATTTTATTGGTTATGAATGGGGAAATAGATAGTTTTAGAATGAAAATAAAAGGTATTCATAAAGAAGCGTATGGCGGAATGGAAGGTGGTAGAAATAATCAAATTCGTTTTAATGGCTTTACAATTATCAAACTTTTAGGCAATAAACTCAAAAAAGATTTGATAGAAAGCCCTGTTGAAATAACAAAAGATAATGCCCACCCCGCAGTGTATCCGTTGTATATTGTACAAGAATTGATAAAATTATTGAGCAAAGAAGATGATTTGGTTTTAGACCCATTTTGTGGGAGCGGTACAACCTGCCTTGCTGCTAAAAATTTAAAACGTAATTATATAGGCATTGAAATTAATCCTGACTATGTAAATTTGGCAAATCAAAGACTTAAACAAACGGATTTTACCCAAGAATTATTTGTATGACGGAAAAAGAAATTTTAGCAGAGGCTTATAAAATGGCTGAAAATTTAGCTATCGATACAGTTTCAAACGAAATAAAACAAGATATTGATGTGTTAATTGATAAAATAGATAGCAATAAATCGTTGGTTTCTGCTTTGGTAACAAGTCTTGTAAAAAAAATTTATGAGCCTTCACAAGATGTTCGTTTGCATAGAACAGATTTTGAAAATGGATATTCTGCGAGAGTTTTGGATACACAAGTTACCTCACCTTTTTTCAAAGATAATTTTCCAAAATATGCTAACAAAGAAAGTGCTTTTTTGACTTTGGCAACAAGAGAACGTATCAAATGGACAAAAGAAGAAGGTGATAATCTCAAAATCAGAGATAAAAAACTGAAATCTTGTTTTTTGAATATTTTTGAACAAATAGAAGTATTAAATAGTCCTCCAAAAGACTATTTGAATTACATTTTTGCAAAATTGATAGCACTTTCAAAAATAGAAAAAGCACTTTTTGATACTACAAATTTGCAAAGTGAAAATTTAGATACTTTGAATATACATTTGATTATCAAAATGTTAGAAGAGCATTTTGATACTAAGCAAAGTTCACGCCTGCCTGTGGTGGCTATTTATGCGATGTATGAAATACTTTTACCAAAATTTGAAAGATACAAAAATAAAAAGTTAGTAACTTTACAAGTTCATACGTCATCAGATAAACACGGATTTGGAGATATTGAAATTTATACAAATGATAATCAACCTTTTGAAATTGTAGAAATTAAACACAATATTCCAATCGATAAGTATTTGATTTTTGATATTGCCAAGAAAATACAAAACATCAAAATAAATAGATATTACATTTTGACAACTTTTGAGCATTGTTTTGCGAGTATAGAAAGCGAAAAAGAAGTTATAGATTATATTTTGGAACTCAAAAAAATAAAAAATATTGATATTATAGCCAATGGTATTATTTCAACACTGAAATATTATTTGCGTTTTATCGATAATTATCAAGAATTCATAGACATTTATACGCAAAACTTGATTAAAGATGCTAAAAATTCTACCGAAATTAAAAATTTTCACTTAGAGAAGTGGACAGAAATACTAAAAAAATATCAATTATCTATTCAATAAGATAGGTTTCTAATTGACAAATTTTTTAAAATTAATAGTTTTTTAGTTTAAGTAATACTTCAATTTATACTTAAACCAACTGAGATTACAACTTTTCTTTATTCCAACAAAAAACCATGTTCATATACTTTTGGCTCTATTTTTTTTGCCAAAACTTTTAATTTTTCACGCAACGCATCAATATACTTCATATATGTAGCATCTTTGCTTTTGTGATTCATTTTTCCCGATTCATTTCTACCTTGAAAATGCTCCCGAATATCGTATAAACTTGCATTTGCATTATACGCACCCAAAGCGATTGTTATATTTTCATACGCAGGAAATGTTTGGCTGTGGTAATATTTCCAGAGTTCGAGTCCTGCATTAAAAACATCTTTTGCTTCTTTTGAAAATATTAAAGGTATGTCTCGAATTACTTTTTTTGTTTTGGTAAGTAATTTATTTTCGTTATCATTTTTTAGTTTTCCTGCGATAAATTTCGCCATAAAATCACTTTCAAATCTTTCTTTTGCATTTACTTCGTACTCTGTAAATGGAATCCAATGATTTGCATCACCATTTGAAATAATTTTATTTTGTCCATGAAAAAGTGTAAATGCTATACAATCATTTTGAAACTCTTTGTCTTTTTCCCAAGTATCTTTGGGGGCTAAAAACTGGTCTCTATCATTTAACCAAGTAGCAGTTATACAATGGCGAACTGTAAAATATATTGAACCTATTATTAAATTATTTTGAGTGAAATTATAGAAATTAACGTGTTCAATACCTTTATTTATTTGTATATATAAATAATTATTTTGTTGAAAATCAGGAGATGGATTACTCATAAATCCTATTCCGTTTTTACTTTTATCATCAAATAGCTTTATCCACCTGTTTATACTATTTGGTAATTCACCATAAAAATTTTTAACTCCTGAATATTTTCCTTTTTTATCAAAAATATCTGTAGAAATTTTATTTATTTTTGATTTAGTATTTGTGTTCCAGATAGTAAAACCTATAGGGAATTTTCCTTTTACATTATCAAAAGTATCAGCAGGAACAATAAAACCTGTTAAATATTTTGCTAAAAAATATTCTTTGAATTTTGTAAAATTTGAACCTTGCACAAATTTTAATGTAGAAAACTGTGCCAATGTACAACCTTGTATTTTCTCGTAAATGTTTGCCATAAAGAGAGCAAAAATTTCATTTGAGGCATTACTTATTTTTGGTTTAAAGTAATCATTTATTTTGAATTGAGTAGCAACTCCACTTTTACGTTCACTTGTTCCTACAATTGCTCTTGAGGAACCTGCCTCCGCATAAGGCGGATTGATATAAATTACTAATTTTTTACGTTTTTCAGGATTGTTAATAATATTTTGTAAGGATTTAGGAAGTTTTGTAAAATCATCATTCAAAAAATCAAACTGAAAAAGATTGCTTTCTATCAAATTTGCCCCATTTTTTATACGGTCTTTTATGACATCAATATCTTGTCTATCCAGCGTAGAAGCATAAATATTGAATTTATTAGTCAATCCTGTAAGCAAGTTGCCTGTACCACAAGCGCAGTCCCAAATATAATATTCATCTTGCCAATTTTCGCCCAAAGTATCAGTCAAATATTTTTGAGAAAGTTCTACCCAAATTTGTGGTGTAAAAAAACTACCTTTTCGTTCTCTCACATCTTGCGGCACAAGCAAATCTCTCCGACCTATAATATAATCCCAATATTCTTCTTTGGGAGGACGTTCATATTTGTTCCAAAATTGTGTATGTGCGAGTTGTTTATCAGAAAAATGCGAAGAAGAGGCATCAAACATACCCATATCATTTACTTTGCGAGCAGATTCATAATGGTTATTTTTGAGCAATACATACAAACTATCTTTCAAAGATTGGTTATTATCTGAAAGCAAATCAGCTAAATAAAAATCTCCATCAATGATACCATTTTTTTTAGCCACATCCCAATTTACGCCAATGGTTGGTTTTACT
>JAAFJG010000058.1 GCA_013298075.1 Cytophagales bacterium | reverse complement strand
ACACTGACCCTAACCCTCCCCAGCGGTGAGGGAACTAAAAATAAGTTTTTTTGAGTGGATAGTTTATTTTTTAGATGCTCCCTAATTACTTTTTTTAGATGTATTTTTCTTTTTTTTTATATATATATTTCTTGAAATATTTTTTGAATTGCCTCCAGATAAATCTGGAGGCAATTCAAAAAATACATTTTTGTTGTTCAGACAAATTTACAAAGCATTTTTTATTTTATCATTTTTTTGATTTGGATTTCATCAACCACAATTGGATATTTTTGCTTTTAATTCTTTTATCCATTCGTCCTTCAAAAAAGCCTTTCTATTTTAGAGAGATTTTTTTTTAGTTGTTTACGAAGGTATAAGATAGATTGATACATTTGTTAAAAATACTATTTTTTGAGATTGTCAAGTTTTTGACCTTGACAACTGAAAAACTACTTATAATCAAAAAATATTTTTATTTTTCTCTACAATAGTTATCACTATGTATTTTTTCATTCTGAGTTCTCAACGTCAAATAGTTGAGAAACTCCGACTAAAAAACTAAATATTTTCTCTCAAAATAGGCATACTCATACAATGCGAACCACCTCTGGCGCGTGATAACTCCGCAGAAGGCAATAAAATCAATGTATTGGTAACATTTTCGGGAGAATTTTTACCGCTTTCAAATTCTTCTAACAAAGTTTCTGCTTCTATTACTCTAAAACCTTGTTTTTTAAATTCATCGGCTGTTTTTGTATTGCGGTCATATCCAATCACAACGCCCTCTTTCAATGCCAAAACATTGCAAGCGTCAGTCCATTGTTCTCTTAATTCAAAAGGAAAAACATTGCCACCTGAATAAATAAACTGCGTTGGTTCGGTAGATTTTAAGTCTTTTTGACTAATATCATCTAATAAATCTTCTAAATATTCGAATTTTTTAGGCTCAGGTGTACCTTTTTCAAATTGTAAAATATGCGGTTTCATATTCAAACCTTTGTCAATAAAATGACGTGTATAATCTTTGCTTTGAAAAGCAACATTTTGTTTGGATAATGCACCAAAAATAACCCACATATTACGTTTTACTTGCGTAAAAACCGTGTCTATGTGCATAAAATCACGTTTAGAAGGAATTTTAACAACGGCTACTTTTTGTACTACATTTTTTTCGAACAAAAAAGTAATAATTTGATTGACTGCTGTCAAAGAAGTTCGTTCACTACAACCAATGATAATCTGTTCGGGGCTGACGGTCATCACATCACCACCTTCTACGGTTACTTCGTTCAAAAATTGGTCATCATCACTCAAGAAAAATTGATGGTCTTCTTCTGTCACTTCAATAATTCTATTTTGTAAATCAGCAAAAAGTGGGTGATTGTGAAAAATATATTTCATAATCAAAGACTCACGCACACGCACAACTTTTGCAGGACGATTCAATAATAAATGGTTATTGATAGTAATACCAATATCCCTTGTAAAAATGAAATTAGGAACAGGTGGAAAAACCATTTTTCCGTTGGGCAAAGCACCAGAAATCAAAGTTTTTGCCAAATCATCAGCAGAAAGGGTAATTAAATCCTGTTGGAGTTGATAAGTAGTGCGTTCTACTGCACAAACCGAAGCCACTAATTTTGATTTAGTCTCCTCATTTTCTAAAATTTGACTCAATAAATACTGCGGGTCAATTACTTTATCTGATTTAAAATAACGTTCATCATCGGGTTTATAAAATCCTCTTTTATTTTCAGGTTTATCAATTTCGTTCAATTTACCTTTTACTTTTTCTGGGTCTAAAAAATATAATAAAATTTTTACATAAAAATCATATTCATCTTTTCGCATACTTTCGAGATGAATAATATCCTCAAAAAGCCAATCTTGTGCTTTTGAAGGGACAACTTTACCTAAGCCGCTATCAGGGCTATGAATCATAAGGCGTTTGAGCGTTCCTATTTCAGAACTAACAAAGATACTATTTTCATTCTGCATAAAAAATATTTTAATGGTTATTTATTTAATTTTTTTGTTTTTTTATTGTATGAGATGGATAAAATCTTTCCAAAATATCAATTTTAAAACAAATCATTAAATAATTTAATTTTTTGCAAATGTAGTAAAAATTAGATTAATTTGGATATTTTTCAGATTTTTTTTTATTAATTTTAATTTTTTTAAGAATGATTAGAATATTTTTAAAAATTCATTTTGAATTAAATAAAAAAATATATACATTCGCACCAAAAAACGCAACTTCAATGAAAGTCATTACTAAAAAGTATCAATTACCGCCTAAAGTTTATCGTACTATTTGTATGCGAGGCGTTGTCAAAAAAAAATGGTGGCAGCCTTTGGCTCTGTTCGGTGGATTATTTGCCCTTAATTTATTGATAAATCTTACCCTTTATTTTAATTATTGGATGTTTATTTTTGCCATTTTAGCACCGATTATTTGGTATTTATTTTGGTTGGCACAATTTACGGCTGCTCCTAATTTACCACAATTAAAACCTTTTTTCGAGAAATTTTTGTACGAATTTACAAGTAGAGATATTGTATTGAAAGTAAATCAAAAGGAAGGCGTGCAGTTAAAATGGGAAAATATCGCCTCAGCAGAAAAAACAGAAGACGCTTTTATTTTGCATCTTGGTTTGGGACAAATTTTATATTTGCCTTTCAAAATCTTTAATAATGATACTGATTTAAAATTCATGGAAGAAGGAATTTTGAAAAGAAAAAATTTATTAAAATAATATTTTGGCTGTAAAAAAAATAAACCAAAGTCAAAACTAAAACAAGATATATATCGAAAACATAATTTACGTATCAAACAATATGTAATTTATATGGGGAAAACCTATATAGCAATTGATAATTATATTGAACACGAAAATTTTAGTTTTAAATCAAATTAAACGTATTTAAAAAGGCACCTTTTATGATTTTTTTTCTGAAAAACCAAATAATGATTTTTTAGGTGTGTTTAACTTTGTTAGTTTTATAGATTTGATTTTTTATGTGAGAAATAAATTTTCAGGAATTAAATCTTAATTCCTGAAAATTATTAAAATAAATATAAATAAAATGGCACAAGAATACGACAAAACCATTAAAGAGATAATTTCAAAGTTTATTTATACTTTGTTAGAGAATGTGGTAGGAGCAGAAATTGATAATTCTGAAATTTTATTTCCCGAATTACAATATACTTTTGAAAAAAAATCGGATTTTGTTTTCAAAACAAATACTAAAAACAATGAAACTATCGTTTATCATTTAGAGTTTCAGACGAGTAATGATTCTTCTATGCACTTACGAATGATGGTTTATTTTGCTATGTTGTATCAAACACATCAGGCTACAATTAAGCAATTTGTTTTTTATATTAGTGAAGATGAAATTAAAATGATTGATGAAATCAATCAAGAAGATGTAAGTTATAAGTATAATTTGATTGATATGAAAAAAATATCATATCAAAAATTTATTGATTCTACTATTCCTGAAGAGGTTTTGTTATCAATTTTATGTGATTTTGATGGTAAAAGTAAAGAATTAGCACTCGAAGAAATTTTTAATAAAATTTGTAATATCACTAACAATGATTTGCATCGTTTGAGATGTATTAGGCATTTACATATTTTATCTAAATTACGTAAATCAGAAACAATTATTAAAAATCTTATTTCAAAAAACAATATCAATATGTTAGACTACGAAGAAATTGCCACTTCTGATATACTTTTTCAGTTGGGAAAAGCAGAAGGCGAAATAAAAATTAAAGAAGCAGAATTAAAAGCTCAAAAAGAACGTCAAGCAACTGTTTTTAGAATGTTTTCAGAAAAATTTGATGTGGATTTAATAAGTAAATTATTTAATATCACACAAAAAGAAGTGAAACGCCTGCAAACAGAATGGAAAAAACAAAGTTTCATCAATTAATGATGATAAGATTTTTAGTAAATTTTTAATTTATTAAAAATCTTATTTCAAAAAAACAACCTCAGTATGTTAGACTACGAAGAAATTGCCACTTCTGATATACTTTTTCAGTTGGGGTTCGCAAAAGGTTTTGCAATAGGTTTCGCAATAGGTAAAGCGAAAGGCTTAACAATAGGTAGAGCGAAAGGCTTAGCAATAGCAGAAGCAAAAGCTCAAAAAAAGCGTCAAGAGATTATTTTTAGAATGTTTTCAGAAAAATTGGAGATAAATTTAATAAGCAGAATATTAAATATCACACACGAGGAAGTAAAACATCTGCAAACAGAATGGAAAAAACAAAGTTTCATCAATTAACCTGACTATAGAATAAATTATCTATTTTATAAAGATTATTTTCATATATCAAACAAAAAAATAAACAAAAAAATAGCCTAAAACTAAAATGAAAATAACTATTTTGGGTAGTGGAACTTCGCAAGGCGTGCCTGTGATTGCATGCGATTGCGAAGTATGTCGTTCTTTGGATTGGAAAGACCAAAGATTGCGGGTTTCTGTGTATATAGAAATAAATAATACCCATTTGGTGATTGATACAGGCCCCGATTTTCGTACTCAAATGATTAAAAATCGCATCTCAAAATTAGATGCGGTACTTTTTACACACGAACACAAAGACCATACGGCTGGTATGGACGATTTGCGTAGTTTTAATTTCAAATTAGAAAAAGATATTCCTATTTATGCTCGCCCAAGTGTAATGGAGCAAATTAAACAAGAATTTGCTTATATTTTTGTGGATAAAGAAAAAAAATATCCGGGAGTTTTGAATGTAGTCGAACATTTAATCGAAA
This sequence comes from Cytophagales bacterium, assembly GCA_013298075.1. Taxonomy (GTDB): domain Bacteria; phylum Bacteroidota; class Bacteroidia; order Cytophagales; family Microscillaceae; genus RDXZ01. Next base: position 24,372 of record JAAFJG010000058.1, on the reverse strand, counting down.
ATTCATCTTTCAAAATCAATGATATAAATATTTTGCCTATTGAAGGATTACATCATAAATTACCAGTTTTTGGGTTTCGAATAGAAGATTTTATTTATTTGACTGATGTTAATTTTGTGTCAGATATTGAAAAAGAAAAGATGAAAAATGCTAAAGTTTTGATAGTGGGTGCGTTGCAAAAAGAGGCACATATTTCTCATTTTAGTTTATCACAAGCCCTCGATTTTATCGAAGAATTAGCACCTGAAAAAGCATATATTACGCATATAAGTCATAAAATGGGCAGATATGCTGATATTCAAAAAGAACTTCCAAAAAATGTTTTTTTGGCTTATGATGGCTTACAAATTGTATTATAATAAAAAAAATACTTACTAAAAAAATGAAAAAAAATTATATTTGGTTCTGTTTATTGTTGTGTTTTTTAGGCACAACTCCCACATACGCACAACAAAAATCTACTTGGATAAATTCTGTTTTTTGGGAAATAAGTGGCAAAGATATTCAAAAAAAAATCTATGTTTTTGGAACGCATCATTTATATAAATCTGATTTTATAGAAAAAAATAATATTATTTTAGAAAAACTACGCAAATCTGACGTAATGATTGGTGAAATAATTTTTGATTTACCCAAAGAGGGCGAGGAAATGACCCCAGAGCAAAGCAAACAAATGTCTGCGATGATGAAATCTATGACGCTTCAATCTAAAACATTGAAAGATTTTTTGAGTAAAAAAGAATATGAAGACACCGAAAAAGTAATGAAAGAATTTACAGGAATGGGATTAAATATTTTTGCTACTATGAAACCTATTGTTATTTATCAATATATTATGATTGGAAAATATTTGAAAGGAGATAGCAAAGAAACGCCTGATGTATTCTCAAAAACCCAAGAATCTATTGATGTTACATTTCAAGAAACCGCCAAAAGTCTAAATAAACAAGTAATAGCTTTTGAAACAATAGAAGAGCAAATGAAAATTTTGTATGAAAGTTATTCTTTAGAACGACAAGTAGAACTATTGAAAAGTATTGTGTATGAAAAAAAAGATAAAAATGCTATTTCTGACGTTCAAAAATTGACAAACTTATACGAAAGCCAAGATATTAACGAAATGGAAGAAATGGTATTGAAAGAAAGTACGCAAGACGAATATAATATATTGTTAAAAAGCCGTAATTTGAATTGGTTGCCTATTATTTTACAACATATCAAAAATAAAAAAAGTGCTTTTATTGCAGTAGGTGCGGGACATTTGAGCGGTCAATATGGCATATTAGAATTACTTAAAAAAGAAGGTTATACAATTAAACCTTTGACTATAAAAATTAACTAAATTTTTAAAATTAAAGAAAAATTTAATGCGTTTTTTATTGCAAAAAAATAGGTTTTTTAAATAAAAATAACTATATTTGCACAAAAGAAAATCATTTACAACAATTATTAAAAATGTTAGATACTTCCATTTTACCAGTTGATATAGAAAACGAAATGCGAACCGCTTACATAGATTATGCTATGTCTGTGATTGTTTCGCGTGCCTTACCTGATGTAAGAGATGGGTTAAAACCTGTCCATAGACGAGTGTTATATAGTATGGACGAACTCGGACTTGCAGCCAACAAACCTTATAAAAAATCTGCGAGAATCGTGGGGGAATGTTTTGTGGCAGGCACACTTGTCAGCACACCTAAAGGACTTGTTCCAATCGAGCAATTAGAAATAGGTGATGAGGTTTATACACAAAATAACATTAGAAAAGTTACTCAAACTTATATAATGCCAAAACAAGATTTATTGTCTGTAAAATTAATCAATAATTCAAAAAATATTTGCACGAAAGGGCAAATGTTCAAAGTATTTAATGAAACTTCACAAACAGTTTGGAAAAAAGCAGAAGAACTAAAAAAGGGAGATAAAGTAATTGTAAAACCTATTTCTGCACAAAAAAATCAAATCCTTGAAGAAGAAATTGCAATAAATTCAACAACGCAAATTTATAATGCTGCAAATTCTGAAGTATTAACTATACAAAATTTTAATTCATTATTGGAAGTTTTAGAAAATAATATTTTATTTTGTGAAGTAGAAAGTATTGAAAATACAAAAAGTGACATAACTTACGATATTCAAGTAGAAATTGACCATGAATTTATTGCTAATGGAATGTTAGTACATAATTGTTTGGGTAAATTTCACCCACATGGCGATACCTCTGTATATGATGCGATGGTGCGTATGGCACAGGAATGGTCAATGCGTTATTTATTGGTGGATGGACAAGGAAATTTTGGCTCGGTTGATGGAGATTCGCCAGCGGCTATGCGTTATACAGAAGCACGTTTACAAAAATTAGCAGAAGAATTATTGATTGATATTAACAAAGAAACAGTCGATTTTCAGCCTAATTTTGATGATTCGTTGTTAGAACCAAGCGTTTTACCTTGTAAATATCCTAATTTATTGGTCAATGGAACTTCAGGAATTGCAGTGGGAATGGCAACTAATATGCCACCACATCATTTAGGAGAAGTCATTGATGGCATTATGGCTTTTTTGGATAATGAAGAAATTACGGTTGATGAATTAATGGTGCATATTCCAGGGCCCGATTTTCCAACAGGTGCGTTGATTATGGGCGTACAAGGCATCAGACAAGCGTATCAAACAGGACGTGGGCGTGTGGTAATGCGTGGAAAAGCGGATATTCAAACAACTAAAACAGGAAAAACACAAATTGTCATTACTGAAATTCCTTATATGCTCAATAAAGCGTCTTTGGTCGAAAGATGTGCGGAATTGATACAAGAAAAGAAAATTGAAGGCGTATCTGAAATCAGAGATGAATCGGATAGAGAAGGAATGAGAATCGTTTTTGATTTGAAAAAAGATGGCGTAGCGATGGTTATTTTAAATCAATTATATAATTATACGGCTTTGCAATCGTCTTTTAGCATCAATAATGTGGCGTTGGTGAAAGGTAGACCTTATACATTGGGACTAAAAGAATTGATTTTTCATTTTATTGAACATAGACACGAAGTTGTTTATCGCCGTACGCAATACGAACTAAGACAAGCAAAAGAAAGACAACATATTTTAGCAGGTTATTTGATTGCGTTGGATCATCTTGATGAAGTAATTAAATTAATTCGTGGCTCAAAAGATGCAGACACAGCCAAACAAGGTTTGATGGCTAATTTTGAATTGTCTGAAATTCAATCAAAGGCAATTTTAGAAATGCGTTTGCAACGTTTGACGGCTTTAGAAAGAGATAAAATTATAAAAGAATACGAAGAAATTACGGCTTTGATTGCGAAATTAGAAGCAATTTTAGCAGATAAAAACTTACGTACTGATATTATTCGCGGAGAATTATCTGATATTAGATTAAAATATTCGGACAAACGCCGTACTCAAATCATCAAAGAAGCATTAGAAGATGTAACCGATGAAGATATGATAAAAGACGAGAAAGTAGTCGTTACTTTTTCTCACGAAGGATATGCCAAACGTACTTCTGTCAATGAATATCGCTCACAAGGACGCGGTGGCGTAGGTTCGAGAGGCGTTTCTACCAAAGGAGATGACTTTACAGAACATTTATTGGTTGCCTCTACGTTAGATTATTTGTTGATTTTTACAGATTCAGGGCAAGTATTTTGGTTAAAAACCTATAAAATTCCCGAAGGAAACAAAACTTCTAAAGGTCGTTCGATACAAAATTTAATTTCTGTCAATAAAGAAGACCGTATTCGTTCTATTCTGAATGTACGCAATTTGAAAGACGTTGATTTTATCAATAACCATTACGTGATGATGTGTACGCAAAAAGGTTACATTAAAAAAACTTCTTTGGAACAATTTTCTCGTCCTCGTCAAAATGGTATTCGCGCTATTTTATTTCAGGAAAATGACACTGACCATTTATTGAATGTAGAATTAACGAATGGAAATTGCGAAGTAATTATTGCGAGCCGTTCGGGGCGTGCTATTCGTTTCAATGAAGCAAATATTAGGTCAATGGGGCGAACTGCTCATGGCGTAAGAGGGATTAATTTGTATAATGAAGAAGGGAATTTTGATAATTATGTGGTTGGAATGGTTTGTATTAGTAATCCACAAGAACAAAGTTTGTTAGTTGTATCCGACAAAGGCTACGGAAAACGCTCTGATTTAGAAGATTATCGCGTTACAAAACGAGGTGGAAAAGGCGTAAGAACACTCAAAATTACAGAAAAAACAGGAAAATTAGTAGCTATTCAAGCCGTTACTGATATTAATGATTTGATGATAATTAATAAATCTGGTTTAACTATTCGCCTTTCTCTTGAGCAAGTGCGTGTGATGGGACGTGCCACACAAGGCGTGAAACTTATCAAAGTACAAGAAACGGACGAAATTGCTTCAATTACTAAATTAGAACGTTTGGAAGTGGAGGAGGAGTTGATCATTGAAACAGAGGAAGGACAAGAAACGGCTGTTATCGAAAACGTGGAAAACGTAGAAAATAACGAAGTAGAAAAACCTGCTACTCCTGAAAACCCTGAAAATAATACTGCAGAATAAATAATAAATTGCTATTTTTTTTAGGTGATATTATTATAAAAAATCAATTTAAGTAATTGATTATCAATTACTTAAATTGATTTTTTTAATTTTATTTACAATATTCATTTATTAATTCTTTGGACACTTGTATCTCCTAATTCTTTTGCTTTTTTCTAATCTTTGCAAGTATCTTTTTTATTTCCTAAATCCTTTGTATAATTATGGATTTATACCCGAAAATTATCCAATACGTTATACTTTACAAATGAGTACAATGATTGAGATAGTAATACTTTCTTTGGCGATGATTTATAAGCATAAAATTTTAGATGATCAATCAAAAAATAATTTATTAGAAGTAGAAAAATTGCGTTTTTCACAAGAATTAGAAGCAAAAGAAAAAATATATTTGCAACAAAAACATCAATTAGAACACGAAAAAATGGAAGAAATTTTATCTTTCAAAGAAAGAGAATTAGCCATTAGGGACTAAATAAAAAATAATATACCTAAAAAAACTCCCTCACCTTCGGGGAGGGCTGGGGTCAGTGTTGTTAAATTCTTTTTTTTTAACAAATAAAATAGAAATTAACTTGTATAATATTCTGTAAAAAATCTATAATTTTTTGAAAATCTTATAGATTTGGCAAATTATATTTTGATTTGTAAAATAATTTACCTGACAAACATTAGAACTTAACAACACTGACCCTAACCCTCCCCAGCGGTGAGGGAACTAAAAATAAGTTTTTTTGAGTGGGTAATTTATTTTTTAGATGTTCCCTAAGCCGAAATTTGAAACATAATTTGGATTTGAATGCAGATAAATAGTATGAAAATGACAAAATATAGATTGAAAAAGAAATTATAAATTACTGATGATACAGACTTAGAAACTTTTTTGAGGCTTTTTTAATTGGTTTTATCTAAAAAAACTACATAAAATATGAAAAATGGCTTTCAATTCAAACAATTTATCATTCATCAAGATAAAACTGCTATGAAAGTTTGTACTGATGCTTGTTTGTTTGGGGCATATATTACGCCACCCGAAAAAGGTTTTATGTTGGATATTGGCACAGGAACAGGTTTATTGAGTTTGATGCTCGCACAACGCACTCTCGCACATATAGATGCAATAGAAATAGAGCAAAATGCTTTTGAACAGGCTGAAGAAAATGTTAAAAATAGTATTTTTCATGCTCAAATTGATGTTTTTCATACCAAATTACAAGATTTTTTACCAACAAAAAAATATAATTGCATTGTTACTAATCCGCCTTTTTTTTCTCATCAATCTATTTCTCCAAAAATAGAACGAAATTTAGCAATGCACACTGATTCTTTGCCTTTTGATGATATTTTAAATTTTACGAAACAATATTTGGAAGAGGAAGGTAATTTTTGGGTTTTACTACCACAATATGAAAGTGAAATAATAAAGCAAAAAGCAATTTTGTATGATTTATATCTCCAAAAACAAATTAATGTATATCAAAATAATCAAAAGCCAATTTTTAGAACGTTACTAAATTTCAGAAAAAAAGAAAAAATCGATAATATAATTGAAGAGAATTTTTATATCTATGGACAAAAAATTGAATATTCTCAAGAATTTATTGCACTTTTAAAAGAATATTACATTATTTTCTAAATAAATATAAAAAATATTGAAAAAAATTTGGTAAATCAAAAACAATCTACAATCTTTGCAAAAGAGTTTTATAGAAAGAAAATATTTGTAAAAAATAGTATTCTTTGTAAATTTTTAAAAATATGAAAACTAATCAATTTCTATTTCGTGGTTTTGCCCTCTTACTTTTGTTATCCATTACAAGAGGATTATTCCTTGTAGAAACTACCTTAGCCAATAATATTCCCATTCAAACTATTATTACAGAAAACGATTGTAGTCATTGGGAAAAATTTATCAAATCATTACTCAACGAAAAAACTGAATCAGAAGAAAACGAGAAAAAAGAAAAAGAGAAAGAACTTGAAAAAGAAAATGAAAAAATGGGAGAATGTTTCTTTCATACACATACAAACAAATCTTTGACTTTCCATTCTTCTTGGTTTGATTTTGTTCATAATTGGACTTACAGCAAACTAAATTCTTGTAAATCAAAACACTCACATCACTTGTATATATTTCATCGAGAAATACTTACATAAATATTTTTTCTCCGCGTCTGTGGAACTTACGTAATAATCAAAACTTACTGATTATAAAAACCTAATTATAAAAAATATTTTTCCCTTTGTTTTATTGTTTATTATTATTTCAAAATTTATTTAAAGAAAGTAACTTTTATGTTATTTATCATAAAGTAAAATAATGTCGTAGCTATATATACTATTAAATTATTTTTAATAAAACTAACTTAAATAATCTTTTGAAAATCCTAACGTATTAAAAATCATTAAATTAAATTTATTTTTTTATCTCATATTTTCTTTTTTATTTGAATTGATATAAATAATCAAGAAAACTAAACTTCCTTAAATTATATGGTACTCTTAATTGACCTCAGTTTAATTACGAAAAACTTCCTTTCGCCTCCTATTTTATTTTTCTTTTTGGGTATGTTAGCAGTGGCTGTGAAGTCAGATTTGCACGTTCCCAATGATGTAGCCAAGTTTTTTTCATTATATTTATTGATGGATATTGGCTTCAAAGGAGGTCATGAACTATATCACAATGGTTTTTCTACGCAAATAGCAGGACTTTTGGGTATGTGTATGATAATGGCGTGTGTTACTCCTATTTATTGTTTTTTTATTTTAAGAAAAAAATTTGGAGTAGCTAATGCAGCCTCAATGGCGGCAACTTTTGGCTCGGTCAGTGCAGTAACTTTTATTACAGCCCAAGATTTTTTGCGTAGCATTAATGTACCACAAGGCGGATATATGGTAGCAGGAATGGCTTTGATGGAATCACCTGCCATTATTATTGGTGTGATGTTATTTCAACTTTATAATCGTGAGATAACCCCTGAAGAATTGGCTTTGGCAGGTAATAAAAAAATAAATCCACCAAAACCTAATTGGGGACATATTTTAAAAGATGCTTTTTTCAATGGCTCTGTGATGTTATTAGTAGGTTCATTGATTATCGGCTTAGTAACGGGTGACTCAGGTTGGAAAAGTTTTATGCCATTTGATGCTATTTTTAAAGGTATTTTAGCTTTTTATTTGTTAGATAATGGAATTGTGGCGGCACAAAGATTAAGGTCATTAAAAGGCTCGGTTAGTTTTTTAATTGCTTTTGGTACTTTGATGCCATTACTTAATGCTTTTTTGGGAATTTTGATATGTAAATTTATACTGGGAGCAGGTATAGGTGATTCATTATTATTCACAATTTTGTGTGCGAGTGCATCTTATATCGCTGTGCCTGCGGCAATGCGTTTGGCAATTCCACAGGCAAATCCTGCATTTACGGTGCCTGTGGCTTTGAGTATTGTGTTTCCTTTTAATATTATTATTGGAATTCCTTTGTATTTTGGAATGATAGAGTGGTTTCATAAAATGTAATCTTGTTTTAAATCTTATTTGTCAAAATCAAAATATTAAAATATTAAAAAATTAAACTCAAAATATTAAACACATGCTTCCTCGTAAAAAAGTTGAAATAGTTGTCGAATCTTTAAAAGTCAATCAAATTGTATTTGAATTAGAAGAAATCGGCGTACCAGGTTTTACCATTGTAGGTAATATTTCTGGAAAAGGGGCAAATGGCGTACTTGACCATAATTGTAAAGCAAAAGTTTTTGAAAATACATATATTTTTACGGTTTGTACTACCGAACAAGCAGACAAAGTGGTAGATTATATGCAAGGCGTTTTACAATATTTTTCGGGTACTTGTTTTGTATCTGATGTTAATTTATTTGAATGTCCTATCAAAATGGCAAAAAATAATGCCAAAAACGCTTAAAAGTGTTCATTAAAATAATATAATTTTGGGAGAGTAAAAAAATATTCCATTTATTTTTAATTAATAAATGATTTTTTATCGTTATCTTTAAAGAGATGATTATGATGTAATAGTAATTTTTCTATGCTAATTTTTATTTTTTATATTAAACTAAATTTTTCATTAAACCGATTTTAAAGTTATGACTCAGGAAGATAAAGAAGCCATTATTGGTGTGTATGAATCACACTTAGAAGCCATCGAAGCCTTAAAAATTTTGCAGGCTGCTCATTTTAATATGAAACATGTGGCATTTTTAGGCAAAGGAGAAGCAATTCAAGATGTAAGTGCGGTACATACTTGGGAAGAATCTACTACAAAAGGAATAGAGGTTGGGGCAATTTTAGGGGGAACTTTAGGAGTAGTGGCGGGCTTAGGTTTATTGCCTGTGGTTGGTTTTGGTGTTATTTTATACGCTGGAACTGCTATCGGAGCAACTTTATTGGGAGTTGAAGGAGCAGCAGCAGGGGCAGTTACAGGTGGTATCTTAGGAACTATTTTTGGTGGAAAATATGGCACAGAAGGAAAAGTATCGGGCAAACAAGACAAAGAAGATTATGAAAAATATCACGAAGAAATAGACAATGGTAAATTTCTAATCGTAGTACACGGCTCAGCAGACGAAGTTAAAAAAGGACATGATACTTTGATAGAACACGCTAATCACGAGCATATTTCTTCGTCTATTACAGGTTTGTAAAATAAATTTATTCATAAATTTTATTAGAAAAAATAATAAAAACTTGGTTGGTATCAAAATACAATCAAGTTTTTTCTTTTTTCGGATATTTTTTTTTACTAAAAAATATTAGTTTTTGTGTAATAAAAATACTAACTTTGTGGTATTCTTTTTTTATATAAATTCATCAAATAATATGAAAAAAATATTGTTTATTTGCTTTTTATTAGGTTGTTTTCCTTTTTTAAAAGCCCAAGAGTATAATTATCAAAATCTTTCTGTTGGTTTTGATAAAAAAGATGCAGATTTTTATCAATTTGAAAAATTGCGTTTGTATCCTATTCGTGCCAATAGTTCTTTTTTAAAACATCAAAAAAATATTGGAAAATATACGCCTTTGCAAAAAGCACTGACCAATAAAAATATACTTATCACAGAAGTAAAAGCAGATTCTTCTCTTTCGAATAACCGCCAAAATAATATGCTGGCTGATACCATTGGCGTAATTGAACGAAACAGAACCACTAATCGCCAAAATAATATAAGAAATAATGAACGAAGAAGAACGATAAACCAACGTCAAAATAATTCTTACTTACCACCACAACAAAGAAATAATGCTTACGCACCACAACAAAGAAATGGAGAAACTGTCAATACTTTGACAATTCAAAATACTTCAAAAGATACGATTTATATTATGGCGGGCGAAATTATTCAAGGTGGAAAGCAAGATAGAGTCATTGCACAAGATATTATTTTGCCACCTTTGATGACCACTCCCATAGATTTACCTGTTTTTTGTGTAGAGCAAGGAAGATGGAATTATGGAGACGAGGAAAATAAAGATAGTAAAAGTTTTAAAAAATATTATGGAACTGCTAGCTTAAAATTACGCGCCAAAGTAGAACAAAATAAAGACCAACAAGCCGTTTGGAGTGAAGTAAGGCGTTCTAATAATGAAAATAATACACAAACGAACACACAAGCCTATACTGCACAAACAAATTCAAAATATTTTCAAGAAAAAAATAAAAAATATATAGATTACTTTCAAAATATTTTTCTAAAAAATAACAAAGATATAATTGGTGTCGTAGTCGTTACAGGCAATGAAGTAGTGGGTTGTGATATGTTTGCTTCCCCAGATTTATTTCAGTCTCAAATTCAAAGTTTATTGACTTCATACGTCAATGAAGCCATTACTGATGGCAAAGAGATTGGAGTTGATCCTGAAAAAGTGAAAGAATATATGGATAATTTGTTATCTAATAATCAATCAAAACAAGACGAATTTTTAGAAAAAAAAGGTAAAAAATTCAAACATAAAAACGTAAATTTAAGAATTTCAACTTTTTAGAATATCGAATTTTTTTGTGTTTTGATTGATTTATATTTCCCCATTTTTTATCATTCTATAAATAGTAGATTTTCCTACTTCCAATTTATCGGCTACTTTTAGTACATTATTATCATATTTTTCCATAAAATATTGAATAATTTTGATAGTATATTGATGTAAAGTAGTTTCTTCTTCCATCATAAAATCGGATAAATTATTAGGAGAGTAAAACGTTAAATCATCTTTTTTGATGCTATTATCTTGGCATAAAACGCAAGCCAATTCCATAATCGCTTTGAGTTCACGCACATTACCAGGGAAATTATAACTCAATAATTTCTTTTGAGCTTCAGGCGTAATTAAAAATTTATTTAATTTATTTTCTTTCGCAAAAGTATCTACAAAATATTTTCCTAAAACTAAAATATCATTGCCACGCTGTCTTAAAGGCGGAATTTTGATAGGTAAACCCAATAATCGATAATATAAATCTTCTCTAAAATTCTTTTTTCTGACTTCTTCGCCCAAATCTTTGTGTGTAGCAGTGATAACTCTCACATCAATTTTAGTAATTTGATTGCTTCCCACTTTTACAATTTCACGCTCCTGCAATACGCGTAATAATTTCGTTTGCATATTTAAGTCCATTTCACCAATTTCATCTAAAAAAATTGTTCCTTGATGTGCCTCTTCAAATTTTCCAATTCTTTTATTGATTGCTCCTGTAAATGCACCTTTTTCGTGTCCAAATAATTCACTTTCAATCAATTCTTTGGGAATAGCCGTTACATTAACTGCCACAAAAGGCATTTTTTTTCGGTTAGAATTATAATGAATTGCCTTGGCAACTAAATCTTTTCCTGTGCCTGTTTCGCCTGTGATAGATATGTTTATATTAGTAGTGATACTTTTATTTATCCACTCAAAAACCTGCTTAATGGCTGGACTATTGCCTTTGATTGCTTCACTAAAATCGTATTTTTGTTCTATTTGTTGTCTTAAACTAGAAATTTCTTGTTTCAAAGAAAGGTTATCTTTGATATTTTTGATGATATTCCAAAGTCTATTTTTGACTTCTTCATTTTTTACGATATAATCGTATGCCCCTTCTTTGAGCAGATTGACAGCAGTTTCAATTTCATCTTGCCCAGAAATCATTATTACGATTATATCAGGATATTGACTTTTAATTTTTTTTAATAATTCTTTTCCGTTCGTATCAGGAAGATGATAATCTAAGGTGATAACATCAGGTTTTTTGTATAGATTTGCCAATATATCTTTGCCTGAATGATACATCTCGACTTCGTTATCAGGGTTAAGGGATATATGATAGTTGAGCATATTCGCATAAAACTCATCATCTTCTACAATAAAAATTTTAAAATTTTCGGGCATATTTTTTATAAAAGTGTGTGTGTTGCACAAAGGTAACTTCTTTTATAATAAGTTCCAAAAAAATTAGATAAAATCTTATAATTTTATGACTAAATAAATTTGCGTAAAAATACCTTTATTTTTTGAAAAAAACTATACTCGTGATAAGGAGACAAAACAGAATGTGTAAAAATATAATAATTTTCTTTGTTATCAAATACTTTTCCTGCTAAATAATGTAATAATTTTTCTTGTAATATTTTTTTTAATTCTATTTCATTGTAATACTTTGTTATTTTATTTGCCTCAAAAATCTTACAAAGCCAATGATTTAAAAAAATATAATTCATTTCATAATCTTTTTCAAATTTATTAAGTTGATAATGCAAGGCTGATTCTTCGCCTGTTGGATTCATATTTAAGTTGTCTTTTAAGATTTTTTTATGGATTGATATAGTACTTTTTTTTCTTTCTTGTTGATTACTTGATGTATTATTTGTATGTTTTCTTACATAAGTAAGTATTTCATTTAAGTTGATTAGTTCACCATAATTGCTTATTTGTTGCCAAAAATCATAATCACTTCCAACAATTAGACTTTCATCATATCGAATATTATATTTATCTATTGTATATTTTCTTACCATAGGGCAAGAATTAGGAATAGCTGCTCCAAATAATAATTCACAAATAATAGCATGATGATTATGTTTTGTGAGCCATTTATTTTGATTACTTCCAAAAAATTGAATATCACTACCAATTACGACTATATTTTCATTTTTCTCTAATATATCTACTTGTTTTTCTATGCTATCATGATTAGCAATATCATCAGCATCTAAATTAGCCATATATTTTCCTTTGGCTATTTCTAATGCTTTATTTCGGGCTATTGGTATATTTTGTTTGGTTTGAAAAGAATAAACAATAATTCTATCGTCTTTTTTTTGATATTCTTCGATGATTTTCAATGAATTATCATTAGAGTTATCGTTGATTAAAATCAGTTCAAAATTTTTATACGTTTGATTTAAAATAGATGAAATAGAATCATCTAAAAAATTTTCAGCATTATAAATCGGCATAACGACAGACACCAAAGGCAATTCCATTTTTTATTTATTTTTATGATTTATTTTTATAATTTACACTATTTTTTTGCAAATATATACATAAATTACAAAATTACGTTTTTTTTGTATAATTTTGCAAATAGTATTTTATAATGATACAAAAATGTCAAATATTGTTTTAAGCGTAGAAAATTTATCTAAACAATACCAATTAGGAAAAATAGGAACGAATACAATTCAGGGTGATTTGGCTCATTTTTGGGCAAAATTAGCAGGAAAAGAAAATCCAAACCTAAAAATAAATGAAACAGAATATATCAATAACGAATATATTTGGGCATTGAAAGATATAAATTTTGAGGTAAAACAAGGTGAAATTTTAGGAATTATTGGTAAAAATGGCGCAGGAAAATCTACTTTATTAAAAATATTATCAAAAGTTACTTCGCCTACCAAAGGACAAATAAAAATAAAAGGTAAAATTGCTTCTTTATTAGAAGTAGGCACTGGTTTTCACCCCGAATTGACAGGAAAAGAAAATATTTTTTTGAATGGAGCAATTTTAGGAATGACTAAAAATGACATCAAAGCAAAATTTGATGAAATTGTAGATTTTTCAGGTGTCGAAAAGTACATTGATACGCCTGTAAAGCGTTATTCGTCAGGTATGTATGTGCGTTTGGCGTTTGCTGTGGCGGCTCATTTAGAACCTGAAATATTGATTATTGATGAAGTTTTGGCGGTTGGAGATGCAGAATTTCAAAAAAAATGTATCGGAAAAATAAAAAATGTAGCAGAAGGAGAAGGGAGAACGGTACTTTTTGTAAGCCATCAAATGACATCAACACAAGCCTTATGCAAACAAGGAATTTTTTTAGAAAATGGATATTTAAAAAATGGCGTTGAGTCTATTCAACAAGTCGTAAAGCAATATTTATATCATCAAAACATAAATAATAAATTATCTTTTTATGAAGGTAATAATGCTCAAAAAAATAAAGATTATCACAATCAAATAAAATTATTATACGCAAAAATAACAGATATAAATAAAAATGAATGTGATTATTTTAAAACTTATGAAGATATTTTTCTCGAAATAAAATGGAAAAATGTGGCTGGTGTGCCTTGTACGCCTAATTTTCAACTGACTAATCCCCAAGGAATTAATGTTTTGATTGCGATGGATTCGAGTGTAGATTGGAGTGGAGATTTGAAAAAAGAAAAGGGAACTTATATTTCTTTGTTCAAAATTCCTAAAAATTTATTGAATGCCAATGATTATATGGTCTCAGTTGCTTTTGATTCGCATAGCCCAAGAATTTGTTATGAATCACATTTAGATTGTTTAAAATTTACCGTTTGGGATTCGATGGACGAAAATTGTATTACGCGAGGTATGTTCAAAAGTGTGAGAGAAGATGTCGTTTTGTGGGCTGCATTGGAGTGTTCATTCGAAAAAATAGATTAAAAATCAGATTAAAATTAAATGAAAAAACCAAATAAAATAATGAATATTCCAATATTTAATACTTATATAGACAAAAAAGCAAATAAATATCTTGAAAATGTATTAAAAAGTACATTTTTAAGTGAAGGAAAATTGGTTAAAAAATTTGAAAAAAAATTAGTTAATTCTTTTGATTTTCATAATATTACGACTGTTAATAGTGGAACATCTGCTTTGCATTTGGCGTTAGTTTTGGCGGGAATAAAAGAAAATGATGAAGTAATTATGCCTGCACAAACTTTTATTGCGACAGGAATGGTAGTAATACAACAAAAAGCAAAAATTGTTTTTGCAGATATTCAATATGAAACAGGTAATATTTGCCCAAAATCTATTCAAGAAAAAATTACAGAAAAAACAAAAGCGATTATTGTGGTGCATTGGGGAGGTTATCCTTGTGATATGGACGAAATCAATGAAATTGCTAAAAAAAAAAATTTAATTGTGATAGAAGATGCTGCACACGCTTTGGGAGCAACGTATAAAAATAAAATAATTGGTAATATTTCAGATTATACTTGTTTTTCGTTTCAAGCTATCAAACATCTTACCACAGGTGATGGAGGTGCGATTTGTGTTTCAGATGAAAATAATATCATAAATGCAAAAAAAAAACGTTGGTTTGGTATAAATAGAGAAAATTTAGAAATGTCGTTTTTAGGAGAAAGAACTTATAATGTAACTGAATTAGGTTTTAAATATCATCTCAATGATTATGCAGCAGCTTTGGGTTTGGCTAATTTATTATCTATCCAAAAAAGATTAAAACATATAGAAAATATTGCCGATTTTTATCGT
Organism: Cytophagales bacterium; assembly: GCA_013298075.1. Classification (GTDB taxonomy): domain Bacteria; phylum Bacteroidota; class Bacteroidia; order Cytophagales; family Microscillaceae; genus RDXZ01. The sequence goes on along the minus strand of JAAFJG010000058.1, from coordinate 9,054 downwards.
GAAAATTTACAAAATATAGCAGGAATACAACTTTTTGAACAAAAAAATGATAGAACAAGCGCCAACTGGCTTTTTGGTATGCACGTAGAAAATAGAGAAAACTTCGTAAAGAAACTTCAAGAAGCAAAAATTTCTGCTTCTGTCGTACATTTGGGCATTGATAAAAACGAAATTTTTGGAGGAAAAAAAGAGGATTTAATTCAACAAAGAAAATTTGATGCAACCCAAATTCATATTCCAATTCATTATCAAATTGATATGAAAAAAGCAAAATATATTATCGAAATAATTAAAAAAGGTTGGTAATATGAATATCTTAATTTTAGGTGGAGATGGATTTGTAGGTACAAATGTGGCGGAAGTTTTGGCAGAAAATAATATCAATTACACGATTGCTTCTCGAAAAAATGGATATGATTTGAGAGTTTTAGAAAATTTTATTCATTTATACGAACATACAAAACCTGATATAATCATAAATTGTGTGGCACACGTTGGGAGTTTGAATTATGTAACAGAACAAGCCGCAGAAATTGTATTGGATAATACAAAAATAATTTTGGCAATGTATGAAGGCATTATCAAAACAAATATAAAACCTTTGGTCATTAATCCGATTGCAAATTGTGCTTATCCTGCTGAATTAGATACTTTTGTGGAAGAGGATTGGTGGAATGGGCATTTGCATAGGTCTGTTTTGGCGTATGGGGGCACGCGAAGAATGTTATGGATAACTTCAGAATGTTTTTCGATGCAATATAATATTCAAACTATTTCGTTATTAGTACCCAATATGTACGGAAAATATGACTCGACAGACCCCAATAAAGCACACGCTTTGAATGCTTTAATTACTAAATTTGTAAAAGCTGAAAAAACAAATCAACCAATCTTAGAAATTTGGGGAACAGGCATTGCTGTCAGAGAATGGTTATATGCCAAAGATTTTGGAAAAATTATCATAGAAATTATTAAAAATACAGATAAAAAAGGTTTAGAAGAACCACTCAATATTGCCCAAAATTTTGGATTAAGTATTCAAGAATTAGTAAAATTGATACAAAAAAAATTTGATTACAAAGGAAAAATTATTTGGAATTCTGATATGCCTGATGGAGTTCCGAAAAAAGTGATGGATAATACAAAATTTAAAAAAATATTTCCTAACTTTGAATTTATAAACCTTGAAGAAGGCATCGAAAAAACGATTGATTATTATTATCATTTATATCCTTATTAACGAAAAAAATGACAAAAATATATTATAATAATTTAGATGGTTTGCGGGCTTTTGCAGCAATTGGAGTGATGTTATTTCATGCTAATATCTCTTATTTTTGGTATGGTTGGGCTGGTATTGAAATTTTTTTTGTTATTTCAGGTTTTTTGATTACAAGTATTTTGCTGGATTCGAAAAAAACAGAAAATTATTTTTCTGTTTTTTATATGCGTAGAGCGTTAAGAATTTTTCCTATTTATTATTTGGTTTTATTCTTCACGTTATTTTACTGTATTATTCAAAATATCAACATTGGAGAGATATATTATTGTTTTTTTTACATTCAAAATTTCCCTTTGAGTTATCATAATTGGAAAGATATAAATATTCCTTCTTTTCTTAATCATACTTGGTCATTGGCAGTAGAGGAGCAATTTTATCTGTTTTTTCCTGCCATAGTTTATTTTTTTAATAAAAAATCATTGTTATATTTTTGTATTTTGATGGTATTTTTATCCATTTGTATGAAAATATTTTTAAACTATTTTATTCCTAATAATCCGATTATTTGGGCAAATACAATTTCGTGTTTAGATTTTCTTTTGTGTGGTGCTATTCTTTCTATTTTTCATACTAAATCAAATAAACATCAAATAAGTATTTTTTTGTTTTATATTAGTTTAATTTTTACATTTTTTTATGTCATTTTTATATATTTTATTTTCAGAAAAATACCTTTTAGTTTCCCCTTTTTATTAACAAAATTAGATGGTATTTTATTTTGGATTTGGTTTTTACCTATTACAACCTATCTTATTCACTTTTTGGTGATTACCAAAAATAAAATTATTGTAATGATATTTTGTAATCCTTTATCTTCTTATCTTGGTAAAATATCTTATGGAATATATTTATTTCATTATCCTGTTTTCTATTTTATGAATATACTTTTTGTTAAACTTGGCTTTTCAAATGGTTTAAAATCTATTGTTTTTATTGTATGTTCAAAAATATTACTTACAATTATTATAAGTATATTGTCTTGGGAATTTTTTGAAAAAAGAATATTACTATTAAAAAATAAATTTAATTATAAATAATAAAATATTGATAATCAATTACTTAGTATAATTTTTTGAAACTTATATGCTTTTTTTGAGCATGAGTTTAATTTCAATGTTTTATATTAAAAAACGTGTCAAAATCATAAAAAAAATGCTTAAAATTATATTTTTATCTTCATCAAAAAAAGGAGAAGAATTATTAGAATATCTCAAACAGACAAATTGTGAAATAGTTTATTCACTTTGTGAAAGCGGTCGACTAATTGACCAACTTCCTGACTATGATTTAGGTATTTCTTTTCTATATTCATATAAAATTCCAAAAAAAGAGATAACAAATAAATATAAATGGATAAATTTTCACCCCGCACCTTTACCAGAATTAAGAGGAAGAAATATCGCTTATCACGCTATTATGAACAATATGACTTATTTTGGTGCAACTTTACATTATATTGATGAAAATTTTGATACAGGAGATATTATCGAAATCATAAAATTTCCAATAGAAAAATATATGACAGCAGGAGATTTAGTAGAATTATCTATTGACGCTCTAAAAACTATATTTTATACTTATATACCGATGATGATAGAAAATTCGAGTACAATATTGCCTTGTACGGAACAAAAATCAGGTCAATATTTCAAAAAAGAAAAAATAAATGATTTTATAGAAATCACAGATGACCAAAGTAAACAAATTAGAGCATTGACAGCCGCACCAAATTTTTATCCATTCATAAATATAGAAGGAAAAATATATCAAATAATACCTATTAAAAATGAAAAATAACATAACACTTTCTTACATTGTTACTACTTATAATAAAATTTCTTATTTGAAACAAGTTTTGCCCTATTTATTGAAAAATTGTCAAGATGATGAAGAAATTATTATTGTTGATGGTGGAAGTAATGATGGTACTGCCGATTATTTACAAAATTTATTCGAACAAGGAAAAATTCATCAATTTATTTCCGAAAAGGATAGGGGAGAGGCTGAGGGTTTTAATAAAGGAATTTTGATGGCAAAAGGAGAATTGGTTAAAATAATTACTGATGATGATTTGTTTCATTATCCAAATATCCAAATTTGTAAACAATATATGCTACAAAATAAAGAAATTGATGTAGTAATTGGAAATATGGCTTCTTTAAGATTGACACACACACACGAAAGCACGCTTAGATTGGTGATATTAAAATGTTATCAAAAATGGTTTGAAGAATGGTTAGATAAGCAAACAAAAAATATATTTTTTTGTGGATTACCTTTAATGATAAGAAAAAAATCGCTTGCTTTTTTAGGATTATTTGATACTTCGTTTAAGCATATTGATTTGGAATATAGCATCAGAATTTCTAATAAACAAGCCAATATTTCATTTTATACGCCTTTGATGCTTTGCACTGTGATAAATCAAGATAGTGTTTCGACTACTGCAAAAAGTTTAGCCGATAGTGAAATGAAGAGAGTTTGTAACTATTATGATTTTAAAATTCCACCTAATTATTTCTCTACTCCAACTAAAAAACAACCTACTATTTTGAAAAGAATATGGAATAAAGGCTGGCGAATATTGGGCGTGAAAAAACAAGAAATTCCTGTTATCAATCATAATTATATTCATGCTGAATTTGATAGATTTGAAAATATAAGTGATTTATATCTATATTTGAATGAATTTTTAGAGAAATCTAATCAAGAAAATGATAAAAATATAGATAATTTATTTATTTCAAGAAAGTAAAAACTATATCAAAACAATACTTTTTTATATCTCAAACAAAGAAAATTATACTAATATTTTTTGTTTCTCTTAAAAATCACTAATTTTGCACATTAAATATGTAAATGATTACAAAAAAACCAAAAAAAAGTGCAAAATAAAAATAAAAAGAAAGTTTGTGATTTTTGTGGACGAGATGAAACCGAATTTTTTATGCTTATTACAGGCGATGACGCAAGCATTTGTAATGAATGTGTTGATGAAGCAAATAAAATGGTGGAAGAGCAATTAGGAGTAGATACTTCATCAAAAACAAGAAATAAATCGCAAACGCCATCAAAACCTATTCAACTGATTACGCCCGAACAAATGAAACAGCATTTGGATAAGTTTGTAATAGGGCAAGAAGAAGCAAAAAAAGTATTGACTGTGGCAGTTTACAATCATTATAAAAGATTGATTTTCAAGGAGAAAAACAAAGATGATGACGATATTATCCTCGAAAAATCTAATATTTTGATGATTGGAGAAACAGGAACAGGCAAAACTTATTTGGCACGTACTTTGGCAAAAATTTTACAAGTGCCTTTTACGATTGCTGATGCTACTTCGATTACTGAGGCAGGTTATGTAGGTGATGACGTAGAAACAGTTTTGACTTCTCTTTTGCAAGCCTGTGATTATGACCTAGAATTAGCAGAAAAAGGCATTGTTTATCTCGATGAAATTGATAAAATCAACAAAAAAGGTGATAATCCATCTATCACAAGAGATGTAGGTGGCGAAGGAGTACAGCAAAGTTTGTTAAAAATTTTGGAAGGTTCTATTGTCAATGTTCCTCCGAATGGCGGTAGAAAGCACCCCGAAGCAAAAATGATTCAATTAAATACAGATAATATTTTGTTTATTTGTGGTGGTGCTTTTGTAGGATTAAAAGATATTATTTCGAATCGATTGAATAGTCGTGTGATTGGTTTTAAAGAAGATGGCAATAAAATTGATTTGAAAGATGAAGAAATATTGGCGCAAGTAATTCATCAAGATGTTAAAAAATTTGGTTTAATTCCAGAAATTTTAGGACGTTTGCCGATTTTAATTCACTTAAATCCTTTGGATAGAAAAGCCATTAGAAGTATTTTGACTGAACCTAAAAATGCAATAGTAAAACAATATCAAAAATTATTTTCTATAGACGAAATTAAACTAAAATTTGAAGAAGATGCGTTGGATAGTATTACAGAATATGCCATGACTACGCAATTAGGGGCAAGAGGTTTGAGAGCGGTTTGTGAAAAAATAATGATTGATGTGATGTATGAAACGCCGAGCAAAAATCAAAAAGAAATTATCATTACGAAAGAATATTGTTTGCAAAAATTAGCATAATTTTTTTAAAATGACAAAGATTTTAGCATGCGGATAACTCGGATTTTACGAATTAAAACGAATTTTTTTTCTTTATTTTTTGGATAAAATGAATAAAATAAAAATTGGAATAGCAGAAGATAAATCTTTTTTGCGATTATCTTTGGCACAAAACCTACAAGCAGAGGAAAATTTTGATTTGGTGATTGTGGCTGAAAATGGGCAAGATTTTGTAGAAAAAATAATGCTTTTAGATGAAATACATTTGCCTGATGTAGTTTTGATGGATATTGATATGCCTTTTTTGAACGGAATTGAAGCCACCAAACAAGTCAAAATAAAATATCCACAAGTTCAAGTGGTGATGTTGACCGTATTTGATGACGATGAAAAGATTTTTGAGGCGGTTTTGGCGGGTGCAAATGGATATTTATTAAAAGAAGATTCTTACGCAAAAATTAAAGAAGCGGTCAGAGAAGTCTATAATGGTGGCGCAAGAATGTCCGCAGAAATTGCGTTAAAATCATTAAATTTTATTAGAAAACATCAAAAAAACGTAAAATCATCTACCAAAAAAAAATATGAATTCGAAGAAGAACTAACTAAAAGGGAATTAGAAATTTTGGTATTGATTTCAGAGGGTTTTACGTATCAAGAAATTAGCGATAAATTATTTATTAGTTTGGATACGGTCAGAAGTCATATCAAAAATATTTACCAAAAATTATACGTCAATAATAAAATTGATGCTATTATTAGGGCGCAAAAAAAAGGTTGGTTGTAATGAATTTATTCTCCAAAAAATAAAAAAAAATGGTTTTTATGAATAGCCATTTATTTTGAAAATATAGAAAAATATTCATTTGAGAAATAGAGAGATTTTGGCTAAAGCCCAATGATTGAAATTTATATTATCCTCCAGATAAATCTGGAGGCAATTCAAAAAATACAGTTCAAAAAAAATATTTCCCACAAATTTTCTAAGAGCAAAAAAAATAGGATTGAATACACATAAATCCTATTTTTATTTCCTCACAAACAAGTTCTTATTTTATCTTTTGATAATTTTTTTCCTTGCTTGATATTTTCCAATTTTCCATTCTATCAAATACATTCCATTTGCCAAATTACTCATATCAATTAACTCAGTTAATTGATTTTCAGTTTTTTCTGCGGTTGATTTCAATACAATTTTTCCACTCATATCGGTTATTATCCATTCATAATTGCCTTGGATAGGCACATCAACCGTTATTTTGGCTTGGGCAGAGGTTGGATTAGGCGAAATAGATAAATAATTGGATATATCAAAACTTTCGAGAGCCGTAGCGTCTCCCACTATTAACAAATTAGAAGTAGAAGTACAACCATCAATGGTTATGATGATAAAATAAATACCATTTTCAGTGGTTGGATATTCTGATACATTGCTATTAGGAATTGCCGTATAATTTTTATACCATTGATACACATTGGCATCGCGAATAGAGGATTTTAATTTTGTGCCGTCATAAGAAATAGTAACAGGCGTGGTTGTTCCTTGTGCGATAATCAACATTTGATTAAAAGTAGAATCTACACAAAGTCCTAAACCTGTTCCCACACTGATAAGACATTTATATTTTCCTGTACTATTTGCTAAATAAGCAGGAAAAATAGCCCCTGCAATCGCCTCTCCATTTTTATGCCATTGGTATCTTGCGTTAAATGGTCGTTTGGTCAAAATTAAATTGGCTGATTTTCCTGCACAAATTGTATTATTTCCTGTCCCTACGTCATCACGCAAAGTAGCAATAGAGCCAATATTACAAATGGCATACGCACAACTTGTATCACTATAAGCAGAATATCCGCCTGCACTGACCGCTCTGACACGATAACAATATAATTGATTTTCTACCAAATTTAAAGTATCACTAAAAAATCTATCTCCAATAATAGAAGTATTAAAAATTGTTCCTATGCGTGAATATGCCCCTGTAGTACCGTCTGCTCGTTCTATTTGAAATCTTATTTGAGAAGAAATATTGTTATACTTCCAAACTAAATCAATTTGTTTTTTAGATAATGCTTGTGCATCTAAATTGAATGGTGGCGTAGTTGGTGGTGCATTTGGGTCGATAGATGTTTGTATATTTAACACATTGCTATAAGGAGAAATCCCTACAAACGACCTTGCACGCACTCTATAACTATATTCGAAAAATGCAAAAACTGTATTATCTGTGTAAGTGATTACGTTGCCCGCACCCACCATAGATGGCACATTTGCTAATCTTTCAAATCGATTGTTGGTAAATATACTTGCTCTTTCTAAATCAAAAGAAGTTTCATCTATTGAATTATCGTTCCAACTCAAAACTACGCTTGTCGGATTGATAGTGGTGGCTTGTAAATTGGTCGGTACATTGACTACCGCCTGACCTACTGTGGCTGATGACACCAAACTCCAATTCGTCAATCCGTTTGAAAGTTTAGCACGAATACGATAATAATATAAACTTGGAATCAATCCTGTATCATCAAAAGTAACTAAGTTGGCTACGTTAGAATTTAAAACGACTGTATTAGATAAGAAATCATCAGTAAACGACCTTTGAATTTCGAAACCTATTCCCGAAAACGTATCCCAAGTCAAACGTATTGATGAGCCTGATAAAGGTTGGGCTAAAAAGTTGGTGGGAGAAGGGGGTGCAGGTATAATATTTATAGGTTGAGTACTTGTTTTTATGCAACCGAAAGTATTAGTTTCATCTATAATGATAGAACCAGCACCAGAAGATGTCCATCGTACTACTACGGCATTTGTGCCTTGTCCACTCACAATAGTTCCTGTTCCTGTGATACTCCAAGAATATGAATTTAATGATATAGGTGGTACAGAATAATTTTGATTATTACCAATAATAGCAGTTGCGTTTCCTGTGATGGTTGGAGTAGGTAATGGATTGATAGTTATACTATTTGCATTAGTTGTGGTAGAACAATTAGTTGATGTTATAGTTTCAGTAACCATAAGTGTTCCCGCAGTTCCTGTTCCCCAAGTTACAACAATAGAATTTCCTGTAGATGTAGCTGGCGTTCCTCCTGTGATTGTCCAATTATAAGTACTTCCCAGATTATTAGTTACAGCATAAGTTTGGGTTGATAAAGCACAAACTATTGTATTTCCTGTGATGTTTAGCGTTGGTAATGGATTGATAATTATATTGGTTGCAATAGGAATTGAAACGCAGCCATTTGCATTGGTTTCTATAATACTAATTGTTCCTGCAGTGCCTGTTCCCCAATCAACAGAAATAGAATTTCCTGTAGATGTGGCTGGCGTTCCTCCTGTGATTGTCCAATTATAAGTACTTCCTACATTAGTATTAGCTAAAGAATAAGTTTGAGTTGATGAAGCACAGACTATTTGGTTTCCTGAAATATTTGGCGTTGGTAATGGATTGATAATTATATTGATTGCAATAGGACTTGAAACGCAGCCATTTACATTAGTTTCTATAATACTAATTGTTCCTGTAGTTCCTGTTCCCCAATTTACAACAATAGAATTTCCTGTGGTTATATTTGGTGTTCCTCCTATAATTGTCCAATTATAAGTACTTCCCAGATTATTAGTTACAGCATAAGTTTGGGTTGATAAAGCACAAACTATTGTATTTCCTGTGAT